>CAJUHZ010000019.1 GCA_910585945.1 uncultured Bilophila sp.
AGCAGATCTACACCACGCTGGAAAAACGCATGAAGTGCGGCGTGGGCATCTGCGGGCGCTGCAACATCGGCGGCAAGCTCGTCTGCGTTGACGGGCCTGTCTTCTCCAATGCGGAGCTGAAGAAACTGCCCCCCGAAATGTAGCGACACCTCCACGCGCAAACCGTGTCTTGAATAATGAAGAAAGGGCGGCCGGGTCTCCGGACGCCCTTTCATGTTCCTCAAGAAAAAAGAAAAAGGCGTTGCAGGGCCAACATTGACTGTATGTTCAATACAGCGTCGCCCAATGTTTGCCCCTTGCCGGCCGAAAAACAATCAGCTTTTCGCGGACGGCGTTTTCATAGGGGCTGACCCCAGCCACTGTTTCCCCCGAAAGACATGGATGGTCCACAACGCCGCGCACACATTGCCGAGGGTCATGCCGGCGTAGACCCCGCTTGCGCCAAGGTCCAGTCCATAGGCCAGAAGGCAGGCGGTCGGGACGGAAACGCCCCAGGTGGAAACGCAACCGATGCGGCAGGTGAAGCGCGTCGCCCCGGCGCCCGCGAGCGCCGCGCTCAGAACCTGCACGGCCGCCTGCGCCGGCAGGGCAAGACAGGAAAAGAACAGAAAGTTTGCTGCTTGCGCGCCCGCCGCCGCGTCCCGCGTGAAGAGCAGGACCACAGGCTCCCGCAGCGCGCCCACGGCCAGAGCCACCGCCGTCATGCAGCAGGCTGTTCCGATCGCGTAGCGCGCGCCAAGGCCGCTCGCCGCGTCCTGCCGTCCGCCCCCGAGCAGGTGACCGGAAAGAATCGTGATCGTCATGCCAAGCGCGCCAAGGGGGAACAGCACAAAGCCCATGATCCTCATGCCGAGCGTCATGCCGGCTACCGCCGCCACCGCGTCCCTGGGCAGCCCCGTGACACAGGCCAGCAGGACCATGCCGCCCGTCTGCGCGGCAAGGTTGCCCAGGGCGGCTGGCGCTCCGATGCGCCAGATACGCGGCGCGGCGACCCGGTTCCAGCGCCAGGTGGCGAACGCGGCGCGGCAAAGGATGCCCCGGCGCGTTCCTATCGCCACATTGCAGACGAAACCCGCCAGGGCGGAAAAAAACGTGGCCCACGCCACAGCGGGATAACCCCACGCCGGCAAGCCCCAGCGACCAAGGCCGAAACCCGCGCTCCCCACAAAGTTGATCAGCGCCACAAGCACAAGGGTGGCAAAGGGGAGCCAGACAAGCTTGTGCGCACGGAACACGGAATTCAGCATGATCATGCTGTAATAGAAGGGAAGCTGCGCGGCGTAGGCTGTGCCGAACACCAAGAGAACAGGCGCGACGTTCCCCGGCACAAGCCCCAGCCCCAGCGCCGCCGGCAGGGCCGCGAGCGCCAGCGCCGCCACCAGACAGCCCGTCAGAAACGAAATGCCCACAATCAGTCCACCGTAGCGCAGGGCGCGCCGCGTCCTGCCGCCCCCAAGCGCCTGACTGACCGTGGCCATGCAGCCGCTGCCCACAATGGAAACCACCAGCATGAGCAGAGCGAACGCCTGCGAGACAAGCCCGAGCGAGGCTAGCACGTTCCGGTCAATCTGTCCAGCCACCCAGACATCCGTCATGGAAACGGCCAGATGACACAGCATCAACCCCAACTGCGGAACAGAAAGGCGAAAGACCTCGCGGGGAGAACTCATGCCCTGGGCCACGTCTGTCTCCCTATTTCAGTTCGTATTTGACCGGCACGCGCACGGAAAAAGCCGCGCCGCGCACGCCGGTATCGAGTCCCGCCAGCTTTTCGCCAAGGCGCGCGGTTTCCAGATCCAGCACGCCGATGCCGCTGCCCTTGTCGACGGAGCAATCCCGCACCCTGCCGTCCGAACCGACGCGGATCAGCAGCGTGACCATGCCTTCCGCGCCAGTGCGTCTGGCCTGACGCGGATAACGCTTGCGGCGTTCGATTTCCTCCACCAGCACGCGCAACGCCTGCTGCCGAGACGCGTCCGAGACCTCGGCCCTGACGGGTTCCGGGCGGGGCGTCGTGTCCGTGCCCGGCCTGGCCGGCGCATCCTGAACGGTAGCGGGAACGTCGGGCGGCGCGACGGGAGCGCGATGCTCTGCACGCGGTTTTGGCTTTGGCCTGGGTTTGGGCTTCGGGGGGGGCGTTTCCCGTTTTTCCGGCTCCACAATCCGGGGAGGCTCGGGCGGAGGCGTTTCGCGCTTTTCTTCCACGGCCGGCGCCACATAGGGGGATTCGTCCGCAAAGAGACGCCGCTCCTCCTGCGGAGGCCGGACGGGTTCCGGTTCCACTTCCTGAAAGCGCAGGGCAAGCACGAGGGGCTGAACAGGGGGCAGGCGCAGCACGGGTTGCCGCAGCGTGACAAACGGGATCAACATGCCCGCCATCAGCCCTAGCGAGACAAGCCGGGCGTATCTGCGGCTGCCGTGGAGCGCGGCTGTATCCAGCCACTCAGCGCGCGGCGGGCTTTTGCGTACTGATGACAAAGCGGCCTCCTCTCTTTTCCCTGGCGATGTCCACAACGCCCACAAAGGCTTCAAACGGGGCCTTCTCATCCACATGCAGGTTCAGCAAACTTTCCGGCATACTGTCCAGCAGGGCGGGCAGTTCCTCCTTTGAAACAGGCTTGTCGTTGTGGTAGAGCGATCCGTCGGCCTTGACGCCGATCAGCAGTTCCTTCGGGCGGTTGGACGGCTTTTCCGCCGTTTCGGATTTGGGCAGCACGATGTCCAGAACCGGCCGGCTGAAGGTGGTCGTCATGATGAAAAAAACCAGCAGCATGAACACCACGTCGATCAGTGGCGTGAGGTCGATGCCTGCGTCCTCCTGAAAATCGTCATACATGAGCAAGCCCTCCCTTGCGGGCGCGCGCCGCGCGCGCCTCCGGTCCCTGGCACAGTTCCAGCGCCCGGTAGCTGTGTTCCACGGCCTCGATGTGGAAGCTCTTGAATTTCAGCAGCAGGAAATAATAGAACGTCAGCATGGGAATGGCCACGCACAGACCCATGATAGTGGTGATCAGGGCCTCCCAGATGCCGGCGGCCAGCATCACGGCGTCGGGCGCGGCGTTTTGCGAGATGGTCTGAAACACGCCAACCATGCCGAGCACCGTGCCCAGAAGGCCAAGCAGGGGCGACACGACGGAAATGAGCCGCAGCCAGCACAGGCTCTTGCTCACCGATTCAAAGTTGCGATGGAACAGGTAGCCCACTTCAGCCCTAATATCGTCGGAATGGCTCGCGTGCGTGCCGACGATATCGCGCACGATGACGATCAGCGGATTGTCGCTGTTCAGGTTCCGCAGACAACGTTCGCCCTGATTCCGGACTTCGAGGAAATCCCGCTGAAAATGTCTCCACACCAGCATCATGTAGAAAAATGTGCGCAGGGCGATGTACAGGCCCGCGCAGCCCACCAGCAGAAGCACACAGCCGGCGGGGCCAATGGACGCGTAGATCTCCGCAAGATTCATCAGTTTTTCCTTTGTGTTCCAAAGCGGATTGCCGTGATCGCGCAATCCCGAAGCTGGAAGCCGCCCGTTCGGGATGCGCCGCGCAAACGGATTCCCGAACATTCACGGCGGCACGGCGGTTCCAGAGGCGGCGCTCCGCCCCCGGAACCCCAATCTAAGGATCAGACCTCATGAAAACGCCGCCCGCGAAAAGCCGTTTTTTCCGGCCGGCAAGGGGCAAACATTGGGCAAAGCCGTATGGAACATGCAGTCAATATTGGCCCCGCAACGCCGCCGGACGCAGAAAGGCGGCCTTGCAGCAGGCGGGTTCATGAGGGTTGACTATCCTGCAATCCGCTCCAGCACGCCGCGCAGGAAGGCGCGGGCGTTTTCGCAGTCGTTCTCGTCAGGGTGTTTGGCGGCCTCGGCCAGGCGAGCCTTGCGCTCCTCGGTCATGGGGTGAACCTTGTCCCCCATCTTCTGCATCATTTCCACGATGCGCGGGTCGACTTTGCCCTGACAGAGGAAGGTGCCAAACACCGTGTTGTTCCGGCCTTCCAGCAGCGCCTCGCCCTTGACGATGCATTCCCTGGCGTGATCGGAATCGGGCCATGCGCCCAGCGTGCCGAACAGTGCGACTCGAACGCCGGAAAGACGCTCCAGATAGGCGGCAGCGTCCTTGTCGGGCATGCCCTTGTCCACCCAGTAGCCGACGCCCACCAGATCATAGCCGTCCGGCGCGGGCGCGTCTCCAACCGGGAAAACGTCGCAACCGGGAATGACTTCGGCGGCGGCGCGGCAGATTTTTTCCGTGTTTCCGGTGCGGGAGGAATACACAATCAAGGCTTTCATCAGACTGTCTCCTTGCAGAGTTTGGCGCGCATGGCGAAAAAGCCCTCGCGTGCTTCAGGGATCAGGACGCGCTGTTCACGCCCCACATACACGCCGAACAGGACGGCCCCATCGGCTCCGAAAAACTGGACGCTGTGACTTTCCAGCCCCATGAAGGGCAGGGACAGAAAGCAGATGTCCGTCGCCCGGTCGCTGCGGATGTGCCCGCCAAGGGGCGCTCCGCTTTCCAGGTTGAAATAGCCGCCGCCGTGCCTGCCGCCGGGGATCCTGCCCTTGATCTCGACCACACTGCCGGCGTGACACATGATGAACGTGGCGGTCGGCCAGCGCGTCAGCCCTTCCCATACGACGTCAAAAGCGTCGCCCCCGCAAAAGGCCCGCATATCTTCGGGCAGGGCGCGCGCCGCCTGCAGTTCGGTAACGCCGCAGTCTTCGGCGATGGTCGAGAGCATCACCATCTTTTTTTCCGCAAGCAATTCCCTGACGCGATCTTCAAGCTTCATTCCTGTTCTCCTCGTGTGGTGAAAGCGCCTCGCGCGGTTTCGGCATCCGTCTCTCGGGCGGACGCAAACGGCACGCGCAGGGCGTAGCGCCCAATGCGCTCAAGCAATTCCAAATCATGGGTGATCAGCAGGATGCACCGCCCCTCGTCGGCCTCCCTTTTCAGGGCGGAGGCCAGTCGGCGCATGTTCGAGCCGTCCAGCCCGCTGGTGGGTTCGTCAAGAATCAGCAGACGAGGGTTCTTGGTCAAAGCGCAAGCGATGACCAGACGCTGCTTTTCCCCGCCAGAGAGCGACTGCGGGTGCCGATCCGCCAGTGACGCAAGGGCGAAGGTTTCCAGCAGGGCATCAACCCGCCCGAAGTCCCGGCTTCCGGCCAGGGTCAGGCAGGTTTCCAGCTCCTGCCGCACCGTGCGCATGTGCAACTGGTGATCGGCATTTTGCAGCACAATGCCGCTCGCGTGCAGGCGTTCGCGCTCGTCAACGGTCCGGCCGGCAAGGCGCACGACGCCCGCTCCGGCCCTGTTCAGCCCGGCCAGCACCCTGGCCAGCGTGGTCTTGCCCGCGCCGTTGGGGCCAATGAGCGCCGTGACCCCGCACGGCAGACGGAACGAAGCGTTTTCGTACAGGGGGGGACGATCCCTGTAGGCGAAGGAAAGCCCTTCCACTTCCAGCAACGCTTCCCCATCCTCGCAACAGGAAGATTCGGAGGAGCCGGATGATTCGCAAATGCCGGAAGGGCAGGCAGGCAGAACGCCTCGCTTGTCCTCCACCCGCACGGAACGCAGGCCGTAACGCTCGCGCAGGGCCGCGTTCTGCAACAGGTCGAACCCGCCCTCCTCCCGAATGCGCCCCTCCTCCATGATCAGCACGCGGTCGGCCAGGCCCTCAAGCCAGTACAGGCGGTGATCCGCCACCAGCACGGCCATGCCGCGTTCCCTGAGTTCCCGCAGCTTGCGGGCCAGGGCGACAGTGGATTCAGGGTCCAGATTGGCCGTAGGCTCATCAAGGATCAACGCTTTCGGTTCCTGCATACAGATGGAGGCAAGGCCCACCTTCTGTTTCTGGCCCTCGGACAGACTGTGGATGGACGAATGCAGCACCGGCCCGAGGTCAAAATCCCGCACCGTCCGGTCCGCGGCCTCGCGCATGCGATCCACGCTGATGCCCTGCCATTCCAGCGCGAAAACCAGCTCCTCTTCCACGCCAAGGGCAAAAAACTGCTGTTCGGGATCCTGAAACAGGGTTCCCGCCTGACGGGAAAGTTCCGCCAGGCTCTGCTCCCGGGTAGGTCTCCCCCCCATCAGCACCTCGCCCCGCAGGCTTCCCTGATAGTAATGCGGACACAATCCGTTGACGAGGCGGATCAGTGTGGACTTGCCGCAGCCGCTGGCCCCGGTGCACAGCACGATCTCCCCGGGCCGAACGTGCAGCGAGACATCCTCCACGGCCGGGCGATCCTGAAACGGGTAGGTGTAGGAGACATTTTCAAGGCGAATCATGTTTTATTCCATACAAAATATTTATCAGTATGTTTTCAATGCATTCCATTCCGGATCGCGGCCTTGGCGAAAAAGCGCCATCTTTCCGCCCCGGCGGCGCGGGCGTCCACTCTCGCGACCGCCGGAGCAAACGGCTTCTCAAAAATGGATGATCTACACCATGAAACTCCTGCCGCCGCCAAAACCGATCTGACAGGTCAGGGCCAGAGCCGAGGCCAGCAGCGCGGCAACCACAAGGAGCGTGTCCGATCGCTTCCAGCACGGGGATCTGTACGGCGTCATGCGCCCTCCGCCGCCAAGGCCCTTCAGTTCCGCCGCGATGGCCAGATCTTCCGAGGAACGCAGCGAGCGGAACAGCAGCGGCGTGAACAGCAGCCTCAGGCTCAGCAGGGGATGACGCGTCAGGTTCCACGCCGTGACGCGATAGCCGCGCAGCCTGAGCGACTCGGAAACCTGCCTGATGTCGTGCCAGAACGTAGGCAGCACGCGCAGGGCCACCGCAGCCGGGAGGTAAACGCAAAAAGGCAGGTGCAGGCCGTGCAGCGTGTTCAGCATGGTCTGGAGTCGGCTGGACAGCGCGAGCGGCAAAAGCACATGCGCCATGACCAGAATCCGCAGGAAGGGAACCAGCAGCGCGGCAGGCTCGAAGGCATCCAGCAGGCGCGGCGCCAGAAGCCCCATCACGTGGAGACAGCCGAACGCCAGCAGGGTCATCGCGATCACCAGCGCGTAGACGGCCAGCAACACGCCTGTACGCCGCAAGGTCAGGGCGTAGCAGAACGAAGCCAGAGCCAGAACCGCCTGCCCGGTGAAACTGGAAATCGCAATGGTCATGATCGATGCCAGCACGCTGACCGCCATCTTGGCGCGCACGTCCGCCGTATGGATCCAGCCCTGCGGCGAAGGCCCGCTAGGAACGAACAATGCCCGCATGACGCAGCTCCCTGACGGCGTTGACGCCGGTAAACAGACCGCCCACAGCCCCGAGATAGCCAAGGGCCACAATCGGCACGGCGGCGACGAGCATACCCGGCGTCTCCCGCAGGGCAAGCCAGGATACGGCCAGGCTCATGCAGCGGAACAGCAGATCGTACGCCGCCGCCGCGACCAGCGGACCGAATCTGCCGCGCATTCCGCCCGCGGCCGCCGCCGCGCCTTCGGCCAGCAGTCCGGCCAGCAGCATGGGCGGCAACAGAGTGACGCTGACGCCCATCAGCAACATGCCGAACAGAACATTGACCGTTACGAAAAGCAGCAGGACGCCAGGCTTGCGGACCTTGTAGAGCATGACCACAAGCAGCGTGGTGAAGATCAGATTTTTCAGGATCAGGGTCACGGGGTTCATGCCTCCGCCAGCCAGAGCCACCAACAGCGTGGAGACCTTGGCTGCGGCGGCAAAAACCCCGACGACCACCAGTTCGTACGCGCTCCAGTACTGCCCCCGTCGAACTTGTTCCGGTCGGCAGCATTCAGACTTAAAGCCTTGCATCGCGTTCCTCAATTCCGGCTGTTCCCTACAACTCATTTCACATGAATCATGAAATGCGTTCCATAAAATGCCCCGGAGGAGACTCCGTCAAAGATAACGATTTTGAAAGTCATTATCTTTGATGGAGAAAAAATATATCCGTCAGAACCTCATGCTGAACTTCACGTTGGCATGCACGCCAGGCTCGTAGATGCTGGACTCAAGCATGTACTTCCGGTTGAAGATGTTCAGCACCTCGGCGGTGAGGGAGTACTGCTTTTCATCGCCAAAGTTCACCCCCACGGCGGCGTTGGCCGTGGTCCAACCGTGATAACGGGTCATTTCCCCGGAGGACGACTCCAGCTTGGATTCGGAGGCAAAGCGGCCGTACACGTCGCCGGTCAGTTCCACATCCTTGCTGACGTCGTGCCGCGCGTGCAGGCCAAAACGGCCGGTCCATTCGGGCGAACCGCTGTTCCAGGTCTTCCAGTCGCCATAGTCATACTGGCGTCTGAGCCAGGCGGCGGAGACATAGGGCGTGAAGCCGTGGGGCAAATCGTAGCTCAGGGCGAGTTCCGCGCCGTGGCTTTTCGCCTTGCCGACATTGATGAACTGGTAAATATCGGCTTCGGCGTCCAGAACGTCGGAGGCGATGTAGTCGTCGGCCACGGAGTAGAAGAACACGCCGTCGAGGTTCAGCCCGTGCGCGGAATAGCGCGCGCCGATTTCCCATGTATTGGAGGTTTCGGGATCCAGCGATGGGTTGGGCAGAATGGTCCCCCCGCCCATGCTGGAGGTCACATAGCGGTCCGCAAGGCTCGCCACGCGGAAGCCCTGCGCCCAGCCGGCGCGCAGAGTCAGATCCTCAATGCCCTGCCACATGAGCGAGACGTTGAACACCGGGTGGGATTCCCACTTGGAGCCGGTCTCTCCCACGTCAGCCGGCCCCGAGGTGCTTATCGGCCTCCCCATCATGAGCATGTCGGTCACCGTCCACCCTTCGGCCTTGCTCATCCGGCTGTTGACCCAGGTCTGGCGCGCGCCGTAGGTAAGCGTGAAATCCGCCGGAAGGCGGGATTCCATCTGGGCGAACAGGGCATGCGTCTGCATGCGTCCCTCAAACTCGCTGTTGGTGAGCTGGTTGACGGAAACCCGCGGCGTGGGGTTGACGGACACATTCGTATCCGTGGTGGCGTCCAGGCCGTCATGATTGAACTCGTAGCCCGTGATCAGATAGTGGTTTTCGCCAATGGCCCAGTCCGCCTGCACGCTGACGCCGATTTGACGGTTCCAGTTGTTTGCGAAGTTGTCCATCAGCACGGGGGACTGATCCACATGGTTGTGCATGTCCTTGTGGCTTTCCTGCCAGAAGGCGTCGAAACGCAGACGCGGGAGCCAGTCGGCCAGGTTTTTGGCCTCCATGAACACGGCGGCCTTCTGGCGCGACCACGGATCGATATCCACGAAAAACTCGGGCATGTCGACCGATCCGGCCATGATTTCGCTGTGGAAATAGTCGTAGCTGCCGCCGATGGTGAAATTGTCGCTGAAATCGTAGCTCAGGAAGGCCGAACCGGAGCGCTGCACGAACTTGGAGTTGCTGGCCACGCCCTCGGGCGTGTACACGGCGCCCTGATCGGTATTGGAACCGGAAACGCGGTACTTGAAGCCGTTCATCCCGCCGTACAGGGACAGGTTTTCGGAAAATCCGCCGGTGGAACTGTTGAAGCCGATGCCGACTTCTCCCTGGATCGGCTTGTCCCCGCCCTTTTTGGTGATGATGTTGATCACGCCGCCCATGGCTTCGGAACCATAGAGAACCGAAGCGGGACCCTTGATCACCTCGACACGCTCAATGACCGACGGATCGATCAGCAGCGCCGTGCCGTCCATGGACTTGTTTTCGGAAATCTTCTGCCCGTCGATGAGCACAAGCGTGCGTTTGGTGTCCTCCCCGCGGATGGACACGCGCTTCATGCCCTGCCCGCCCGAATTGTTGATCTGCACGCCGGGCACGTCCTGCAACAGTTCACCTACGGTACGCGCCGGAGAACGCTCGATCTGTTCCCTTGTGATCACGCTCACGGACATGGGCACGTCCAGCAATTCCTTGTCCACGCGGCTGGCGGACACTTTCACCGTGTCGGCCGTCAGCGCGGGGTCCGGCTCATCCGCCCAGGCGGGAGCAGAGCCGAAAAGCAGCCCGGCCGTCGCCAGTATGGCCCCCCCCCGCGCGTACGCATCATGCAGCTTCATGCAACCCTTTCTCCAATTGAAGTTGAAGGTACTCCTGCAGCAGTTGCGACAGGTTCACCTGCCAGAACTGCCCCGCCAGCGTCAGGACGACACGCCCCTCGGCCAGCTCCACCAGCCCCGTCTTGCGCCACTGTTGCAGCAACGGCTGGCAGATCGATTCCACGGAAACAGCAAACCGCGTTTCAAGATCCGCCAGATCCAGCCATCCCTGCTCCATGCCTTCGGCAATGGCCCTGTACAAGTAGTGGCGCTCCCGCGGTCGCTGGATCATGGCGCACGGCTTGACGCCTGCGCGCACGCTTTCCATCCATGCCGCATAGTCATGCTTGTTGATGTAGAAGTGGCCCTGGAGGTTGCCCCCCGCTCCGGGGCCGAAGGCAAGACAGTGCGCCGCGCCCTTGACGTAGAGGTTGTACAGGTTGCGCTCGCGGGAGGTGCGCGCCCAGTGGCTTATGGAGAGACGACGGTAGAACGCGCCGGTCATGGCTTCCACCCCGGCGGCGAACATGGCCGACTGTTCGGGAATATCCGCCGCGGGCGGCATCTTGCCGCGCTCGATGGCCTGGCCGAGCGGCGTCTGCCTGTAGACGTTGAGCTGGTAGCAGTCCGCGCCGTCAAGCTTCAGCGACTGCGCCGTGGCGATGTCCTCAAGCCAGCGCTCCATGCCCTGATTGGGAAAGCCGTAAATCAGGTCCACGATGACGGCGGCCTGACCGTAGCTCATCAGCAGTTCAAGCCCGCGGATCATGTCTTCGCGGGAGCCGAGGCGGCCCATGGAGCGGCGGATGTCCGTATGGAAGCTCTGAACGCCCAGGGAAAAACGGTTGGCCCCGCCTTCAAGGCAGGCTTCCATCTTGCGGGCGTCAAAATTGCTCAGGCGGCCTTCCACGGTGACTTCGCAGTCGTTGGCCAGAGGGAGCGCGGCGCGCGCGGCCTTGAGAATGCGCCTGATGTCCTCCCCGTCCAGCGCGGTCGGCGTGCCGCCGCCCATGTACAGCGCATGAACCGGTCCGCTTTCCATGGCCTTGCGGCCGCGCCACAGTTCCAGTTCGGCGATCAGGGCGTCGGCATAGGCGCGGCTGTCCTCCGCATGGTAGAGCGTGCTGTAAAAGCCGCAGTAAAGGCAGTGCGTCTGGCAGAACGGCACATGGATATAGGCCACGGACTTGCCGCGGCGCTCCTGATCCAGCAGCGCATCCAGGTGCGCCCCCATCTCTTCCGACGGCACCTTGCCGCCGCCCAGACCGGGGTGCACGGCGATCTTGCCTTCAAACGCGTGAGACAGGGGGGGCACGCCCTCCCGCGCGAAATACCTCCCGTGCGGAGAGGACACCGCTTTCGCCCCGACCACCGGCGGCATGTTGCCAATACCTGTCCCGACGACGCCGCGAGCTGCTTCATTCATGCTCATTTCAATCTCTCAGGAAATAAGGGTTCAAAAAAACGCCGGGAGGCGCAAACGTCCGCGTGAACAAAGGAACGGGCGGAAGCTACTATATCTGATAATGAAATTCAACATCTATTTGAAAAAATTTTTGATCATTTCAATAACAAGCTTGTATTATTGAAAATAATTCATCACTGCCCCTGATCTGATCAGGATGGACACGCTCTGCTGAGGAAGAAAGGCAGACGAAAGCCCTGCTCCGCCTGCTGGCGGAACAGGAAAGGCGGCTTTTCTCCCCACTTGTCGGGGGATCGGGGTGAATGCGGGCGGCGCTTTGACGAGAACTGCCCCTGCGTCAGGGGGGCTGAGGGCTGCCCCTATGATTTGGCCCTGGCGCGCCGCGTCGGCGGGGCGGCAAGGGGATCTTCCGGCCAGGGATGACGCGGATAGCGGCCGCGCATCTCGGCGCGCACGGCGGGGTAGCCGTTTCTCCAAAAGCCGGCAAGATCCTGTGTGACCTGCAAGGGTCTCCCTGCCGGAGAAAGCAGGTGGATCAGCACCGGAACCCGGCCCGAAGCGACTGCAGGCGTCGTGGTCAGGCCAAAAAGCTCCTGAAGTTTGACAGCCAACACTGGCGGACGCAGAGCGCCGCCCTCCCCGACGCAAGACGAATAGTCAAGCACGATGCGTGAACCAGAAGGAACGATGAGGTGTGTGGGCGCTTCCGCATCCAAACCACGCTGACGATCCCGATTCAGCAGGGCGCGCAAGGCGCTTGCCAGATCGATTGTTTTAAACTGCGCCCGGCGGGTGACACCGTACAAAAATGGTCCGAGCCATTCTTCCAAGCCGTGCAGCAAGGCGGCGTCGGAAACATCCGGCCAGAGATCCCCGCCTTCTCCACCGTCGGGATCGGATCGCGCCACGGCGTTCGGCCTGTCGCCCTGCTCCAGACAGCGCAAAAACCTCACCCTGTCCCGCCAGGCACGCATCTGCGCATCCCAGGGCAGACACTCCAGCCCAAGGGTCCGGATGCCCTCGCACACTGCGGCGCGGCATGTCTCGTCATCGGGCGTCGTCAGGGGCGCTTCTTCCACCACAAGCGCCCCCAGGCACAGTTCGGTCCGGCTCACGACGGCCTGCGCCGCGCCATCCCAGCCAATCCGGACACGTCGTACAAGCTCGCTCGCAAACAGATTCTTCAAGGTGTCCACAGCAAGGGGCGCGGCCTGAAACACGCGGCTGTCCCCCATGTCGCCGGCCAGGGAACCAATGGCGAGAAAGGGAACATCCGCCAGAGGATCGTCCTCCGTCACAGCGGCCCCACGCCCGTTGGCCATGCGAAACCTCCCACGCCCCCGGCGCTGAGCCACGCGATCCGGATAGGCCAGCGCAAGCAAAAGGCCGCTCTGTTCAAGATCGACGTCGTCAATGCAGAGCCTCGTCAGGCCCACACGTCGGCCAATCTGGCGAGCAGCCTCCCACAAGCGGCCGGCTGAAGCCCGCTGATCCAGCAGCCAGGCCAGACGGCGACGGATATCCACCCCCGGCCGTTCCCGGGCAAGCGGATCCCGCGCCCCGAGCAAGGCCGCGAGCAGGCAGGCCAGACTGCCCAGACCGCGCTCTTTCGCGCCGAGAACCATGTGTCCCAGACGCGGATGCAAGGGCAGTTCCGCGAGGGCGCGCCCACGCCGGGTCGTTCCCCCGGCTTTGTCCAGCGCCCCCAAACGGATCAGAAGATCCGTGGCCCGCTGCATGGCCGGGCGCGGCGGCGTGTCCAGCCAGCGCAGATCATCCGCATCGCGCGCTCCCCACACGGCCAGTTCAAGACGCAAGGCGGCCAGATCCGCTTCCAGAATTTCCGGTTTGCGGCCTGAGGGAAAGCCGGCCTCATCTCCGGCGTTCCAGAGCCGATAGCAAACGCCAGGGCCGGTTCTGCCGGCACGCCCCCGGCGCTGATCCGCTCCGGCAAGAGAAACCCGCGTAGTGACAAGGCGCTCCAGCCCCGTACCCGGATCATACCGCACCGTCCGGGAAAGACCGGCGTCGACAACAATGCCGATCCCCTCGATGGTAAGGCTTGTTTCGGCAATGGACGTAGACAGGACGACTTTGCGTTCTGCCCCGCTGACAGGGGCTATGGCGGCATCCTGATCCGCAGGAGACAAATCCCCGTGCAAGACATGGAGTCGCACGCCACGCGCGGGGAGATCGGCAAGGAGATCGCCTACCCGCCGGATTTCCCGCGCGCCGGGCAAAAACACCAGAATACTGCCGGACGCCTCGCCCAAGGCGCGACGCACGGCAGCAGCCACATGCCCGGCGGAAAACAGCGCGTCGCTCCCCGGCTCGATCAGCGTTGGCGAAAAGTCCGCGCGGGGCAGATAGCGGGTAGAGACTGGCCAGAGCCGCCCCTCGCTGCGAAGAACCGGGCAAGCGCTTTCCCCCGGGACCCCTTCTCCCCCGGCAAGAAGGGGCGCAAGCGCCCCGCTCTCCAGTGTGGCGGACATGATCAGAATCCGCAGGTCGGGGCGCAAGGCATCCTGACACTCAAGGGCAAGGGCCAGGCCCAAATCCCCGTGCAGGTTCCGCTCGTGAAATTCATCAAAAATCAGGCACCCGACGCCGGCAAGTTCCGGGTCCGCCTGAAGACGACGCGTCAAAATGCCTTCGGTGAGGAGCGTCACGCGCGTTCCCGGCCGGCGATCCAACCGCACCTCATACCCCACAGCGCGTCCCACAGGCTCGCCCAGCAGGGACGCCATGTACCCGGCGGCGCGGCGGGCGGCCATTCGCCGTGGTTCGAGCATGAGGATGCTTTTTCCCTTCAGCCAGCCGTCTTCATCAGCGGCGGCCAGCAAAGCCAGGGGGAGCCTCGTGGTCTTGCCGGCGCCGGGCGGCGCTTCGAGAATGCAGCGGGTTCGCCGGCGCAAAACCTCACGCACGCGCGGTAGAACAAGGTTCACCGGGAAGCGGGAGGAAGATGTCGTCATGCCTCCCTTCCCGGCCGCTGAAGCTGAAACGGAACTCAAGACAAGCTGGTCGCCGCTGCAAGCGCTCATGGCAGCGCGCTCAACTGTCGTAAAACGATCGCAGAACCTGACTGCGCACAGGATGGCGCAGCTTGCGGAGAGCCTTGGCCTCAATCTGCCGGATGCGCTCGCGCGTCACGTTGAAAAGCTTCCCCACTTCCTCCAGCGTATGATCGGACTTTTCCCCAATGCCGAAACGCTTGCGCAACACCTGTTCCTCACGCGGCGTGAGATCGGCAAGGACGGAGGCGATCTGCTCGGACAACTTGGTGTTGACCACTTCCTCAGCCGGGGCCACGGCCTTTTTGTCCTCAATGAAATCACCGAGGCTGGAATCCTCCTCATCCCCGATGGGAGTTTCCAGAGAAATCGGCTCCTTGGCGATTTTGAGCACCTTTTTCACCTTGTCCACCGGATATTCCATGCGTTCGGCAATTTCCTCCGGGGTAGGATCCCGGCCCAGTTCCTGCACAAGGTAACGCGACGTGCGGATGAGCTTGTTGATTGTCTCAATCATGTGCACGGGGATGCGGATGGTGCGCGCCTGATCCGCAATGGCCCGCGTAATGGCCTGCCGGATCCACCAGGTTGCATAGGTGGAAAACTTGTAGCCTCGCTGGTACTCGAACTTGTCCACAGCCTTCATCAGGCCGATATTGCCTTCCTGGATCAGATCGAGAAATTGCAGTCCTCTATTGGTGTATTTTTTGGCAATGCTGACCACAAGACGCAAGTTGGAGCGGATAAGTTCCTGCTTGGCGCGCATGGCCGCTGTATTGCCACGCTTGATGCGCCACAGAACTTCTTCCAGATCCACTACGTTGTGGCAGCATTTTTCCTGCAGGCGCTGGAGGATTTCCATCTTGCCCATGATCATTTCTTTATAGGAGAAAAGCTCGTCCACACTCATGCGAAGTTCGCGCGCCGCAGCCATGGGGTTGACCGTACGGGCGTCAAGCTTGCTGAACAGTTCCTTGATCTCGTCTTCGGACTTGCCCGTGGAGAGCAGATACGCCGAAAGATCGCGCTGGCAGTTGCGCATCTGCCGCACATAGTCTTCCACAGTTTCGATGATGCGATCGATGAGCGTCTTTTCCAGCTTGATATCGCGCAGGCGGGTGACGATCTCTTCCTTGTACGCGAGAATATCCTTCTGAATGGCGGTGACGCGCCGCTCAAGCGTGCAGCATTCATCCAGCTTGGCGTAAATGCGCCGCTTTTTCTTGTAGGTCTGCCGTATTTCCTCAAGCAGCAAGATGACCCGCGTGCGCTGGTTCATCTCATCTTCGCTCGGATCATCTTCCTCTATGGTTTTGACGACATCCTTGAGCTTGATACGGTTGAGCTTCAAATCCTCGCCGACGTTGATCAGCTCTTCCACCGCCACGGGCACTTCCACCAGAGCATACAGCACGTCCTGCTCGCCCATCTCGATCTTTTTCGCAATGGTGACTTCACCGTCGCGGTCAAGCAGGGGAACAGCGCCCATTTCACGCAGGTACATCCGCACGGGGTCGGTATTGCGCGAGGAAAAATCGGCCGCATCCTCGCTGTCCACCAGTTCCAGGCGTCCTTCGGGCTGGTCCACATCGGCTTCGGCCGAGGTGACGGGGATTTTTTTGCCTTCCTTCTCGGAATCCACAATCACGATTTCCAGCTGATCGAAAATCCCGATGATCTCTTCAAACTGCTCAGGCGTATTCATTTCCATCGGCACGGCTTTGTTGACTTCCTCGAAGGTGAGAAAGCCCATTTCCTTGCCTTTGGCGATAAGGCTCTTGATTTGCTGAATATCCTTAATATTGTTCCCCATGAGTCCTCTCCAACGTTTCCTGAAGGGCGCGCAAGTAATCCAGGTCGGTCTCGAAGTCGCCGCCCGATCCCTGACGCAGAGCGGCCGAAACCGAAACGGATTGTCTTGTCATCCGCATGGAATGCAGCATGTCGCTGATGCCGGCAAACTCCCTTTCTTCCGTATCCAGGGGGGGAGCTTCTCCCGTGCGGCATCGAATCCAGAATGTTTTTTCCCGTGCATCCAGAAACTGGACGACGGCCTCCGGCGGATTTTCCTCCAGCTTCCGCCACAGATCCCGAGCGCGCGGAGAAACCAGCGCGAGATACGCGCCAAGTTCGCGCAAGCGCGGCAAGGCGTGCGGATACCGCACGGCAAAGGTCATGATTTCCCGATCGCGGACATTGGTCCGCGTCGGCACTGGGGTCCCTCTCCCCCCGGGCGTGCCTCGTTCCGCCCCGGCGACGGAGCGCCGCGCGGCCCGGCCGGCAACCAGACGCTCCCGAAACTCGCTCTCGGAAAGCCCAAGCTCCGTAGCCAGCACGGAAGCGTAGCGCCCGGCCAGCTCGGGCAACTCCACCTGGGCGACAAAGCTTCCGGCCCAGTCCACGGCGTCACGCGGGGCCATGTCGCGCAAAACACGCGAGCAGAAGGCAAGCCCCTCCGGCGCGGCGGCCCGCAAGTTCTCAAAAACGTCCTTGCCGGCTCCGCGGAGCAGGCTGTCGATATCCTCTCCTTCCGGGAACAGCACAACCTTGCACGACAAGCCCTTGCTCAAAAGCATTCCGCAAGCGCGCAACGCCGCCTTGCGTCCGGCAGCGTCGCCGTCAAACAGCAGTTCCACTCGTGACGCGAAGCCGCTGAGACGTTTCACCTGCTCGGGCGTAAACGCCGTGCCAAGCACTCCCACCGCGCTCGCGTACCCGTACTGGTGCAGCGTGAGCACATCCATATACCCTTCCGTCAGAAGAAAAGGCGCGCCGGACGCCGCCGCGCGGCGGGCCTGCGGCAGGCCGTAGAGGTGATCCCCCTTTTTGTACAGCGGCGAATCGCTGCTGTTGATGTACTTGGCCTCGTCCTCATTCCCGATGATGCGCCCGCCGAACGCGATGACGCTGCCGGACAGACTGCGGATTGGAAAGATGAGCCTCCCGCGGAAGCGGTCATATACGCGGCCATTGCCGCTCCGCCCGAGCAAGGCCGCCTCTATGCCCAGATCGTCGCCAAAGCCTGCCCGACGCAACGCATCCGCCAGCGCGCGCCACTCGCGCAGGCTCCAGCCAAGGCCGAAAACGCGCACGATTTCCTCGGACAAACCGCGCCGGGCCATGTACTCGCGGCATTCTCCGCCCGCTTTGCCGGCAAGATTCGCCGTGAAGTGAGCGGCCGCCAATTCATGCGCCTTGAGCAAATGCCGACGGCGGGAGATGCCGGCATCCGCTCCCGTCCCTCCGCCGCCCTGACCGTTTCGCCAGGAGGGCGAGCGATCAAGCGTCACGCCGGCTTCCTCGGCCAGTTGCTCCAGGGTTTCGCGAAAGCTCAATCCATTGATTTGACTATAAAAATCAAAAAGATCTCCAGATGCCTGACAACCGAAACAGTAGAAAAAACCTTCCTCCTCATTGACCGAAAAAGAAGGTTTTGTTTCCTGATGAAACGGACATGGCGCAACCCAGCGCGGACCATTGCGCCTGAGATCCACATACCGGCGCACAATGTCCACAATATTGAGCCGGGCCTTGATTTCCTGAATGGCCCGCGAGCTGCCCTGGCTCATGCCGCTCCCCGCTCCCTTCCGCCCGGATCGTCATCCGGAGCGGGCGCTATTTGAAGGTCGCCACCGTCACGCCGTCGCCGCCCTGATCTTCGGGCGCAAGTCCGAAACCCGCCACGCCGGGGTGGGAGCGAAGAAGGGCGTGAACTTCCCGGCGCAATGCGCCTGTGCCCCGTCCGTGCACGATCTCCACGCCTTCACGCCCGGCCAGCAGAGCGCGATCGATATATCGCTCAAGTTCACTGAGAGCCAAGTCAGCACGTTTTCCTCTCAAGTCAAGACGCAGAGAAGCAATTTCGGGCGAAGTCGGGCGCGCGCCCGCGGCCGATCCCGCCGCCCTCCCCCCGGCCCCTTTTTCCTGGACGGGATCCAGGAGCGCCGCATCCGCCCACAGGCTCACCCCGTTCAGGTCAAGCTTGACCCGTTGTTGCCGCACATCCACTTCCCGCACCACGGCCCGCTTGTTCCACGGCCGGTGCGTCACGCTTTGACCCGGCTTCAGCGCGGCGAGATCAAGCGTATTTCTTGCGACTCCCTCACCCTCTTCCGGAACCTGCGCCGCTGCGGCACGCAGCTCCGTTCGAACCTTGGCCAGTTCCCTGAGCGCCTGCTTGTGCGCAATGCGCCCCGCTTCCCACTCCCGGGTGATGCGTGCCGATACGTCACGGACTTCGGCGGCAAGGCGATTCCGTTCGCGTTCCAA
Source organism: uncultured Bilophila sp. (assembly GCA_910585945.1). Taxonomy (GTDB): domain Bacteria; phylum Desulfobacterota; class Desulfovibrionia; order Desulfovibrionales; family Desulfovibrionaceae; genus Bilophila. Next base: position 18,710 of record CAJUHZ010000019.1, read on the forward strand.
ACGCTCCTGCACGCGCTTGCGGCATTCGATCGTTTTTTCGCGCTCGGCGGCAAGGCTGGCAAGCTCATTTTCCCGCCGGGCGGCCAGGGCGTTGAGGCGATCCAGCACGGCGGACATGTCCTCCCCATCCAGCAGGAGATAATGCTCGGCCCCGCGCAGCACGTTCTCCGGCAGCCCGTGCGCGCGGGCCACGTCAAGGGCGCGGCTTGCGCCCACCTGATCATACGCCAGGCGAAACAGAGGCTTTTGTGTTGCCGGATCAAAAAGAACCGATGCGGCGCGCACGCCTTCCCGCGTCAGGGCATATGTCTTGAGCGCGGGGAAATGCGTGGCCGCGACAACACACGCGCCGCGCTCCGTCAGCGCGTCAAGCACCGATTGAGCCAGCGCCGCCCCCTGCGCCGGATCGGTTCCGGCCCCGAATTCGTCCAGCAGAATGAGGGAACCGGGGCCGGTGCTTTCCCACGCCGCGGCAAGGTGACGGATCTGGGCGGTAAATGTGGAAAGGTGATCGTCAAGGCTCTGCTCATCGCCGATAAAGGCATGAATGTCCGGCCACATCGGCGCCACGGATCCGCGCGCCGCCGGCACGGGAAGCCCCGCCAGGGTCATGGCGACCAGAAGGCCAAGCGTCTTCAGGCAAACGGTTTTGCCGCCGGCGTTGCCCCCGCTGATGACCAGCGCGCGATCCTCCGCCCGCAACGTCAGATCCACCGGCTGCGGTCCACCCGCGGCGCGAACGGCCGGATCCAGCGCAAGCAACGGATGCCTGGCCGCAAGGAGCGAAAGCGGCTCGCCCGGGCCGCCGGGCGTAGCGCAATGCGCGTCCAGCCTGTCGGCAAAGGCGCATTTGGCAAGCTCCACGTCGAGCCGCACCAGCAGATCCCACGCGGCCCGCACAAAGGGAGCTTCCCTCCGTGCGAGATCGGTCAGCATCGCAAGCACCTTGCGCTCTTCTTCCCGCTCCTCGCGCTTGAGTTCCTGCAGACGGTTGTTGTGCTCCACAAGAAACAGCGGCTCAAAGTAACAGGTTTCGCCGGTGTTGGAATAATCGTGCACAATCCCCTGCACGCGCCCCTTGAAGTTGGCCTTGAGCGGAAGCACATAGCGATCCGACGCCAGGGTCATGAACTCGTCCTGCAAATACTGGCTGATATTGTACCGGACGGCGAATTCCTTCACCTTGCGCAGGCAGCTTTGATGCAGTCGACGAACTTCGCCCCGAACAAGGAACAGCTCGGGGGAGCTTTCGTCCTTCAGCAAGCCGTCGTCGCTGATGCAGCGGTTGAGGGCGGAAAGCGTCAGCTCCGGCAACGGGAAGGCCCCGGCCAGCTCCGCAAGGGTCGGCCAGTTGGCGCCTCCGGTCAGGATGGAGCGCACGGCCTCCTTCGCCAGATTGAGAACCCCGCGCAAGGCCCAGAACGCGTCTGCATCCGCAATGGCGGTCGCCCCGCCTTCAAACAGGAGAAGCAGCCCCTCAAGCTCCGGAAAGGCCTGAAACGTCACCCCGCCCGTGGCCCTCCAGACGCGAACTTCCTCAAAAAGCTTGTGCGCGGCCGCTACACGGGATACGTCTTCCAAAGGCGAAAGCGCGGCGCAGACGTTCTTGCCCGCCTCCGAAACACAACATGCGGCCAGATGCTCCAGCACCTTGCCGAATTCCAGCGCCTTCAATGTCCGGCTTTGCATGGCTTGTCAGCTCGCAGGGGTTCTCAAGACTCGCCGCTGTCCCTGAAAACGGCGAACGCCAGCGAAAGGCCGGCGTGAAGAAACCACGGTTGCCCCGCAAAGCGTCACTTGCCGGCCTGCAGCCGTCGCCTGACCGCCTCACTGACCAGCTTGCCGTCCGCCCGGCCCCTGTACTCGGCCAAAACCGCCTGAATGACCTTGCCCATACCGGACATGTCAGTCGTTCCCGTGGCTTCGATCGCCGTGTCCACAGCAGCCGCCAGTTCTTCCGGCGAAAGCGGCCGGGGCAAATACTCCTGAAGCACACAAAGCTCGTCCGCTTCCTTGCGGGCAAGTTCGTCACGCCCCGCCGCGGAGAACTGCTCAATGGAATCCTGGCGCTGCTTGGCCTGCTTTTGCACGACGGCGATCAGTTCTTCATCCGTGATGGGGCGCATAAGCTCCACCTGAAGATTTTTGGCCGCCGTCTTCAGCAGCCGCAACACGCCCACCCGCAGGGCGTCCTTGGACTTGTACGCGACAAGATAGTCAGCTTCTATACGCTCTGACAACATCATGAGAGGATACCTTATTGAGGGAAAACGCCGTAACGGAAAAACTTCCGTCACGGCGTTCGCTTACGCGGCATTCATTTTGCGCATTTTCTTGAGCAGCCGCTTTCTGGCGGCGGCCTTTTTCTTCTTGCGCATGACGCTCGGTTTTTCAAAGTGCTGCCGTTTCTTCATTTCCGAAAGAATACCGGCCTTTTCAACCTGCTTTTTGAAACGGCGCAACGCAATGTCGAAATTGTAGTCGTCTTCATTAAGATAGACGCCGGGCATGAGACATCACCCCCTCTTCACAAACTCATCTCCATGAATCTCTTCGGGGACTTATGGAGATCGCTTCGCCGAAAACATGACTTTCGACGAACAGCCCCGGCTCCACTGCCGGGCCAGGCTTTTGCCTGATGATTGAAGCCATTCATAAAGACTTCAACCCCCTGCGCAAAGACAGGCGATATCCGCACTGCGTGAATTGCGACAGAAAAGGCAAGATATCAAAAATATAAAAAAAGTGCAAGCCTTCATTGCAGGCCCGCACTTTTCAAAATCGAAAAAATATCGCGCTCAATGCGCCGGATCGGCATGGTCAGAACTCGCGCAGGCCGCCCCTTTTCCACACCCCGCTTCCCATACCGAACGCAGAATCACATAGCCGACGCCGCTCCCGATAAAAAGCAGGACAAGATACAGCACGCCGAAGAAAACAGCAAAATCCGGAGACCACCACGGGATGTCCTGCGGCAGAGGACTGTGTACGGTTTCACCTGGCAGCATTTTCAACTCCTCATTGAGGGATCTTGTTTGCGGTTGCTCTGGTTTCAAGACCGGCGTCGTCCGCGGCGCGAACAACCCGGCTCTCCACCCGGAATCAGTTCACGGCATCTTTCAGCTGCTTGCCGGGGCGGAACTTGACAACCTTGGAAGCGGCGATCTGGATGGATTCCCCGGTACGCGGATTGCGGCCGGGACGTTCCTGACGCTCTTCCACAGCAAATGTGCCGAATCCGGTCAGGGTCAGCTTTCCGTCTTCGGCCAGAAATTCCTGAATCGACTCAAGCATGGCATTGACCGAACGTTCGGCAGCAGCTTTCGTCAGGTTAGCTTTGGCAGCGATCTGGGCGATGAGCTCAGCCTTGGTCATCTTCCTTCTCCTTCAAGTAAGTGCAACATGCCGGAATAACACGCCGGAGCGCATCGTTCGGGATTCATCCGGAAAAAATCCGCCTTTCCGCACGTTCGTCGTGCGTGAAAAAGCTGAAAACGACTCCCCGCCCCGATACGGGGACTGGCCTCACTTCTCTGCATAGGGCAAGCATCCTTGCCAGAGCAGGTTTTTCCGCAAAAGAAAATGATATTTTTTCGTTGCGGCGATCGGCCTGCGATCCCCCCGGGACATTTTCTCACGTCCGCATATCGCTGTATTGCTCAATCATGTTTTACGGCCGAAGTCAACAGAGACGACGCAATGCCAAGGCAAGTTTTTGAAAAAGCTCGGGAGACAGAGTCTCGGGACGCGCTTCGGGCGAAATGCCGAGCGCATCAAGCGCCGCCGTCGCGTCCCGCGTCCCTGTCTTGCGGAGCAGAGACTGAAGCTGCTTGCGCCGATGCTGGAAACAGCGCCTGAGCAATCCGGCAAGAGCTTCGGGGTCTTCCGGCCTTGCCGCCGAAGGGAGCGGCGTCAACGCGACAACCGCGGAATCCACCTTTGGAGGTGGAGCAAACGCCCCCGGACCGACCTCAAAGCCCCACTCCACCCGCGCATGACTCTGCACCCAGACAGACAGCGCGCCATACTCCCGCCCTCCGGGAGAGGCGCACAGGCGTTCGGCCACTTCCTTTTGCACCATGAACACGGCGCGCGTCAGTTCCGGAACCCGGCTGACAATATCCCAGACAAGAGGAGAGCCGACATTGTACGGCAGATTGCTGATGATCTTCCAGGGACCGCTCAATGATTCCCAGGGAAAGTCCAGGGCGTCGCCGGTACGGACTTCGGGCCGACCGGCGCAGTCCGCCGCGCCGGTCAGACGCGCGTCGGCATGGTATGCCGCCCAGTAGTCATCCTTTTCAACCAGAAGCAAGCGGGAAGGAGCGGCCGCCATGATGTGTGCCGTGAGCGCGCCGGGGCCGGGGCCTATCTCAAGGACACGATCGCCCGGATCTATGATCAACAAATCCACAATGCGCCTGGCGATGCGGGCATCCTTCAAAAAATGCTGGCCAAGACTTTTCTTGGCCCGTGGAGCGTCCGACACGGTATCCCTCCCACTGCAAGCAGTGTCCATCCCCGCCACGCGCCGGCTCAAGGCCGTCGAACCACGGCAACCGGGGCAAGCCGCCGGCACACGACCGGCAGTCATTTCATAAAGGAGACTTATGAAATGAATTATAGATTTTGGACGACAGGGACTGCCGACCCGCCTCGAAAAAACCGCCTTCTTTACCCGGACGGCCGGCAGCTGAGGTCTGAAACAGCGACAGCCTTCCGGAACGCTCCGGAGGGAAGATGTTGCTTTCCTCTCCCGAAGCTTTTAGATCATCTTTCTGTTTCAGGCAAAATATCCGGGCGGGAGAGCGTGGGCCAGCTTGAATACAGGGGCAGCGGAGGCCGTCTGGCGTCACAAGGAAGGTACATATGACATCCCGTCCATTGCCCGGAGCCGCCTCGCCGCAAGCGGGCCGCCGGGAACGCGCCGGAACCGGATTCCCGGCGAACAATCCGAACAGGTGATCCGCGCCAGTCGCCCGAAAGACGATTGACGCCGCAAGCCGTAGAACCATTACAGAGACATGTGAACGACGCGCCATGAACAACGTGCTTGAACAAAATGAAGTGGAAGCCCTCCTTCGCGGGATTGCCGGCGGAGAACTGGAAACGGAAACCGACGTGCCCGGGGAAGATTCTGAAATCGCCCCCTTTGATCTTGCAAATCAGGACAGGATCATCCGCGGTCGCATGCCCGTTCTGGAAATCATCAACAACCGTTTTGCCCGCCTCTGCACCAACGCCCTGACCAACCTTGTCCGCAAGCGCGTGGAGCTGAACCCCATCTCCATCGACATGGCCAAATTCGGCGAATTCATGCGCTCGCTTCCTTTGCCCTCCTGCATCAATATTTTCAAAATGGACCCGCTGCACGGCAACGCGCTGATGGTTGTGAATGCCCAACTGGTGTTTGCCCTGGTGGAAAACAGTTTCGGCGGAGCGGGCAACGCCCCGAGGATAGAGGGGCGGGAGTTCACGCGCATTGAGCAGGCGCTGATCGCCAAGGTCGTCCGGATCGCCCTGCAGCAGATGGAAGAATCATGGCGTCCCATCCACGACCTGCGCATGGAATTGCTGCGGTCGGAGAGCAATCCCCAATTCGCTTCCATCGTGCCGCCGAGCGATCTTGTCATGGTGGCCGTCTTTGAAGTGGAAATGGACTCCGCCATGGGCGTCATCAGCATCTGTCTGCCCTATTCCACGGTGGAGCCGATTCGCGGCAAGCTGAGCGCCAACTACCAGACAGAGCGCCTTGATGTGGATCATGCCTGGCTGGGCAGACTGAAAGAACGCCTCCTGGAAACGCCGGTTGAACTCAGGATCAACATGGGCGCCGCGCAGATAACGGGCAATCAGCTCCTGCGGCTGCAAAGCGGGGACATCATCATGCTCAACAGGGATGTGGAAGATCTCCTGCCGTGCACGGTGGCCGGAGTGACCAAATACTGGGGCATCCCCGGCAGCGTCAAATCAAACAAGGCCTTTCAGGTTGTCAGATGCGAAGAACCGCTCTTTTAGAGCCTTTTCCCAATGAATTGTGGGCAAACACTCGGCGGCCGCGAGAACTGACGCCCGTGCCGAACAAGCCGACAAACCGCGTTTTGCCGCGCCTGTCCCGCTCCGCGGGGAAGTGACGGCAACGCCCCCTGTTCCCCCTTGCCGCCCGGGGCGCCGCCGACTTTCGTGAACAGCGTTGTTAAAAAAACAATTCCAACATATTACAGCCGATTTTACGCTTGTCCCGCGGTTCCGCCGCGGGCGTTGCGTTGGGGCCAACCCTCGTTAATCCGCCTGCTGCAAGGCTGCCTTTTGCGTCCGGCGGCGTTGCAAGGCCAATTATTGACCTTGCAATACGTCCAAATCCAGCACCACCCCATGTTCGCCTCTTGCCGGCCGGAAAACCCCGGGGGTTCCCAGACGGCATTTTGATGAAGGCCGACTCGGACGCAACGCCCCATATGTCCAGTCCCCCGCCGACTGTACAGGCACTGCAGCATCTCGCCCCTGCCGCCAGAATCTCTTGCAGCGGGGCCGCCATGAGATGCAGTGCAGGCACGCCACAGACAGGGAACAAAACGATATTGGAATTTTGATTTCCAGTATAACCCATCCATGAGATTTCCGGAGAGGAGACACTATTTTCTAGATTTTTTCTAGAAAAAAAATTGTTGCACTGATTTCCTTTAGGGATTAGACAATGAAAAAAATACATCGGTGGGGGCGTATTGAGATGAAAATTGATTCAGCGCTGCGCGCGTCAGCCCTGACGACGATCAAGTCTGAAAGCGTGAAACCGGCTTCTTCCTCCAGCTTCAATGAACAGCTTGCGGTGCAGGAAACAGCTTCAGCCAGAGTCGGACGCACCTCTTCACGGCTTGACCGGGTGACCTTCAGCGCGAAAAGTCTTTCGGTGAGCGCCAGTCTTGAACGGGGCATGGTCACGCAGGAACGCGCGTCCTCCAGCGCCGTCGTCAGCAGCCAGGCCAAGCCATATCTGAACGCCGACGAAGTCAGCTTCTTTGAAAAAATGATGCGCAAGACGCCCAATTATACAAATAACGGCGCGTACGGGCAGAGCGCTTCCGAAATCGGAGCGACATTCTCCATCAAGGCATAGCCCGCCTGTACGAACAGACACTGGAAATCATCCGTGAATGATTTTCACGTCGGACATATGACCGCACGGCGGCAGTGCCGCCGCACACAGGCCGAAACAACACAGACGCACAGACTTTCGGGGCATCCCGGGTAGTGTAGATGTGTTTTTGTGGCTTGGGTTGATTTGTTTTCCCGTTATGGCGAGCGGGGTTTTAACGATTTTTCCGGCCAGCAAAACGCAAGGCAAACATCAGGCGAAGCTGTAATAACATACAGCAAGGCCAATGTTTGCCTTGTAACGCTGCCGGGTGCGAAAAACATGGAGAATGTCGCTCCGATTTCGGAAGCGCTCTGCCCGTATGCGCCGCCGTTTGTATAAACGGTTTGCGGCAGGCAGATCAATGAAGGCTGGCCCTATACTCCGCAATATGAAATGTTTCGGAGTGCCAAAACCTGCCTCGGCGGCGTAACCGCCGTGAACGAGCCAAAACCACGTTTTAGCGACGCGATCTTACCATTGGATGGAACATTCAATGGTAATATGGTTCCAAGGTGTGTTCACACTACGGATCTTGTCCTCTATCTGCGTCAAAAAGGCTTTTTATTCCGGTCAAGTACCATAAGAGTACATTCCCGTCATAAAAAGCCTTTTTTCCCTGGCGGAGAACAACATTTCTCGTAGCGTGAACACGCCCTAGCTGTTTAGTGCCGCCCGCAATGGCCCCTGCACAAATTGTCCGTGCCGAAGGCCGAAAGCTTCCCCTCGGCAAAAGCTCGCAACACGGCTTCCACTGTGGGAAGCCCTGTAGAGTGATACACCGTCACGCCCGCTTCATTCAGTCCCGCCAGGGGACGCATCCCCATGCCGCCGGCGATCAGGGCGTTGACGCCCATCCCGGCCAGGGTTTGCACCGGCGCAAGGCAATTGCCGTGCTCATGCCCGGCATTGGGCACAACACGCACATCGCTGACGACGCCATTGTCCACGACAGCCAGGGTGTATACGTCGCAATGACCAAAATGCGCGCTGGGCGACGCTTCAAGTCCGCCGGGAGCATTGGAGGGCACAGCCACCACTTTCCGAGTTTCAGACATATTCGCCTTCCTTGGTTTTTGATGCGTATCCGTCCGCCAGAGCCTGTAATGGATCCGAAAGAATTTCCGACCGACTCGGGACGACGAACGGCGCTGTCTCACACACTGCTCAAAACTATGGCCGCCCCCTTAGCCTGTCAAGGTGCATCATCTTTTCCGACGAGTTCCTGCCGCCCGCCGGAGATGTGGCTTTCGCTTCGGGGAGTCGCTCGGGCAGCCCCAACGTCGCGAAGATGAACGGAAGCACGCGGCGCGTCATGCGTCGGCCGCCCTCTTCCGTCACATGGACCTTGTCCTTGTACCGCAAACGGACAGCCCGTCCGTCCGAGCCGGCGGCGAAAGCCGCGTAGGCTCCGTGTTCGTCGGCAAGCGCGGCCAGAGTGTCCACAAAACGCGCAAGACTGGCTTCACCGGGGCGGACGTAGCTTGCGCACGCGGCTTTCTGCAAGTCGCTCAGGCGACGAATGCGTGTGGAATAGGGTTCCTTGCTCATGATCGGCAGACCGACCCAAATCACCTTCGCCCCGCCGGCTGTGGCCACGCGCAACAGTTTTTCGGCCCGCTGGCGATACATTTCGGCCCAGGAGGCGCTGTCCGCATGGTGGCGTTTGCCGTCTTCACCAATGATATCCTGAGGATCGTTGGCGCCAAGACAGATGACGACAAGATCGGGAGCGTCACGCTGCACGAGTTCCGCAAGACGGCTTCCCCAGTCAAAATAATCCAGACGGCTCAAGCCGGTGGAGTATTTGCCTTCGCGGATGACGCTCAAGTCCGGGCGTGCGCGCAGAGCGCGTTGCAGCACAGGGCCAAAACCTTCCATCATCATGGAGTCGCCGACAAGCAGTACGCACGGCTTTGTCCGCCCGGGCTTCACCAGGGACGGCGCAACCTCCCCCGGCTCCCCACTCCGGGTTGTTCCCGTTGCGTCACGGAAGGCGGCCAGGGCCGCGTCCACCGGCGAGAGGGCAGATACTGAAAATTCGACTGCCCCCGCCTGCTTTTTGACGGAAGACGATGCCGAGTCAAGCGGATCGGGATCGGCGTGATCCGCGTCAGGCGCGCCAGTGCCGGCTGGATCAGTCCCTCGGGCAGAAGACTGCGAATCCGTCCCTCCCACGCCAGCGGAAACGTCCGCTCCCAATATGCCGGACTCCCCTGCCGCGCCGGGCACGGGAGGCGCAGACTTCACGCCAGAACGGGAAGTCTCTTGGCTCTCTCCGGGCGCGGGCGTCGCGCCAATCCGCCATTCGGGCGAGAGCGCGGCCACGACACGACTTTCCATGCCGGACAGCGCGGCCAGACCGCTGGCCTCCGCAACCGAACGAAGCCCGGCGGCAACCGGACGCAACCAGGGCCAGTCGAACGCGACGGCCTGACGCTCCAGCATGGGGACGGCACGCCCGGCGTCCAGCAGCAACACAAGCGCAAACGCCAGGGCAAACGCCAGAGCGATCACGGCTGGAAAACGAGAGGCGGGGTCGCGGGAAGCTCCGGCGGGAGAAGGCTTCTCCGCTTCAATAACGCAAGAATCGGGCATCGTTTCAAAATTGGAAATAGATGAAGGGCATGACGCCGTCCGGCCCCATTTTCAGGATACATCCAGCCGCAAGCGCCGCCGTCACGGACTGAAGCGCCCAAGGCAGCCGCGCCTGCACGCCGGCAAACGCGACAAAGAGACGACCGCCCCAAAGCTGCACGGCGAATGCGGCAAGAATCGCGGGAATCGCCAGCGCGGGGAAGCCGTCGCCCGGCTGCCCGAAGCAGAACAGGCGGCGGAATATCTCCAGAGCACGGTCCATATCCTCGGCCCGAAAAAAAATCCAGAGCAAGGCCACAGTGTGAAACGTCAGCAGCCAGGCCAGACATTTGCCGGGCCGCGCCGCAAACCAGCGGCCTACCGCGGCCGGCGCACCCGGCCGCCGCGTGAACGCCTCAAAGACATGCACTGCCGCCAGCCCCAGCCCATGCAACAGGCCCCACGCCAGAAACCGGACATGGGAGCCATGCCACAGACCTCCAAGCCCCATGGTGACAAGCAGATTCAGCGTCCTGCTTCCATGACGGCTCCCGCCCAGGGGAATATACAGATAGTCGCGCAGCCACAACGAGAGCGTGATGTGCCAGCGTCGCCAGAAATCCCGCAAATTGAGCGCCAGATACGGCGAGTTGAAGTTTTGCGGAATGCGAAAACCCATCAGTCGGCCCACTCCGGCCGCCAAATCGGAATAACCGGAAAAATCACAAAAAATCTGCATGGCATAACCATATACAGCCGCCAGAACAGCCCAGGAGGAATACAGTTCCGGAGCCTGAAAAACGTCGCGCACCACATGCTCGGAGAGGTAACTGGCCAGCACGACCTTTTTGAACAGGCCGCTCAACAACAGGGCGAATCCTTCGGGCAGGGCCGCCGCATCCCGGACAGGACGATCCAGTTGGGGAAAAAACTGGCTCTCCCTGAGGATAGGCCCCGCCATGACCGTAGGAAAAAAAGAGACAAAGAGCAGCACGCGCCCAAACGATTCGGGCTTTGCTTCTTCTCCTCCATCCCGACGGCGTCGATAACGATCCACCGCGTAGGACAACCCCTGAAAGGTGTAAAAGGAAAGACCTACCGGAAAAAGAATATCCGCCATCGGCAGGTGCGGCGCTTCAAATCCGGCAAGCCTGAACAGTGCCTCCAGATTGAGAACAAAAAATTCGTAATATTTGAAAAACGCCAGCAGCGCCACATGCAGGCCAACATCCACAGCGAGAATCCACCGCCGACAGCCGTCGCGTCGCGGTTCGTCCTCCCCGATCCGCCCGCCGCCAGGCATGGCGATCAGGCGGACAGTCGCCCAATTCAGCGTGGCCACCGTCAGCAGGAGAGGAACAAACACCCAGCCCGCCCAGGCGTAAAAAAACAGATTGGCGCAAAGCAGCACAGCCTTTCCCGCCCGAGGCCGATCCTGCACGGCCCAACCCGCCGCCAGCACGACGAGAAAAAAAACGGCGAAGTCCAGCGTGACAAAATTCATCCAAACCTCATTGCCCCGCGTGCAAGGGAAAAATCAGGCGTCGCGCGCGAAGTCTTCGATCGATGCCGGCAATATGTTCACAACTCAAAACTCATATATTTTATTGGATAAGGGAGGCTTGTCAAGCAAAAACCGACGCCGCGCCGTGCGCGCCGGCAGTTCCCTTTCAGCGGCGTTGGTGCTATTTTAGAGAAACAAGCAGCCTCTCCGGTATGCTGTCGCGCATGAAGTTCCAGAGCCGGACGCTAAAAATCGATTCTCCGGCAGGCGGACGAGACCTCCTGCGTCGGCAAACGCGCGTCTGTGGCGTGTTTGCGCCTCGCGACGGACGCCTTCTGCGCGTTCGGCAGAGTGTTTTCACAGTGAAAATGCCTCGCCGGAGTCATGAGCGGACCGAAAACAACGCTTTTAAGGATTGAAACAGGAGTCAACGATGCACAGCGCGCCCCTTGGGTATCGTTTCGCTGTGGCCAGTGCGGGCTTTCGCAAGGAAGGCCGGGCGGATCTGGCCCTGGTGGTCAGTGACGCGCCAGCGGCGGCCGCCGGCGTCTTCACCCAGAATCTTTTTCCGGCGGCCCCCGTCCTCGTGGGTCGGTCCATGCTCGCCGCCCGCCAAACGGCCCGCGCGGCGCTTATCAACTCCGGTCAGGCGAACGCCTGCACCGGCGATGAAGGCGTGCGGCTCTGCCGCGCCACGCAGGCTCTGACGGCCGGGGCCGTCGGGCTTGACGCCGAGGACATCCTCCCGGCCTCCACGGGCGTAATCGGCCCCCAACTCCTCATGGATCGCTGGGAAAAGGCGGTCCCCAAACTGGCCGCCAATCTCGGCGCGTCCGGGCCGGAAGACTTTGCGCGGGCCATCATGACCACGGACGCCTTTCCCAAACTGGCCGCACGGGAAGTCAGCCTGCCCGGAGGCACGGCCCGCTTCCTCGGCATCGCCAAGGGCGCCGGGATGATCTGCCCCAACATGGCGACAATGCTCTGCGTCGCGCTCGCCGACATTGAGGTGGAGACGCCGGCATGGCGCGAACTCCTGCGCGAAACTGTGGCGACCACTTTCAACCGCGTCACTGTGGACGGAGACACGTCCACCAACGACACCCTGTATGGCCTGGCCAACGGGTGTTCCGGCGTGCGCGCGGCCCCTGGTCTGCCCGGTTGGGACGCATGCGCCGAAGCCCTTGCCGGCGTGCTTGGCGAACTCGCCTACATGCTGGTGAAAGACGGGGAAGGCGCGAGCAAAGTCGCGCACATTCGCGTGGTCGGGGCGCGTTCCGCCGCGGACGCCGAACTGGCGGCCCGCGCTGTGGGGCATTCCCAGCTTGTCAAAACGGCCCTCTACGGGCGCGACGCCAATTGGGGCCGCATTGTGGCGGCCCTGGGACGGAGCGGAGCGAACTTCGATCCGCAAGCGGCGCGCGTCTCCCTGTGCGGGGTGGAACTGTTCCGTAACGGACAGCCCACAAACAGCGACTTCGACGCGCTCCTGGCCGAACCGCTCAAGGAACGGGATCTGTCCATCGACATCTCGCTTGGCGACGGACCGGGCGAATACACGCTGCTCGCCTCGGACCTCACGCACGATTACGTCAACGTCAACGCCGACTACCGGAGTTGAGCATGGGCTGTGTTCCCGAACGGCTGGCGGGGGACTGACGCCATGCCCCGCCTGCTTCTGGCCAGCGCCGCGGCGGTCGTCTTTCTGGCGGCAGGGATTGGTCCGTTCCGCTTCTTCCGGCGTACCGGTCTGCCGTGGACGTACCTTGCCCTGTTCGCGGCCGCCCTGTTCGCCTCTTTTGTAGCGGCGCTGGCGGCAGGCGGCCCGCTTCTGGCGTGGACGCACGCCCTGCTCGGCGATCCGGCCGGTCCTTTTGCCGCCCGCCTGGGGAAGCTTCCCGCCCCGCTTGTCCGGCTCGGTCTCTTCATTCCGATCTGCGGCGGCGTCAGCCTGATCTGCCTCAGGGCGCTGACGCACACCCGCTTCCTGACCTTTCTGCCCGACAGGCTGGTGTGGAATGCGGCGGTCATGGTCACGGCCGCACTGCTGCTCTTTGCTCTGGCTGGAGCGTGAACCCGACAGGAACGCCATGACCGAACCCCTTGCCGTCACCGCCGCCGAAGCGGGACAAAAGCTCCTTCAGTTCCTGGCCCGACGGGTGGACGCCCCGCACGGCGAACTCCACCGCTGGATCCGTACAGGTCAGGTACGGATCAACGGCAGGCGCGTCAAAGCCTTTGATCGCGTTCATGAAGGGGATTGCGTGCGCGTGCCGCCCTTTGCGGCAGGCCGTCAGGTTGAGGAGCGAACAGCCTCCGGAGAGGACACCTCCGGACTTTCCCCGGCACAAGCGGCCGGCGCTGTGACGATAGTGGCGGAAACCAATGACCTTCTGGTCATCAACAAGCCTGCCGGCTTGCCGACGCACCCCGGAACGGGCCACGCCGACAGTCTGGCCACGCGACTGGCCGCCGCCCGTCCGGACGCGCCCTTCCGCCCCACGCCGGCGCATCGACTGGACAAGGACACCTCCGGCCTGCTCCTGGCGGCGAAAAGCTACGCCGCCCTGCGGGGTCTGTGCGAAGCGTTTGCCGCCAGAAACGGCGTGGTCAAGGAATATCTGGCGTGGGTGGCCGGCCAGTGCCCGTGGGATACGCCCCGCATGCTTGAAGACCGCCTGCGCAAAAGCGCTGACGAAGATCGGCGGACCTGCGGCAGGAAATCATACGAACGCATGCATGTCGTCCCGGCGCAAGACGAAACAACGGACGGGTCTGGAGCGCCCTGCCGCAGCGCCAGGCTCACGGCGTCCGGCGTGGCGCGCATCGACGGGGCAAGCCTCCTGCATATCCGGCTGCATACCGGGCGAACGCACCAGATCCGCGCGCAACTGGCGGCGCACGGTTTCCCGCTGATCGGCGATGTGAAATACGGCGGCCCCTTCGCGGCGGACGGACTGAAACTGCACGCCTTTCGCCTGACTGTGGGAGAAAGGACATGGATGGCCCCGCCCCCCTGGCGAGGCGTCTGGGCCGTACAGAACATACCGCTCTTGCGCGCCCTTGAGACATGCGCCCCGAATCCACCGTCAACAATTCAGGTCATAAATCCCCCCCTGGGTGATTTATGAGGAGACAATCATGGTCATGACGCAGTCGCTTCCGGCAGTGAATCTTTCGGCTTCGGCCGAAGGCTCGGCGACGCTCTGGTTTCCGCCCGATGTGCGGTCCTGTTTCGCGGCCGCGATCAAGGCGCGCTCGCGGAGGCAACACGCCCGGCTGAGCTGGCTTTCCAAAAAAATCCAGAAGCGCTTTCCGGCCTACGCCGCCTACATGCTGGACCTTGAAGGCTGCGATCGGCGTGACTGGGGCCGCCCTGAAGAGGCGCTTGCTCTCTTCAGGCAGGCCGAAGCCATTTCTTCCTTTCAGGAACCGAGCCTTGGCGTGAACATCGCGGCAACGCTGCTTGAGCTGGATCGCCCGCTGGAGGCCGCGAAGGCCCTGAAGTCATGGCTGGATCGCTTTCCTGAAAATCCTGCCCTGCTGAAACAGGGATGCAGCATTCTCATGAAGCAGGGGCGATACGCAGCCGCGCTCCAGGTGCTGGAAACGATCGATCCGCGCCATGTTCTCGCCGATTGCCGCTATGAGGCCGCCGACTGCCTGAGGGCGCTCGGGCGCTTCAGGGAAAGCGTGGAAGCGTATGCCGAAGCGGCGCGGCTCAGCCCGAACTTCGCCCATGCCTGGCATACCCGCATCTTCATCGCGCACTATGCGCCCGATATTGATGCGGAGGGGCTTGCCAACGTCATCCAGGAATGGCGCGCGGCCTGTCCTCCCCCACCCCCAACACCTCCGAAGTGGCTGGATCGGGTGAAAGATCCGGACAAAAAACTCCGCATCGGCCTGTTTTCACCCGGTTTCAACATGCACCCCGTCGGCTGGATGGCGAGCCGCTCGCTGTGGTTTCTTTCCAAACTGCCGGACTGCGAGCTGTATTTCTACGCCCTGAGTCCCGGCCTCAACAGGCATGATCCGGTCCGGAGCCGCTGCAAGGCCGCTGCCGCAAGATGGATCGACGTTTCGTCCTGGAGTCCGGACAAACTGTACCGCAGCGCCCTGCATGACCGGCTGGACATCGCCGTGGACCTTGCGGGGCATGGGGAAGGTTGCGTGCTGCCGCTCTTTGCCCGACGCATCGCCCCGGTTCAGGTCAAATGGGTGGGGGGGCTGTTCAACACCACGGGCGAACCGAACATGGATTATCTGCTCTCGGACCGCCTTGAAACGCCCAAGGGCTGCGACGCCGCCTACACCGAAAAACTTGTCAGGCTGCCGTACAGCTATATCTCTTACCATCCCGCCGACTTTGGCGACACGGATCGGGAACCGGATCTTCCCGCCCCGGCCGTGTCCTGTGACGCCGCCCCCAGCCCCGCAACGGACGGAACCGACGCGGAGCGGCCCGAGAAGAACGCGCCGCCCATTCGTTTCGCCTCGTTCAACAATATTTACAAGGTCAATGAAAGCATCGTCTCCGTCTGGGCGGACATTCTGCGCCGCGTGCCGGAGAGCACCCTCCTGCTGAAGGGCAATCTGCTCCAGCATGAAGAAGTGCAGGAGCGCATCCGTCGTCTTTTCGCCGCATGCGGCGTCTCCGCGGATCGTCTGGAACTTGAGGGTCCGTCAAACTATGCCGAGCTGATGCGAACATACCGGCGCGTGGATATCGCCCTGGACACCTGGCCTTATACCGGCGGCCTGACCACGCTCGAGGCGCTGTGGATGGGTGTCCCGGTGATCACCACGCCGGGTCCGAGCTTTGCGGGCAGACACGCCCTCTCCCATCTGTGCAACCTCGGGCTGGACTCGCTTGTGGCCAAAGACTTTGCCGAATACGTCTCGATTGCCGTTTCCCTGGCCGGCAACCGTGCGCTGTTGCGCGATCTGCGCGTTCTGCTCCCCTATTCCGTGCTCACGTCGCCCATTGTCCGGCACGAGCAACTCGCGGCGGATCTGCACACCGCTTTCCGCGCCATGTGGGAGCGCCATTGCGCCGGCCTTCCGCCCGTAGCCATGAGCTTTGAACAGCCAAGCCCCATTCCCGAAATTTTTGCCCCCTTTCTGGGGAACAGCGGAGAAAAAAACGCGCCCGGGGAAAACAGACCCTAAACTTTTTCCCCATGCCGCCGATAAGCACGACGTTCAGCATGAATTCGCGTGGAAACACCAGGACGAAACATGTTTCCCCGCCCGGCGCCGCCAGCGCCGCTTTTGAAACAGATACTGGCTTCAGGGGCAACGCGCTCCAAAGGAGACCGGCAATGCAGGTTATTGACGCTTCAAGCCTCGTGCAGAATTACATGAACAGCAAGATCACCTCTCTGCTGATGAGCAAACTGTACGGCCAGTCCGCCACGGCGGCCGTGCCCGACTCGACGCGCCGCCCGTTCGTGTCGCGGATGCGTCTGGATTCGCGCGTCGCTCTCCAGGGCGCGCAAAATATGGAAGACGCGGCGGCTCTCGTGGGCGTGGCGCAAAGCGACGTCACCGCCATCAAGGACAAGCTCAACAGCATGCTTGCCAAAACAATCGAAGCGGCCACCCTGGATCCCATGGAAAACCCGGATTACGCCAGCACCAACAGCGCGCTGAAAAAGTTGGCGCAGGATATCTCGGACATCGCCAAAAACAGCTCGTTCAACGGCATCAGACTGCTGGACGGCAGCGCCGGCATGGACAACGACGGAAGGATTCAGCTTCAGGCCGGCAATTCCCCCAGGGATCAGGTAATGGTCAACATGCTGGATTCCAGCGTGGCCGCCGGTCAGGTGCTCGGCGGTCAGGGCGAAATCAACCTGAACAACCTCGGCGCGCTGTTTGACGCGGGCGGGGCATGGGAAGTGACGGATCAGGCCAGCGCCAAGGCCGCGCGCGCCAACCTTGAGGAAATCATCGATCGCATCACCGGGGTTGAGGCTCAGTATTCCTATGATATCAAAAGCCTCAAGAACATGAGCCTGCTCCTGCAAAATCAGGCCGACATTCTGGATGCCGTGCAGAAAAACCATGCTGTCTCCGGCTCGGACGACAAGGAAGGGACGACGCCTTCCGCGGGCGCATCGTCCTCGCTCGCGGATCTGCTTGGCGGCAACATCATATCCGCCGTAAGCTGAGGGGCGACGCGCCCCTTGCGGCCACCCCCCGCGGGCCATTCGTGAAGCACGTTTTGTTGATCCTGGATGGGGCAAGCGACGTCCCCCTGGCAGAACTGAACGGGCGGACGCCTCTGGAAGCCGCCTTCACCCCATGCCTGGACGGGCTTGCCCCTCATGCGCTTGTAGGTCGTCTTGCAACGGCGCATGAGGGGTTCCCTGTGGAAAGCCTGGTCTGCGTCCTGGGGATGCTCGGCTACACCCCGGCAAGCCATTACCCGTCGGGCAGGGCCTCCCTGGAGGCTCTGGCGCACGGCCTCAAGCTTGAGACAGGCGATCTGGCCTTTCGCTGCAACATTGTGCGCGTTTCCGATGACGGGAGCACGCTTCGGGATTTCACGGCCGGCATGATCGACTCGGCCCGCGCCCGGCAACTCCTGTGCCGGGTAAAGCTTCCTTTCCCTTCCTGGGAACTGCATGGGGGGCAGGGTTACAGAAACCTTCTGATTGTGCGTCAGGCCGGCATCCCCGCTTCAAGTCTTTCCTGCCCGCCTCCGCACATGCATGTCGGCGAACATATCACCCCCCTGCTGCCCCGAACGACTTCGCCCGGCAGGGCGGACGCGGAACAGCTTGCGCACGCCCTGCGGGCCTTTCTCCTGGAGAGCTTCAGGACATTCACGGCGCAACCCCGCCTCCCGGACTGCCACGGCAACATGCTCTGGGTATGGAGCGCGTCAGGCGCGCCGCGTCTTCCGGCGTTCCGCAATCTGCACGGCATGGAAGGAACCGTCGTTGCCGGGCTTGACTTCATGCGCGGGCTTGCTGTCGCGGCGCGCCTGAATGTCGCGATTCCTCCCGGAGCGACAGGGTATATCGACACGGACTATACGGCCAAGGTCAGGGCAACCTGCACCGCCCTGGAAACATCCGACATGGTTATCCTTCATCTCAATGCTCCGGATGAGGCGGCGCATCTGCGCAAGGCGGATTTGAAGATTCAGGCCATCGAAACAATCGACAGGCTGGTCCTGACGCCGCTTCTGCACCACCTGCGGGGGCGGTTCCCGCACGCTTTTTCTCTGGCCGTCTGCATCGATCACATGACGCGCGTCACGGACGGGAAGCATGCTCCGGATCCCACGCCCTGCCTGATCTGGCCCGCTCCGGACGACATGCTTCTCCCCGCCGATTCGCGTTTGACGGAAAAATGCGCCCAGGGCGGCCCCCTGCTCTCCGCCGGCGAGATCGTGCCGCTCCTCGCGCGCGCCGGGCTGGCGCAGTCAATCCGCCCTGCCGCGGGCAGCGGGCTTTGAAACGGCTTGCGCTTCTTCAGGGCGCGTGCTACACGGCGAAAAGTTTATCCGGCACGCATCCAGCAGCACAGTTCTGATCAAAATCTGTTTTGATCAGAAGATTGCCGCGCCGAAAAATGTGGTTTTCGGCTTGCTCACGGCGGCGTTGCCGCCGCGCCCGACGCCGGGTGCTCCGAGAACTTAAGCAGCACGGGGCACGAGTGACGGGCATCATCCAAACATTACCTGCTGTACGGAGAGTCTTCACATGGGGAAAACGCTTTCCGAACCGGATCAGACTAAGGAGGGCCCCGTGGAGGCTCGCCTGGTTCTGACAGGGGCGGATATCGTCGGCATCGGTCCCGACGCCGAGCTTCTTGTCGGCGGCAAAAACTACAATACGGCCATCATCAGCCGGGTGCAGGGCGTGCGTATCCCGCAATTCCGCGCCATTTCCTCCCTCGCCTTTCACAAGGTTCTGGACGAAAGCCGGATCTGCGCGGCACTGGTGCGCGCCAAGGTGGACGAGGCGTACGCCCGCGTGGACTGGACGTCGGAAGACGTCACCAAGGATCAGGAATTTCTGCCCAAGTTCGTGCGGACGGTGGCTGCCGAAATCGGGCTGGCTGCCGCGGCGGACGCCTCTCTTCCCCGTATCAAGCTGAGAACATTCATCAATAATGTGGTGGACGGCTTCGCCTCCTCCCAGGAAGGCATCGATCAGCTCCGCAAGCGGTCGGTGCTGGTGCAGGCCGCCATTCTCTGCACGCCTGTGCCGGCCGATGTGGACAAGGCCGTGCGCGCGGCCTACCGGGACATTTGCGCCGAAGCCGGGGAGAAAGACGTGCCCGTGGCCGTGCGCTCCTCCGCCGCCGGGGAAGACTCGCGCAAGAAAGCCTTTGCCGGTCTGCAGGACACCTACCTCAACATGGTCGGAGAGGATGCCGTGGTGACGGCCTATCACTGGGACTGCGCCTCGGCCTACAACCTGCGCTCCATGATCTACCGTCGCGAGGCCATCCTGGACGCGCTGACGCAGTCCGAAGCCACAGGCGAAGAAGATCGCGCCGCCCAGGCCAAGAAAGAATGGTCCATCGAAAACACGTCGCTTTCCGTATGCGTGATGCGCATGATCAACCCCGTCGTCTCCGGCACGGCTTTCAGCGCGGATACGGCTACCGGCTGCCGGGGGACCGTGCGCAAGGATCTTGTGAGCATCGACGCGAGCTACGGCCTTGGCGAGGCCGTGGTGGGCGGCATGGTCACGCCCGACAAGCTGTACGTCTACCAGAAGGATGACGGCAGTGAAGTCGTTTTGCGCTTCATGGGAAGCAAGAACGTCAAAATCATTTATGACGAAAAGGGCGGAACCAAAAAGGTTTCCGTGCCCAAGCGGGAAGTCGAACTCTGGGCGTTGACCCTCACCCAGGCGGAACAGGTGGCCAAGGGCGTCCGGGCCGTGAGCAAAGCCTACGACGGCATGATCATGGACACGGAATTCTGCATCGACGCCAAGGGCGTGCTCTGGTTCGTGCAGGCCCGGCCGGAAACCCGCTGGAACGAGGAACTGGAACTCCACCCGCACACCATCTTCATGCGCCGGCGCGAAGTGGAGGCCAAGGCCGCGGCAGGCGCGGAAGTCCTGCTTGAAGGCAACGGAGCCTCGCGCGGAGCGGGCCAGGGCACGGTGCGCTTTTTGCGATCCGCGCTGGAACTGAACCGGGTGAACAAGGGCGACGTGCTCGCCGCCGAGCGCACGGATCCGGACATGGTGCCGGGGATGCGCGTGGCTTCCGCCATTCTGGCCGATGTGGGGGGCGACACCAGCCATGCGGCCATCACCTCGCGCGAGCTTGGCATCGCCGCGGTCATCGGCATTCAGAATCCCACGGGATTGCGCGCCCTGGACGGCCTTGACGTCACTGTGGACGGCACGCGGGGCTGTGTCTACCGCGGACTGCTCCCCTTGCGCGAAGTTGGCGGCGAAATCGACGTGGCGGCCCTGCCCGCCACCAAAACGCGTGTCGGTCTTGTGCTTGCCGACGTGAACCAGTCGCTTTTCCTCTCCCGCCTGCGCGAAGCGCCGGATTTTGAAGTCGGCCTGCTGCGTGCGGAATTCATGCTCGGCAACGTCGGCGTCCACCCGGCCGCGCTGGAAGCCTTTGACGACGGGAGCCTCGAAGACATCGTCAATGAAAAGATCGGTGATCTTGAAGCGCGTCTGCGCAAGACGATTCGCGAACAGATGGACGCCGGGCTGGTCTCCCTGGATTTGCGCCTGCGGGAGCATGTGGGGCAAATCACCGGCTTTGCCGAAGAACTGAACAGGCTGGGCAAAAAGGACGACCTGCGCAATCCGGAAGAAATCATGGCCGTCTACCGCCGGATGCGGGAAGTGGAAAAACTCGTGGACGAGTACGCCGAGCGTGCGGCCAGACATTTTTCCGTTCTTGAAACCTCGGCCGATCTGGCGGAGCATGTCCGTGTGATCATGGGCTACGACGACGAGCTGCGCCGGCTCCCGGTCAATGCTCCGGCCTCTGCCGCCCGACGCGCGGCCATTGAAAAGGAAGTGGCCGACTATGTGGCCGACGCCTCGCGCAACCCCGCCGTGCTGGAAACCATGCGCCAGATCGCGGAACTGCGCCAGGATGTGGGCGCGCGGTGCGGTCTGGCAAGAGAAATCGAGGCGTTGCGGGCCGTTCCCGGCGCTATCGGCAGTCTTCTCCGGGCGCGAGGGCACAAGACGGGGCGCGAACACTATGTGCAGACGCTCTCTCAGAACCTCGCCCTCTTTGCCATGGCCTTTTACGGCAGAGACATTATCTACCGCACCACGGACTTCAAAACCAACGAGTACCGGAATCTGCTCGGCGGCAATCTCTTTGAAGACTTTGAAGACAATCCCATGCTCGGCTACCGCGGCGTCTCCCGTGATATCCATGACTGGGAAATCGAAGCCTTCAAGCAGGCCCGCGCTGCATACGGCGCGCACAACCTCCAGCTTATGCTGCCCTTTGTGCGCACCATCGAACAGGCCCGCGCCATGCGCGACTACCTGGACAAGGTACACAACCTGCGGAGCGGCGAAGACGGCCTCAAGATCATCCTCATGTCCGAACTGCCGTCCAACGCCATTCTGGCCCGGCAGTTCATCGCCGAGTTCGACGGCTTCTCCATCGGCTCCAACGACATGACACAGATGGTGCTCGCCACAGACCGGGACAACCCCTCGCTTTCCCATATCTACGACGAGGAAGACCCCGCCGTGATCTGGGCCATTCTGGTGACCATCTTCACCGGCCAGAAGTACGGCAAGAAAATCGGCTTCTGCGGACAGGGCGTGGCGAACAGCGTCATTCTGCGCGGCCTTGTGGCGATCAGCGGCATCACGTCCGCTTCCGTAGTGCCCGACACCTACCTGCGCACCAAGCACGACTTCGCTGAAGTCGAGGCGCTGAACATTCCGGCTTCCGGACTTGGTGCATGGCTTGCCGAACAGCACCGCGCCCGCCTGGCGAAATTGCTCGAAGCCAACGGTCAGGCCGCGGCGGCGGCTCTTGTCAACGATCCGGAAGGCATCCGCGCCTGGTACGCCGGCGAAACGGATCGCCTGCACACAACGTTGCGCGATTGCCTGGCTACCAGCCGGGAAGCGGCGGCACGCAAGGAACTGAAGACCTTCCGCGCGCTCTTCCACAAACCGGTGATCTATGCGGCCTGGTCGTGGGATGAAACCGTGACGGACGCCTTGCATCAGGCCGGTTTCGCCTCCTTCGATGAGCAGGCCGAGGCACTGACCCGGCAACGGGAAAAACTCGGCGGCAAGGCATAGGCGCCAACCTTTTGTAAAAGCGGGGCACTGCCCCGCTTTTTTTACGGGGTTTCTCATGAAGCAACGAAAGGCGACTCACCAGATTCTGCTTGGCGACGTGCCCATCGGGGGCGGCGCGCCTGTCTCCGTTCAAAGCATGACCAACACCGACACCCGCGACGAACAGGCCACCATCGCCCAAATAGAACAATTGGCGCAGGCCGGTTGTGAGATCGTCCGTGTCGCCGTGCCGGATGAGGCCGCGGCAGAGCGTCTGCGCGCTATCCGCGACGCCTCGCCCATTCCCGTGATTGCGGATATCCATTTCGATTACCGGCTCGCGCTGGCCGCGCTGGAAGCCGGGCTTGCGGGTCTGCGCCTCAATCCGGGCAATATTGGCGAAAAGCGCCATGTGGATCGTGTGGCTGACGCGGCGCGGGCGGCGGGCGCGGTTATCCGCATCGGCGTCAACAGCGGCTCGGTGGAAAAGAAGCTGCTGGAACGTTTTGGCGGGCCTACGCCCGAGGCTATGGCGGAAAGCGCGCTCAACCATGTCCACATGCTGGAAGAGCGGCATTTTGACAACATCAAGATTTCAATCAAGTCATCCTCGGTGCTGGACACGATTGCGGCGTACCGGCTTCTCTCGCAACGCTGCGACTACCCGCTTCACCTTGGCGTGACAGAGGCGGGCGGAGTGACGCGCGGGGCGGTCAAATCCGCCCTGGGCATCGGCATCCTGCTCTGGGAAGGCATCGGCGACACAATTCGCGTCTCGCTCACCGCCGATCCAGTCGAGGAAATGACAGTGGCCTGGGAACTGTTGCGCTCTTTGGGTCTGCGGCGGCGCGGGCCGGAAATCATCTCCTGTCCCACTTGCGGACGGACCGAAATCGACCTCATCGGGCTGGCCCGCCAGGTAGAGGAACGCCTGGCTCTGGAAAGCGCGCCCATCAAGGTTGCGGTTATGGGCTGTGTGGTCAACGGACCGGGCGAAGCGCGCGAGGCCGATATCGGCATGGCCGGCGGCAGAGACAAGGGCGTGATTTTTCGCAAGGGGCAGGTGGTGCGCAGCGCGCGCGGCCAGGAGGCCCTGCTCGCGGCGTTCATGGAAGAACTGAATGCGCTTTTGAGGAACACACAATGATCATCGGACCTGTCGCCAACAGCGTCTGCATTATCGCCGGCTCTCTGCTCGGATCCTTGTGCGGCCCTGTCATCAGCGCCGATCTGCGGCAGAAATTCATCACTGTTTTCAGTTGCATCACCCTGGGCATCGGCGTCACCATGCTTGGAAAGGGAGATTCGCTCCCGCCGGTTGTGCTCTCCATCCTGCTCGGCACATGCGTGGGCGAGGCAGTGCACCTGGAATCCAATGTGATGAAAGTCGCATTCAAGGCGGCCGGTCTGTTCCGGCGCGACTCGAAAAAAAGCGACTCCATCCCGGAAACAGTGTTCCGCGATCAGTTCGCCGTTGTGACCGTGCTGTTCTGCGTCAGCGGCCTCGGCGTGCTCGGTTCCATCCGGGAAGGGTTGACCGGTGAATGCGCCCTGCTGCTCATCAAGGGCATCCTGGATCTGTTCACGGCCATGCTTGTAGCGGCGGGCATCGGCAGCGTCATCGGCATTCTGGCCCTGCCGCAATTTTGTCTTCAGGCAATCTTGCTGCTCGGCGCGGGGCTGCTCATCCCATACATCACGCCGACAATGTTTGCCGACTTTTCCGCCTGCGGCGGCATTATCATGCTCGGAGCGGGCTTGCGCCAAATGGGTCTGGCGCAACCGCCCCTTGTCAGCATGCTGCCGGCGCTGTTTTTTGTCATGCCTCTTTCAGCCCTGCTGAAAAAGATCCTGTAAAGCGGTATCCTCCCTGAACATATTGTTTTTCCAACTGATTTAGGGTCAGCCCTCATGAAACGC
>CAJUHZ010000020.1 GCA_910585945.1 uncultured Bilophila sp.
CACACACACACACACACACACAACTAGCATACCTTTTTCGGAAGATTTTGCCCCGACAGTTTTTCTGGCCGAAGGGAGAACATGGTTCTCTTCCGATCTTTGTGCGCGCACGGTAAACGTGCCGAAAAAATACATGGTTCTGTTTCTTCCGCAACCTGGGGGATGAACCTCAGGCGGGGAAACGGACCAGGCAAATACTCAGATAATACTATTTTCCGTGATGAAAGCGGGGTACTCCATGTCTGCAAGAAACAAAAGCAAGCAATTGAAAGTGAAACTTGTGCTTGCCATGAGCATCAGTGTTTTGCTTTTTTCCGCAATCATATTCTTTATTGAAAGAGAAAGCAAGAAATCCATTCAAAATATTGGCAATATATATATGCATAATATAAGTGAAGAGCTTATTCTTCACTTTACAACAATTATCAATTCGCAATTTTATATAATTGCCAATCTTGTTACAGAAAAAAATATAATGAATTCTGATAAGGAAACATTAAAAGCATGGCTTGTGGAAGGACTGTCAACGAGCAAGCTTGCTTTTCTTGCGCTATATTCATCTGATGGAAAATATGATGTAATTTATGGCAATGATGTAAAGATTGATGAAGAAGAATCTTTCATAGAAGCATTGCGCAAGGGCAATAGAAAAATCACATCAGGAGAGAGTGTTTCGGGAGAAAAATTGATGCTGATGGGCGTGCCGAGCATCGACATCACGAAATTGGATGATTCGAGCATTGCCATTATTGCTGGTATTTCAATTGATTATATCAAAAATACCCTGGAACTGGACGCCCATGATTCGACAGTTTTTTCTCATATCATCCGTCCGGACGGCAGTTTTGTGATCCGAAGCGGGGATGCGGTTCTGGACAACTATTTTGAACGGGTTCATCAAAGGGTACTGGAAGGAGCGGCAGAGATTGTAAGCGAGATGAAAAAAGCCATGCGGAAGCAGCAGCATTATTCAGCCGTGCTGGAGATCAATCATGGAATTCGTCGTATGCATTGTAAAAGTTTGCCTTATTCCGATTGGTTCCTCGTGATGATCATGCCCTATGGTTCCGCTGACGGCGAAATCTCCCGCCTGACCACAAAGTCGATGTACATGACGCTTGCCGGCGGCTGCATCGTCGTATTCATGCTGCTCTGGATATTCAGATCCTATTCCAAGGAGCTGAAGGAGCAGGTGATCGAGCTGGACATGGAAAGAAAGAATGCGATTGAAGCCAGCAGGTTCAAAAGCATGTTCCTGTCCAACATGAGCCACGATATACGCACTCCCATGAATGCGATTCTTGGCATGACTTCCATTGCAATGTCCAATATGGACAACAGGGAACAGGTGCAAAACTGCCTGCAAAAAATCATCATATCCAGCAGGCACTTGCTGAGCCTGATCAACGATGTGCTGGACATAGCCAAGATCGAGAGCGGCAAGCTGAAGCTGGCGATGGAGACCCTTTCCCTGCGGGATCTGGTGGAAAGCGTGGTGACCATCATTCAGCCGCAAGTGTACGCCAAGCATCAGAACTTCGATGTGCTCATTCATGATATCTACGCGGAAGAACTCATCTGCGACGGCTTGCGCCTGAGCCAGGTGCTGATCAACCTCCTGGGGAACGCCGTCAAATTCACGCCGGAGGGCGGCTCCATCCGACTGTGCATCTATGAAGAGCTTTCCTTCCGGGAAGACCGCATCCTTGTCCATCTGCTGGTTGAAGACACCGGCATGGGCATGACGCCGGAATTCAAGGAAAAGATTTTTGAATCCTTCTGCCGGGCGGACAACAGCCAGGTCCACAGGACAGAAGGCAGCGGCCTCGGCATGACCATCACCAAACACATTGTTGATGCAATGGCCGGAACCATTGACGTCCAGAGTGAAGTGGGCAAGGGAAGCTGCTTCCATATCATTCTGGATCTGGAAAAGGCTCCGGTTCGGGAAGGAGACATGCGCCTGCCAGGCCGGAAAACGCTGGTGGTGGACGCCAACATGCAGACGTGCGGGAATACGGTCGTCACCCTGAAGGCGCTGGGGATGGATGCTGTCGGGGTCGCGGATGCGGAGAGCGCGTTGCAACGGCTCGACGAGCGGCGCGGAACGTCGGAAGCATACCGGGTTGTCCTGGTGGACTGGGCGCTCTCCGGGGCAGGCGGCATTGAGCTTGTCAAAGAGATCCGGCGTCAGTACGGGGAAGGCATGATCATCCTGATCTCCGCCTGCGACTGGACCGAAATCGAGAAAGAGGGCAGGGCCGCGGGCGTGACCGGCTTCATCACGAAACCGCTGTTCAAATCCACCCTGTTCAACCGGCTCAAGCCCCTTCTCTCCGGCAGGGAGGAGGCGGATCGCCCGACGGACGCAGGCGGGGGGAACGGGCCGGAGACGCTGGACGATTTTACCGGCAAACGGGTTCTGCTGGCCGAAGACAACGAGATGAACTGGGAGATCGCCAACGAACTCCTCTCGCTCACGGGGCTGAAGCTGGATTGGGCGGAGAATGGACAGATCTGCCTGGAGATGTTCCGCAAGTCGCCTGTCGGGTATTACGACGCCATATTGATGGACGTCCGCATGCCTGTCATGTCCGGCCTTGAGGCCGCGCGGGAGATCCGGGCGCTGGATCGCTCGGATGCACCGGCGATCCCCATCATCGCCATGACGGCCGATACCTTTACGGAAGATATCAGGCGTTGCCTGGACAGCGGCATGAACGCCCATGTGGCGAAGCCGATCGATGTCAGGGTTGTTTCACGCCTGCTGAAAAAGCATATTGAAAAGAAAGCGCCCACAGCGTAAGCGGGCGTTGCCTCCTCCGTTTGATTTGCCGGCCGTCGCGCGGCGTGCCGGCAGATTGCCCGGGGAGCGCCCCCGATACGTCCATACGCCTCCTGCCTCCGTACCGCGTCAGTATGCGCCCGTCATATGCCTTCCATCGGTCTGTCATACATTTGGCGGGCTGCCGCCAGTGCGGACCATCTCAGTGTCTACTTGCAAAAGCAGACACTACAAAATCCGTAAGGGGTTTGCGGCGGCGTAGCCGGGTCCATTCGCGAAAAACCACGTTTTTTCGCGAACGATCCTGCAAAAACTCTTCGCAGAATTTTTGCAATCAGACACCGGAGCGTTCAAACGTTCCGGTGGAATATCCCCCTCAATCACAGAACGCGTTTCAGAGTCCGAATCCCCTGTTGCAAAGCTGTTTTTGCGTCCGGCGGCGTTGCAAGGCCAGCATTGACCTTGCGGTGGTTCAATGAGCCTCGCCCAAATGTTTGCCTTGTCGGCCCAAAAACGGATTTTTGCGGGCGGCGTTTTCATGAGGACTGTTCCTGACCTCTTTCTGGCCTCCTCCCGACTGCCGGGAAAAGCCCAAAAGAAAAGGCGCTTGCGTTGATACACAAGCGCCAAAATTTCTGGAGCCCTTGAGCAGAATTGAACTGCTGACCTCATCCTTACCAAGGATGCGCTCTACCTACTGAGCTACAAGGGCCTTCCGTTCTCATGCGGCGGAGCATTGTTTAGCCTGTTGCGCCCTCTTCGTCAAGCCCTCGGGCCGAAATTTTTTCCGCCGGGCAAACGCCGCGCGAACTTGCGCGCACAAAGGTCACGAAGTCCTGAATCTCCGGGATATCGCCGGATTCGGCCAGGAGCAGATCAAGGGCTTCGGCGCGCGGCATGTCGCTTCTCCACACCAGGCGGAAGGCGGTTTTGAACGCCGCTATGGTCCGTTGCGGAGCTCCGGCCCGGCGCAGGCCCACCAGATTCGGCCCGCGCACCAGGGCGCGACTTCCCACGGCAAGCATCCAGGGCGGAAGATCCTGAGCCACGCCGGTCATGCCGCCCACAAAGGCGTGTTCGCCAATGCGGCAGAACTGGTGCACCGCCGCAAGCCCGCTGATAATGGCGTGACTGCCCACCTGGATGTGCCCGGCCAGGGTGGCGGCGTTTGACATGACAATGTCGTCGCCCAGGATGCAGTCGTGCGCCACATGGGTATAGGCCATGCACAGGTTGCGGCTCCCCAGGCGGGTGACCCCGCCCCCGCCAGCCGTGCCGCGGTGGATGGTGGCGAATTCCCGGATGCTGTTGCCGTCGCCGATTTCAAGCAGCGTGGTTTCGCCGGCGAACTTGAGATCCTGCGGCTCGCCGCCGACAACGGCGTGGCTGTGGACGTGATTGTCCTCGCCCATCCGGGTATGGCGCTTGATGACGGCGTGCGAATCCACCCGCGTGCGCGCCCCGATGCGCACGTCGTCCTCAATGACGGCGTAGGGGCCGACAATCACGTCTTCGCCCAGCTCCGCCCCGGAAGCGACAATGGCTGTGGGATGAATGGAACGCCCCATGTTACGCCCTGTTTCCTCTTTCCGTCACCGCGGCCGACAGTTCCGCCTCGGCGACAAGTTGCTCATCCACATAGGCCTTGCCCTCAATCCGCCACACCTTGAATTTCTGCCGCAGAAGGCGACAGCGCAGGTCAAGACGATCACCGGGGCGAACCGGCCGGCGGAATTTGGCGTTTTCTATGGCGGAGAAGAGGAAGAGCTTGTTTTCAAGCTCCTCGGGCGGAAACTGCTCCAGAACCATCAGCCCCCCCGCCTGCGCCATGGCTTCAATGATCAGCACGCCGGGCATGAACGGATCGCCGGGGAAGTGCCCCTGAAAAAACGGCTCGTTGATGCTGACGCACTTGTAGGCTGCGATTTCCTGCCCCGGCGTTATCTCGACGACGCGATCGACCAGGAGAAAGGGATAGCGGTGGGGAAGCAGGCGCAGGATTTTGTGAATGTCGAAGGGGGCGGACATGGATCAATCCTCTTTGGGATGTTCGGCGTTTTGGGCTGCAAGCGCCTTCTCCACGCTGGAAAGGCGGCGAAACAGTTCGGGAAAGCGCGGCATGAGCGCCAGGGTGCGCATGTAGGTTCCCTGATCCACGGCCGGGCTTCCGCCCATGACGCGGTTGGAGGGGATATCCCTGGCCACGCCGGCCTGCGGCCCCAGGGTGACATTGTCTCCGATGCGCAGATGCCCGGCGACCCCCACCTGCCCGGCCAGGGTGCAGTTGTCCCCGATCCGGGTGGAGCCTGAAACGCCCGTCTGGGAGACGATCAGGCTGTTTTGCCCGATGCGCACATTATGGCCGATCTGCACCAGGTTGTCGATTTTGGTCCCGCTGCCGACGCGTGTGGTGTCGAGCGCGGCGCGGTCAATCGCGCTGTTGGCGCCCACTTCCACCTTGTCGCCCAGGCTGACGCGGCCCACCTGCGGGATTTTTTCAATGCCTGCCGCGGTGCGGGCAAAGCCGAAGCCGTCCGCGCCGAGCACCGCGCCGGGATGGATGATGCACCCGTCCCCCACCTCGACACCCGCCATGAGCACGGCGTTGGGGTAGAGCGTCGTCCCGCTGCCGATCCGGCAGTCTTCCCCCACATAACAGCCGGGGAAAAGGACGCTCCCCGCGCCGATCACGACGCGCGGCCCGATAAATGCAAAGGGATAGACGGTGACGTCTTCGGCAAGCGAGGCTGTCGGGTCAACGGAGGCCAGGGGGCTGACGCCGCGCCAGGAGCCTTGCGGCGCGGCAAAGAGCGCAAGCGCCCGTCCGAAATCCCGGTACGGGTTTTCGCTCACGAGCGCCCGCCTGACGTCCCCGGCGTGCTCCGGCCGCACGATCACCGCGGCCGCGCCGGTGGCGGCAAGCTGATCCGAGTATTTCGGATTGGCCAGAAAGCTCAGTTCGTGCGGGCCGGCGCCCTCAAGGGTGTTGACGCCGGCAATCTCGACGTCTTCGCCCTTGAGGGGCAGGTTCAGCAGCCGGGCTATTTCGGAAAGGGCGCGGCCGGCCATCAGCGCTTCGCCGGAGCGGCCGGGAACCTGTTGCCGTTGGCCTTCCAGATGCGGTTCACTTCGGTCAGCACGGCCTTGGTGATATCCATGTTCGGCTTGGCGAACATGACGCTCCCGCTGGCCGCGTCAATGATCAGATCCAGATTCTGCTGCTTGGCCACGGTTTCGGCCGCCTGGAAGATGTTCTGGGCCATGCCCTGGCGCACGTCGTTTTCGGCGGCGTCGACCTTGCGGGCGAAGGCGCGGGACTTTTCCTCAAAATCGCGGCGCAGCTTGAGGAATTCCATCTGCTTTTCCTCGCGCGCCTTGGCGGACATGGCGGCGGACTTGGCCTGAAGATCCTGCCCCTTGGCCTGGAGCTCCTTGGCTTCCTTTTCAAGCTGGGCGCGTTCCTTGCCGAACTGGCCCTGAAGCTTCTGGCGCGAGGCCTTGGCCGCATCGCTCTGCATGGCGATGGACTGCGAGTTGAAGATGCCGATTTTCAGATCCGCGGCAAGTGCGGGCCCGGTGAAGGCAAGGCAGGCCGCAAGGGCCAGGGGAACAATCTTGAACATGGGAGACTCCTTGATGATGTCGAAATGCGCCCGTTCGGATACGGACGCCGGACCATTGTGCATAGCGCCCAAACGAAACGGCGTCAAGAATTGGTCCGCCCCGTGTCCCGTCCCTGCCGGGAGGGGGAGCGCCCTTGCCGCGCCCCGGGGGGCGGGCTTCATGAAAGCTCCGTCCGCCGCGTCAGCACCCCCGGGCTTGCGATCCGGAGCCTACCAGCCAGAGGCGCGGCCTGTCCGCAGGGAACATCCGCACCCCCTGCTTGGTGCGTTTGGGCTGGGGATTGCCGCTGAAAACGGCCTTGCCCGCCGGATCCTCGAAGGTTGCGGCGTTTCCGCACAGAAAGATCGCAAGCGACAGCATTTTTTGCATCATGGCCGTGTACTCCCGCCATTGGGGCGAGGCTTGCGCGGCCTGCATGTCCAGCTTCTGCCTGTTGCGTTCCGCCGTGGCCTGGAGGGAGGCGACGATCGCTTCCCGAATACTCATGTCGCCTATCGGCAGGGGCAGGGAGATCTGTTGCCGCGGGGGAAAGGGGAAGGGCGCGAGGCGCAGTTCCGGACCCTCTCCGGTGGATGTGAGGTGGACGAAAAAACCGTCCATGGGCGATCCGGTCCAGGCCGCGCCCGGCGTTTCCACATAGCAGCACCACAGGGGCAGGTGAAGAAGCTCCAGGGAGCATGTCTCGCTCACATCCTCCCCGGCCGCCCCGGTGAGGCGCTCGAAGAGCGCGGCGTCAAAGCGGAACACGGCTTGCGAAAGCCGCCAGGCCGCCAGGGCGGGCAAGAGGATCGCGTCTTCGGGCCGCACGTTGCGATTGCCGCTCTTTCTGCTGGCCGCGATGAAATCGGATGTCAGGCGATCGGGAATGAAGCACCACTCCGGCCAGTCAGCGATCCCGTCCTGTCCCCGGCCGGCCCGTATCCTGTCGATGTTTTTCCACAAGTCCGGGTAGCGCCGGGCAAGCCCGGCCAGCATGTCGGTAAACCGCTTCATGGTTCCTCCTTGTTATGATAATGATCGGTTTGAAACGCTCCGCCTGCTTCTGGTGGACGGCGCTTTACCGCGGATTCGAAGATCCGCCCCGGTTTCGCCGGGGTGACGCTCGTGATGGCATGGCGCGTCGCCCCCTCAATGCGCCCTGTGCGCAAGCACATCATATCTTAGGTGGCATACAATTTGCAAATCACGGCAAATGAATCGCTCCACGCGGTCAGGGAATTGACGCCCCGGATCGCAAGCAGATATGGAGGATCTCTATGAACAACCCTCTGCCCGGATTCGTCCTGTCCGTAACGGGAGCATTCGGCGTGCTGGCGC
This sequence comes from uncultured Bilophila sp., assembly GCA_910585945.1. GTDB lineage: Bacteria > Desulfobacterota > Desulfovibrionia > Desulfovibrionales > Desulfovibrionaceae > Bilophila. The sequence goes on from CAJUHZ010000020.1 coordinate 7,727, forward strand.
TGGTGGCGGGGTTCGTGCCCGACGTCAGCGGCCCCGAAGTGCGGAGGCCGTATACCGAAGGAGCCGTCCAGAGCGGAGCGACTTCCGCCGTGACCCGCCCCTTGAGCCATATTGTGTGGAATGTGCGGGGCACGCTGGCGGAAAGCGCGCCGCTTCCGCAACAGGCCATTTTGTCCGCTCGTCCCGCTCTGCTGGAACTGAAGGACGGCATGGTGACCCTGCGCACGGCCTCGGGCGCTTCGCCCCTTCTTTCCGAGCCGGGCGGCGCGTTCCTCCGGCCGCTTCTTGAAACGACGCTCCTGCGGCGGGAAAACAGAAAGCAGCCCTCCGGCGCGTCCGGCGAAGCTGGCGCGGGATCGCTTGGTTCCGTTCTGGGGGAACCGCTGGATTTTCAGGGCATTCCCATCCGCTGGTCGGGCGAGAAAGCGGCGTGCGGCTTTTCTCCCGAGATGCGACAGAGAGTGGACAGGCTGCTGGCCGGCTGGCGGGAAGTGGCCGATTTGCCCACAAGCCTCAGACAACGGGTGGAACGCTACCGGGACACGGTGGAAAAGTGCGCGAAACGCTACGGCCTTGACCCCGGGCTTGTCTACGCCATCATTTATACCGAAAGCAGTTTCAACCCCACGCTGATCAGTTCGCGTTCCGCCCACGGCCTCATGCAGGTGGTGCCGGCCACGGCCGGCGGGGAAGTGCACGCCTGGTTCGGGCGCTCGGGCATCCCTGACGCGGAAGTGCTGCTGCACCCCGAAACCAATATCCGTTATGGAACAGCCTACTTCCACCTTTTGCTCACGCGGCACCTGAAAGGCGTCGTCAACCCCCTCTCGCGGGAATATTGCGCCATAGCCTCCTACAACAGCGGTTCATGGGGGATGCTGAAGGCGTTCGGAAAGACGGAAGCCGAGGCGCTCGCGGCCATCAACGCCATGACGCCCGAGGAGGTGCGGGCGCACCTGCTGAAAAAATCGCCCTCGCGCGAAACACGCAGTTTTGTCCGGAAGGTTCTGGATTCGCGCGCCCGCTTCACCGCCATGCTGTAACAGGGCGCGCCGGGGGATGCCGCATTCCCCGGCGTGGCCCGCCCCTGGCGCGGGGCCGCCGGGCGCGCCGGCGGCCTTGCGGGGCAAGCGCCGGCCGGAACATACTGGCGCTCCGCGCCATTTGAGGTTACAGAGTGCGAGCCGACGGGCGAAAGCCCGGCGCGGCTGAACCCCATACCTCATACACCTGGAGTGATCATGCGTATTTTCAGCGCTCTTGCCCTGGCTCTCTGTTGCTCCCTGGCGCTGGCCGGCTGCGTTTCAAATTCCGTGGCCGTGGTGGACCCTTCCCGGCTTTTTCAGGACAGCGGCCCCGGCAAGGCGGGCTTTGAGCATTTGAGCCGTATTGAATCGGCCATGCAGGCGCAACTTGAAATCGCGCGCAAGCTCATGGAAAAATCGCCCAATGATGAAGCCCTGCGGGAACGCTTCCAGAAAATTTTCCTTGGGTATCAGCAGATTGTCGGCGCGGAACAGCAAAAGGTCGTGGAACGCATCAACGAAGTCATGCAGAAAGCCCTGGACGATTGCCGGGCGCGCAAGGGGTATACCGTGATCCTGAGCACGGAGGGGCTGCTCTCGCACGATCCCAAGGCGGATGTGACCAACGAGGTGCTGGCCGAAATGAACCGTGTCGAAGTGACATTCGAGCCGGTCACGCTGGAAGAGCTTTCGCCCTCGGGCGAAAAGGCCCCGGCCGCGACTGATCCCGCTCCGGCCGCCGCCGCTCCGTCCGCGGGAGAGCGGGCCGGCGCTCCGGATACTGCCCCGGCCGCTGATCCGGCGAAAAAATAGCGCTGCTCCGGACGGCAGATTCTCTCTGTCCCGTCTCCAGGGCCAACCCGAGCCATGCAGAACCCCGCCGGCAGAGCCGGCGGGGTTCTTTGCTCAATGGTTGAAGGCGGCTTCATTGCTTTCTTTCATGGCGGCTTCGGCATGGCCGAAGACCTTGCCGGTATCGTGAATTTCCGTGTCCGTCAGGGCGAATATCGGTTTGGAATTTACTGACTGGCAATGGCCAGCGACAATTGAGGGGGCCGGGGGAAATCATTTCCCCCGGCGGGGTGTGGGGCGGCGCCCCACAAGACAGTTCCAAAATTCAAACTGACTCGCTACTCCTGTCTCACGCTCCCGGCAAAGTCTTCCGCCAGCGTCAGGGCGCGGGTCCAGGCGGCGGAGGAATAATCTCCGTTTTCGAGCAGGGCTTGCAGGTAGCCGGAAAGCGGCCGGATCAGCGGCGGCAGATTGCGCCAGAAGTCGTTCGGCAGGATATTGCGCCGCAGGCCCGAGGCAAAACCGGCGGTCAGCCGCCCCGCGCCGCGTTGCAGCAGATCGATGAGGTGCGGTGGCACTGCCTCCTTCAGGACGCATTCCAGCCTGTGCGGAGCGCCGCCCAGCGCCGACAGAAACCATTCCTGCCAGAACAGGGCAAGCTTTTCCCGCTGGCTGGCGGGGACGCCCGTGGAAAAGCCGACTGCCGGATCCGGGCTGCCCGAAAGGCCCGGAGCGGTCAGGGGCGTCAGGGTAAAAAGCCCGCGCTCGTCACGCGCGGTGCGATCCAGACGCAAGCCGGGCGGCCGGCGGAACGCCTGGCCCGGGATTGCTCCCGGGGCGTGCGAAAGGCGGCCCGCCGATATATCCCTTGCCAGCCGGGCGGCCAGCCAGGCCACTGTCTCCGGGCGGAAGCGGCGGCGACAGGCCGCCTCGTCGCGGAAGCAGCGCCAGCACCCCGCGCAACTGTCCGTGGGGCGGAGCACCATGTGCCCCGGCGGAGCGGGCGCGGTTTCAAAGGCGTTGACCGGCCCCATGGAAAGGTTGAGCGTGGGCGTGCCCACCCACGCCGCAAGGTGCATTGGTCCGGTATCGGGCGTGATCAGCAGATCGAGCGAGCGCATGACGGCCGCGAGTTCCGCCAGACTGAAGTGGCCGGAACAGTCGGCCGCCGCCGGGAGCTTGCCCAGGCGAGTCGCTTCGGCCGCGGCTTCGCGTTCGGCCGGGCCGCCGAGCAGCACGGGGCGCAACCCCCGGCGCAGAAGCAGGGCGGCCAGTCGGCCCCAGAACGCCGGGTCCGGCCGCTTGGCGGCTTCGCTTGCGCCCACAAAGAGGCCGATGCGTCCTTCTCCCGGGCCGGGGCGCGCCGGCGGCCAGCGGGTGGCCGCGAGCACGGCAGGCGGAATGACCCCGAGGGCTTCCAGATCGGCCCAGTGAAAACGGTTGTGCCGGTTGTTGCCCACCAGGGCGTGCCGGTACAGCCGCCAGTCGCCTGCGATATACCGGTTGCCGTTGACGCGGAACGCCCCGATCCGTTCTTCGGCGTGCAGGCTCCCGGCCAGATCCAGCGCCGCGTCGCGGTGGCTCAAATTGATGACGCGGCGGTAACGAACACGGCGGAGGGCGGCGCTGTCAGGGGCAAAAAAGACCACTTGCGGAGCCAATGGCTTCAGGCCGGAAAAAAACGCCGGCTCTCCCGCCACCCATACCGGCCGTTCCGGTTCGAGCAGCAGCAGGCGGGAACAGAGCGGAAACGACAGAATGAGATCCCCCATCCGCTGCATCTGAATGATCAATGTCGGTTCTTCAGCCATGCGTCAGCCCTTCGACGGCGCGGCGGGGCGCTTGCCTCGTGCCGCCTTGATTTGGCGGGCCGCGGCGCGCGCTTCAGTGCAAAAAGTGCCGGAAAAGCGTCTCTCCCCGTGCCCCGCCACTGGGAAAAAAGCGCCCTCGCCGTGTTCTCTCTTTTTTAACATATTGAAATGAAAAAAAATTTTTGAAATGGCATCATGATTGCTTTAGTTCGGGCAACACAGCACCCAGGAGGTCCAACATGGCTTTGGTCGTTAATCACAATATGATGGCTATGAACGCCGCCCGTAACTTGAACGCGAGTTACAACCGGCTCAACAAGTCTGTCCAGCGTCTTTCTTCCGGCCTGCGCGTCAACTCCGCGGCCGACGACGCGGCCGGCCTGGCAATCCGCGAACTCATGCGCGCGGATATCGCCACTCTGAACCAGGGCGTGCGCAACGCCAACGACGCTATTTCTCTCATTCAGGTGGCGGACGGCGCTCTTGGCGTCATCGACGAAAAGCTGATCCGCATGAAAGAACTGGCCGAACAGGCCGCCACCGGCACGTACAATTCCACCCAGCGCCTGATGATCGAATCGGAATATCAGGCCATGGCCTCGGAAATCACCCGTATCGCCAACGCCACCGACTTCAACGGCGTCAAGCTGCTGGACGGCACGCTGAGCCGTAGCGCCATTGCCAACAATGCGGACGGCAAGATCATCCACGACGGCTCGGAACTGGAAGCCAAGGGCGCGCTCAAGATCCACTTCGGCGTGGGCAACGACTCGGCGGAAGACTACTACTACATTGAAATCGGCTGCGCCACAGCTTCCGCTCTTGGCGTGGGCAACTATGCCGGCCCCGACTCCATTAAAAATGGCGGTTACCACATTTCCACGCAGGAAGCCGCGCAGAAGGCTCTTGACCAGTTGAACAAGGCCATTGAATCCAAGGACAACATCCGCGCCGCGCTCGGCGCGTTGCAGAACCGCCTGGAAAACACGATCACCAACCTCGAGACCCAGGCCGAAAACCTCCAGGCTTCGGAATCCCGCATTTCCGACGTGGACGTCGCCACGGAAATGACGCAGTTCGTCCGTAACCAGATTTTGACGCAATCCGGGGTGGCCATGCTCTCGCAGGCGAATTCCCTGCCGCAGATGGCCATGTCGCTTATCGGCGGCTAGATCACGCCAGGCTGAGACGGGTTATCCGTTCCGGTCACATATGGTTGAGGCTGACCAAAGACCATGCGGGGGAGAGGGATTTTCCCTTTCCCCCATGTTCCGGACACGCCACCATTTTTGCGGGGGGTTTCCGTGCGCCGCCGTTGTTTCTTCCCGTTTTATCTCATGTGGTTCGGGGCTTCCTCTTCCGGTTCCTCACCGAGCGCGGCAAGAGCCGTTCTGGCGGCTTCCTGCTCCGCACGCTTGAGTCCCGCGCCTGCCGCTCTGAACACCCGGCCGTCGGGCAGTTCCACACGGACAGAGAAAATGCGCGCGTGTTCCGGGCCGGAAGCATCTTCCTGCATGTATACCGGGAGGCCGCGGCTGATGCGCTGGGTGACTTCCTGCAGGCGGGTCTTGAAGTCCTTTCGCTTGATCCTGCCGGGCGCTGTCGGCCAGAGCGGCGCGTACAGGCGATCCACAACCTTCAGGGCCTCCTGAAAGCCGCCGTCCAGATACACCCCGCCAAGAACAGCTTCCATCGCGTCGGAAAGCAGAGCGTCGCGCTGTCTCCCCCCCTGGTTTTCCTCGCCTCTGGCCAGGCGCAGGCGTTCATCCAGGCGCAGGGCGCGGGCCACGTCCGCAAGAGTGCTTTCGTTGACCAGTGCCGAGCGCATCCGGGTCAGTTCGCCTTCCCGCGCCTCGGGATGCAGAGCAAACAGCCGTGAGGACACGGCCAGTTCCAGCACCGCATCGCCCAGAAATTCAAGCCGTTCGTTGTGCGTGCCGCCGTGTTCGTTGGCCCAGGAACTGTGGGTGAGGGCAGTCAGGAGCACATTTGTATCGGCAAAGCGATAGCCCAGCCCCTTCTCCAGATCCTCAAGGCTGTTCGAGTCTTTCATCTTTTTCTCCCGAACTTTGCCGTCTCACGGCATCCCATCGTCCGTCGCGAGGCGCAAGCGCACTCCGGGTGCGTGTTTGAGTGTCAAAGCGGGCGTGTCTTCCTCCGGGAGGGGAACGCCGTCCCCGACTTTTTTCCGTTCCAGAGGCTGTTTTACGCCGCGAAAAAATTTGGATTTCCAGCAGGGGCGCGCTTGCGGCGTCCGACAGGAAGAAGACGTTTTTCCGACGCGGGCGGCGGACATTTTCGTGGCGTCAATGTGGAGCGGATTGCGCGGGACTGCCCTTGCGGGCAGACCCCGGTCTCCGATCAAACATTTCTCGTCAGTTCATTCTCACGCCCGGCCCTGGTCGTGCGGAAAAAGGTGCGCCTCCAGCAGCCGGTACAGAATGTTCACGTCGATGGGCTTGGCGATATGGCCGTTCATGCCCGCTTCCACGGCGGCGGCGATGTCTTCATTGAAGGCGTTGGCCGTCATGGCCAGGATAGGCACGCTTTTCGCCGATGGATGGGCGGCGGCGCGAATGGCGCGTGTGGCTTCATACCCGCCCATGACGGGCATCTGCACGTCCATCAGGATGATATCGTAGGCTCCCGGCTCCGAGGACGTGAACATGTCCAGGGCTTCCTTGCCGTTTTCGGCGCATTCGACTGTCGCGCCCGTCATTTCCAGAAATTCCCGGGCGACTTCCTGGTTGAATTCGTTGTCTTCCACCAGGAGGATATTTTTGCCGGCGAAGTCGTACTTTTGTTTGTCCGTCGCGAGGACAGGCTCGGCTTCGGGCGTCGTGCGAGGGCCGGTTCCCACAACGACTCGGCGGGTGGTGGCGAGCAGCGTGTTGTACAGGGTGGAGGCGAAGAAGGGCTTGGCGATGAAGGCGTCCACCCCGGCCTCCCGTGCTTCCTTCTCAATGGGGGTCCAGTCATAAGCGCTGGTGATGATGATAAGCGTATCCGCCCCCACCTTCTCGCGGATGCGCCGGGCGGTTTCCGCGCCGTCCATGTCCGGCATTTTCCAGTCGACGAAGCAGACATTGTAGTCGTCGCCGCAGTCGTGCGCTTCCAGCACGCGGCGCACGGCTTCTTCCCCGGTGAGGACCCAGTGAACGCGCAGGCCCATCTTGTCGAGCAGGAGCGCCGCGTGTTCACAGGTGCCGCGGTCGTCGTCCACCACGAGCACCTTGAGTTGGGAGAGTCCGGCCAGCTCGCGCGAGGGCTGCCGCCCGCTGAGGCCAAAGGGAAGCTCCACGGCGAATTCCGTGCCCTTGCCTTCCTCGCTTTTTACCGAAATTGTTCCGCCAAGCAGGGAGATGAGGTTTTTGGTGATGGCCATGCCAAGCCCCGTGCCGCCGAATTTTGACGCGGTGGACGCCGTGGCCTGCTCAAAGGGCCGGTACAACCGTTCAAGAAAGTCCCTGCTCATGCCGATGCCCGTGTCGCGGATCACGAAACGGAAGCGGACATTGTTGTTCTTTTTGTGGATCTGATGCACTTCAAGCCAGATATGGCCGTCGGCGGGCGTGAACTTGACGGCGTTGGAAAGCAGGTTGAGCAAAATCTGGTTGACGCGCAGCGCGTCGCCGCGCAGTTCCTCCTCGTCCACGCCGTACATGGCCACCTCGAAATTCTGACCCCGATCCACCGTCTGGGGCTGAATGAGGTTGATCACGCCCTGAATGGCCATGCGGAAATTGAACGGCTCATGCGTGATGGCCAGCTTTCCGCCCTCGATTTTGGACATATCGAGCACATCGTTGATCAGCCCGAGCAAGTGGCGCGACGACAGGGCGATCTTGCCCAGGCAGTCCTCCACACGATCGCGGTCGCCCAGTTTGCTCAGGGCGATGGTGGTCATGCCGATGATCGCGTTCATGGGCGTGCGGATCTCGTGCGACATGTGGGAAAGGAAGCAGCTCTTGGCGGCGTTGGCGTTGCGCGCGTTTTCAAGCGCGTCGCTGAGCGTCTGCTGATAGGCGATCGCCTCCGTCTGGTCCACAAACACGGTGATGTAACGGGTAAGCTCCTCGCCCTGGTACACGGGGTAGACGAATATCTTGAACTGGCGTTCGGTCTTTTGCAGCTTCACGTCCCGGCTGACCATCTCGCGCGTGGAAAAATCGGCAAAGGTGGCGCGCAGCCATGCGGCATCCTCAGGCGTGAGCAGATTGAACAGCGTGTTGTTGTCCCGGCGGAACTCCTCGGCGTCAATGCCCAGGATTCTCTTGCTGTTGGAACTCACATATTCAAACGATTCGCCCGCGCGGGCGATAAAAAAGATTTCGTCTATGCTGGCGGCGAGCAGATTGAACAGGTTTTCGCGGTAGACGACTTCCCTGTGTCTTTCCCGCTCAAGCCTGCCCACATGGATGATCAGCCAGATGATGCTCCCCCCGACAAGCAGCGCGCCGAGGATGGAAATTGTTTTCAGCAGGTTCATCCGTTCCAGGATCGCCATGCCCCGCTGGTTGGCGGACTCGCTGAAGCGCTCAAGCACCTCGTCCAGTTCCTCAAAGTGCGGCAGGACGTTTCGCGTATAGGCTTCGTTGATTTCGTCGAAATCGATCATCCCTGTCGTCGTCTTGATCAGCGCGTCGCGGGCTTCCCGCATCCTGGCCAGGCTTTTTTCCAGAGCGATCAGTTCGGCGACGTCCCCGCGGTACCGTGTGCGGATGATGTCCAGGGAACTGTCCTGCGCGGCCTTTTGCTTCTCCAGGACTTCCTTGATCTCCTCCCGCGTCAGACCCGGCGTGGCAAGGAGCGCCGGCAGGGCGTTGCGCGTTTCGTACAGGCGCACCTTCATCTGACGCGATTCGCGCGACACCAGGTAGGGGTATTCGTAAAGCTGGGTGGTGGTGTCGCTCAGCTTGATCATGGTGAAGCACACAAACAGAATATAGCAGCCCGTGAGCAGGCAGACGCCTCTCATCCGCCACACGTTGGACGACAGCCTGGGGGCGCGCCCGCCCGGCGTCGACCTTTCGGCCGGCGTTCCGGGCGTCTTGTTCGTGATTGGAGCATGTTTTTGCATCTGGCGATCCATACCTTGCGCATCGCCCGGCAGGCGATGCAGAAAACGGGTTTTGGAACGAATAAACCCTGAGATTAGATAATCTCAAGGCGTAAAAACACCTGATCCGGCATGGAACGCGAAAGCGGGGTGCGCTTATGCCTGGCGGCCGGCTTTTGCTCACTCCTGCAATACGGCGCAGATGCTCTTGTAGGCGTCGGTAACGCTGGTCATCATTCTGACGGCTTCATCCCACTCGCCGGCGCGGATGTGCTGTTCCTGCCGCACCACCAGCCTGTGCATGGCTTCGCAGCCCAGCGTTCCGCACACGCTTTTCAGGGTATGCACGGCAACGCCCGCGCCTTCCCTGTCATCGGCCGTGATGGCTTCGACAAGCTGGACATAGCTTTTTTCATCCAGAAATTTTTTCAGATACCGTTCAAGCATGGCTTCGTTGCCCATGAAGCGTTCCAGCGCGTTGTCCACGTTGATGCCGCCCCCGTGCAGGCGGGTCTTTCGTTCCTTATCCATGACTGTTCTCCTTCATGCGAACGGATTGCTTGATTCGTTGCTGTAGAGTTGGCGGATCTGCCCTTCAATGATCCGGAACGCTTCGAGCAGCTTCGGGTTGAACACGCCGCACTCGCCGTGGCAAATCATGTCGAGCGCCGTGTCGGGATCAAAGGCTTTCTTGTACACCCGCTTGCTGACAAGCGCGTCGTACACGTCGGCAATGGAAACAATCTGCGCCCAGGGCGAGATCGCGTCGCCCTTCAGGCCGTCCGGGTAGCCGCGGCCGTCCCAGCGTTCGTGATGGTGCCGGGCGATGTCGTACGCATATTTGAAAAACGGCAGTCCGCGCATCTGCGGAATACGCTCCAGAAGCTCTCCGCCCATGCTGGTATGCGTCTTCATGATGTCGTATTCTTCCGGCGTAAGCCGGGCGGGCTTGTTCAGGATTGCGTCGGGGACGGAAATCTTTCCCACATCATGCATGATTGCCGCCAGCGAAATCTGCTGGATGACTTCTTCGGAATAATCGCACCCCCACGGAGAGTGTTTGAGAAAGAGGTTTGTGATATCGTGAATGCGTCGGACATGCTCGCCCGATTCTCCACTGCGGAATTCAATGGCGGTGGAGAGGGATTCGATCATCCCCATGTTCAGTTTCAAAATCTGTTCGGTCTGTTGCAGAATCTGGTCTTTCTGATGATCGACCACATTGCTCAGGCGTTTGCGCGCCGCATACAGTTCAATGACGGAATTGACCCGCCGCTGCACGATATACGGCGACACAGGCTTGGGGATAACGTCCATCACCCCGAGTTCATAGGCTTTTTTGATGATCTGGCTGTCTGTCTCGCCGGTGATGAGGAAGATGGGAATCTGGGAGGCGACCTGGGTCTTGCTCAGTTCTTCCAGCACCTCGATGCCGCCCATGACCGGCATGACGACATCCAGCAGAACGGCGCACAGTTCGGTCCGGTGCTTGTTCAGTTTGTCAAGCCCTTCCCGGCCGTTTTCCGCTGTTTCGATGCGGTAGGTCAAACCGAAAATATTTGCCAGAACGTCGCGATTCAGTTCATTGTCGTCCACAATCAGAAGCATGCCTGATCCCGCTCTCCGTGCCACTGGAGCATTCATAAGTATTCAAGATCAAATGAAAAAAGTGAAAAAGAAACACTCGTGCGCCGCTGGGGCGCTTCAAGACGAACATGCTTTCGTCGCGTGCCGACAGCGGCGCGCTGAGGCAGCTATATCACAAAGAGAGGATCAAAACAACCGAGGCCGCGGCTTGTCCCGTGGGGCGAGCGGAATTTGACGCGGCAAACATTGCCGATTACTGTCTGTGCGGAAGCCATTTCACAATTCGCATGAAATGGCTTCCAACGCCGGACGAGATCCGGCGCGGCGCGAAAAGCGCCGTGAATGAGCCAAAAACAATGTTTTTTGGCGAATGATCTTCATGATTCAGCCTGAAGGCTGAATCATGAAATGAGTTCTGCGGACAGCAAGGGAGACGTTATGGCCGTCATTGCCTTTGATACTCTGGCGTACGCCCGCAAGCTTGAAGAAGCGGGCTTTACCCGTCGGCAGGCCGAAATCCAGGCTGAAACCATGCGCGAGCAGGCGGAAGCGCAGAACGTCCTCCTGCAAAAAACGCTGGACAAATACGACGAAGCCAGCCGCAAGGATCTCGCCACAAAGGGAGATATCCAGGACGTGCGCGGGGAAATTTTGCGGCTGGAAAACAAAATCGAAGCCAACAAGCACGAAATCCTGAAATGGGTGATCGGCACAATGGTTGCCCAGACAGCGCTTATCGTTGCCGTCATCGGCGTGGCGATCGCGCTTGTCGTCAAATAGGCGGTCCGCAAACATCCTGACGACGTCCCTGCCCGGGGTCTGCTGACGCTGCGAGAAGGTTTGCCCTCCGCCAGGGAAAAGCCTTTTTGCGGAGGGAGCGCGCTCTTGCTGCACCCGACAGGAACAAAAAGGTTTTGACGCAGGCAGGGCAAAAGCCGTAGCGTCGGCAGATCCTACAGGGTCTGCGACAATTTCACCAGACGCAACTCATGCGGGCCGAGCCACGGGGTGATCGCTCGCACGAGCGTGAGCGGAGAGAGATAACGCTCGGACCAGTCCGCCGTAAAGCGGATCTCGCTCGCATCTTCCCGCGTGATCGCCCGCGCCAGGGGGCGCAGATCGCTTTCAACCGTTCCCTTTTTGGTTTCCCGGCTGAAGAGAAAGGCAGGCGCGTCGGCAAAGGCGGCCCATGCTTCGCTGAAGGCGTGCGCGTCGGCCGGTTTCAGGCAGTGCAGGGCGAACGTCTCGTGCCGGCCGCCGAACGATTTGTCGTGGATGGGGATGGGCGTCACCTCAAGCGGACGCATCCCGCTGATCATGTGCGGGGCCAGACGCGCCATGACTTCGGCCGCGGACATCGGCTCCCGCAAGGTGACGGAAAACCATTCCGCGCGACTGTGCACGCCCACCGGCAGGGCGCGCCCGAAGGAAATGAGCGGCATGGGGTGAAAGCCCTGCGAAAAGCTCAGCGGAAGTCCGGCCCGCCGCATGGCCCGCTCAAGCAGGGTTTGCAGCTCCAGTTGACTGATGTAGGCGGCCTCGCCTTCCTTGCTGTGCCAGATGCGGTAGCGTACGGCCCGGGCGATCAGCGCCGGGGAAAGATGTGGGGCGGCGGGGCGTGCCTGCCGGGCGGGGCGCTCGGGCGGCGGAAGCGACGCTCCCTGATCCCGCGCGGGGAGATTGAGCCGGTTGCGGTACGGTCCGTCCGCGGCCGACAGGCGGGAGGGCCGGGCCGTGTCGCACGCGCCGCACTGGCGGCAGGCGGCATAGCGGCAATCTTCCGTGCGCGATCCGGCCAGCGCGCGCTCGCGCTCGCGCAGGAGAAAGGCGCGGGAAACCCCGGCTTCCAGATGATCCCAGGGGAGCGGCGCGGGGCGGCGCGGTTCGCCCGAACCCGACGTATCCTCCGGCGTATCCTCCGTACAGGGCGGCATGTCGGGCGCAAGGGAGGCGTCCCCGGCCTCTTCCAGAAAGACCGGACGGCCGCCGGTGCAGGCTTCCTCGCTCAGACCGTGTTCGGACAGGGCTTCCAGCCAGGGGTCCAGCCTGAAGTGATCCACCCAGCTCGCAAAGATCGCGCCCTTGCGGTAGGCGCTTTCCACCACGTCGGCCAGGCGACGGTCGCCGCGGGAGAGAATCCCCTCAAGCCGACTCATGTCCGGCTCGTGCCAGCGGAGCTTCATGCTTTTTTCCGCACGGAAAAGATCGCGGAGGTACTGGATGCGGGCGCGCATTTCGTCCGGGGAGATTTGCGGCTCCCACTGGAAAGGGGTGAACGGTTTGGGGACAAAGGGCGAAATGGCCGCCGTGATCTGGAGGCGGGGCCGGCCGGCGGCGTCGCGCGCCTTGCGGCACAGATCGGCTATGGCGTCCAGATCCTCGCGCGTTTCTCCGGGCAGGCCGATCATGAAATAGAGTTTGACCTGTTGCCAGCCGTAGGCCGCCAGCGCGCGGACATGATCCAGGAGTTCCTCTTCGGTGATTCCCTTGTTGATCACGTCGCGCAGGCGCCGGCTCCCGGCTTCGGGCGCAAGCGTCGCGCCGGTGCGGCGGATGCCCGCCATGCGCGCCATGATATCCGCGTCGATGGATCCGACCCGCAGCGAAGGGAGAGAGACGGAAACCTGCTCGGCCGCGCAGCGATCGGCCACGCCGAGAAAGAGCGTCTTGAGGGCGGAAAAGTCGCCGGTGCTCAGGGAGAGAAAGGAGACGTCGTCAAAGCCTGTTTCATCCAGGCATCCGCCCAGAATCCGCTCGATATCGGCAAGGCTCCGCTCCCGCGCCGGGCGGTAGAGAATGCCCGCCTGGCAGAAGCGGCAGCCGCGCGTGCAGCCGCGCGCGATTTCCAGGCTCAGGCGGTTGTGCACCGCGCCGAAAGGCACGACCTGTCGTTGCGGGTAGGGCGCGGCGTCCAGGTCCGCCACCACGCGGCGGGTGGGGCGCGGCGTGTCGGGGAAAAGCGGGGTCAGCCTTCCTTCGGCGTCGTGCGTGTACAGGCCGGGGGCATAGATGCCGGGAATTGCCGTCGCCTCCCGGATCAGCCGGGAGCGGGTCCAGCCGGCCTCTCTGGCGCGGATGAGCAGATCGCACAGTTCGGGCAGCATGGCCTCGCCTTCACCGAGCAGCATGAGATCCATGAACGGCGCAAGCGGCTCCGCGCTGATCGCGCAACCGCCTCCGGCTGCAATGAGCGGGCAGGCCGCGAGATCTTCCCCCCGATCCGAGCGGCGGAGGGGAATGCCCGCCAGATCCAGCATGTACAGCACGTTGGTGAAGCACAGTTCGTGCGTGACGGCAAAACCGAGCAGGTCCGTTTCGCCCAGCGGCGTGTCGCTTTCCAGCGTGGCCAGGGGGACGCCGTGCGCCCGCAGGAGATCCCCGGCCTCGGGCGAGGGCGCGAACACGCGCTCCGCGGCGATATCTTCCCGCTCGTTGAGGATGCCGTAGAGGATTTTCTGCCCCAGGTAGGACATGCCCACCTCGTACAGATCCGGAAAGGCCAGGGCGCAACGCAGGCGCACACTGCCCGGAGCCTTGCGGATCGCGCCTTCTTCAATGCCGATGTAATGGCTGGGGTGGGGGAGCAGGGGGAGGAGTTCTTTCATCTGACTGCCTGGCCTTCATCCGGCCGTTATCCGGTTGTGCGTCCGTTTGTCGCTTTCGCCCCGGGGCGAAAAAACGCGAAAAGCCTTTTCACGACGCGCCGGGCGCGCCCTGAAAAGGCTTTACGGGGGAAAAAACGTCACTTGATGATGCTGCTCACCTTGCCCGCCGGGTTGGTTCCGGCCAGGTGCAGACCACTGCCGGAAAGCGTGAGGTTGGTGCACGCTTCAAAATACTTGGTTTCCAGATCGTCCGGCAGGCGCTTGTATTCGTAGAGAAAGTGGCGCGCGGAGATCACGCCCTCGAATTCCTGTTCAAAGGGATATCCGTAGGGGAGCATCATCATCTGCACGCCCTGCTGGGTGGGAACAATCTGAAGAATGGCGACATCCTTGAGCGTGTCGGTCTCTGCATCGAATTTGCCGAGGGCAAGCTCACCGGTGACAAGTTTGACCAGGCGAACGGGTAGGGCCATGATTTTCTCCTTGCGAATCGTCTCTCGGAAAGAGGTAGGGGGTTGGGCTGATTCTGTCAAGCACATTACCCTTCATCATCCGTCGTTTCTGTTTCGGTTTCCCCGAAGGACGGGGGCATGAGCAGGCCGGCCTTGCGCTTGGCGGCCTTTTCCTCCTCGCGCATCCGCACGGCTTCCCTGATGCGTTCCAACCTGGCGCGCTGCATTTCCTCGCGTTGCGCCTTGGCGTTGGCCACAAGCGCGTCGCGCCGCTTTTCAAACACGAGCGTGGTGCGCAGGGCGGCGATGCCGAGCGACATGACGCTCAGGATGATCACCAGCACCTTTTGCAATTCCCAATGGTTTTCGCGCAAAATGGCCTTCAGCCAGCCGAGGCCGAATTGATCCCCGAATATGGCGATGCTCGGCACCCCGATGATGCACAGCACGATCCCCACAACTTCCACCCAGAAGAACGTGCGCGCCAGAATGAGCACAAAGAGCGTCGAATCGCGCACCACCCTGAGGAAGCGCAGGCGTTTTTCCAGCTTGGTGAGCAGATCCACAATGGTCGGCACATAGGCCTGGGCGCGTTTGAACGCTTCGGCCTCATGAAAGTTGGATCCGAAAGCCCAGTTGATGATCCCGGCGCATTCGTTGAAATCCCGGTTGAATTCCACAAGAACCTTGGGGAAGGGGAACCAGGCCGCCTCGTCGCGGATGGTTTCGAGAATGCCGAGGTAATTTTTGAACCGCGCCTTGAGGTCCTCGATTTCGGCCTGGATCTGGGTGGTGAGATCCTTTTCGATGAGCGGCCGTGTGCGCACCACGTTGAGGTAGGCGAGGTAATTGTCCATGGCGGTCTGGCCGCTCAGCTCAAGCAGACGCCGGCGCAGGTTGTGCGCGGTGGGGTGATCCTGCGAGAACCAGTTGTCCACCTCGGTAAGCAGGCGCTCGACTTGCGCCTTTTCCTCTTCGGCCAGGCGTTTGCTGTCCAGCCAGTGCGGATGCAGGGCGGTGAGGATGAGCAGGTGCCCGCGCTCAAGCTCCGGATCGATGAGGAAGCGGTTGAAAATGGTCGGATCCTGCTCGATCATGTGCAGGATGCGCGGCTGGATCTGCTCCGCAAAGCCCATTTTTACCCGGCAGACCACCTGACGGTATTCGGCCTCCTGCCACTGGGGGTAGAGGCGGAGAACATTTTGATAGATTTCCGAGGCTTCCGAAAAACGGCCCTGGATTTCCAGAATGCGCCCCTGCAGGAGCAGGTACCATGCCTGGCACAGGCTTGATCCAGCCAGGGATTCGGCCTCCTTCCAGGCTGTCTGGGCTTTCGGCAGATCTCCCAGTTCCACGCAGCAGAAGCCGAGGAGGGCGCGGAGGCGGTGATCGCGCGGGTTGCGCTGGATGGAGGCGCGGAGATCCTTTTCAAAGGGCGGCAGTTCCGCCGGGTGCAGCTTGCACAGCCGTTCCAGAAAACCCCAGGCGGGGCTGTCGTCTCTGGAGGCGACATCCTTGCCGTTTGCCCAGTCGTGCGCCGAGGACGGAAATTCCCGGCTGGTGGTGAGCCATACGCGTTCAATGATGCGCGTCTGCAGGGGCAGGTTGATTTCAAAAATCATGCGCATGAGCCGCCCTTCGGGCGACGTTTCTTCCAGAATCTTGGCGTAGCCGGGCACGCCTGTTTCCGCAAGCTGTTTTTCAATGCCTCGAAAGGCTTCATTGATGCCTTCGATGGACATGTCGGAAAAATCTTTCCACAGTTCCGCGCCGGAAAGACGCATGGTCCGCGTGGGGCAGGAGCCGGCGTCGTGATTGCGCGCGCCGCAGTAGAAGCAGCCCCCGCCGTCCCCGAAGACAAGTTGCCCCGCCACCAGGACCGGAATGGCCCCGTCCGTCAGGGGGCCCCCCTCGCCCAGGGCCACGGTGCACCAACTGTCCATGGAAGAGTGGGTGCTGGAGAAATGCAGATCGGTGATCTGGAATCCCTCACCGAGCAGAAAGGCGTTGCGGTAGCTCATGTACGGAAAATCCGGCATGAGGTTGTTCCAGTTGATGCCCACCTTTTGCGGCAGTTCGTTGTTGAAGTTCAATCCCTTGCGATCCACCACCACGCAGACGCAGGGCCAGTAGTCGGGCTGGCTTTTGGCCTCTCCGATAAAGGTGAGCACGTCGCGCATCCAGGTGCGGAGCAGGCGGAGGTTTTCCAGCGGGAGCATGATGAAGTTGTCATGCAGGATGTATTTCAGCTTGAGGCGCTGCTGGATCTCCTCGATCTTGGAGGACATGAAGCGCCAGCCCGCCTGAAAGCGCTTGTCCAGCGGGTTGCCAAGCGGCCGCATGAGCGCGTACCATCCCTGCGCCGACGTGTAGGGCAGGCGGGCGTCGGCTTCGAGGTGCTCCCATTCCTGCACGGCCATGCCCTTGAGCTGGGTTCCCTTGCTGTAGGAAATGCCGGGTTGCAGACCTGCCGCCTCCCGCGCCTTGGGATGCACCCAGATCTGGAGGGACTGCGGCACAAGAATTTCCTGCCGCGTCAGGCCGGAGTCGATGTTCAGCGACATTTCGCGGCGCACGCTGAGCAGCAGCCGGCCGGGGATGACCTGGATGGAAACCGGCAGCGAGTTGAACTGCGCCCATACCGCCAGACGCGCCAGGGCAAGAAAGACGTCCGCCGAAAAAAAGAACCACAGCGACTGATCGCGATCGCTGACGACGGAAAGCCCGCCGTAATCCTGAAGCGTCTGCGGCACTGCCGTGTCCAGATCGCCCTCCCAGCAGATCCACAAGGCAAGACCGGCGGAACTCATGTGCACGTCTTTGACTGAAGGCAAACGCTGGAACAAGTCTGAAATCAACGGCATGGCTGACCCGTAACCTTATTTGGAGAGTCTGTGATGGATGTGACGAAAATGCTGGCCGACCTCAAGCGGCGCCCCGGCTTTGCCGAAAACGTGGGCATGGTGCTGACGCACAGCGGTGTGGTGCGCGCCTGGGCGCGGGCCGATCACGCGCCTGTCGTCTCCGTGCGCGTGACGCCCGACAGGGAGCGGATACGCGCGCTGTGCCGCGAGCTGGAGGGCCGGCCCGGCATCTTCTGCATACTGGCCGAGGCGGCGGAGGGCGAACTCCTGCCCGGGGACGACCTGCTCACGCTCGTTGTCGCCGGAGACATCCGCGAACATGTCAAGGCCACTTTCGCCGAATTGCTCGATCGAATCAAGGGCGAAGCCATTGTGAAAGAAGAACGCACGGCGCGCTGAAGCCCCCGGGCACGAGAGGAAGAACGCATCATGGCGAAGAAACACGAACAACCGCGCCCTCTGGCCGAAGATCTGGAATTGCCCCCGACAGGCGCGGACGCACATGCGCATCTTGATTCCGAAGGGCTGCTGAACGATCTGCCTGGCGTCATGGAGCGGGCGCGCCGGGCGGGAGTTACATGCATCGCCCAGGTTTTCTGCGGGGTTGCCGCCTATCACGCGCACCGGCAGGCGTTTGCCGCCTGGCCGGAGACGGTCTTTTGCCTCGGCGTGCATCCGGAAGAGGCCGGGAGCTTTACCGGGGCCGACTTGCGGGATCTGGCCGCCGCCTTTCGCGGCGACGATCGCCTGCGCGCCGTCGGTGAAATCGGGCTTGATTTCCATCACAACGAGGCTCCCGCCCCGGTGCAGGAAGAAGTCTTTCGCCTTCAGCTCAACCTGGCGCGCGAGCTTGACCTGCCGGTGGTCATCCACTCGCGCGACGCGGCGGCCGACACCCTGCGCATCATGGAGGCGGAAGGCTTTGCCGGGCGCGCCGCGCTCTGGCACTGCTTCAGCGGGGACGCCGTGGCCCACGCCGAACGCATCATGGCCAACGGCTGGCATGTGTCCATCCCCGGGCCGGTCACCTATCCCGCCAACCAGGCGCTGCGCGAGGCTGTGGCGACCCTGCCCGCCGATCGTCTGCTCATCGAGACCGATTGCCCCTACCTCGCCCCTGTGCCGTGGCGCGGAAAGCGCAACGAGCCGGCCCTGGCCGCCTTCACCGCCGCGGCCGTGGCCGTGGCCCGGAATATGGACCCGGCGGAACTGTGGACGCTCTGCGGCGCGACCATGCGCCGCTTTTTCGGGGCTTGACAAGATCGCGGGCCGATGAAATTTTTCCGGCCAAATCGTTCGGGGCGGGCGGGAAGATCGGGGCGTTCGGAACGCCGCGCCGGCGTCGGATCCGTGCGCCGGATCGCGCCGCCCCTGACTTGAACCATCATACGGGCCACCACACGGGAATGTCACATGAGCAAGGTGATTCTGACAGGAGACAGGCCGACAGGGCAACTGCACGTCGGCCATTACGTCGGTTCGTTGCGGGAACGGGTGAAGTTGCAGAACTCCGGCGACTTTGACCGCATTTTCATCATGATCGCCGACGCCCAGGCGCTCACGGACAACGCGGACAATCCCGAAAAGGTTCGCCGCAACATCATTGAAGTAGCTCTGGATTACCTCGCCTGCGGGCTTGATCCGGCGAAGTCCGTCATGTTCGTGCAGTCCGCCGTTCCGGAACTCTGCGAACTCTCGTTTTATTACATGAATCTGGTGACGGTCTCGCGCCTTCAGCGCAACCCCACGGTCAAGGCCGAAATCCAGATGCGCAACTTTGAGGCGAGCATTCCCGTCGGCTTTCTGACATATCCGATCAGCCAGGCGGCGGACATCACCGCCTTCCGCGCCACAACAGTTCCCGTGGGCGAGGATCAACTGCCCATGCTGGAGCAGACACGGGAAATCGTGCGCCGTTTCAACGCCGTGTATGGCGACACTCTTGTCGAGCCCGACATCCTTCTGGCGAACAACGCGGCCTGCCTGCGCCTCCCCGGCATCGACGGCAAGGCCAAGATGAGCAAATCCCTCGGCAACTGCATCTATCTGGCGGAAGACGCGGATTCCGTGCGGCAAAAGGTCATGAACATGTTTACGGACCCGGGGCACCTCCGGGTGCAGGATCCCGGCAAGCTGGAAGGCAACACCGTCTTTACCTATCTCGACGCCTTCTGCAGAACGGAACATTTTGACCGCCATCTCCCCGAATATCCCGATCTTGACGCCCTCAAGGCCCATTACCAGCGCGGCGGCCTCGGAGACGTGAAGGTGAAAAAGTTCCTCAACGCCATCCTGCAGGAGGAACTTGAACCCATCCGCGCGCGGCGTCTGGAATGCCGGAAAGACGTCGCCGCCGTGCGCGACATGCTGGAGCAGGGGAGCCGCACGGCGCGCGAAGTGGCCGCCGGAACGCTTGCTGACGTCAGACGGGCCATGAAGATCAACTACTTTGACGACGCCTCCTGGCTTCGCGAATGTGAAGCCGGAGCCTGATCGCGCCGGATTGTTCCGAAACGCCCCGAAGCGTTTCGATCATTCCGGATCGTTTCGGGGCGGGCGAGCGTTTCGGGCGGGAACTCCCGCCCCGGACGCCTGGCGGTTCCTCGCCCCTTGCCGGGGAGATCCCGCCTCCTGCATTTGCGGCGTCGCGTCCGGGTCAGGGCCGGATCTCATTGAAACGCCGGAGGCAAAAGGCGGCCTTGCGGCAGGCGGGGCGATGCGGGCCGCCTAAACCTTCTGGTTCAATCCGGCCGACAGCAACGCCGATTGCGCGCCGGAAAAATTCAGGATGGAGCCGACGCTCTGCCCGGAGCCGGTGAACCACGCGGTCATGGATTCGACTTCGATCCGCTGGCGCATGGCCTTGACGTCAAGCTTGCTGCTCTTGCGCGCGGCCTCGACGTTGGTGAGGGCTTCGATCTGGTTGAACTGTTCCACCAGCTTCGGGTTGTCGGCAAAGTAGGCTTCGATCTTTGCCTTGTCCGGGCTGTCCGTGATGATCTTGACGCCGCCGTTGCCGTCGGAAACCACCTGAAAGTTGACGTCCTCATCCACGCCCTTTTCACGCAGTCCCTTCTTGACCGTAGCTTCAAAGTTCTGCCTCAGATCTTCACGGTAGTTGAGCAGATCCTGAAACGTCACCTTGTCGGACGATCCAAGCCCCATGCCGGAAAGGAGCGCGCTGAGCGTGGAAATGACGCCGGAAGCGGCGGTCGACGTGGTGTAGCTGTTGCCCGCCGCGCGGAGGGCGGCCGCGGCGGTGCTTGTCGTGGACTGGCTTCCGCCATTCAGGTTGTTGAAGTCAAGGCCGTAGCGCGCGGCGTACAACGAAGATGTATTGATGGAAGAAATGCTCATGGCTCTCGCTCCGGAAAAAATGTCCCACGGAAAACGTGTCGCCATGTTTCAAGCAAGAAGGATGCCAGTCCCGCACGATTCGGAATCTGTCCCCGGCGGCTTCCCGGGTCAGACCTTGTTGCGACGCCGTCCGTGAAAAGCCGTTTTTCCCGGCCGGCACGGGCAAATGACCTTACTCCAGCGGGAAGGGCATCCGGCGCAGTTCGGGCGTTTCAATGGCGCTCTGGATGCGCGGGGCGTGTTCCAGCAGCCAGTCGCTCTGTCCGTCCGAAAGCCCCTGCCGGCGCAAGGCGTCGGCAAAGATCGCGCAGACTTCTTCCACAGCGTCTGTCGCGTCTTCCACGCGAATCGGGGCCGGGGCTTGCGCCTGACCCGGGATGGGGGCCGGACCTGTCGGCGTTTCCGCATTCCAGGCCAGGGCGACGAGCCGCTCAAGACCCTGCCGCACCTCTTGCCCGAGCGTGGGCAGATCCGCGGCGGCGCGGAACGCCCATTTGTAAAACGGCATGTACCGCCTGTTGAGCAGAAAGGCGAGGGAGAGCGCCTGGCGTGAAAACTCCGCGATGCAGAGCAGGGCGGCCACGCGATCTCCCCGACGCAGCACGCGCGGCAGATTGTACTGGCCGGATTGCGCCATTTTCGCGCAACGCGCCGCGATTTTCTTCAGGCGCACGTCTTCCGGATAAAAGGCCAGCAGCGCCTGACGAAAGGCCGTGAATCGGCCGGCCGGATCGCTGAAGACCTCCCCGTTGGTGGCCACGGCCAGAAAGTGCTCGGGAATGGTCCGCCATTCCCGCCAGCCTTCCGGCGGGCGCGGGCGGTTGGTGAAGCGGGCGTAAAAGCGCTCAATGGCAAGCGGCCCCACCCGGCCCCCGCGCCGTTCCGGGCGCATTCGCGCGGGCCAGCCGGCAAAATTTTCGGGCAGATCGGCGAGCGCCGCCTCAAGGCGTTGCGAGCAGGCGGCAAGATCCTCTTCGGTCAGCCACAGGCAGAACGCCGGCCCCCAGTCGTGATCGCGGGAGATCGCGTCGTCAAAGCCGAAGCAGTCCGACCCTTCCCCCACCAGACCGGCGGCGATCCGATCCGCGAGATCCGGCACGCGCTCCGCCAGCAGGGGCGCGCCGCAGCTTTCGTAGAAACGGCGGGCGAGCGTCAGCCCGTTCTCCGTCAGGTCCGGTTCCGGCCAGTCCGACGCGGCGGCCGGGGCGGGGCGATGTTCTTCCGGGAGGGGCGCTTGCAGGTTGGGCGATCCGGCGGGCGGGGTTGCGGGCATGGGCGTCTCCTTGAAGGGTACAAAATGTCGGAGGTCGGCGTTTTCACGAGATCCGAGACGGATTCAGGTGGAGGTCTTATCTCCATTTTTTGCAAGAGTAATCAACTGGTTGCGGAAATAGTTAAAACTTGGCGACCTGTTCCGCGCAACATCCATATGTGGGCAAATGGCTTCAGCCCAGCGGGATTTCTCCATTCCAATCGCCTGCCAACCTTTGGCCAAAAGCCCGGCGACGCCTCCCTCACAGACCGCATCAGCCAAGCGTTCCCATGTGCCGCAAACAGCGTCATTCACATAGGCGTTCAGAACGGCATCTTTTGCTTTGGGGTAGGCTGACTTGACAGCCGGGATATCCCCAAGGAGCCAGGCTTCACCTTCTTCAATTGCGATACAGAAGCGGGTTGTGGGCTGAGGAGTGCAGAATTGCAAAAGGGCAAGAAGTTCCGAACGGAACGCGTTAAGGCATTTGTCATCAAGATCACATACCACAATGACTGCTGCCGGGTAATCGGGAGGGTAATCGGCAAAGGTTTGACCGTATCCTCGCAGGAGGCGCGGCAATTGATCAAGTAAAATGCGCTTGGCTGGATTGGCGTCAACGACAAGGTTCCTTGGTATACGGCCGATACCTTTGTAAGAATATATTTTAAATGTATGAGTTTCATCTATAATTTTTGGGATAAGGATATCAAGCATCTTTTTTCCGGACTGATCTTCAACCAGTATTTCAAAGTGCATTGAATTACCTCGCGTCCAGATAGTCGCTATACCAGAGACCTCCTAAAGGTAGTCCCTGTTTCACCATATTCTTGACAATTTGATTATCGCTTGCTCTATGAATGACAGAATATCCATCTTCACCTTTTTCCAGAATCCAAACTTCTTCCGGCTCAAGGGCATCAACAAAATAAGGCTGATGGGTTGTAACAAAGATTTGCGATCCTCCTTTTTTCCCTTTTGCATGTTCACGAAATTCTACTGCTAATGCTTCAAGAAGTTTATGGTAGAGTCCATTTTCAGGTTCTTCAATACATAAAAATGGAGGTGGTGCAGGATCTTCAAGTAAAAGAAGATAAGCAAATAGTTTCAATGTTCCATCGGACATTTGCTGAGCATAAAAAGGATCTATAAAACCTTTGTTATTGAATTTGAGTAATAAGCGTCCATCGTTTGTTTTTTCTGTTTCAATTTTTTCAATACCGGGAATTTTTGCGGATATTTGATATAAAATATTCTTAAATCGATTTGGATGTTCTCTTTCCATATACTGGACGACATTTCCAAGATTGTCTCCATGAATATTGAGATGTTTCTGTGGGCCTGCAAGCGGCAGGCTCCGGGCTGCATCCGGCGTAAAGTAACTGAGATACCAGCCTTCAATAAATTTACGGAATGTGGAAATACGCGGATGCTGTTTGAGAGATCCCAGGGTGGCGATACCCAGTTTGCGAGTGTCATTAAGCTCAACCAGTTCTGTTTCTCGAGATTCTTCCTGCTCGGGGTTTGACTTTATAGATTCCATAAAACTGAATATATCAAACTGCTCTTTTTCTTCGTTTAAAAGGTGACCAGCCTGTTCTCCTTTCCAAACTACACCTTTTCCATTATTCAGAATGAGAAAGGAGAAAGGCCTTCCGTGCGATTGCCCTTTTCGTCTTTGTCTAAGGCGCTCGCTCAGAACGTATGGACGCCCCAAGAAATCCATGTCAATAGCGACTTCATAGGTGATGGGGCGTGCATTTCTGTCTTCTTTGTAATAAATTTCAAACTCAATTGGATCTGATTGGCCTTTTGTCCGGATACGTTCAAAGCCGCCACGTCCCCGTGCGTCACAGGCTTCCTCCACACCGGACTTTAACGCATCCGCAAGAAAGCCAAAGGCATCAAACAGCGTGCTTTTGCCGACGCCATTTTTGCCGATGACGGCTGTCATGTGAGAAAGAGGGGCGGCTTCCCTCTGGTTCCATAAGCGACCAAGGGTGATATCTTTCAGCGTTCTGAAATTTTTTATACGAAACCCCTCTATTTTTGCCATGACTGTCTCCCTCTGAACTCATTTCATAAATCCACATGTGGGTGATTTACGAGGATTTTTTTCACCGAAAAAGGTGGTTTTCAGCGGGCAAACCCGGCCTTGCCGCTGCGTCAGGCTGTTCGTCTAACAACAAGTTGTTCATGAAATAGCTTGTCATCGGTTTTGGGCTTCACCGAGAGCGGCTTCCACAATTTCCACAGCGGACATGTCGGGCTGCACGGGGAGCAGGGAGAGTCTCACAAAGTCTTCCGCCGTGTCCATGTCCAGTTTCAGTTCGGGGTGGCGCAGGGCCTTGTCCGGCGGATCAAAGGTGCGGATGACGAAACGATCCGGATTGTCCGTAATGTAGGAGAGGCAATGCTCGCGGTGGGCCGGCAGAACGGCCGCTTCGTCGAGGCGTTCCAGCAGGGCGCGGGAAACAATTTCCGCCCCCAGGCCGTCCGGGTACGAATTGCCGCGCGGGATGTGGTTGTAGGCGTAATCGCAGGGCACACGACGGTAGAAGTCAATCAGATTGTCGATCTCCTCGCCGCAGATCAGCGGATTGTCCGCGCAGACGCGCACGACAGTCGCGGCGTCCAGCGCGCGGGCAGCGTCGATCATGCGGGCCAGCACGTCCTGTTCCGGCCCGCGGTGGACATGCGCGCCCTGTCTTTCAAGATGATCGGCCAGCACATCGTCCATGCGCGTGTCGGGCACGGCCGCCACAACGGCGTCGGCCAGGCGGGAACGTCCGCACCGGCGCGTCACCCAGTCGATGACCGGCAGCCCGCGCAGGCTGAGCAGCGCCTTGCACGGCAGACGGGAGGATCCAAGCCGCGTTTGAATGACAATAACGGTTTTCATGCCTCCGCCCCTGTGTCATTGCAGCATTTTCATGTATGGATAGATCTGTTCGGGCACGCGCCGGGCGGCCTGCCGCCCCCGATGCCTTTGACGCGCGCGTCGAATTGTAGGGGGATTCCCGCCTGTCCGCAAGCCGGCCTTGCCGCCGCAAGCGGCACGTCAGGCTCTCATCACACAGTGCTGTGAAACATCAGCCTGTTCGGTCTGCCGTCGCTCCGTCGCGCGACTTCGGGGAGGATCTTTTTCACATGGGAGGCATGCACATGAAACACTATCGTTTTTTTGTATTGCTGGCGCTTGTCCTGATCTGCTGTCTGGCGGCCTGTGACGTCAGCGATCCCCCGGCCGTCAAACATGTTACCCTGATCATCAAGACGCCCATGCAGGAAATGAACGCCCTCACCAGGCCGGAAATCAGGAATGTTCCGATGTTTCTGGAGCAGGCCGGCAGGGCCTTTGCCGCCAGTTATGACAGGGCGCGCGTCACCCCGGTGATAAAAACATTCAATTATGTGGATGAAGCGCAGGCCGTGACCGGAAGCTTTGATACCGAAAACGCCCCCGATGTTCTCTTCGGAGCCTTTTTCAATATGGCAAGTTACATCCACACCGGAAGAGTCGTCCCCCTGGATGGCGTCATCACCGACGACCTCCGCCGCGACATTGACGACAAGATATGGAAAATGGGCATGGTCAACGGGAAAACCTACATGATGCCCTTCCTGAACATGCAAAATATACTGATATACAACAAGGAGCTTTTCAGGAAGTGCGGTCTTGACGCCTGCATCGGCACAGGCACGCAGATTCGCAACTGGACAATCGAAGAGTGGGAAAAGATTCTGGACACGCTTGCGGCGAAGCTGCCGGACGGCGTGTACCCCCTTGCCATATTCGCCAGAAACAATCAGGGCGATACGCATATCCTGTCCTATCTCCGCGCGTTTGGCGGGGCCGTTTTCGACAGTGAGGGCAACTTCGATTTTACAGGCGGGAAGATCGTGCGCGCCCTGGCATGGCTTCAGCGCGGCGTGGACCGCGGGTGGTATCCGCCGCATCCCGAGAATCTGGAAATGAAGGATTGCAGCGAGCTGTTCGCCAACGGACAGTTGGCGGTGTACATGTTCAACAATGCGAACAGGGCGCTGTACAGCGATCTGGAACATTACGGGTTCGTCAATTATCCCGGGAACATCGCCACGACGTTCGTGAACGGTTTTGAAGTGTTCGACAATGGCGATGCGGACAGGCTGGAAGCCGCCCTGGCCTTTCTCGAATACCTCTACAGGACGGAGGAATGGCTCGATCTTTCCGCCGGAAACATGCCCGTGAGCAGGAAGGTTCTGGCCCGGTACGCCGATCGCATCGCGATGCTCAGCGATTTTTCCGCCAACGCGGTTCATGTGGTGGATTTCATGCGAAACAGCCCCAACTGGCAGGGGCGGGAGAATTCGTTTCGCAACGTGTTCTGGCCGCACATCCATAATCTGCTGGCCGGCGCGACAAGCCCGGAAGAGTGCGCGGCGGCGCTGAATGCGGCGTGCAACGCGGCCCTGGACTGGGGGCGGAAGAACAGCACTCTGCACCCGTGACGGCTGTCCCTGAAGACCGCGGACCTACTCCCGCGCTCTGACGCGTTTGTTCATTTTTTCCAGAAAGGCCCTGATATCGATGGGTTTGGTGAGGAAGTCGTCCATGCCGCTGCGGATCGCCCTGTCCATGTCTTCCTTGAACGTGTTCGCGGTGCAGGCGAAGATGGTGACGGTTTTGGCGTCCGGTCTGTCGAGCTTGCGGATCGCGGCGGCCGCCTCGCAGCCGTCCATGACCGGCATCTGCATGTCCATCAGGATGATGTCGAATTCGCCCACGGCAGATTCCCGGAATGTTTCCAGCGTGGTCTGGCCGTTTTCCGCATGGACGACGTCAAAGCCTTCGTCCCGCAAAAGCTCTATCAGGAACTCGGCGTTGAATTCGGCGTCTTCGGCCAGGAGGATCTTGCGGCCTTTCACCCGCTCTTCCGGCGTCGAACCGTGGGCGGGCGCGGACGCCGCTTCGGCGTCGGGAAGCGCTTCGGCAATCGGGGAAGGCAGGATGACGGTGAACACGCTCCCCTGCCCCGGAGCGCTTTCCACATGGATTTCCCCGCCCATGGCGTCCACAAGTTCCTTGCTGATGGGCATGCCCAGCCCGGTCCCCTTGAGGGTGGCGTCCGACTTTCCGTCTCTTTCCTGCGAGAAGGGATCGAAAATCTTTTCCAGAAAGGCCCTGCTCATGCCGATGCCGGTATCCTCGCACCGGTAGGTGGTCGTCACCCGCGCGTCATCCTCCCGGCGCTGGCTTACCGAAAGCGTGATTCGCCCTCCCTCCGGCGTGAATTTGGCCGCGTTGCCGACGATGTTCACCAGGACCTGCTTGGTGCGCACCTCATCCCCTTTGACCCAGGGAACCGGAACATCCTTTTCCACCACAAACGAGACGCCCCTGCGTTCGATATTGTCCCGCTGCATGAACCATATATCTTCAATCATGTGCTCTATGGAAAAAGGAACATTGATGATGTCAATCTTTCCGGATTGCAATTTTGACATGTCAAGAATATCATTGAGGAGCGAGAGCAGATAATCTGCAAGGCTTTTTGATTTTTTCAACCAGTCTTTGACCTGTGACAGCTTGTTTTTATTATCAATAGCGTTTGAAATCAGGTAATTCAATCCAATCAATCCATTCAGCGGAGTTCGTATTTCATGACTCATGTTTGAAAGAAATTCACTACGAACCTTTACAGCCTCATTCGCCTTGAACAGCTTGTTATGGTTGGATAACCCATAAAACGCGAGAGAACTCAGGATAAGAACGGCAACAACAAGCAATACAAGGCTCATCATGGTAAATGTAAATTGTCTCTTGACAAGAACATCATTGTCTACAGACATGATAAAATACCAGTTGATGCGCTCATTATTTTCATTTTCAAAGGGCGCGAAATAGACAAGATTTTCTTTGTCATTATTGATATAAAAATTGAATGTTTCGTGTTCTTTCATTTTTTTCCGGATACTTTCCTGCGTCAATGTGGAACTATGGCCTGATTCCAGTCTGTGAAAAAAATTGTTTGAATCATTCAGGTAGATGTTTTTATCGTGTCCGATAATATAGTTTCCGTTATAGTCAATCACGGAACTGTAGCCGTTCGGTTTTCCGTTGATGATAAAACTGTCGATGATCATGTGATCCTGAAGGAAATTGATGTTGGCGATTCCAATCAGGGCGATCATCCTGATTCCATCAACGCTGTAGTTGTTCAGGCGGATGCCGTAGAGGATGGATTCCCGCGAGATTCCGGCAAATTCCGCCTTGTCGTCAAAGCGTGAAACAACCACTTCCACGGAATCGTCGGAGAAAAGGGGAAGCAGGTCGATTCGGGCCGCCAGATTGGATTTTTTGGGATCGTACACAAGAAATCTGTCGGTATAGATCCTGCCGTCTTCGGCCACCAGATAGATATGCGTAAATTCTGTGGAAGCGTTTTCCAGATTCAGCCTTGTTTCCATTTCAGGGATTGTCTTGCATTCATACAGGTCAAGGCGCTTGGCGATTCCCTTCAAGTCCTCGATAAAGAATTCAATGCATGTCCTGATGAATCGCTTGTCGTGCAGCGCTGTTTCCGAAATGCTCTCAATGATATTGTGCTCAATGACTTTTCTTAATTGAATTGTATAAATGATGACGAGCAGGACAATGAGGATCGAGAAAATGCCAAACAATTTTATATAAAAAATTTTGTTTCCTCTTTTCATTGCATCGATCCTGCTGTTCCGGAATCAGAAAGAATACCATACTGTCAACCCGGCGCGGTAGTAGTCTCTTTCCAGGTTGGCATTGACGTATTTCCAGGCGGCATTGTCCCAGTCCACACGCAGGCAGGCCGCATCAAGAATCAGGGTGAGGTTGTCGGATAGTTTGCAACTGGTCTCGAAATCGGCTTCAAGGGCGTGATCGTTTCGGGTCAGATAGCCGCCGGGCCGGTCGTCGGCATACAGGCTGGTGTTTTTCACCATTGCGCTGTTGTTGACGCCGCGCACATAACCCACGCGAAAAAGGTGCTTCAGGGCGTCCGTAAAGCGGATATCCTTCAGCGCCGCCACGATGCCCCAGGTTCCGGTCATGGAGCCGTCCGGGCTGAGGATCTGCGCGCCTTTGGCCGGGCAAAACGGAACGCCGTCATACGCCAGGCCGAGCACTTTCCAGTCCCTGTTGGAAGTCTTGGCCGTGGGCATCCGCTCGGATCCGTTGTACGGATTGCCGTCATCGCCGGAAGCGTACCAGAAGAGCAGAGAGGGGGTCATTTTTTCCAACTTGCATTCGGCAATCAGGGCCGTGTACCAGCCGGCGCGCTTCATGGCGAAAGATCTGTCGTTCCAGACGGCGGTTCCAAAATCGGCATGACCAAAGGCGAATTCGGCCCCGAGGCGGAAGGGTGAAAACAGGGTTGTCTCGCCGCCGATGCCGGCCCACCAGACGGAAGCCTCGCCGGAGAGGGCGTCGGCCGCGTCCGGTTGCGCCAGCAGCCGGCTTCCGCCAGCCGGGGTCAGGCCATTGGCCATGTGGCGAAGAGCGCTTTTGTACCCCGTGAAGGAAAAGCCGTCTTCCGCGCGGGCGGCGTACCCGAGGGAATTGATCCCCACGCTCCCGTACATGACGTAAGGGCTTGCCCGGAAGCCTTCGCCCCGGATCGGGAGCGCGAGAGCGAAGAGGTCCGCCGCATCGTGCGGGAGCCGTTTTCCGCCGCGTGCGCCTGGAGCGCGGTTGTCGTTGGAAGGCCGCATCCAGAACAGGGTTGCGCCTGTCCGGGGCGTGATGTCGCAGGAGGCGACAATGCCCGCGCCGTCGTCGGACAGGATCGGGGAACCATTGACGAAGGCCGGGAGATTGAAAGGTTGCAGGCCGAGACGGAGTTTCGGATGCGGCGGGGCGCCGCCGGAGAAGGGCGTCCAGTCCACATAGGAATAGCGGACCTTGATATTGGCGGCGTCGGTTCCCAGGCTTGCGCCGTCGGCCGCGTCGCCCCAGTTGGATTTGCCGATTTCAAAAAAGGCCACGCCCTTCAATGCCTCGGAGGCGATGCATTCGATCTGCGTGCGCAATCGCTGTACGGCCTGAAAGGGGTCGCCCTTTTCTTCCCTGATCTGGCTGTACACGTCGCCCCAGACAAAGCCGAAGAGCCATTGCCCCGAAGCCCTGAAATCGGCGGCCGCGGCCGCGCCGCTTGCGCTGAACGCCAGCCCCACGGCCAGCAGGTGCGCGAAGATGCGTTTCATGCGTTGTGCCCTCTGCGATCCGGCGTCCGATCGCAAACGCTCCACGCGATCCGGCGCGCGAAGCTGTTGCGGGATCGTTCGTTGAAAGAGGCTTTCCCCGGGGTCAACCCTCATGAACCCGCCTGCGGCAAGGCCGTTTTTGCGTCCGGCGGCGTTGCGGGGCGAACACTGACCTTGCGGCATGTCCAAGGCCGCTTCGGCCAATGTTTGCCCCCTGCCGGCCGGAAAAGCCAACTTTCCGCGGCCGGCGTTTCATGAGGGATGATCTGGTTGTTAATCGCTTGTACGATACTTTACAACCGATGTATTTCAGCGGAGCAGCCGTACCGGCCGCACCGGCCCCGGCGGTCCGGCAAAAACCTGTGGACGCGTACAGACCTTTGCGCTATACGGGAAAACATGCCGTCGGCCCTGTCCGGGGCTGGTCTGGCACAGTCCGGGCGCACGACGCGCATGCGCAACCCGCGGGCGGCCTCGCGACACAATGTGCGGGCGGACAGAGACGGCCGCAAATCCGCATCAAATACCGATACCCCATGCAAACACGATTTATCGACGCGGCGTCAGCAGCGTCCACGACATCCGCGGCATCCATGACATCGGGGCAAACGGAAACCCTGTCCTTTGATGATCCCGCTCTGGCCAACGCGCTGTTCGGGCCATGCAATGCGGCGCTGGCCTTCCTTGCCGAGCGCACGGGCGCGGATCTCGCCACGAGGGGGACCACGCTCTCTGTCTCCACGCCCGATCCCCTCCTGCGCGAACGCCTCATCCGTCTGTTTGCCGAAGCATACGGCCTTGTTCGCTCCGGGCGGGAGATCGGCCCTTCCGATCTGGAACAGATTCTGGACATGCTGGAAAAACAGCCGGATGCGGATGTACGGCGGGCGTTTCAGGAAGATGCCTCGCTCACCCTGCCCAAAAAGCGGGTCACCGCGCGCAATGCGGCGCAGAGGGAGTATTTTGCCGCCCTGCGCGGGCACGAACTTGTTTTTGCCGTCGGCCCGGCCGGCACGGGCAAGACCTATCTTGCCGTGGCCATGGCCGTGCACATGCTGGAAGCGCGGCGCGTGCGCCGCATCGTGCTGACCAGACCGGCCGTGGAAGCCGGGGAAAAGCTCGGCTTTCTGCCCGGCGATCTGGCGGAAAAGGTCAACCCCTATCTGCGCCCCCTGCACGACGCGCTGCACGACATGCTTGGCCCGCAAAAAACGGCCGCGCTTCAGGAAACGGGCGTCATTGAGGTCGCCCCGCTCGCGTTCATGCGGGGCAGAACCCTGAACGACGCCTTCATCATCCTGGACGAAGCCCAGAACACCACGCGCGAGCAGATGAAGATGTTTTTGACCCGCCTCGGCTTTGGCTCCCGCGCCGTGGTGACGGGGGACGTCACCCAGATCGATCTTTCTCCCGGCGGCGAGAACGCGCCGGCGGCCGCGCGATCCGGTCTGGTGCATGCCCTGGATGTGCTGGCCGGCGTCGGCGGCATCGCTTTCCGCCGCTTTTCCGCCGCGGACGTGGTGCGTCATCCCCTTGTCGGACGGATAGTGCAAGCCTATGACAAACATGAAGAAACTTGTCGCGCGTGATTCCGAGTTCCATCGGGTCGCCAGGCGCGCGCTGGGTCAGCACGACCGGCATGGCGTCGGCCTTGCGGCTCTGGTGCTCTCTTTGTTCATCCTGTCATTCGTGGCCGGAATTCAACCCCGGGTGAAGCCCAAAATCTTCACCGTGGGCGAAGTGGCCGACAGCGATATCGTCGCCCACCGCTCGCTGACCGTCGAGGACAAGCAGGCTTCGGAAGGCAGGCGCAACCAGGTTGCCATGCTTCAGCCCACGGTGTTTGACCTCAGCGTCGCCGGCATGGCCGAATTGCGCGAAAAGGTGTTCCACGTTCTGGAGGAGGTCAACCAGGCGGAATTCGAGAAAGGCGCGGACGCCGTGGCGGAAAAATTCACCGCCGAACTCGGCACGCACCTCTCCGGAGAGGTGCTCGCCCAGTGGGCGTCCCCCGAACTTCAGACCTTCATCCTCAGCGAGGCGTTGCCGTGGTTTGACAAGCACCTGCGGGAAGGCGTCGTCGTCGACGCGCGCACCGCCCTTGCCGCCAGAAACGGCATCCTCATCCGCGACATGGATACCGGCGTGGAAACCTTGCGCACGGAAGTCGCGGACATCAAGGATCTGACCTCCCTGCTGGTCTCCTTCAGCCAGTGGCTGCGCGAGCGGGAGGCGCTGTCGCCAATGGCCCGGCGCGCCGTCTACGCCCTGTTCTCCCCGCTGGTCATGCCCACGCTCACCCTCAACCGGGAAGCAACGCTCTCGCTCGGCGCGGCCGTGGCCGAAACGGTGGAGCCGGTGTACTACCGGATCCAGCAGGGCGAAGTGGTGGTCTACGCCGGCGAGCGCGTCACGCGGGAAAAACAGCTCAAGCTTCAGAGCCTCTACCGCCAGCAGGACAGTCCCATTCAGGCGCGCACCGTGGCCGGGCTGTTCACGCTCTCGCTCATCATCAGCATCGGTTTCTTCATGGCGCCGAGCGGCAAGCCCGGCACGCCCCTGCGACGCAAGGATTTCTACTTCATTTCCCTGCTTCTGCTTGGCGCGGGCCTTGGGGCCAAGGGCGCGTTTGCGCTTATCGGCCGTCTGGCGCTGTTTCAGGACGTCAATCTGTTCATGTACGCCTTTCCAATGGCGGGGGCGGCGGGCCTGTGCGCGCTGATCTTCGCGGCGCGGCGTTACTGCGTGGTGGGGCTGCTGCTCGCCCTGTTCGGGAGCGCCATGTTCAAGGCAAGCACCCCGCTGTTTCTTTTCTTCTTTCTTTCGGCCATGCTCAACACCTGGCTGGTCATCCGGGCGCAGAACCGGCAGGACGCGGTCAAGAGCATTTTCCCGCTGGGGCTTGGCCTGTGCTGCATCGCGCTCGGCTGCGGCTGGCTGGAAGGTTTCCGGGGCGCGCAGACGTTCCTGACGCTCGGCGGGCTGGCCTTTCTCAACGCCTTCATTTCGCTGGTGGTGCTCTTTGCCGTAAGTCCGATCATCGAAATGGCCTTCCGCTACACCACCCGTTTTCGCCTGATGGAGCTGATGAACCTGGAGCAGCCGCTCCTGCAGGAACTCATGGTCAGCATCCCCGGCACCTATCACCATTCTCTGGTGGTGGCGAACATGGTTGAGGCAGGGGCCAAGGCCGTGGGCGCGAACAGCCTGCTGTGCAAGGTGGCGGCCCTGTACCATGACGTGGGCAAGCTGGCCTACCCCGACTATTTCATCGAAAACCAGTTCAACGGCCCGAACCGGCATGACAAGCTTGCCCCGACAATGAGCGCGCTCATTCTCGGTTCCCACGTCAAGAAGGGCACGGAGCTTGCCGCGCAACACCATGTGGGCGACGAAATCGAGGACATCATCCGCCAGCACCACGGGACCGGACTGATCCGCTTTTTCTACAACAAGGCCAAGGAACTCGGTGAAAACCCGCGCATTGAAGACTACTGTTACCCCGGCCCCCGCCCCCAGACGCGGGAGGCGGCCATCGTCATGCTGGCCGACGCGGTTGAAGCGTCCAGCCGGACGTTGTCCGACCCCACGCCGGCGCGCATCAAGAATCATATCGACACCATCATCAAGGGCATTTTTGCCGACGGGCAACTGGACGAGTCCGAACTGACCTTCAAGGATCTGCACAAGCTGGCGGAGAGCTTCGGACGCATTCTCACCGGGCTGTTCCACCAGCGCATCGCCTACCCCGACGTGAGCAAGAAAAGCGCCGAAGCGGAACGCCCCGCGCCTGCCAGGGGTGAAAAAAGCGAGAAGGTCGAAAAAGCGGACAAGACGCCCGCCGCCGGGAAGGCCGGCTCTCAGGAAGCCCGGAGCGGCGCGGAACCTGACGCTCCGATTCCCGGAGGGGGAGGCGCGTGACGCCGCCCCCGCGCCTGAAAGTGCGTCTGGAAGGGGCGGATTTGTGCTGGCGTCTGCCGCTGTGCCGGCTGGAATTGCGCCGCGCGCTGGCGCACATGGTTGAGGCCGCGCGGCGCGCCGACGCGGGCGTCGCCGCCGATGCCGCGCTGGAACTCGTGCTGGCGCGAGACGAAGACGTGGCCGAACTCAACAGCCTGCATATGGGGTGCGCCGGGCCGACGAATGTTCTGTCCTTCCCCAATGGTCCGGAAGAGAGCGGGGAAGTGCGTGATCTGGGGAGCCTTGTCCTCAGTGTCGACGCCGTGCGGCGCGAGGCCCTGCTGTACGGACAAGCCCCCCGCGAACACTGCCTGCGCCTGCTCGCGCACGGTCTCGCCCACCTGACCGGCCTCGATCACGGCGAGGAGATGGACAGCCTGTGCCGCCTCATGCTTGCCGAAGCGACGGGGGCGGATTGACCACGCTTCGCTAGTGTCAGCCCTCATTAAAATGCCGTCCGCGAAAAGCCGAGTTTTTCCGGCCGGCAAGGCGCAAGGCAAACATTGG
>CAJUHZ010000021.1 GCA_910585945.1 uncultured Bilophila sp.
GTTGCTGAAAAACTGCTTGTAGCTGGGATCGTGCGGCGAACGGGCATTTTCCATAACGGCATCCTGTCTCGCACTGTGCCGGGAAAAAACGGGATGGTCAATCGTCGCACGACGCTTGCCGGGGCAATTTCAGATGAATCAGGGGCGCGCCGCGCTGTACAAGCGGCAAGGGTCTGTGTTAGAAACAGGGTTCATACACTGAGTTGTGGACAACCCCATGCGCGCCGTTTCATTCCGTGCCGTGATCTTTGATCTCGACGGCACGCTCCTGGACACTCTGGAAGATATCGCGGCCGGAACCAACCGTGTTCTGGAACTGGCCGGCTTTCCCCCGCACCCTGTGGCGGCCTATCGTCATTTTGTGGGTGACGGCGTGGAAATGCTGTTGCGTCGCGCCCTGCCTTCGGATATCGCGGCAGGGCTTCCTCCCGTGTGCGGGGAAGCGTCCGATCAGGCTTCGGGCGTCTGTTCGGGCGCAGGCGAGCTTCTGCCGCGGCTGCTTGGCCTGCTGGCCGAATGCCACAGGGAGCGCGAAGGGGCATTCACCAAAGTCTTCCCCGGCATTCCCGAGCTTCTGGCCGCGTTGCGG
This sequence comes from uncultured Bilophila sp., assembly GCA_910585945.1. Lineage (GTDB taxonomy): Bacteria > Desulfobacterota > Desulfovibrionia > Desulfovibrionales > Desulfovibrionaceae > Bilophila. The sequence goes on from CAJUHZ010000021.1 coordinate 590, forward strand.
GAACGGGGCGCGGGACTTGCCGTTTTTTCCAACAAGCCGCAGGAGCGTGTGGAACGTGCCGTTGCCGGCTTTTTTTCGGACACGCCGTTTTTTCAGGTGCGGGGAGCGCGCCCCGGCGTCGCCCTGAAGCCGGACCCGCACGGGGTGCTGGCTGTGGCGCGGGAGGGCGGCTTTGCGCCGGAAGAGGTTGTGTACCTCGGAGACAGCGACGTGGACATGCGCACCGCGATCAACGCGGGCATGTACCCCGCCGGGGCGGGCTGGGGTTTTCGGGGCGAGGAGGAACTTCGGCAGGCCGGGGCCGCGGAGGTTTTCAGCCGCCCCCAAGACGTGTTACGTCTTTTCGATCAGGACGTGTTACGTCTTTTTGATCGGAACGCGTTGCGTCTGTTTGATCAGGATGCAGCGCGTCCGTTGGCTCAGGGCGTGTCGCGTCTGCCCTGATCCGAACATTTTACGGTTGAACCTGCCGTCATGAACAAGCTTCTGTTCACCTTTGCGGTCATCATCGTCAGCCTGGTCGCAGGGTACGCGATCCAGCGGGCCGCGCGGCAAGGGCGCGTGCGACTGGACGAAACGGCCCTGGTTTCCCTGCGCCGGCGGAGCCAGTGGCTGGCGCTCTTCGGGTGCATTCCGCTCTCCGCCATGCTTTCGCTGTGGGGCTTGCCGGAGCCGGAGCCGCGCCTGCTCGCGCTCCCGCTGCTCGGCCTTGCCTCGTGGATCTGCGGCAGTGGCCTGGCGATTGCGCTGGGCCGTCTCCTGCGTCTGGATCGCGCCCGCGCCGGAAGTCTTTTCTGCTGCGGGGCGTTTTCCAACATCGGGGCGGTGGGTTCCCTGACGTGCGTGGTTTTTCTGGGCGAATCGGCCATTGCGCTGGTGGCCCTCTACCGGCTGTTCGAGGAACTTTTCTTTTTCGGCATCGGGATGCCCGTGGCCCGCTGGTACGGAAGCGGCGGCAAGCCCACCCTGCGCGCCTTTCGTCCGGATCCCATGCTGGGGGCCGTGATCGGGGCGCTGTTGTGCGGCATCGCGCTGAACCGCCTGGGCGTGCCGCGCCCGGCCGTGTGCGGGATCATCGCTTCGGCCAGCATGGTGCTGGGCACGGCCCTGCTGCTTGCGGCCATCGGCATGGGTCTCCGCCTTTCGAGCCTGGGCGCGTACAGGCGCGAGGCGCTGGGCGTGGCGGCGATCAAGTTTGTCGGGGTTCCGCTGGTGGTGGCCGGGCTGGCCTGGACCATTGGCTATGGAGCCATTGACGGCGGGCTTCCCCTCAAGACGGTGCTGATTGTGTCGGCCATGCCCGTGGCCATGAACGCGCTCATGCCGCCGTCGCTGTACGGGCTGGATCTCGATCTGGCCAACGCCTGCTGGATATTCAGCACGGCGGCGCTTGTCGTGGTTTTGCCGGCGCTGCTTGCGATCACGGCCGCCTTGTAACCTTCGGGAACTCTCTCAGGGAGGATGTTCATGAAACGCTTGTTCGGTCTGGCCGGTTTGCTGGTCTGCCTTGTGGCTTTCTCCGCCGGCGCGGCGGAGTACAAACAGGAATACAAGCTGAGCGTGGTGCCCGGCGCGAACTCGGGCTGGGGGATGTCGGCCGCGCGTTTCGCTGATCTCGTGCGCGAACGAAGCAACGGACGCATCAACATCAAGGTCTACGCCTCAAGTCAGCTTCTGGCCGGCAAGCAGACCTCCGAATTCCTGATGCTGCGCAACGGGGCCATTGACTTCGCCCTGGCCTCCACCATCAACTGGTCGCCTCAGGTCAAGGAACTGAACCTGACGGCCCTGCCCTTTTTCCTCGCCGTGCAGCCGGATCGCTACAAGGCCATGGACGCCATCATGGCCGGCGCATCCGGCAAAATGATGATCGACGCCATTGAAAAGAAGGGCGTCAAGATCATCGGCTGGGCCGAAAACGGCTTTCGCGAGCTGACCACCAGCAAGGGGCCGCTGACCAAACCCGAAGACCTGAAGGGCCTCAAAATCCGCGTGGTGGGAAGCCCCATCTTCATCGAAACCTTCCGCGCGCTCGGCGCGAACCCGGTGAACATGAACTGGTCCGAAGCCACCACGGGCTTTCAGCAGGGCGTGGTGGACGGTCAGGAAAACCCGACCAACGGCATCAACATCACCATCAAGATCTGGGATTACCACAAGCACCAGACCGACTGGCACTACATCATCGATCCCCTCCTGCTCGGCGTGAACCCGAAGGTCTGGGCCAGCTTCAGCCCCGAGGATCAAAAGCTCCTTCTGGACTGCGCGGCGGAAGCCGAACGCTACAGCAAGGCGCTCTCCCGCCTCGGCATGGACGACGGCGCATCCCTCGCCTACCTTCAGAGCATCAACATGACGCCGGAAGTCACCGATCCCTACGCCTGTCTGCAGGAGCACGGGATGACGGTCACGCGCTTCACCCCCGAGCAAATCGCCGCGTTCCACAAGGCCACCCAGGCCGTGCGCGACGCCTGGATTCCCAAAATCGGGGCCGATCTCGTCAAGGCCGCCGAAGAAGACATGGCCGCCGCGCGCTGAACGCCCTGCCGCGTTTTCCGTCGGGTCTTGCCTGTTCCGCCTGTCAGGCGCATCCTGTCCGGAGCGGAGCAAGGCCCGCGCCCTGCCGGGGGGAACCTTTCCCCCCGGAACGCTCCCCGGATCCTTCATTCAAGGTCAAAGCCATGCTGCGATTTCTCGGCGCCCATTTTGAGGAACTGCTCGGCTCGGTTCTGCTTGCCGTCATGGCGACGATCGCTTTCATCAACGTGATCGTCCGCTACTGCACGTCCTTTTCCTTTGCCTGGACGGAAGAAATGACGGTGAACTTTTTCGTCTGGGTCGTGCTGCTCGGCACGGCGCGCGCCTTCCGCACCGGCGGGCATCTGGGCATGACGCTCTTTTACGACGCTCTGCCCCGCCCGGCGCGCCGGGCATGTCAGTGGATCGGCATTGCCGTCTGCGTGATCTTTTTCGGCGCGCTGGCCTACGCGGGCGCGCTGGAGGTGCTGGACGAGATAAGCCTGGACGTCACGTCGGAATCCCTGGGCATTCCCGTATGGTGGTACACCATCGCCACGCCGCTGTTTTCGCTGCTTGTCATCTTCCGGATGCTGCAACGTTCCCTGGGCGATTTGCGCGCCGATCCGCGCGAGGGGAGGTGCTGATCGTGGACGCCGCCCTGCTGCATGATCCCGCCTTCTGGATGCTGGCGCTTTTCGTCATCCCCCTGCTCATCCGTGTGCCCATCGCCCTGTCGCTGGGGCTGGCCGCGCTGGTGGTGGTGTGGCGCTGGGACATGGGCTTTGAGATGCTCTCCTACAACTTCTACGCCGGCATCGCCAAGTTTCCGCTGCTGGCCATTCCCTTCTTCATCCTCGCGGGCTACATCATGGAGCGGGCCGGCATTGCGGCGCGCATCGTCACGCTCATGGAGACGCTGGCGGGATCCATGACCGGCGGACTTGCCGTGGCCACAGTGGCTGTCGCCACCTTCTGGGGCGCGGTGAGCGGCTCTGGCCCGGCCACGGTGGCCGCGCTCGGGCTGATCCTTATTCCGGGCATGACCAAGGCGGGTTACGACAAGCCCTTTGCCGCCGCGACCGTGGCCGTGACCTCGGGTCTGGCCATTGTGATCCCGCCGAGCATCGCCTTTATCGTGTACGGCGGCGTGGCCGAAGTCTCGGTGCCGGCGCTGTTCGCGGCCGGGTTTGTCCCCGGCGTGGTGGTGGCGCTGTTCATCATGGGGGCAGTGCTCATCATCTCGCAACGGAACGGCTACCGCGGCGGAAAAACGGACCTCTCCGTGGGCAGGGCGTTCCGCGAGGCGCTGTGGGGAGTGCTCACGCCTGTCGTCATCCTCGGCGGGATTTACGGCGGCGTGTTCACGCCAACGGAAGCCGCGGCCGTGGCCGTTTTTTACGGGCTGTTCGTGGGCGTCTTCATCTACCGCACCATCAACAGCCTGAAGATCGTTTTCGAGATTCTCGCCTCCACCGTGCAGGCCACGGCCGTGGTCATGATCGTGGTGACCTGCGCCGGCCTCTACTCCTGGGTGGCCTCCACCGTGGGTCTGGTGGAAAAGGGATCGGCCATTCTGCTCTCCGTCTCGGACAACGAATGGATCGTACTCTTCATGATCAACATCATCCTGCTCCTGGCCGGGATGCTGCTTGACGCCATTTCCATCTATTACGTCTTTCTGCCGTTCATGATGCCGATCATGGCCCATTTCGGCTGGGATCCGATCTGGTTCGGGATCATGATGACGGTCAACCTCGCAGTGGGGCAGGTGACGCCGCCGGTAGCGGTCAATCTCTATGTGGGCGCGAACATCAGCGGCCTGAGCATGGAAGAGATCAGCAAGTCGGCCCTGCCGCTTATCTTCGCCTCGCTGCTCGCGCTCGTGGTCATCATCCTCTTCCCGCAACTTTCAACCTTTTTGCCGCGGGCGCTGGGGCTGTGTTAGAACCCTTTCATATGAACCATGAAAGGCATTGTACTCCTGCGACATAATCTTTGCGCGATTGCCCCAGGTCACTTGCCAGAAGCGTTGTGAGCGGTTATCTAAAAAAGGAACCCCGGTTCCTGCGGTAACAGAAACCGGGGTGGGCACGGCGCATAGCGCCTTGTTACACGGTCACCAGTCGACGACCAGTTTTAGACCTCGTATCTGTTCGCACCAGATACGAGGTCGCCGCTTATCTGGCCTCTGAGGCCAGCAGCAGGATCAGTATCAGCGCGATGAACGCGGCAAAAACCAGCTTTCGCATGGCGATACCCTCCTTTGCTGCTAGCGCCGTGCCCTGACGTTAGAGTTTGGAAGAGTGACCGTGCCTCCTGCGTATATCCGGATTTTCCTCTCCCTACAACGCTTTTCCGGGCCGGGCGTTTTCCCGGAACCGTTTGCGTTGACGGCCGGGGGCCGACCCTGATCATCCACTTGCCAGAAGCGTTGTGAGCGGTTATCTAAAAAAGGAACCCCGGTTCCTGCGGTAACAGAAACCGGGGTGGGCACGGCGCATAGCGCCTTGTTACACGGTCACCTGCAAGGGCTAACTTTAGGCCCCGTATCTGTTGCGCCAGATACGGGGTCGCCGCTTATCTGGCCTCTGAGACCAGCAGCAGGATCAGTATCAGCGCGATGAACGCGGCAAAAGCCAGCTTTCGCATGACGATACCCTCCTTATGCTGCTAGCGTCGTGCCCTGGCGTTAGAGTGTGGAAGGGTGACCGTGCCTCCTGCGTATATCCGGATTTTCCGCTCCCTACAACGCTTCCCCGGGCCGGACTCCCACGGAAATCAATTTCTGAAAGCGTGTAAAAAATGGCTTACGAACAAAGAATAAAAAAAGTTAAATTTATTTGAATACGTTGATTTCCGTTCGGGTTCACGGCAAGACTCTTGTCAGCCCAAACAGCTCCGTTTATACTGCAAACATGACTTTGCCAGCCCCCCCTTCCTTCCGCTCTTCTTGCCGATAAACCATTCTGCGCCTTGGCCCCATCCCGCCTGCCTTCCCTGTTGGGCGAAGTCATGACAGTCGTTCGTGGAGCCGCGAGCCTTTACAAGGCCAGCACATTAAGGAGTCCGCCGTGCACGCTTCCGCCTTTGAATTGCTTGTTGGGGTTTCACGCGCGCTGGATCTGGTCAAACCGCAACTCGCCGGGCACCACCTCGGCGTGGCCTGGATTGCCGATGCCCTGAGCCACACCCTGTCTCTGCCCCAGACGGTTCGCCAGCAAATCTTCGTTGCCGCCATGCTGCACGACGTCGGCACGATTCCACTCAAAGTCAGTGCTGATGATTTGCTGTTTGAACGCAAAACATGGCTGCACGCCCGGGCGGGGTGGGCGCTTCTTTCTCATTGCGCCAGTCTTGCCCCCATAGCGTCTCTGGTTCTCTTTCACCACACCCCCTGGAGCAAACTGCGCGATTGTGATGAAGCTCTGTTTCCCGCAAATATCATACATCTGGCCGATCGGATGGAACTCCTTTTGCGTAGCGAAAACCTGCCCCCGTCCACTCTGGAACGCCGATTTGCCGGCGGCTCGGGCAAACTGTTCCGCCTCAGCTATGTGGAAGCGTTACATGCCGCATTCTTTTCAGAAAACAGAGAACTCCACCTGCCTTCCGCCCAGGAAATGGAAAGTGCTCTGCGGGTACGCTATGCGCATATGATCCTTGATCAAGACAAGCTTAACTCGTTCTGTTTTCTGTTCTCTCTGCTCACCGACTTCCTCAGTCCCTTTACCGCAACGCATACAGCCGGAGTCGCCCATACCGCCTGTATTCTGCATCGAAGGCACCAGATGAGAACAACTGGCCGGGTTGACCCGGAAGAAAACCACAAGGTTTTTATTGCAGGTCTGTTGCACGACATTGGAAAGCTGGGGGTTCCCTGCGCACTGCTGGAAAAGCCGGGAGCGCTCGATCATGACGAATTCACGCAAATAAAACGCCACGCGGAACTCAGCCTCCAACTGCTCGACAATATCCCCGGTTTTGAGGATATCCGGCTATGGGGAGCGTTACACCATGAGCGCTTGAACGGCAAAGGCTATCCTCTCGGCCTTGCAGGCGATCAGCTTTCCCTGCCCTCCCGCGTCATGGCAGTGGCGGATATCTTCACCGCGCTTACGGAAGACCGGCCCTACCGAAAAGGCATGCCCCTTGCCCAAGCGTTTGATATTCTCCAAACCATGAAAGATAACGACCATGTCGACGGCAATATCCTTGCCACCCTGCAGGAAGATGCCGATCGGATCAACAAGGTGCGTATCGCCGCCCAGCGATGCGCCCGGCGGCGTTTCGATGAACTCTACCGGATGTGCTCCGCGCCTGCTGAAAGCGATATTCGCGGCATGCTTCGGAACAGCCCCCGGAAAGACGGACTTTTTCAGGCATAGCGTGTCGTTTTCCGCATGGAAAGAAAGGAATGCCTGCCGCGAGTCGCGGATACTCCACAAACGCGCCCGCCCTTATCGCCCGCAAATCCACGGCAAGGCGGAACAGCGTGTTGACTCTCCAGGGCGTGTTTACACTACGAGAAATGTTGTCCTCCGCCAGGGAACAGGGGCTTTTTGTGAAGGGAATGTCCTCTTATGGCACTTGACCGGAATAAAAAGCCCTTTTGACGCAGGCAGAACAAGAGCCGGAGTGTGAACACGCCCTGCGCCGTGGCCGGACTCCGGAGGCTGTTTCGAGGAGAGATGGAACGCAGGCTTCGTATGCCGCACAGGCTGTAAAAACCTCTCAACCCGGCAAAGCGCCCCGCAAGACTTCGGCCTTGCGGGGCGCGGGCTATTTTTCCCGGCGTGGCAGGATGGTCTGCCGGCTTCTGGTCACGCCGATGGTTCCGTCCGGCACTTCCTTGGTGATGACGGAGCCTGCCCCGACAAGCGCGTTGTCGCCCACGCGCACCGGGGCGACAAGAGCCGTATTGCTCCCGATAAAGGCGTGTTCGCCAATGATGGTGCGGTGCTTGCGCACGCCGTCGTAATTGCAGGTGATGGTTCCGGCCCCGATATTGGCGCGCGCGCCGATTTCGGCATCCCCGAGGTAGGTCAGATGGTTCGCCTTGGCTCCGGCTCCGAGCACGGCCTGTTTCATTTCCACGAAATTGCCGACATGGGCGGATCGCTCCATGACCGCGCCGGGGCGAAGGCGCGCGTAGGGGCCGACTGTACAGTCGGGGCCGACGACGGCGTGATCGAGGTGGGAAAACCCGTGCACCACCGCTCCCGCCTCCACGCGGGAATCCCGAATGCGGCAAAAGGCTTCCACCTCCGCGCCGGCCGCGATGTGCGAGCGCCCGTAGATTTCGCAGGGGCCGGACAGTTCCGCGCCCGGCTCCACGGTCACGAACGGGCCAAGGCGCACGCTGTCGGGAGCGTGGATGATCACGCCGGCTTCCAGGCGTTCGCGCACCAGGGCGCGCCGACGCAGTTCCTCGCAGTGGGCCAGCTCGACAGGGGTGTTGATGCCGAGCAGGTTTGCGTCGCTCCCGCAGCACAGCCCGGTGACCACCATGCGTTCGGCCACGGCCAGACGGATCAGGTCGGTGATGTAGTATTCCCCGCTCCTGTTCGCGTTGCCAAGACGGGGGAGGAGCGCTTCCGCCGCGGCCACGCTGAAAAGGTAGACGCCCGCGTTGATTTCCTTCGGTTCCGGGCCGTGCAGGGCGGGATCGTAGTCCCTGGCCTCCACAATGGCCGTCACCTTCTCGTTATGGCGCACCACACGGCCGTAGGCTCCCGGATCGGGAAGCACGAGGGTCGCCACGGAGATGTCCGCGCCCTCCGCATCCCGCAGAAAACGGGCGATCAGATCGCTGGTGATGAGCGGCGTGTCGCCGTTGACCACCAGCACGCGCCGCACGCCGGCGGCCTTGAGAGCGGGCAGAGCGACGGAGAGCGCGTGCCCCGTGCCGAGCTGTTCCGCCTGATCCACAAAACGCAGCCCCCTGTCGGCAAAGGCTGCTTTCACCATGTCGGCCTCATGCCCGACAACAGCCCACACGGCCCCGCCGAACAGAGGCTCAAGCGCGGCCGCCACATGACCGAGCAGCGGCTCTCCCAAAAGACTGTGCAAGACCTTCGGCTTGCGGGAACGCATCCGGGTTCCCTTGCCGGCGGCCAGAATCAGCGCTCCATACTCGTGCGGCGAAGCGGGCCGCGAAATCATCTGCGACATGATGAACCTCACGCGGAAAAACGGTGTGTGTCACGAAGGGTTGTATACCCCATCCGGCCGGCGCCTTACAACCGGAGCGCCCCATATCTTCCTGACCCCCGGCCTTTACAAGCTCCGGCCTTTCACGGTAGCAGGATCTTGCGTCGGGGCGATCCGCGCCGTCCGAACGCGCGCAAGCCACGCCCCGGGCGGAGAACACCATGCTTACGCTGCACAATGAGCCTGCGCTGCTGCTTTTTTCCGGCGGGCAGGATTCAGCGACTTGCCTCGGCTGGGCGCTGAACCATTTTATCCGGGTGGAAACCGTCGGTTTCGCCTACGGACAGCGGCACGCCGTGGAACTGGAATGCCGCCGGAGCCTGCGCGAAAGCGCTCCCGGGATCAACACGGCGTGGCGGACGCGCCTCGGAGGCGACACCCTGCTCGAACTGGATCTCTTCTCGCAGATCGGTGACACGGCCATGACCAGCGACATGCCGATCGCCGTGGATGATCAGGGCCTGCCGAACACCTTTGTGCCGGGGCGCAACCTGCTTTTTCTCACGGCGGCCGCGGCGCTGGCGTGGAAAAAGGGCATCCGGCACATTGTCATCGGCGTGTGCGAAGCGGATTCTTCCGGCTACCCGGACTGCCGGGACGACGCGGTGAAAGCCATGCAGGTGGCGCTCAACATCGGCATGAACGCGCGTTTCGTCATCCACGCTCCCCTCATGCGGCTTGACAAGGCCGACGCCTGGCGGCTGGCCGAAGCGGAGGGCGGCAAGGCGTTTGTGGATCTCGTGCGCGCCCAAAGCCACACCTGCTATCTTGGCGAACGCGGCCAGCTGCACGCCTGGGGCTACGGGTGCGGCGAGTGCCCGGCCTGTCGCCTGCGCGCGCACGGCTGGGAGGGCTACATCGCCGGGGAGACGCGCGCATGAGCTACCGCGTCAAGGAAATCTTCCACACCCTCCAGGGCGAGGGAATGCGCGCCGGGCGGGCGGCCGTGTTCTGCCGCTTCTGCGGCTGCAACCTCTGGTCCGGCCGGGAAGAAGACCGGAGCGCGGCGATCTGCTCCTTCTGCGATACGGATTTTATCGGGGCGGACGCCGGGGTGTTCGACGACGCGGAGGAGCTTGCCGCGGCAATCGCGCGCGCCTTTCCCCCAACGGCGGATCTGCCGGCGCAACCGAAGCAACCGACACAGCCGGGGCCAGCGGAATGCGGCCAGAGCCGCGGCAGGAGCTATCGTCCCTACGTCGTGCTGACAGGCGGCGAACCCTCGCTCCAGATCACCCCGGAACTGGTGGACGCGCTGCACGGGCGGGGCTTTGAAATCGGCGTGGAAAGCAACGGCACGCGCCCCCTGCCGCCCGGCATCGACTGGGTGACCGTCAGCCCCAAGGCGGGCGCGCCCCTGGCCGTCACGGCCGGAAACGAGCTGAAACTCGTCTGGCCGCAAACGGGCTGCTCGCCGGAGGATTTTGCCGATCTGGATTTCGTCCATTTCATCCTTCAACCGCGGGACGACGCGCCCCGGGGCCGAAGCGACGCCGCCGGAACCAACGCCCGCCTGTGCATCGATTACTGCCTGACCCATCCGCAATGGCGGCTCGGCGTGCAGACGCACAAATGGCTCGGCGTGCGATAGCGTGTCGCTGTCGAAAACAGCCGCGCTATCGCGACGTTGCCCGCAACGGCGCGCGAAACAAGGGCCGCCCCCGGGAACTTTCATGCAAGACATGCTGTAACAAGGCTTCCGCCATGACGAAACGATCCATCTACCTGGAAACGATCCCCCCGGCGGAAGCCGTGGCCCGCGCCAGGGCCGCCCTGCAACGCGAAGAACTTGTCCGCGAGGAACGTGTGCCGGCACAGGACGCCTGTGGCCGCGTGCTCGCCCATGCGGTGCACGCGCGGCGTTCCTCCCCGTGCGCGCATTCCGCGGCCATGGACGGTTACGCCGTGCGCGCGGCCGACACCTTTGCCGCGCGCGAAGGCCGCCCCCTGCTGCTCGCGCCGGGACGAACCTGTTTTGCCGTGAACACGGGCAATCCCCTGCCCGAGGGCTGCGACGCGGTCATCATGATCGAGCACACAAGCCTTGAGGACGGCAACGTGCGCATCGAAGCGCCGGCCTATCCCTGGCAGCATGTGCGGCGGATCGGCGAAGATATCGTGGCCACGGAACTGCTCTTCCCCCGCAACCGGCTTTTGCGGCCGTGGGACGTGGCGGCCCTGCTCTCCGGCGGCATCTGGGACGTGCCGGTCTGGGAGCAAATCCGGGTGGGCATCATTCCGACAGGGGATGAAGTGGTCGACTTTGCGGAGCGGCCGGAACCGCGCCCCGGTCAGGTGGTGGAATCCAATTCCCAGATGCTGGCCGCCCTGTGCCGCGAGGCCGGCTGCACGGCAAGCCGCGTCCCGCCCGTGCCGGACGATCCCGAAGCCCTGGGGCGCGCCCTGCGCGCGAGCCTCGACGCCGGACGGCACATCACCATCATGTGCGCCGGGTCTTCGGCCGGCTCGCGCGACTACACCCGTTCCGTGCTGGAGCGCGAGGGGCGGGTGCTGGCGCACGGGATCGCGGCCATGCCGGGCAAACCGTCCATCCTTGCCGTATGCCGGGGGCGGCTTGTCGTTGGCGCGCCGGGCTATCCGGTCAGCGCGCTGGTCTGCTTCAGCGAACTTGTCGCGCCGCTGGCGGCCTGGCTCGCGCGCCGGCCGGTTGAAACGCCGCTGTCGCTTCCGGCGGAACTGACGCGCGCCGTGCCCTCGCGCCTCGGCATGGAAGAACACATCCGCCTGGCCGCGGGCCGGGTGGGCGAGAGGGTCGTGGCCATGCCGCTCAATCAGGGCGCGGGCAACATCACCAGCGTGACCAGGGCGCAAGCCGTCCTGCGCATCCCCGCCCGGAGCGAGGGACTGCCCGATCACGCGACAGCCGATGTGGAACTCATGGTTCCGGAGGCGGATCTCGATCGCACCATCGTCTGCATCGGGAGTCATGACAACCTGCTCGATCTCATGGCGGACGAACTCATGGGCCTGCCCGAGCCATTCCGCCTGGCGTCCGCCCACGCCGGGAGCATGGGCGGCCTCACCGCCCTCCGCAACGGCTCCTGCCACATGTCCGGGATGCACCTTTTCGATCCCGAAAGCGGGGATTTCAATACCCCCTTCCTGCTCGCCTTTCTGCCCGGAGACCCCCTGCGCGACTACACGCTGATCAACCTGGCGATCCGCCGGCAGGGGCTGATGACCCTTCCCGGCAATCCGCTCGGCATCCGGAGCGTGGCGGATCTGACGCGGGCGCGCTTCATCAACCGGCAGCGCGGGGCCGGCACGCGCGTCCTTCTGGACTGGAAACTGAAAGAGGCCGGCATCAATCCGGCGGACGTGCGCGGGTACGAAAAGGAAGAATTCACCCACATGGCCGTGGCCGCCAATGTGCTCTCGGGCGCGGCCGACTGCGGCATGGGCATTTACGCCGCGGCACGCGCGCTCGGCCTTGACTTTGCGCCCGTGGCTCTGGAACGCTACGATCTGGCCGTGCCCACCCGCTTTCTGAACGATCCTCGCATTCTCGCGGTCCGCTCGCTGCTCGACGATCCGGCCTTCAAACAGCGCATTGGAGAACAGGGCGGGTACGACGCCTCGCTGACCGGCCGCATCATGCGCCCCGGCATGGGCCTCGGGCCGGCGCAACCGGCGGACGGGGGAAAGCGGCAAGGGTGAACCGGAAGCTCCCGGCCAGGCGCGAAACACGCGGGCCGGAATGCCACCCGAGCCTTGAACGGAGGACTCATGGAAAACAGACAACCCATGTGCGCGAAATGCCCGTTTCCGAAACAGGAACGTCAGTGCGTCCGGGAAGACGGAAAATGCCGGGACGACTGCCCTACCGTGCGGCGCGCCCCGCTGATCGCCGCCTCGCTGGAACGCGCCCTGGCCGATGAACGCCGGAAGTTCGTGCTTGAGGCCGCCTTGCAGGAAGAAGCCGGCTACGCCGACAGCGCGCCGCCCCGGCGTCCGGTCGCGACGCGCCTGGAAGAAACCGCCCGCTTTGCCCGGCGCATGGGCTACACGCGGCTCGGCCTGGCGTTCTGCATGGGCCTGCGCAAGGAAGCCGCCATTGTCAACCGCTACCTTGAAGCCTGGGGCTTCACGGTGGTTTCCGTGGCGTGCAAGGTGGGGCGCGTTCCCAAGGGCGCGCTTGCCGCGCCCGGCGCGGAACCGGCCCCGGCCAGACCGGACGAAACCATGTGCAACCCCATCATGCAGGCCATGCTCATGAATGAGCAGCGGGTGGATTTCAACATCCTGGTGGGGCTGTGCGTCGGGCACGATTCCCTGTTTTTCAAAACGGCGGACGCGCCCTGCACGGTACTCATTGCCAAGGACAGACTGCTGGCCCACAATCCCGTCGGAGCGATCTGCCAGTACGACGCCTACTACCGCTGCCTTGCGGAAGAGGCGGCCGCCGCGGGGACGGCCGCCCCTGCCGAGTGAGCGGAAACGCCCGCAGGCGGAGCGCCATGCCTGCCGGAGGCGAGCCATGCCTGCTGGACCAATGCGAACGGCAGGCGTCGACAGCAACACGCTTTGCGGGGCTTGTCCCGCTCTGCCGGAAAATGAGCCGCGATTGCAACGCATCGCAACACGCTCCAAAGTGCGGACACATGGCGAAACAGGGCATTCTGCTTGCGGCCTTCGGCTCGGGAAGCCGGCAGGGCGAATCCACCCTGCGGCTGTTCGACGCCCGCGTCCGCGAGCGTTTTCCGGGGGTTCCCGTGCGCTGGGCGTTCACGTCCGTGCTGATGCGGGAGCGTCTGGCCACTGTCAAAAAAAAATCGGATTCCGTGGGCAAGGCGCTCCGCCGCATGGCGTTTGAGGGCTTCTCCCGCATCGCCCTGCAACCCCTGCATGTCGTGCCGGGGCTGGAGTACCGGGAAGTCACGGAAGAAGCGGCCCGCTTCGCGACGGAGACAGCACGGCGGCACGGCGGGCGCGGGGCGCGTCTGACCGTGGGAGAGCCGCTGCTCTCCGGCCGCCCCGGCAGTCTGGATCGCGCGTGCCGGGCGCTCCTGGCCAGCGCGCCGCCCGAACGCCGGCCCGACGAAGCCGTGCTGTGGATGGGGCACGGCAGTCGCCACGCCTCGTCCGCCCACTACAGGATCCTTGGCGAGCGCGTGAACGAGGCCGATCCGCTTGCCTTTGTCGGCACTATCAACGGCGAGGCGCGCCTGGACGATCTCCTGCCCCGACTGGCGGGCGCGCGGCGGGCCTGGCTCCTCCCCCTGCTCTCGGTTGTGGGGCGGCACGCTCTGGAAGACATGTCCGGCCCCTCGCCCGCCTCATGGAAATCGCGCCTTGCGGCCGCGGGCATTGAAGGACTGCCCGTGCTGCGCGGCATGGTGGAATCGCCCGCCTTTGCCGACATATGGCTGGATCACCTTGAAACCGCCCTGGCCGGTCCGGAGCCGGCATGACGGTCCTGCCTGGCCTACCGGGGCAGGCTGGCCGCCGAGGGGTTGGCGGCGAAACGCCGTTCCAGCACTCTCAAGCGTCCCGCAAGCAGCACGGCGGCGGTGGAAATGCCGACGATGAACGCGATCCAGAAGCCGGCCGGCCCCCGCGCGTCGCCAAAAAGGGATGTGCGCCCGAGCACGCAGCCGAGCGGCAGGGCGATCAGCCAGTAGGCCACAAGCGTGATGAAAAAAATGGCCCGCGTATCGTTGTACCCGCGCAGAATGCCCACGCTGACCACCTGAAACGCGTCCGTCCACTGATAGGCGGCGGCGTACAGCAGCAGATGCGTGGCCAGGGCAAAGACGGCAGGATCCTTGTTGTACATGACGGCAATGGGACCGCGCAGGGTGATCGTCACCACGGCGGTGATGAAGGCCGCCGCCAGAGAGAGCGCCAAGGCCGCGCGCGCCGTGCGTCGCACCATCTCGGGCGACTTGAGGCCGATGCCGTGGCCGGTGCGCACCGTGGCGGCAATGCCCAGAGACAACGGTATCATGAAGATGAAGGAACTGAAATTCAGCGCCACCTGATGCCCGGCCACCACCACGGAGCCAAACGGCGCGATGAGCAGAGCCACGCCGGCAAAGAGCGAGACTTCGAGCAGGACGGCCAGCGCGCCCGGAAAGCCGATGCCCGCGATGCGGCGGATCATGGCCGGGTCCGGCCGGGTCCAGTTCTTCCGGGCAAGGAAGCCCCGGAATTCGCCGTGGCGGCGCACCTGATGGAGAATGACGAAAAACATCACCCAGTACACCAGCGCCGTGGCGTAGCCCGCGCCCACCCCGCCCAGGGCGGGGAAACCGAACTCACCGAAAATCAGCACATAGTTGCAGGGAATATTGGCCAGCAGGCCGAGAAAGCCCGCGAGCATCGCCGGCCGCATCAGTCCCATGCCCTCGGCCCCGCAACGCAGGCCCACAAAAAGCAGAAAGGGAACCCCGCCCCAGATGACGGCCCGCAGATAGCGGGCCGTCAGATCGGCCAGGCGGGCTTCCACGCCCAGGTCTTCCAGACAGTAGGAAAGCCCGAAGATGATCGCAATGAGCAGGACGGCCATGACCAGCGCCATGCCAAGGCCCTGCCGGATGACGTGCCCGCTTTTTTCCCCTTCGCCCGCGCCGCGCAATTGCGCCGTGATCGGCGTGACCGCCAGCAAAATCCCCTGAAAAAAAAGCACCAGGGGAATCCACAGCGAGCCGGCCAGGGCCACGGCCGCCATGTCTTCCGGCCCCACGCGGCCGGTCATCACCATGTCCACAAAGCCCATTGAAACCATGGAAATCTGCGCCAGAAGCACCGGCGCGGCAAGGGCGATCAAGAGTCTGGCTTCCTCCAGACAGGCGCGAAAGGCCATCATTCAAAACTCCATACCCTGAAGCAGTCCCAGGGCATTTTCACCGTTTGCCGCGCCGGGGCCGGACCGCGGAACCGCCCCTACAGGAGGCGTGTTGCCGTCCAGCCGCGTTCGGCGGCGGCGTTTTCGGCGGCTGCCCCGCCAAGGACGCACACCGTCCCGGCCCTGGCCGCTTCGGCCATGACGTCGGCAAACTCGTTGAAATCCTTCTGCGTGACGGCGAGCATCTGCTCGCGCATGGTCTGGCGCATTTCTTCCGTATCCCCGGCAAGGCGGCGGGCCAGCGAGGCCATGCCCCTGGCGTCCGGCAAAAGATAGGCGTCCAGATCGCCTATGGCCCCGATGATCGCCAGCTCAAGATCCCGGCGGGAAAGCCGAAGATCGCGGAGATAACCGGCGGAGCCGTCAAAGGCGGCCAGAGTGGCGTCCACATTGGGATCGCGATAGGAAACCTGGGTGAACGCGCCGCTCGCACGATCCAGCGTGCAGAACGCGCCGTACGCGCCGCCCCGCACCCGCACCTGATCCCACAGCCAGGCCATGCGCAAATGGCGGGCGATCACATGGGCCGCGCCGTTCCAGACGTAGCCGAGATCAAAGAGATTGCAGCCCTTGCCCACATAGTTGACCTGAGCGGGAACAAGCAGGGCTTCGCCCGTGCCCGGCGCGAACGGAACCGCCGCCCCGGCCGCGCCTTCGGCCGGATCGCCGCCTGTGGCGGGCGCAACGGCCCGGGCCGGCAGGGCTTCGGCCAGACGCGCCGCGGCCGACAGCGCCCTGTCAAGGCCCGCCGCATCGGCCGTCAGATTGAGCAGCGCGCCGGCGCGCCGGATCACCAGTCCGCGCAGGCATTCCAGATCGGCCAGGACAGAAGGCCAGTCCGTGGCCAGACGCGCGCTCAGGGCGCGCAGACTTTCGAGGCAGGAAACCCCGCCCATGCGCTCGTTGATGCTTCCGGCCCCGCTCAGCCCGGCGCGCAGGCGCGTCGCCACAAGCCCGTGCCCGGCCGGAATGATCGACTGCTCCAGACGCGCGCGCTCTTCCAGCGCCATTTGCGTGAACCGGGAGCAGTCGTCAAGGCGGAGGTCAAGAAGCACTTCCCCGAGCAGGGCGAACAGATCGTCCGCCTTGTCCGCCGTGGCCTTGCCGCCGATCCGCAACGCGGTTACCGGCTTGCGGTCCCCAATACGGGTGAGAACCAGCGGGGCGGCGTCGATCCCGCCGGTTTTGGAGGCGAGCAGCGTGCCGAGTTCCACAAAATCGTGCCGCGTGGTTCCCATTTCCGTCAGGCAGCGGCCAAAGAGCGGCACGAGCGGAAGCAGCCGGGCCGGCACGTCGTCAAGAGGAAGCAGCAGATCGGCGTAGACGATGCCCGAAGTGTCGAGATCGTGCGTCAGCGTGGCAAAGCCGGCTTCGGAAGGCTCGATCAGGCGCTCGGGGATGCGCGCGTTTGTCCGCGGCAGATCGCTCACGGAAAGGCACGGAATAGACGCCAGAGCTTCCGGGCTGTCCGGCGCGGCCTGGGCCGCCCGAAGCGCCTCGGCGGTATCCGCAAGTTCCTGCTGTTCCGCAGGGTCCAGGCTGTCGCGGACGCGCGCGAGCCGCGCCTTTTCTTCCGCCTCCTTGCGGGCGGCGAAACCGGCGTCCGGCGTCAGAACCACCGTGGCCCGGTGGGGGTTGTCCAGAAACCAGCGGGAGATGGCGCTCTCGAACAGCCGTTCGCCGCGCGCAAGCCGTTCCTTGAGCCTGGCAAGGGGCGCTTCCCAGGCCAGGGGCGCAACGGGATCGCCGTCGTACAACCAGGTGGTCAGGCTGCGCAACATGGCCGCAAGCCCGCGCGGGAAACGGCCGGAATTGTTTTCGCGAAGGTCGAATTCCACACTGTTGACGGCCGCTTCCACAGCCCGGGCCGGCACGCCGTTTTCAGCCAGATCGGCAAGCGTGTCCATGATCAGCACTTCCACTTCCTGAACGGAAGCGGGAGCGACGGAGCGGAGACCGGTGGAGAACACGGCCTGACGCAGATCCGTTTCCAGCCCGCCCCCGGCCAGATCCTCGCCAAGACCCGATTCAATGAGCGCCTTGCGCAAGGGCGAGCCGGGCAGGCCCATGAGGATATGCTCCAGCATTTCCAGCAGCAGGGTCTCCTCACAGTCGGCGGTTTCGCACAGCAGCCAGTTTACGGTGATGTGCCCCTTGTCCGCCCCGTTGTCAGCCTGCTCCTCTCCCGTCTCTTCCCCCGCGCCGGCGGCAAAGGGGAACTCCAGCAGGCGCGGCGCGTCCAGGCGCGGCTGCAAGGGAACGGCGCTGTCCGGCTCGCGTTTCGCAAAGCGGTTCAGATACGGTTCCAGCAGGGCGAAACGCCGCTCTTCCGGATCGTCGCCCCAGAAAAAGAAACGGGCATTGGAAGGATGGTAATGGGTGGCGTGGAAATTCCGGAACGCCTCATACGTCAGGTTGGGGATGACGTCCGGATCGCCGCCGGAATCAAGACCGTAGGTGGTGTCCGGAAAAAGCGCCTGCTGCGAGCGCTCCATGAGCACCGAATCGGGAGAGGAATAAACCCCCTTCATCTCGTTGAAAACCACGCCCTTGCAGATCAGTTCCGAAGCGCCGTCCGCGCCGGACGCCGGCTCGAAATGCCAGCCCTCCTGGCGGAAGGTGTCCTCGCTGATGCGGGGAAAAAACACCGCGTCCAGATAGACGTCCGCCAGATTGTAAAAATCCTGAAGGTTGGCGCTGGCCACAGGGTAGCAGGTCTTGTCCGGAAAGGTGAACGCATTGAGGAAGGTCTGGAGAGACCCCTTGAGCAATTCGGCGAACGGTTCTTTCACCGGGTACTTTTCCGAACCGCACAGCACCGAATGTTCAAGGATGTGGGCCACGCCCGTGGAATCCTGCGGCGGCGTGCGAAAGGCGACGCCGAAACACTTGTTTTCATCGCCGTTGCAGACGGAAAGAACTTCCGCGCCTGTGGCGTCGTGCCGCCAGAGGCCGACTGTGCCGGAAACCTCGGAGAGGCTCGTTTGCCGGATCAATGTGAAACCGTGGCTCTGTCGCATAAAAACAGTCCTTGTCTCGCGCAATGCATATGTTTGAGGAGGGTCATAAAAAAACGGGACAGAAGGTCTGCCCCGTTTGCGTACGCATGAAAAACAGCGAAGTCAGCAATTGGCGGCGCGCAGGGTTTCCTCCACCAGATCGAGCATGGGAACGCCTTCCCCCTCCCTGTCCAGACCGGTGAGGGCGCGCACGGCGAGCATGAGCATTTCAAGCTCCAGGGTGATTTCCGTCTTCCCGTCACTCATGGTGCAGGTCTTTCCGTGCAGGGCGACCCGGTAGGCCCGGCGGCTGCGCTGGCGCCCCGTGCCCGTGATGATGGAATAAACGTATTCGTTGGTCTCGGTGATGTACAGGTTCTGCCGGGTGAGAACGCCGGTTTCCTCATCGTACCAGGATCCGCCGGCGAACTGTCTGCCGGAAAAGGCGATCTCCGCGCCATTGTCCAGGCGGAGCGCCATACTTTCCCAAGCCCCCTGGGGCGAGCCGTCAATCATGCTGTTTCCCCTTGATGCAGAGTCCGATCCCCGGCCTGCGTCACCGGCCTTGCGTCACCGGCCTGCGTCCACACCCCGAGCATAGAGGAGCAATACCCTATACCCAATGCTGCTGTCAACGGCCGCGGTTTTTTAACAGCCTCCGTTTATCATTGGAAAACAATATGTTAGAATAATTCTAGAGATTTTCCTCTATGCGGGGAGAAATGTGCCGCACAAACGAATCCCATGCGCGGGCCGCGTTTTCCGCGAATCCGTTCAGGGGAGAATGGTGGTTTTTCATGCCTTGCCGGCCGGGAACCATCAGGAGTTCCCGGCCGGGATTCCACAACTCATTTCCTGCTTCAGCCCCGGGCAGAAGCAGGAGATCATTCGCCAAAAAATGTGGTTTTTGGCTTGTTCACAACGCTTTCGCGCCACGCCAGACGGCAGGCTGGCGCAAAAGTCATTATCATGGGAATCATGAAATGACGTCTTGATAAACTTGCAGGCTGGCGCTCCGAACATGAACTGTTTCGGAGCGCCAGCCGTCAGGCGCAATCCTGGCGCGGCGAAGCAGCCGCCGTGAACGAGCCGAAATCACGCTTTCGGTGAAGCGATTCCGACACTAATTGCTTTTCATTTCCCTGATAAGGTTGTCAAGCTCCTGGGCCTGCTGCCCAAGGTTGAGCACCACTTCGTCCGACGCCTGCATGGCGGACGCTGTCTCGGAAGCGATGCGGCTGACTTCCTCAATGGAACGGTTGATCTCCTCGCTGGTGGCCGACTGCTCTTCGCTGGCCGTGGCGATGGCCCGGATCTGATCCGATTCGCTGTCCACCAGAGAAACGATTTCCGACAGCGCCATGCCCGAATTGTTGGCCAGAGCGGTCACATCGTCCACCATGCGCACGGTGTTCTCCACCTTGGCCATGTTCTTGGCCGTGCCGTCCTGAATGCCGCGAATGGCCTGGCCGACCTGCGCCGTGGCCTGCATGGTCTTTTCGGCCAGCTTCCTTACTTCGTCGGCCACCACGGCGAAGCCGCGTCCGGCCTCGCCGGCGCGGGCGGCCTCGATGGCGGCGTTCAGGGCGAGAAGGTTGGTTTGATCCGCAATGTCGGAAA
Source organism: uncultured Bilophila sp. (assembly GCA_910585945.1). Classification (GTDB taxonomy): domain Bacteria; phylum Desulfobacterota; class Desulfovibrionia; order Desulfovibrionales; family Desulfovibrionaceae; genus Bilophila. The sequence continues at coordinate 20,807 of CAJUHZ010000021.1, forward strand.
TGACGTTGAGGATGGCGCCGATGGATTCGGCCTTGCGGCTCAGGTCTTCCATTTCCGCCCTGAGTTCTTCCGCGCCGCTGTTGATGGTGGCCATGCCGGCCACAACCTTTTGCACTTCGCTGGATCCGGCGGCGGCCTTGTCCCGCGCCTGGTTCGAGGCTTCGGCCGTGGTGCCGGCGTTTCTCGCCACTTCAAGCACGGTGCTGTTCATTTCTTCCATGGCCGTCGCGGTTTCGCTGATGCGGGCGGCCTGTTCCTGCGCGCCAAGGCTGGCCTGCCTCACCTGGTTGGCCAGTTCTTCCGATGCCTTGCTCACGCCGGCGACAACGCTCTCAAGCCGCGCCGCGGCATCAAGCATGCCCTGGCGCTTGGCCTGTTCGGCTTCCTTCCTGGCTTTTTCCGCTTCGCTCATGGCCCGGGTGGCTTCCGCCTGACGGCGCTGCGCCTCTTCGGTGGCGGCGGCCGCGTCCCTGATGCGCTGGGAGAGCGTGCCGACCATGCTGTTCAGGGCGTCGGCCAAACGGCCCACTTCGTCCTTCTGACAGATGTCAAGCGTGCGATCCAGATTGCCCGCGGCCACCATTCCGGCAAAGTCGACGCTCTTGCGCAACGGGCCGGTGATAAGACGGGCGAGCGTCCAGGAAAGGAGGCCGCCGATGAGCACGGCGACGATCAGGCCGCCGGTCAGCAACGAGATGGCCCCATGCGCGATTTCACTGTTGACCAGGCAACGCGCCTTCACATCTTCAAAACCGCCGACAGCGGACAGGGTGGCGTTCTTGAGCACAACATCGCCCACGCTTTCCGCCTGCTTGAGCAGCGCCTCAAGCTCGCGCCAGTCGGCGAGCATCTTCTCGAAGGCATCGTGGTAACGCTCGGCGGCCTCGATGGCCGTGGCCGCCAGACCGGCGTTTTCGGCCTTCACCTGCGACTTGAACTCGTTCAGTCCGGCAAGAAGCGGCTTGAAGAGTTCGCCCACCTGCTCGCCGCTGTGCACGTCGCGCAGAGCCTGCATCCGGTTGTTCTCCAGCCGGATCCTGTACGCCAGGGTCAGCGTCTCGTAACCGTGACGGATATTGCGCATGCGCGCCGCGGCATCCGAGGCGACGAAACTGCCGCGCATGTCGCTGTCCAGCAGGTTTCCGCTGGACTGCAACACCTTCTCGACAGAAGATATCAGCGCGTTTCCGGCCTGGCGAAGCTGCACGCGCAGCTCATCCACATGCGTGACGCTCCCGCGCATCTTTTCCACCAGTGCGCGATACGCGCCGACGTTGTGACGGATCTCCGCGTTTCTTTCCGCAAGCTCGGTCAGGAAGGGAAAGGCCGCGACAAGCTTGTCGACTTCGCCGGAGAGGCGGTCCATCTCGTCCATCTGTTCCTGAGACTTGCGGTAGTACTGCTCGTCCCCGGTATTGGTGAAGTTCAGCACGGCCTCTCTGAGCACCCGCGTGGCGCGCTCATACTGGACGGCGAAGTTCACTTCGGGAACAAATACCTCTGAAATGAGGGTCGATCCCTGATCCTGCTCCTTCATTTTCCAGATGGCCATGCCGCCCAAAAGGCACGAGATGCAGAGGATGACGGCGAAACCAATGCCGAGCTTGACGCCGAGACTGAGATTTTTCATACACAATCCTTCTGTTATTTGCGCCGCCCCCCCGGAAAAAACCGTCGGCCGCGCTCGTTGCCGGTGTTCCTGCGGGGAACACGCTTCCCGCACGTCATGGCGGCTTCAGCCCGCGCGGCATGAAGCGACGGCGTGCGGCATTCAAAAAAATGCTTCGGGCCGACTGGCGCGAAATCAGAATCAGGGGCCGCCGGCCGGAAAATTTCGACTTCTCCCAAACGGCGTTTGCTGAAACGCCGGCTTAGAATATACAATGGAAAGTATGTTGTCCAGAAAGTACGCCTTATCCGGCAAAAATCAGGCAAATACCCGGAAAAATCTCGTGGAGGCTACATGCCGGGACAGTCGCGCAAGGCGGCGAACCCCATAAAAACAACAAGGAGAACCACTCTTAATCTGAATAAATCGTTTGTTATTTCAAATAATTATTTTCATCGGCACGATCTTTCCGCAATGCGGCGGAGATCTCTTGCCAGACAGAGCCGTTGCTTTTATACTTGCGCGCATATACGTTCTCAAGGAGAAAAAACATGCGTATTTTGTTCGGTAAAGTCGCCCTTGCGTCCGCGCTCGTCATGCTGATGGCGGCTCTGGTTGTGCCGGCGCAAGCCGCGGAAGTGAAAAACGCCTATTTCAGCCTTGAACTGCCTGACGGATGGATTCAGCCCCAGCCCGCCCAGGAGGTCAACGGCTCGGCAGTCGTCGTGGTCGCCAACCAGAAGAGCGGCACGGCCGTCTCCATCAGCGTGATGGCCGCCCCCATGAGCGCCAAGGATATCGCCACCCAGACCATGGCCAACATGAAGACGGGCGGCATGCAGGTGGAAGAACCCAGGGAAAGGGACGGCCTGTACGAAGCCGCCTTCAGCAAGGGCGCGGCCAAGGGCATGTCGTGGTTCGGCGCCAACGGCAAGGCGTGCGCCGTGACCACGGTGATCGGCAAATCCGTGGATGACGCCAAGGTTCTGCTCAAGGGACTGAAGCCGGTCGATGCCTCGCTCTTTCCGAAGTTCTAGGGGCGGCTCCCATTGGCAAAGCTGTCCGCGAAAAGCCGAATTTTTCCGGCCGACAAGGGCAAGCAGCGGCTGAATGTACCGAACATGCGGTCAATGTGGCCCTGCCGCCGCCGGACGCAAAAACGGCTTTGCGGCAGGCGGATTCGTGAGGGCTGACCCTTGAGTCAGGACTCATTCGCAGACCTTGCCGGCTGGATCGTGATTCAGCCGGCAAGGCGTTTTCATGATCTCTGCTTCCAGCTTTCTTCATGCGCGGGGATGCGCCGCAACGGGCCGGTTCTTCAGGCATGACCCCTCCCGGCATCAGGGATCGACGCGCTCCGGCAGAAGAAACGCGGCCAGTTCCGCCGCATCGCAACCACCGAACATGCCTGCAAGGGGGAAGCCGGCAAGAACGGGGCGCATGGCCTCGGGTGTATACTCAAGGCCGATCAGGGACTTTTCCAGATCTTCAAGCCCGCCTTCTGGCGAAACCATGAAAAAATCGCCGTACATGCGGAAGCCGGCCACGCGCCCGCCCCTGACCTCGAACAGCGCCTCGACAAGGCCCCAGGAGAACCGGCGCGTCTTGCGCTCCGTGAAGGGCGGGGAAACGCCGTAGGTCCAGTCCGGGCAAGCGTATTTTTCGTCCCGCAGGCGGCGGGCTTCCGCCATGTCCGCATCTCTCGGCGTGTACAGGGGGCCGTCGCGCCGGGCGAGAAGGGCCGCGCGCACGTCCGCGGCGTCCAGCGGGCGCGCATCCGCAAGGTTGCCCACCCTGGCGCGCACCGACGCTACCCCTTTGGATTGAAACTTTTCGGGGCTTGCATCCAGCGCCAGAGCAAGCGCGTCCAGATCGGCATTTACCAGAATGCAGCCATGATGCAGAAAGCCGCCTCCCCGGCGGCACTGCGCCACGCCGCCTACCTTGCGCCCGTTCAGCATCATGTCGTTACGGCCGGAAAGCGTCACAGGCACGCCCAGGGCGCGCACGGCGTCAGCCACGGGCGCGGCCGCCTCCCCGAACGTCGGGAAGCTTCCCGCCTGCTCCAGCGGGCGCACAAAGGTATAATTGAGCGTGCCGGGATCGTGATAGACCGCGCCGCCGCCGGTCATGCGCCGCACAACAGCGATGCCGTGTTCACGCACATACGCGGCATTGATTTCCCCCCGCGCGTTCTGAAAGCGCCCGACTACAACCGTCGGCCTGTTCTGCCACAACATGACAAAGCCGGGATGCCCCGGTTTCATGCGCCCGAGCAGCACTTCTTCCAGCGCCAGATTCAATGCGGGATCATCGCCCCGGTGATCGATCCAGTACATGATTCGGTTCTCCACATATAGTTGCCGCATCCCGCACATCAGGCAGCCCGTCAGCCTCGCCGCCGTAAAGGAGCCGAAGGCCACGTCTTCCGACGGAACATCGCCGGGACGCGCTGCTTTTCATGACGGATCGCCTCAGGACGAGCCGAAAAGGCACGCGACAAACCGGGCCGCCAGCAAGGGAATTCCTCATGACTGCCCACAGGCTTTGTAATATATTGTACCGGGTTACGCCAGAGGGGATCGCTTGCAAGGTTCAGACTGGCCTGGCTTGCCGACACGCCGGCGCGCGGAAAAATTTTTGCGGAAATTTCCTCCCCACTCCCAAAAAAGACTTGCAACCGGTTCGGCTTTGGCGTACAAAATGCTCCGCGCCGAGGTGGTGGAATTGGTAGACACGCTATCTTGAGGTGGTAGTGGGAATTCCTGTGCGGGTTCGAGTCCCGCCCTCGGCACCATGAAAGAATCATTAAGCCCTACAAAGTTTCAACACCTTGTAGGGCTTTGATTTTTCTGTTTTCTTCCTGCTCCCGTGAGCTCATCGCAATACGGTATATCAATCAATGAATGATCTTATTCAGCAGCGTGAACATTTTGAAAAAATTGCTGATACCTATTTTCAATTACGAAATGATGCAAAACACCTTTTTTTAAAAAAACAGATATGGGAAAAATTTTTTTCAAACGTCCCTATACCGGAGCATGATCGTCTGCATGTTCTTGAAGCAATGTGCGGTTATGCTGAATTTTATGAAATTTTACGGGATCACAGCAATAAAGAATTTCTCTTTGATGCGTTTGATTTTTCAGAAAAGATGGTGACCTTTGCAAAAGAAAGAAATCCACATATTAATATCTGGATACAGGATATAACAAAATTTGTACCCAGTGCTGGAACTTATGATATAATATGTATTATAGGTGGACTACATCATGTATATCGACATATAGATACTATATTAAAAAATATCAATATGTCATTATCTAAAAATGGTATTTTCATAAATCTCGAACCAACTCATAATAATCTGCTATTCACAATGATAAGGAAAATAATCTACAGAAAAAATTCATTTTTTGATGCAGATACAGAGCGCGGGTTTTCCACCATAGAACTAAATACAAAAGTGCAATACTATGGCCTAAACCTTGTACATCAAATATACCCTGGTCTTCTAGCATATGTTCTCTGGTACAATCCAGATGCCTTTCCTATCCTTAACAAGGGGAGTCTCTCTTTTGCTAAAAAACTTATTTGTGCTGAAAGTAAAATATGGAATACAAAGTTTGCACGTTTTTTATCCTTTGCTACATTGAGTTGTTATCGTAAAGAATCATAAATCAGAGAGACATAACTATGAGAGAGAGAGAGAGAGAGAGAGAGAGAGAGAAAGAGATAAGTATAATTATTCCTGTTTTTAATGAAGAAAATAATATTAAAATCATAGCTGACAGAATTCTTCAGCAACTGAATAATGAAGATATTGAAATTATATTTATTGATGATGGCAGTACAGATGGTACACTCCAGGCTATTCGTAGCATAGCAACTTCTTCTGCTATACGTTATGTCTCATTTTCGCGTAACTTTGGGCATCAAAATGCTATCAAGGCTGGGTTTGACTTTGCTAGTGGATCATGTATCATTACTATGGACGGAGATTTACAACATCCAATAGAAATTTTACCTAAAATGATCTCGCTATGGCGGCACGGATTTGATATAGTACATAGTATTCGTGAGCCTTCAACAGATCAGTCTTTTTTCAAAAAAAGATCTTCTTCTCTCTTCTACAAAATCTTCTCACTCTGTACCTCTGTACCTCTACAGTCAGGAATGGCTGACTTTCGTCTTGTAGATCGCAAAGTGGCTGAAGTATGCAAAAATATCAAAGGAGAGGTATTTTTCTGGAGAGGTTTCATTCCATGGCTTGGGTTTCAGCAGACATTTATCAATTATAAACCTGCAAAGCGCAATACTGGATCCAGCAAGTATAATTTAAAAAAAATGTTAAACTTGGCTTGGAATGGTATTTCATCTTTCAGTACACTCCCTATTCGCCTTGCAAGTCTCCTTGGTACAATTGGATTAATAATTACTTTCGCATATAGTATCTATATTATATGGATAAAAATAAGTGGCATTACTATTCCAGGTTGGAGTTCAGTAATGTTGCTTCTAATATTTTTGGGTTCTATAAATTTGATTATTCTTGGTATTTTAGGTGACTATATCGGAAAAATTTTTTTAAATTCTACAGGTAAACCGGCATACATATTAAAAGAACTGAACTTCTCCAATACAAATAAAAAGCGTGATATTAAATGATGATATCTTTCAAAATTCTTATTTCTCTTTTAGCATATGTAATATTGAGTACATATGGACTCTATAAAATCAAACAATCACCAAGTTTTTACTCTATTGATTTTTTATCTGGATTTATTGCATATGGCTCCGGATTTATTCTTTGGCTATATATGCTGAAAAAATTTCCTCTCAGTATCATCTTTCCACTGTGTTCATGCCTGCTCTTGATAGGGACACAAGCAATTGGTTACTGCTTATTACATGAAGCTTTTTCCATAAAAAAAGCCTTGGCTACATGTTTTGCTGCTATAGCTATATTATTATTATCCATAGATACCACATCAGGAGTGTAAAAATGAACAAATTTAATTTATTTTTTGAAAAAAAATTTTCTATATATGCAATATTGATTTTTTCTATAGCTATTACATCATTTGTTCTATTTCCAATGACAACAGCATGGTTTTGGATTATTGATGATCATGAATTAATAAAATATGCAAACTCATTTAAAAATAGTGAGAACTTCTTTTCTGCTTTTAAAGATATACTAGATAATACAGAAGTTTGTTACTTAAGTACTGCTACAAGATACAGGCCCGTATACTATATTTTTCGTATAATACAGGCATATTTTTTTAAATTTGAGCCTTCATTCTATTTTGCCATGAATGGAATCCTCCTCTGTGGAGGATTGTTTGCCTTGGGAATGGCGGCCAATCGCTTTTTCAGTTGGCCAATGACAGTAGCCATTCTCATCGCAACCATGGTTCCGGGATTTCACTCCGATATGTGGGCAAGGCTGGGACCGGCTGAAAGAGATGCCTTTGCCTATTCCATGGTTTTTCTGTGTGCATTTGCATATCATGACAAAAGTCGATGGTCATGGCCTGTAAGTTGTACTACGACAGCACTTGCCATAGGTGTAAAGGAAAATTTCTTATTATTATTGATCCCTCTGGCTTATCTGGCCTGGTTGCAGATACGGAAAAAGAATTATATTTCTCTTTTGTGGCTTCTTTTTCCACTCATTTCCGCTGCTCCTGTTCTTTATGTAATCACACGTATTGTTTTTATAACCAAAATAGATATTTATAATACAAATGCAAGTATCGAAAAAAATATAGATATATTTTTTCAATTTTTCAAATCAAAAGTATTTTTTCTATACTTGTTTATTATAATATCCTATATTATTGTTTTACTTTTTTTTAAAAATTCATCAAATAGAAAGAAATTGAAAAAAATAATTATTTTATCATTATTTTATACTACAATTATTTTTATAATGACATGCGGTAATATCATATTCTATAGAGGAACTATCTGGGGTAGGTATGGTTTTCCATATTATTTTCTAATATGTATTAGTATTTTTATATTGATATACAATTTATTATATATTTTTGAAGAAAAATATAAAAAATATATAAACGCTATCACTGTAATACTATCACTACCTATAATTATTATTTCCTGTCCACGGGTATATAAATTGTACAAAGATAATACTTTTCATAGCGAAAAAACAAGCTGTTTTCATGAAGTGATTAAAAATTGTAAAAAATACTCAAGTATTGTCTTGATACAAACAAGAGATGTTATTTCGTTTTATGAACCTTTTTTCAGTCTCAAAAATTTTCATGAAGCTGGCTTTATTCCAGAAGTTTTTTATGTTTCGTTCAAGAAGTCTGTATCCAATCCATTTTATGATTCTCTTGAAAAAGGTTTACAATCGTCTATCAGTAACCAAAATTTGATTGAATTTGACTCCAGTCAATGTCTAATATCAATGGATTTTTACAATATACCATTCATTTTTGATCATGAAAAAACATATCATAATATAAATCATATGCTCATAGATAACATACCTAATGCTGTAAAGAATGGAAATTATATGTTAACACAAAACACAAAATTTTTTATCCCTACCTATAAGAATAGAAAACAGCCAACTATAATAGTATTTTCAGGTGAATTTGATAGAAATTTAAATGTAAGTTTTTCTATCAATGGTGAGCAGATAGAAAAAGGATCCATCATTTCTGATGAAAACCATATCAAAATAAATATTCCTACTGAAAACATGAGATCTATTATCCATCCATCATTTTTAGAGATAGAACTTTTATTACCCAAAAATAGCAGAGATACAAAGATAAAAATTGCAGCTATTGAATTTTTACCTTGATGAAAAACTCTTTACAATAAAGCTCATTCACCAAAATATGGTTTTGGACGAATGCTCCCGGGTATGCCGCGGTGGTCAGACTCGCATCTGGCGTTAAAAATATTTCATATTGAATTATGGAGTCTGGTCCCGCAGGGATTCCCTCTTTTTATGTGCCTCTTTCCCCAAAACGGCCTGACAAAAAAATCACCTGATGCAAAAGAGGTATGGGAGACAGGCGTCCGGTTGCCGGAGTACAGTTCAGCTGAAGGAAGAAATCGCCAACACCAAACACGAAATCCTCAAGTGGGTGCTTGACATTGCTCGTACTCAGACCGTCGTTATCGACGCTATCATCGGCGTGGCTATTGCGCTTGTTGCGAAGTGACACCCCCTCCTGAGGAGTTTTCCCCGCCTTCCATGAGGTTGTTTCCAAAAATCGGTCCGGCAGAACGAATCCTCGAAGGCGGCAGCCTGGAGCGTATGTTCAGGAGCAACCACAATGCACGTTGATCGCCTCTTCAGGATCATCTTTTTGCTGATGAACGGTTCATGCACGACCGCCAAGGATCTGGCGCATCACTGTTCCGTCTCGGTCAGGACCATCCAGCGGGATCTGGATACATTGAGCCTTGCAGGCATTCCCGTATGCTCCAGCCGGGGCTATGGCGGGGGCGTCGGCCTGCTCAAGGAATTCACTCTTGATAAAACGTTCCTGACTGAGCAGGAACAGGCGGACATACTTCACGGATTACAGGCGCTCCAGGGAACCGGCTACTCCGGCGGCGCTGAATCGTTCCACAAATTCGCCGCCATCTTCAGAAAAAAAGCGGCAGACTGCTGGTTGCGCGTGGATTTTTCGTCCTGGTGCGCTTCCGGATTCGACAGGGAAAAATTTGCGCGGCTGAAAGAAGCAATCCTCAATAAAAAGGTTATCGAGTTCACTTACTTCAGTTCAGAAAACCGTATTTCGGAACGAATTGCGGAACCATTGTGTCTGCTATTCCGGGAGCGGGCCTGGTATGTCTGCATGTTTGACCGCAAAAAAAACCGCGAAATAGTGCTCCGGGCTTCCCGCATCCGCGACTTGCGCGTGACGGCCGAAAGCTTCGAGCGCGTCATGCGGGAAGATCCAATGGCAACCCCGGACTATTCAACCTCATACGAATTGCAGCGAGTGGTGCTCCGCGTGGCGTCGGAATGTGCATTCCGGGTCTTTGACGAATTTCCGGAGCAGGACATTCATCCGCAGGCTGACGGAACATTCCTGATTGACGAGCCAATGCCCATCAATCAATGGCTCATCGGCTATCTCCTTTCATTCGCTGATGGCATTGAAGTCATCGAACCGTTAACGCTCCGGAATACTTTGAAAGAAAAAATTCGCTCAATGCAGGAGAAATATGACGAACAGCTGTCCGATTCCCGGCGTACAGTGCGCTCATGAATGGTCGGGAACACAAAAAAACGGAGAGCGAAATGAACGTGTACGAAGCAATTGAGGCGCGGAGAACCATTCGGGATTTTGAAGACAAGCCGGTTGCAATCGACGCCATCGAGCGGATCATCGGCGCGGGCCTGAAAGCGCCCACCAACAACCACTTGCGTCAATGGGAATTTGTCATTGTGAACGACAGGGAGGAGAGAGCAAGACTTCTGAGAGTAAAAACCATGGTCAGCCGGGAAGAATGCGACAAAATGCTGGACGGCTTCGGTCTGACCGATTCTGTTCAGCGCGACATGTTTCATCAGGCCATGCCCCGACAATTCTCCATGCTCTATACCGCCGGTTGCCTGATCCTTCCCTTCTTCAGGGTTCGGGAACCGTTGCTCCAGCCGAGTTCATTGAGTTCTCTCAATGATTTCGCCTCAATCTGGTGCTGTATTGAAAACATGCTGCTGGCGGCGGCTTCAGAAGGAATATTCGGCGTGACCTGCATCCCAATGACTGATGAATCAGAACATGTCAAAACGATTGTCGGACACCCTGACAACTATGTCATGCCATGTTATCTTGCTTTGGGATACCCTGCCCAGAATGCCGTCAGGCCCTCTCAAAAATCTGTTGCCGGCAAAGACAAAATCCATATGTCGAGATGGTGAAGCAAGCCCTGTCGGGTGATCTCCTGCCAGACAGCGGGGCAGTCTGGCGTACTGCCGCGTCAATCCGCATCCTGCGTTGGGGCCGGTCCCGCAAACTCCATGAAACATCTCGCCAACTTTGAGGAACAGGGCGGACGCGGCCGTCCGCCCCGTTCCGGAAGGAAAATCCGGAGAGGAGGGAGATCCGGATTATCCGAAGAAAGGTTCCGGGAAATAGATGTGCATGATGCTGGTGAAGAATACATGGAAAAACAGGATGAACGCCGCTGTGAACGCAAGATTCGCGAGCAGCGTCCTGCCGTTTTTGCGGGGAGTCAGCACGGTCAGCATGGCGAGCATACCGGCAGCCATGCAGACGTTGAACGAAACGTACATCGCGCCCAGAACCTGCACGACGAAAATCCCGGCCACAAGACACCAGCGCCGCGGGGGGATATCTCCGAAGAAGGGCATTTCTCCCCGGCCCGCCACAACAGCCCTGATCCCCAGCAGGACGCCGCAACCCATAAGCAGGTACAGCACGCACAGTGGAAAGAGCACGCCTTCACGGGGGATGCCGTCAAGCTGACTCCGCATGACAAGGCCGAAGGCAAGGAGAAATGCGGCGCTCAGAAGATCTACGGTACGTTCTTTCATTGGAACCTTCCTGAAGTCATTTTTGACCGGCTTTCCCGGCTCTGCATTCCTTCCAGATGGAATACCCGAGAGAAAGCAGCGTGAGGCAGATGAGCGCAAGGCTCTGCGGGCGCGAGAAGAAGAACAGCATGATGTTGCCTTCCGCCGATCCGAGATGGAGCGACAGCTTGAATCCCTCCTCCATTGTGGTCCCCAGAATAAGCCCGAGCGCCATGGGAGCGACCCCATATCTGAACCGTACCAGCACATAGCCGAGCAGGCCGCACGCCGCCATGGACAGCACGTCCATCAACGAACTGCCGATGGAATACGAACCGACTACCGACAGCGCCAGAATGGCCACAACAAGGAAATGCTGCGGGATTTGCAGCGCCCGCACAAAGATGCGCACCAGCACAAGACCGAGCAGCAGGATGAGGATGTTCGACAGAATCAGCCCGAACGTATAGGTGAACACAATGTCGCCCTGCTCGGCGAAGAGATCGAAGCCCGGTTTCAGACCGTGGGTCATCAACGCCCCGAGCATCACGGCGGCAGGAGCGCTGCCGGGGATGCCGAGCGTGAGCATGGGGATCTGCGCTCCGCCCACCACGGCGTTGTTGCAGACTTCCGGAGCCATGACGCCTTCCATGACGCCCGTACCGAATTCTTCGGGCTTTTTCGAGAAGCGCTTGACTTCATTGTAGGCCACAAAGGAAGCGATGTTGCCGCCCGCGCCCGGCATGATGCCCACGATGACGCCGATGACCCCGGATACGCCCACCACCCAGATCCGGCGGAAGAAATCCTTCAGCGTCTGCCAGAACACGCCGGGAGCGGGATTGTAGGGCGCCATGACGCCCTTTTCCCCGGCGGGGCGCAGAAGCAGCAGAGCCTGCGGAATGGCGAACAGCCCGATGAGCGCGGGGACCACATTGATCCCGCTCATGAGTTCCATGGTGTTGAAGGTGAAGCGCGGATGCCCCGTGACCGGGTCCATGCCCACACAGGCGAGAACAAGGCCGATAAGCGCCCCGATGACGCCCTTGAGCACGTTGCCCGACGAAAGCGAGGCGATGATCGTCAGCGCGAAGACGCACAGCCAGAACTGCTCGGGCGCGCCGAATTTCATGGACACGTTGGCAAGAGGCACGGACAGGAACAGCAGGGCCGAAACGCCGAAGATCCCGCCGAACACCGACGAGATCAGCGCCGTGAACAGGGCTTTTTGCGCCTGCCCCTTCATTGCCAGGGTATGACCGTCGAACGTGGTGCACAGGGCCGCCGCCGTGCCCGGCGTGTTGATGAGAATGGCAGGGATGGACCCGCCGTACTCCGAGCCGCAGTACACGGAACCGAGCATCAGCAGGGCCGTGGCCGGCTCAAGCCCGAACGTGAAGGGCAGAAGCAGCGCGATCCCGAGCGTGCCGGACAAACCGGGGATGGCTCCCATGATGATGCCGAAACAGGCGCTCAGCGTCATGAGCAGCAACGTTATCGGGTCGGACAGGTTGGAGAGGACTATCCACGGATCAAACATGCGTATCGCTCCCGTTTCACTGCTGAAGCGTCAATGACGGGAGGGGGCGTCCCCTCCCGATGCACCTACTTGAGAAGACCGGAGGCTTCCAGGAGTTTTTCAGCCTGCTTGCCTTGCGTGCGGATGGTCTCGCCAAAGTCCTTCCCGGTCTGGAAGAAAGGCGTCAGACCGCTGCTTTTGACGGCCTTCTGGTATTCGGGGTTGGCGCAGAGTTCCGCAAACCTGGTTTCCAGATACTGCCGCGCTTCGGCCGGAATGTTCCGAGGCGTGGCAAGCCCGCGGTACTTTCCGGATTCAATATCGTACCCCTGTTCAATGAAGGTGGGCACATCAGGGCACAACTCGTAGCGCTCCCTGCTGCCGACGGCGAGGCCGCGCGTCTTTTCCATGCGCAGGAAGCTGGAGCCGGAACCGAAGTAGGCGTCCACCTCGCCGCTCAGCAAGGCCGGGATGGCCTTTCCACTGCCGGAATACGGAACCTGCGTGAACTTCGCGCCGGTGAGCTTTTCGATCTGCATGAGGAAAAGATGATCGCCGGTGAGCCTGCCGACAGTCGCCACCTTCACCTTGCCGGGGTTGGCCTTGGCGTAGGCGATGAGATCCTTGAAGGTCTTGTGGGGGCCGGCTTCGGGAACCATGACCACATCGGCGTCGTACACGAGGCCGCACAGCGGGCTGAGCTGTTCCGTCTTGTAGCCGGGCTGTCCCTCGGGGCGGAGCATGGGTTGCAGCACGATGTGCGGCAGGTCCACGCCGCCGATGGTGTAGCCGTCGGGCTTTGCGCCGGCCAGCCAGGTCCAGCCGATTTCGCCGCCCGCGCCCGCCTTGTAGGTCACCACAATGGGCTGATCGAAAACGCCCTTGGCGAACTTTTCAAGAAGCCGATGGCTGACGTCGCTGCCGCCGCCCGCATTGAACGCGGTCATGAGGGTGATCGGCTTTGTCGGATAATCGGCGGCCTGTGCGGGAACAGCCAAAAGACCAAGAGCCAGAATCAGGGAAGAGAACACACGTTTCATGTCTGCCTCCAGCAGGTGTTTGACGTTTTCCGGGATCAGCGTTGCAGAAAGGCTTCCACAGCCTCCACAGTCGGGGGGATGACGTCAGGGGTTTCGCTCTCGTCGGCGGCGACCTGAGGGACGTTCAATCCATGCCCGGTGAGGTTGCAGACGGTGAGGCCGGGGGCTTCAAAGCCGGGCGTCTTCACCAGATAGCGCAGGGCGGCTACGGAAGCGGCTCCCGCCGGCTCCACGAACAGCCCCTCTTCCCGCCCGAGTTCCCGGATGGCGCGGATGAAATCGGCATCGGAAACGGAAATCATGGTCCCGCCGGTTTCGCGCACGGCCTGCAGGCAGAAGCGCCCCCAGTACGGATCGTTGTTCATGATGGCGTCGGAAAGCGAAGGCTTCTTGTCCACGGGCGTCACCACGTCGCGTCCTTCATGGAAGGCGCGGGCGATGGGGTCACAAGCCTGGAGCTGCACGCCGACAAGGCGCGGCATGCGTTCGATGACGCCGGCGGCGAACAGTTCGCGGAAGGCGTCGTGCGCGGCGACCATTCCCGCCCCGCCCCCGCAGGGGAGCAACACGATATCGGGCGCGCGCCCGAGCTGCTGCACAAGGCCATACGCAAAGGTGCGTTTCGCCGCGATGCGGTACGGGTTGGGGCCGCCGCACTGGAACCACTTGCGACGCCTGACCATTTCTCCGCATATCCGGCTGGCCGCGGCCATGTCCCCGTCAATGCGGATCACCCGCCCGCCGTAGATGAGGCTCTTGAAGATTTTTGCGGCTGAAACCTGCTTCTGCACAAACACCACAGGGGTAAGCCCGGCCCGCGATCCATAGGCGGAGACGCTGGCCGCGTTGTTGCCGGACGAAGAGAGACACACCGTCTTGCAGCCGAATTCCAGGGCCTTGAGCACGCACAGAGCAGTGCCGCGGTCCTTCAGGGACAGGGTGGGTCCCTGTTCCACCTTGAAATACAGATTCGGGATGCCGAGGGTTTTCCCATGCCGGTGCGAAGGCAGGAGCGGCGTCTCGGCTTCGCCAAGGCTCACGCGATCGATGAGCGATTCGTCGGCAATGGGCAGGACAGGCCGCCACTGGCGGAGAAAGGAACGCCCCCCCGGAGCGGGAAGCCCTTCGCTCAACACCCGGCGGAGCGAGTCCTCGGAGAATGTGACGCGCATGGGCGCGCCGCAGTCAGGACAGGACAGGGCACATTCGGCCTCGGGGACGCGCTTTCCGCATGTGCGGCAGACAAGCCCCAGACATTCTGCATGCATAGGAATCCTCCACAGGTACTTTTATGTCATCCGTCGACAGTATGTGAAAGAAAACACGCCATGTCAATATTTAGTCGACAAAAATTAGTCGACAAAATGAATCGGCTATGCATTCCCCGCACGCTCCTGATGTGGCCGGGTAATCATCGTATACGGAATATAGATTTCACATGATTATCTGTGCGCCATCCGCAACGGGCGCTCCGCTCCGAGAAAAACTTCCTGTTTATGTGATGAAAATCACTTGACACGCCGCGTCGATATCATTTTAATACTGTCAACAGTCGACAACATATCACCCCTTTCCCTTGAGGTAGTCATGAAAAAATTCTGTGTTTCCCTGCTGGCGCTGGGAATGTGCCTTGGCCTCACGCTTCCGGCGAAGGCGGAGTACCCCGAAAAACCGATCATGCTCATGACCGCGTTCAACCCCGGCGGCGCCAGCGATCTCAGCCACCGGCTCCTTGAAAAGTTCGCCAAGGGCATCATCCCTCAGCCCATCGTCGTGACCTACAAGGCGGGCGCGGGCGGCGAAATCGGCTGGACCTGGCTGGCCGGCGCAAAGCCCGACGGCTACACCATCGGCGGCGTGGACCTGCCGCACATCGTGCTGCAACCCATGCTCCGCCCCGAGGGACAGCCCGGCTACAAGACCGATCAGCTCAACCCCTTGTGCTGCCTGGTCTTTGATCCCGATATCCTGATCGTCAGCGAAAAAAGCCCGTTCAAAAGCTTCAGGGAGCTGATCGACCACGCCAAAGCCAATCCGGGCAAGGTGAAGGCCGCGACGGTGGGCAAGCTCACCGGCGATCATCTTTTCCTCATGAATGTGGAAAAGCTCACCGGCGCGAAGTTCACGCAGGTTCCCTACCCCGGCGGCAGCAAGGCGGCTCCGGCGCTGCTCAGCGGCGAGGTGGACTGCTATTTCGCCTCCACATCCAATTTCCTCCGCACGCAGGGCGCGCGCGGCCTCGCCATTGCGACCGGGGAGCGGTATGAACTGTGCCCCGACGTGCCGACCCTGAGCGAACTCGGCTGCAAGCTCGAATCCGCCAAGTACCGCGGCCTTGCCACGCCGCCGGATTTCCCTGCCGAAGCCCGGGCGTATCTTGAAGCCGCGTTTGCCAAAGTCTGCGCCAATCCCGAATACCAGGCGGGCGTGCGCGGCATCGGCCTCCTCCCCCATTTCAAGGACGGGAAGACGTTTGGTGAAATCATCCGGCAGGAAAGAGAGAAGGCACACAGCGTTCTCAAGGAACAGGGCCTGGTTCAGTAAGGCAGTTCCATGCTTCCGCGGAGTCGCGCAAAGGCTGACTCTGACTGACGCAAGGTTGAAAACCGATCCCTTGCGGGACTCATCCAAAAAACGCCGGGGAAATCCCCGGCGTTCCGCTTTTCATGCTACCCTTCCAGTTGGCTTCGGTACTCGGCCGCGCTCAGCAGGGTGGGCGTTTCCGAAGGCCGGATGCGGAGCATCCAGCCCTCGGCGTAGCAGTTGCGGTTCACGAGCGCCGGTTCGGCTTCCAGCGCGGCGTTGCGTTCGATGACCTCCCCGGCTACGGGCATATACAGCGGGCTGACGGTTTTCAGGGATTCCACCGTCCCGAATTCGTCGTCGCTTCCAAAGGAAGCGCCCGCGTCGGGAAGATCGACGAACAGGATTTCGCCAAGCTGGCCCTGCGCAAAGTCCGTAATGCCGATGACCACGGCGTCGCCGTCCTTGCGGACCCACAGGTGGCGGGCCGTGTAGCCGAGTTCTTCGGGAAGATTCAGGGATTCAAGCGTGTTCATTATGACGCCTCCGGCTGTTTGCCGCGCCGGACAGGCCCGGCATGTTCTGGAGAAAAACGAGAGCGGTTTTCAGGAACCTGTACCCACAAGAGGCATTTCATGCTCTCACAAGGAAGACGAACAAGTTAGGGAAGGCGTGTGCTCTTGCGGTGCTCGACTGGAATAACTTGTGGAATCTGACCCGGCGAGAGGATGAAAGAACCTTGCGGATACACTAAACAAGCATCCCGGCAGCCTCATACACCCCCTCCGAAAGGGTCGGATGGGCATGGATGGTTTCAAAGAGTTCCCGCGCCGTACATCCCTTTTGCAGGGCAAGGGCCGCTTCCGCAATGATATCCGAGGCGTGCGCCCCGGCGATGTGAACGCCGAGCAGCTTGCCCGTGTCTTCTTCAACAACGATTTTGAACAGCCCGGCCAGCGCGCCCATAGCCTGCGCCTTGCCGAGTTCGCGCAACTGAAAGACCGCCGTGCGCACGGCTCTGCCCTGGGCCTGTTCTTCCGTCAGCCCCACATCTCCGATTTCCGGCGCGGTGAAGATGGCCGAAGGCACGACGGCGTACGATTGGGCTTTCCTGTTGTCGGGGTACAGGATGTTGTGGACCGCCGTGTGCGCTTCGGCAACGGCCATGTGGGCCAGCATGATCCGCTGGGGGCCGGTGACGTCGCCGATGGCGTACACGCCCGGAACCGAGGTCTCCAGGGTCTCGTCGACAACGACCCACCCGCGCGGATCGAGCGCTACGCCGGCCTCGGCCAGCCCGGCCGTATTCGGAACCCGCCCGACGGTGACGCAGACGGCGGACGCAGGCAGGGTACGGACTTCGCCCGTGCCCGCGGGGAACGGCGCGATTTCGACTGTCGCCCCGCCCTCGCCCGGGATCACCCGGGAAACCGTGCGGGACAATTCCACGGCAATGCCCCGCTTCTTCATTTCACGCAGCAGCAGGCGGCTGATTTCCCCGTCCACCGAAGGCAGGGGGAGCAGGCGTCCCTGCCCTTCGACAATCGTCACCTTCGCGCCGAACGCCCGGTAAATGAAGGCCAGCTCGCAGCCGATGACCCCGCCGCCCACAATGAGCAGATGTTCGGGCACGGCCTGGAGTTCCAGCGCGTCGTCACTGGAGAGGATCAACCGGTGGTCCGTCGGCAGTGAAGGCAGTTGCAGGGGAGAAGAACCGGTGGCGAGAATCGCCCGGTCCCCGACGATCTCCTGTTCTCCGTCAGCGGAGGCGACCCTGACAAGCCCGGCGTTGACGAGCCTTCCCTCACCCCGGACAACGCGAACCCCGAGCCGGGCGGCGGTCTTTTCCAGCCCCTGTTGCAGGGTTGCCGTCACCTTGCGCTTGCGGGCGACGACGGCGGGCATGTCCGGCGCGACGGAGCAGTCTCCGGCAATGCCGAATTCCTTGAGCCGCGCGACAGTCTCCAGCGCATCCGCCGAGGAACGCAGGGTTTTCGTCGGGATGCAGCCCGTGTGCAGGCATGTCCCGCCAAGCTGGGCGCGCTCGACAAGGGTGACGTCCACACCAGCCTTTGCGGCGGCAAAGGCGGCGGTGTACCCGCCGGGGCCACCTCCGATGATGGTCAGTCTCATAATGCGCCTCCGGCCATGCCGACATGGTGCGACACCCTGACGCCTTCACAAAGCGACGCGGTGACGAGACAGTTCCTGACAATCTTCGCGCAGTGGGCGATCCTGTCGGCGTACGCTTCGTCCGCATCAACGGTCACGCTGATATCAATGGACGTGAGGCGCATCGCGCCGTTCGCATTGGCTTCCTTGGTTCCGGTTCCCTCCGCCCGTATGGCGCGGAAGGGAACCTCGCGCGCCACAAGCGCCGCCCGGATGCTCCCGCAAAAACAGCTCAGGGCCGACGCGACAAGCAGGGCCGACGAGTTGCCGCCCCGATCCGCTTCCGGGATGCCGGTGTAATCCATGACAATATCCTTGAGAACAGGGGACCCCGTGTGCACGGTGTAGACGTCCCCTTCCTGAACGAATGAAACCTGTACCGTTTGGGACATCGCTGACTCCTTGGCCGTAAAAGCCGGTATCCCGCCGGGTTCGGACTGACGGTCCACTGCCGAAGCGGGCGTGACGTCGCCACAGGACTGAGGCATTTCGTGACCTCAACCGGGGGGGCTGGGGGCATCATGCCCCCAGCGGGGCGTGGGCGGCG
>CAJUHZ010000022.1 GCA_910585945.1 uncultured Bilophila sp.
TCGGTGAGGGGCATAGGGGTATTCTCCTGGCAAGGGATTGGTATACCCCTTGAAATACCCCAGAATCTGGTGGATGTCTATGGCGTTTAATCCTCTTGGTCGGACAGCCCGTTTCGCCTAATCCCTTGCCAGGAAAGACTTTTTGGACTGTACCGAACCAAGATGGATAAATATCTGGCGGAGAGGGTGGGATTCGAACCCACGTACCGGCTCATCACCGGTAACTCGATTTCGAGTCGAGCGCGTTACGGCCGCTTCGCTACCTCTCCGACGACGTTTTGTATAGCCAAAACGGGCATAAAAGGCAAGAGCTGTCTTTGGACAGGCGTCTGTTTTTTGTGATGTTTAGGGCCTCATTCTGCTGCAAAGTCGCTTTGTTGTACCCAAGGCAAACATCAACGCGGCATGTCCAATCAGCTTAGACCATACCTTGTGCCTTGCCAGCCGAAAAATATTGGCTTTTCAAGGGCGGCGTTTTGATGAGGCATGGCCTTGAATAGATTTGTAATTTCATGCAATCAAGAAAAAATTTTTTGAAACACCCTCTATTGACACCTTCTATCAAGAGCACTAACGTAAAGCATTCCGCACGTTCTTTACAATGCTCTGGCGGCTGCATCTGCACTTTATATTTGAGGTCGCCATAAGGAGTTCATTGATGTTGACTTGGGATTCGTTCCTGGCATTTGCCCTTATCGTGGGGGCAGCCTGGTTTGTGTCCAGGCGGATCAACAAATTACGCCGCCCTGTGTGCGAAGGTTCATGCCCCGGCTGTTACGGAGCAAGAAGAGGGCGTGGATGCGCTCTGTCTGGCAGGGATCCAAACATGCTTGTCGCAACACGAAGGAATCGGAGCGAGGGAAATGGAAAACAGTGCGACAATTGAAACCATGCCCGATCTCCCCGGCGCGGCTTGCAACAAAAATTCCTGTTCCTGCCTCTCGAACGACAAACGCGATCTGATTTCTCTCCGATGTCTGCATGTCGGGCAGAAGGCCAGAATTGCGAGGATTCGCGCCGAGGGAGAGCTTGGGCGGCGCATTCGGGATATGGGGCTTGTGCCGGGCGCGCTTGTAGAGGTAGTGGGGCGGGCTCCCCTGCGGGATCCTGTGGCGTTGCGTCTGGCTGGTTTCACTCTAAGCCTGCGTAACAATGAAGCGGATTACATTATGACGGAACCTGCTGACGATGATAAAACCTCTTCCCATTGAAGGGGATAAAGCGCTCTGGCTGGCCGGGGGAGGTGAAGCGTTATGCAATCAGAACATCAGGAGGCTGAAGCATGGCTGAGAAAGGCTGTACGCAGAGCTCCGTCGCCTCTGCCGCCCGGCGTCTTCCCGGCCTTGCTGAAAAAGGCAGAGCATGCCGGGTTTGCCCGTTGCGTGCTGAATGATGTAGTGGATGAGTGGCTTAACTATGGTTATTGCAGAGTAACTGACCCGATCACCAACGATATCGTTCTGCTCTCCAAAGGAGAGAACATGTTTGGAAGAAACGGCTCCATTCTTGCGGACGACAGGTGAATCAATGCTGTGGGGCAGGGAACACTACCAGTTCAAGTCCCGAATTTTCACTGGCGGAGGTACAGAAAAGAAGCCCGGCCGCAGTACGCCGGCGGACTTTGCCATCCGTAAAATCGCCATTTTTCCCTTCCAGCAGGCCAAGTCCGCCCAAAAGGTTGTCCCTGTCCTTTGTGGTCAGCTTTGGGGTCAGCATGGTGAGGAGGGCGGTCATGGCTGTCTGCATGTCCACAGCCGTGGCAAAGGTGAACTCGTCCCCCATACCGCCCATGATGGCGGCGCCCGTCACCAAGTCAGGCGTCTTGTTTGGGCAGTTGAGCAAAAGACTGACCCGGTCATTCAAATAGTAAATTGAAACTGTGCTGAGCACCTTGCCATTGTTGTTTTTATCGGGCACGGCCAGGCTTTCCGCGGGATCTTCGGGCATGATGGGCGCGTTCATGGCATCAGCAGCGGCATTGTAGCGCGCTCTGAAATCCGCGGGCGAAAGACCAAGGCCGGAGGCCGAAGCAAGAGCAGGCACGGAGACGACGAACATGCTCAGCATCGCAAACATGCGAAGCACCGGCAACATGAAGGCGCGCATGAAGTTTCCTTGGTAGAAGGTTGCAAAACAAAATCAGACGCTCAACACAGCAGACGGAGAAGCGCGACGGTCACCATGCCTGCCGTTACAGCCCCGAAAAAACTGCGTGTGCGCCATGCGACCAGCAGAGTAGGCAGACAGAAGAAAAAAATTATCTGCCGCGAGATGCAGCTCTCCGTTGCGTAAAAATACTTCGGGAGCCAGAAGAGCGGCGAGCACGGAGACCGGGACAAACGAGAGCCAGCGCATCAGCGCCGGAGGGAGTTTACGGTGCGCCAAAAACGTGATGGGTAAAATGCGCGGCAGAGCCGTGACTATGGCCATACCCGCCACACAAAGCGCAAGGGCAGAGTGGTCTGTTTCGGGCGGCGTCATGAAGATGTTTCCTCCAGGTCCGGACAAAGCCAAGCGGTACATAACCGAGCACAACCGGGAAACCATGTTGGAAACCGGTACGGATGAGCGCACGGCTCGGATGGGAGCGTCCGATTAGCGGAACTGGCAAAAAAAGACATGACTGTGAAGGGGCGACAGGACAGAAAGAAATGCGTTTCCGCCTGGGGCGGAAACGCCGTACCACGATGTGCCGACGCCTGGCGTCAGTTGTCAAAGGAGAATTCCAAGGTGAACTCTCCCTGTTCGGTTTGGAAAGGGATGGCCACCACAGGTCCGCGCGTGACATGTCCCAGAGTGTGGTTGTCACCCAAGATAACGGATGGTGTGGAGCCTTGGAAAGTCATTCCCATTTCGGCAAGACCACAACGCGCCTGCCCTGAAATCATGTTGGTGATCTCCCCGACTGCGTCCTTTGTGTCCTGGAGAATATCTTGAATATCATCGCCAAGCATACCGCGAACGAGCGCGATGGCGCAAGTTTTGGTGAACGTCACCGAAACGGATCCGGCCTTGTCTCCGGTAAAGCCCACAATGGCGGAAACGTCGCCCTGAGCGACGGAGTTCTTTTTCACATATGGCGTTCCCGGCGTGGGAGTGAGACCGGCCATGCTGGAGAGCACATAGATGGTCGCCTGGACGAACGGTTTGGCAATTTCAACACCGCTGGGCATGGCAAACTCCTCAAAAATGGATAGCTTGCGGGAGCTTTCGTGCAAAAACGATCCGGGAGGCCAATCTCCATTTTCAGGAAACATCCCGGAACTCATTGCGGATCGCTCTGACCGACGCAGGGCGGAGTGTATACATAAAATGGTGGGGCGTCCAGAAAATTCGCCTCCAAACTTTTTCCTGAGGAGGGATTCCGGTCACGGCGTTTCCGCCGTGGATCTTGCGCAAGCGGGAGGAATGCGGCACATAGAGCAAACGGGCGCTTTCCTGCCCGCTTGCACAGGAACTTTTCTCCGGCGTATGCGCCGTCGTTACAGGGGTGGGTATGGCTATGGACATGCGGGGCATCAAGGAACAATTGGGACGAATCAAACCATATTATCTGAAAAACGAGATCGTGCGCGCGCTTGGCTGCGCCGTGCTTGGTTTGAAGGGGACGGTGCAGCTTGGCGTTTCCCCGTCCACAGAATTGCGTGGGCTTATCCGCGAAGGCGTTCAACTCCTTATGCGCGACGAAACGATCAAAACGCGGCTCAAAGCGCCTCTTGTTTACCAGCCGGGGCAGGAGCGCCAGATTTTGTCGCAGCTTGCTTCGGTCTACAAGGAGCTTGTCGAGGAGGCCGGTCGGGAGGATTGGGACGCTGCCTTCGCGCGCAAGCAAAAGCTGGACCAGAGCCTGAACCTTGGCTTGCGCCTGCTCGCGCAAGGGCACGCGTCGGAAGCGGATGCCGCCTTTTCCGAAGCCGTCACCTGCTGCAAGGACGAATTCAGGTTGTACGGCATCATCGGCAAGGCTCTGGTAGAAGCTGGCGAAGCGCGCCGGGCCGCCCCCTACATTAAAAAGGGACAGGAAGTTTTGCCGCAGGACGCGGAACTCGCGGCGCTGCAAGCGGCTGTGATCCGCGCCAAGGCCGGGGATGCTGTCTGAAGGGAGAAAAGCTTCCGATAAGGTGAAATTTTCATGCAAGCCATACGTTTTGTACATGCTGCCGATCTGCATCTGGACGCGGCTTTTGCGGGCATCACCCGGGAGGCTCCGGCAGAACTCGTCAGAACTCTGCGCGAGTCCACATTCGTCGCGCTCGATCGGTTGGCGGCGCTGTGCGAACGGGAGCGTCCCGATTTCCTTGTCATCGCTGGCGACGCGTACAACCTGGAAGATCGCAGTTTGCGCGCGCAACTCGCCTTGCGCGACGCGTGCGCGCGTCTGGCCCGTATTGGCGTTCCGGTGTTCATTGCTCATGGCAATCATGATCCGCTTTCCTCCCGCCTGCATGGCGTTCGCTGGCCGGACAATGTGACGGTTTTCGGAGAAGAGCCTTCTTCATGGCCTGTGTTTCGCAGTGACACCGGGGCGGAAGCGGCAGAACACCCTCTGGCTGTTGTGCATGGAGTCAGTCACGGAACCGCACGGGAAGGCCGCAATCTGGCACTGCGTTTTCATCGTGCAGACACACCTTGCCTCCAGGTCGGCGTACTGCATTGTACGGTTGACGGCAGCCGCGACAAGGGACGGTACGCGCCCTGTTCGCCAGGGGATCTGGCCGTAAGCGGAATGGACTATTGGGCGCTTGGCCATGCGCACGAACGCCGCGAAATCAGCGCGCGTCCGCTGGCTGTATACGCTGGCTGCACGCAAGGCTTGCACATCAATGAAGAAGGCGAAAAAGGCTGCGTCCTGGTGACGGCGGAGCCGGATGGGGGCGGCGACTACGTTCTGTCCACGGTTTTTCATGCGCTGGGGCCGGTGATCTGGCGGATTCTTGATGTCGATCTGGGCATGTCCGATCCCGATGCCGGTCCGGATTGGCTGGAAGACTGCCTGCGCGGGGCGTTGCGGAACCTTGTCGGAGAACAAGGCCCCGGCTGCGAGGCGCTTGTTGTCCGGTTGCGTCTGCGCGGCCGCACCGGACTTGACGCGGCCCTGCGACGGGAGGCGTTTCGTGCGGACTTGCTGGAACGTCTGCGCGCGTGGGAAACTGATGTCCGTGACATTGAAGGGATCGAGGGTGGTCCGCGTGTCTGGGTCAAGGATATCGAAATTTCTACCCGCCCGCTTGCAGAGCGGGGACGTCTCCTCGAACGGGAAGATCTGCTCGGGGAAATCGCCCGCCTGGCGGAAGCATGCCGTCAGTCACCCGAACAAATGAACGCCTTTGGACAGGCCGCCCTGACGCCCCTGTTCGATCATCCCCGCGCCCGCAAGGTTCTCGCCCCGCTTTCGGATGTAGAAATCGCGCGTTTGCTGGATGACGCTGAAAGTCTGTGCGCGGATCTTCTGGAGAATGAGTGATGCGTATCCGCGCCTTTCATCTGGATGCTTTCGGACCTCTGCGCGACCTGGCTCTGGAGGAACTGCCGGGCGGTTTCGCTGTTTTCCTTGGACGCAACGAGGTGGGCAAGTCCACGTTGCTTGATTTTTTCCGCTGCATGCTGGCCGGATATCCGGGCAAGACGCGTGATGCGCGCGAGCGCGCCTGCACTGCCGGAGGCCGGGAAGGCGGGGGAGGACTGCTGCTCGACACTGTTCAGGGGAGTATCCGCCTCACCCGGCGGCCCGGCGCGAACGGCGGCGTGCTCGCCTTGAGCGACGCGGAAGGGCATCCTCTGGATGCAGCCGTTTGGGATCGACTCCTTGCCGGCGTTACCCGTGAAGTTTACGCCAGCGTATACGGCTTCAGTCTGACCGAATTGCAGACGTTTGGTTCGCTCACATCAGAAGGTGTGCGCCATGCCCTGTACGGAGCAAGCTTCGGGATGGGGCTTCGTTCGCCGGGAGCGGCCCTCAAGCGGCTTGAGGCGGGTATGGAGCCGTTGTTCAAGCCGGGCGGAGCGCGCCCCAAGATTTCCGCCAACTTGCGTGACTGGGAGGAGACGCGCAAGGCTATCAAGGAAGAGGAGCAGACTGTAGGCCGCTACGACGCGCTGGCTGCCGAAGCGACGGAAACGCGCGCCGCCCTGGCCCGCGCACAGGAGGAGCGAGGCGTTCTGGAAAAGGAGCGGCGCGCGCTGGAACGCCGCCTGGGAGTCTGGCGACAGTGGGAGGAATGGCGTCTGATCGGAGCGCGTCTTGAGCGTTTGGAAGCGCCGCCGGCCACCTTTCCCGAAGATGGACCTGCCCGTCTGGAACGCGCTCTGGAGCGACGCGAGAGCGCCGCGCGCGAGGCCGCGCTGGCTGCGGAACGGGTGGATCGACTTGTACAGGAATTGGCGGCCACAACCGTGAACGAGGCGCTTCTGGCGGCCGGGGAGCGTCTGGATGAACTGGCGGAGCGAAAATCAAGCTGTCGCAACGCGCTGATCGCCATTCCTGGATTGCATTCCGCTCTGGAACGTCTGGAAACGGACATTGCAAGAGAGATCGCCCGCCTCGGGCCGGACTGGAACCTGAACCGCGTCCTGAGCACCGAGCGTCCCTTGTCCCTGCGTGAAGCGGCGGAAAGCGCGGCCGAGCGTTTGCGGGCGGCGTTCGCGGCCAGCGAGACGGCGAATGCCGGGCTTGAACGCTGTACGCGAGAACTTGACGAGGCGCGCGCGGCAGTGGAAGAAGCGCGACGTTCCTGCGTGATGTTGCCGGCCCCGGTATATGAACTGGCCGATGAGGATCGGGACGAGTTGCGTCGCTGTCTGGAACGTGCGGAGGAGGCGCGGCGGCGGCTCCCCGAGCGGGAAAAAGCGCTGGACGGAGCTCGTCTTGAATTCAATCGTGCTCTGGCTCATCTGTATTTGCCGCCTCGCCAGAGCACGGCCGCCGCTCTTGAGGCGCTGTCCGCCGTCCAGGATGAAGCGCGCGAGCTTTCCGCCCGGACGCTGAACCTGATTGCGGCCATGAACGAGACCAAGCGCCTGGCCGATCAGGCGGCGGATGAAGAGCGGCGCGCGCGGGATCGCCTGGAACGCCTGCAGGATGAACGCGAGGCGCTCGGCGATCCGAACCGGGCGGCCGTAGAGGCGCGACGGCGCGGTGTGCGCGCGTTGCGGGCGGCCGTCATGCGCCTTTCAGTGGAAGAAAGTCGGAGAGGTGAAACGGAAGAGCGACTGAGCGCCCATCTAGCCGACAGTCCCGGCGCGGATCGCAGCATCGCGCTGATCGGCGTGGGCGGCGCGCTGGGGCTGGTCGGAACCGCCGCCCTGGCGGGGCGTTATGTGTTCGGGCTTACTTCCCTGACTCTGTCTCCGGATCTCACGATACCCCTGGAATCCTGGATCGGTTATCTCGTATTTTTGGCCGGGGTAGCCTTTATGGGGGCGGGGGTGCCCCGCGGCCGGCCTGAAGCCGCACGACACGCGGCCATGACGGGACAGTTGCGCGCAAGGCTTGCCGCCGCCGACAAAAAGGTGCTGGAAAGCCGTGAGGAAATCGCTGCGCTGTCCGCCTCGCTTGGCCTGAACCCGCCGGATTCCACGACAGGAGAGGCGGCCTGCGCGGCACTTCTGGACAATCTGGAAGCCGGGCTGGATGAGGAACGCGAACAGTGCGCGGCGGGCGAACGGCTGGATCGCGCCGTGGCGGATCATGTCGGAGAGGTGGAAGAATTGCGCCGCCGTTGCCAGACGCTTGAGGGAGATCGCGCCCGGCTTGCCAGTGAAGTGCAGGCGGCCAGGCGGCGCTGGCATGAGTGCCTCATGGATCTTGGCGTGCGACGCGTGCCCTTGCCGGAAGAGGCGGCCGTGTTTTTCGCCCGGGTCGACAGCGCCCGAATGCTTTGGTCCGGCGTGGCGGCTCTGGAAAAGGAAGTGGCGGATATGGAAGCCGGCCTGGCCGGCCTTGCGGCGACGGTGAACCGACTCCTGCCGAATTCGGTCTGGACGATGACAGAAACAGCCATGCGGGAAAACGGGCCGGAAGCCGCTCTTGCGGCAGCCCGTCAGGTGATTGAATCATGCCGCCTGGCCGATCTGGCTGCGGAGGAACGCAGCCGTGCCGCCGAAGCTCTGCGCGGCGCTGAAGCGCGAATGGAACGGGCGGAACAGGCCGAGGCCGAAGCCGCTGAACATGTTCGGCATGCTGAAGAAGATTTGAACGATGCCAAAGACAGGTGGGCGACGCGCCTGAGCGCCCTCGGGCTGGATCAGGGGCTGTCGCCGGCTACCGCGCGCGAGGCGCTGGAAAGCATGGATCGGATCGCATCCCTTGCCGGAGAGCGGATGCGACATAAAGACGAGCTTGCCTGGCAGGAGCGCGAACGTGACGCCTTGCTGCTCCCCTTGCGTGATCTCCTGAATGAACTTGGCCGCGCGCCTGCCGACGCGGAAGGGGCGGACTGGATGCCTTTGCTTGACGCAACCCGGCGCGCGTATGAAAGCGAACGGGCGACGGCCGCTGCCCGCGCTGCTCTGGAAAAGCGCCGGGCCGAGCTGGAAGAGGTCTCGCGGCAGACTGAGGCGGTGCTGGCCGACGCGGAACATGGGGTGGACTGGCTCTTGCGCATGGCCGAGGCGACGGACCCGGAAGATTTTCTGCGTCGGCACGCCTTGCGACGCGAGCGCGAGGCGCTGACGCGGCGTGCAGAGGAACTGGAAGATGCCCTGCGCCTGGCCGCCGCCGACATGGCGCGCATGGAGGAGAGCGGGCACCAGTCCGCAGCCATGTCCGATGATCAAACGTCTGTGTTCGATGCAGGCTTTGACGAACAGGCCTTTCAGGCATTCGTGCGCGGCTTTGTCGAGACGGAGGAAGAAGAACGATCCGCCCGTCTTAAGGAGGTCGTCGATCGACTCGCCGTGTTGGCAGAGGAGGAAACCCGTCTGAACGATGCGACCCGAAGCGCCGAACTGCAACTGGCCGCTCTGGCCGGTTCGGATCGACTCGCCGACTTGCGTCGACAAGAGGCGGCATTGACAGAACGCATTCGTTCGCTTGCCCTTGAGTGGAGCCGTCAGGCTCTTGCCAGGCGGCTGATCGTGGATGCCAAAAATCGTTTTGAGCGGGAACGTCAGCCTGAGGTCATCCGTATGGCGTCCGCCCTGTTTGCCGCCATTACCGACGGACGTTGGCAGGGCGTCAGCGCTTCCCTGGAAGACAGTTCCCTCCGGGTTTTGCCGCCGCAAGGGCCGGCCCTCAACCCCGACCTTCTCAGCCGCGGCACACGGGAACAACTCTATCTCGCCCTGCGCCTGGCCCACATTCGCGGCCACGCCGCCCAGGCTACGCCATTACCGGTGATCATGGACGACATTCTTGTCAATTTCGATCCCGAACGGGCTGGCCGTGCGGCGGACGCCATCGCTTCACTCTGCGATGAGAGAGAGTCCGTACCAGGCCATCAGGTACTCTTCTTCACCTGCCACCCGCATACTGCCGACAAACTCATGGAACGCGTTCCGGGATGTGTTCTGTTCGGCATGGAAAGCGGCACGCTTCGAAAGCTGGGATGACGCTCCTCCGCGATTTTCAGGCGAGATCGCAGGAAAATTGCATGAATATTTTTTGGAAGTCATTCCACAGGAATTATGGAATGACTTTCAGGGGCAGACCTCATTACAACGCCGTCCGCGAAAAACCGTTTTTTTCGGCCGGCAACCGAGTTTACTCCGCAAGTTTTGCCGATCTTCCTCCGGCAAAAGCAATCCCCCTGAACCACGTCTGGAGGGGGATGCATGAAAAGATCCGAAACAATGCGAAAAAACATTTTAAACCCGATCGCTTCACCTTCCTTGTCAGGTTGTCTGTACGCTCTGGCTGCCACAGTGCTGTGGAGCGGCAACTTTGTTGTGGCTCGTGTGCTGGCCGGGCAACTTTCCCCGGTGGAAACAGCCTTCTGGCGCTGGGCGCTCTCGTTCTTCATGGTGCTTCCCTTTGCCTGGCGGGCGGTATGGCTGCATCGACACAGCATCCGCACGCACGCCGTTTCGCTTTCGCTCATGGGGCTGCTCGGGGTTTCCCTCATCAATACCCTCAATTACAAGGCAGGACTCACGACTGAGGCGGCGAACATCGCGCTGGCGGCCACATCCGCGCCGGTGTTCATGGCGATCATCACCCGCGTCTTTTTGCGGGAAGCGCTTTCGGGAAGGCAGGCGGCAGGGCTTGCCACGGCTTTTGTCGGCGTCGGCATTCTGATCACAAAGGGATCGCTGGCTCGTCTTTTGGCCCTGTCATTCTCTGAAGGCGATTTATGGGCTTTGGCCGGGGCGGTTCTGTTTGCCGTATACAGCGTTCAGGTGCGCTTCCGGCCAAAGGATCTGCCTCAATTCGCGTTTCTTGCCGTGATATTCGGCATCGGGACGTTGGGGTTGCTTCCTTTTCTGCTCTGGGAAGCTGTGGGGGCGGCAAGCATGCACTGGCCGTCGCTCCCGCAATGGGGAAGCCTGCTGTATATCAGCCTTGGGGCGTCGGTGCTGGGCTTCACCTTCTGGAACATGGCCATTGATCGCATCGGGCCGGTCCGTGCCGGCGTGCTGTACTACAGCGTTCCCCTGTTCAGCAGCGTGGAAGCGGCGTTTCTGCTTGGCGAGAGCGTGACGCCCCCCCAGATCTGCGGCGGAGCGCTTATCATCGGCGGCATCCTTTTTTCCAGCTTCTCCTCCCCCCGCCAACGGAGAAATTGATCCGGCCAACAGATTCTTCGGGAAAAACATTTCAACCAGCCACAAACATGAACACGCAGCTTTTCAAATTACGCACCAATCATTCCCCCACTGGAGATCAACCCGCGGCCATTGAACAGATCGCTTCAAATATCGAAGCGGGCGTCAGGGATCAGGTTTTGCTTGGCGTCACCGGTTCGGGCAAAACATTCACGGTGGCGAACGTGATCGCGCGCTGCAACAGACCGGCCCTGGTTCTCGCGCCCAACAAAACTCTGGCCGCTCAGCTCTACAGTGAATTCCGCGAGCTTTTTCCCGAAAACGCGGTGGAATATTTCGTCAGCTATTACGACTACTACCAGCCGGAAGCGTATGTGCCCGCTTCAGATACATACATTGAAAAGGATTCGGCCATCAATGACGATATCGACAAGCTGCGACACGCCGCCACCCATGCGCTGCTGACGCGGCGTGACGTCATCATTGTCGCTTCCGTATCCTGCATTTACGGACTTGGATCTCCGGAATACTACGCGCGCCTCATCATCCCGGTGGAAGCAGGACAGCGGACAAGCATGGACAGTGTGGTGACCAGGCTTGTCGATGTGCAGTACGAAAGAAACGACATTGATTTTCACCGGGGAACCTTTCGGGTGCGTGGCGACGTGCTGGAAGTGATCCCCGCCTACGAACACGAGCGGGCGCTCCGCATTGAATTTTTCGGTGATGAAATCGAAGCCGTGCGCGAGATCGATCCGCTTACCGGCGATATTTTGGGGAATATCGGAAAAACAGTGATTTATCCCGCCAGCCACTATGTTTCCGACCGGGAAAACCTCACGCGCGCCATGTCGGATATCCGCGATGAACTCGGAGAACAGCTCAGGCGCTTCAAGCAGGAAAACAAGCTGGTGGAAGCGCAACGCCTGGAACAGCGCACGCAGCTTGATCTGGAAATGATGCAGGAGCTTGGCTATTGCAACGGTATTGAAAATTATTCCCGTCATCTGGACAATCGAAAGGCCGGGGAGCCGCCTTCCACGCTTCTTGATTATTTTCCGGATGATTTTGTGCTGTTTGCCGATGAATCGCATATCAGCATTCCTCAGGTTGGAGGTATGTTCAAGGGCGATCAGTCCCGGAAGCGCACCCTGGTGGAGTATGGCTTTCGCCTGCCTTCAGCCTTGGACAATCGCCCGCTGGCTTTCAACGAATTTTTGCAGCGCCTGAACCAATGCGTCTATGTTTCGGCCACTCCGGGCACATGGGAACAGGAGCGCGCCCTTGGCGTTGTGGCGGAACAGATCATCCGTCCGACGGGTCTGCTGGACCCGGAAGTGGAAGTCCGCCCCGTCAAGGGACAGATTGAAAACCTGCTTGGCGAGTGCCGGGCCAGGGCGGAACAAAACGAACGCGTTCTGGTGACCACCCTGACCAAACGCATGGCGGAAGATCTGACCGAATACCTGAACGGAATGGGCATCGCCACCCGATATCTCCATTCCGATATCGACACCATGGAACGCATGGCTATCATCAAGGCTCTGCGCGCCAAAGAGTTTGACGTGCTGGTGGGGATCAACCTCCTGCGTGAAGGCTTGGATATTCCGGAAGTATCTCTTGTCGCCATTCTTGATGCGGACAAGGAAGGTTTTTTGCGTTCCACCGGATCGCTCATCCAGACATTCGGACGGGCGGCCCGAAACGCCCGTGGCAAGGTGCTGCTGTACGCCGACAGCATCACGCCTTCCATGCGTGCGGCCATGGACGAAACCCTGCGACGGCGCGAGAAGCAGCAGGCATGGAACGAGGAGCGCAACATCACGCCCACGTCCATTGTCAAGCCCTTGTCCACGCCGTTTGACGGCTTGTACGCCGACAGCGGAGAAAAGAAGGGAAAGCGGGGGAAAGGCGGGCCACGGGTTGCCTCAGCCGCGCCTGGTTCCACGCAGGACGCCGATGTCACCGCGCGTACCGTGGCGCAGCATATCCGGCAACTGGAACGGGATATGCGAGAGGCCGCCAAGGAATTGGAATTTGAAAAGGCAGCAGGCATCAGGGATCGCATTCGTGAGTTGCGTGCCCGCTTTTTGCTTGCGTAATACTTGTATTGCCCTTGCATGAGGACATGACTCCAATGGATCGTATGCAGCAACAGACGCTTCTCGCCACCACAGCAGACAGGCGGCGGGCCGCTGAACTGCGGGATTTTCTTGTCTACCACAACCATCGCTACCATACGCTGGACTCGCCGGAAATTTCCGATGCCGAGTACGATGCCGCGTTTCGTGAACTTGTCGCCCTTGAAGAACGTTTTCCCGAATTGCGGTCCCCCGATTCCCCCACACGACGTGTTGGCGGAGAGGTTCTTGACAAGCTGGAAACCAGGCTGCATCGCCGCCGCATGTACAGTCTTGACAACGTGTTTTCCATCGAAGAATGGGAGGCGTTTCTCAAGCGAATGAAAAACGCGCTCCCCGAAGCTGACTCCGTATTCTGGTGCGATCCGAAAATGGATGGACTGGCCCTTGAACTGGGGTATGAAGAGGGCGAATTCTCCTTCGCGCTGACCCGGGGCAACGGATCTGTGGGTGAAGTGGTCACGGCCGCCATGCGGACAGTGCGCGATCTGCCGAAACGCCTGTCGGCAGGCTTCCCCCGTTATATTGAGATTCGGGGAGAAGTTCTTTTCCGCCGTCAGGATTTTGAGCGCATGAATGAAAAACAGCGCAACGAAGGGGGCAAGATCTTTGCCAACGCGCGCAACGCGGCAGCGGGTTCGATCCGTCAGTTGAACACCTCCATTACGGCCGCTCGCCCCTTGCGCTTTCTGGCCTACGGGCTGGGGGCGGTGGACTGGGGCGATGAGGCGGCTGCTCCCTTGTGGACCTCTCATGCCGAACTCATGGCGCGTTTGCAGGCATGGGGGTTTGAAACGCCTCCTAGAGGCCGATTGTGCCGGACCTCCGAAGAGGTGATCGCCTACTACAATGAAGTGCTGACCCGGCGCGAAACGCTTTCCTATGATATTGACGGTGTGGTGATGAAGGCGAACGATCTGGAGGCGCAAGAGGCGCTCGGGCATACGGCGCGCGCTCCGCGTTTCGCCGTCGCCTGGAAGTTCCCGGCCCAGCAGGCCGTCACCCGGTTGCTGGACATCACTGTCCAGGTAGGGCGTACAGGAGTGCTCACGCCGGTGGCCGAGCTTGAACCTGTCCAGATCGGCGGAGCTCTTGTCACCCGGGCGACGTTGCACAATGAAGATGAAATCCGCAAGCGTGACGTGCGCATCGGCGACAAGGTGTTTGTGCGGCGGGCAGGCGATGTGATCCCAGAGGTTGTGAGCGCGGCGCTTGACGAAAGATCGCCCGATGCGACGCCCTATGTTTTCCCGCATCACTGTCCATCCTGTGGGATGCCGGCCCACCGCATCGAGGGAGAATCCGCCTGGCGTTGCGTCAATCTGTCCTGCCCGGCAATGCTGCGACAATCCATCACCCATTTTGTTTCCAAGGCCGGTCTCGACATTGAAGGTCTGGGACAGCGCTGGACGGAGATGCTCGTAAGCTCCGGGCGCGTGCGAACGCCGGCGGATCTTTTCACCCTGACGGTGCAGGAGCTTTTGAAGTACGAACGGATGGGCGCGCGTCTGGCTGGAAAATTCGTGGCATCTTTGGACACGGCGCGCCGCGAGGCCACCTTGCAACGCCTTATCTGCGCCCTTGGCATCCGGCATGTTGGCGAGCAGACGGCCAAAACTCTGGCGGCGGCCTATGTGGACATGGACGCGCTGGGGAAAGCCGATATCGAAGAACTCCAGCAGCTTCCCGATATCGGTCCCGAAGTCGCAAGCTCAATTCGCGCCTTTTTCGAGGACGAATCGAACAGGATTCTGTTGCGACGTCTGCATGAACAGGGCGTATGGCCCGTACAACGGCAAGAAGACGCGGGAGCGTCGAAAAAGGGCGCTCTGGGCGGCAAGAAAATCCTTTTCACAGGAACATTGTCCATACCGCGTTCCAAGGCGCAGACATTGGCCGAAGACGCCGGAGCGGAAGTGGTTGGCGGCGTCTCCCGCAAACTTGATTTCCTGGTAGCGGGCGAAGCGCCGGGATCAAAGCTCGACAAGGCAAGGGCGCTTGGCATAGATGTTCTGGACGAGGACGGTTTCATGGCCTTGCTGAGACAGGACCAGGACTCATAAACCCGCCGGCTGCAGCCGCCTTTCTGCGACCGGCAGCGTTGCAAGGCACAATTATATTCCCCAAGGGGATTGCGGAGGTTGTTGCTATGTCTCTTTCTCTTATCGTCATGGGCGCTTCCGGACGCATGGGCACAAGTGTCACAACATTGGCGCGCGAGCAGGGGATTCCCGTTGCGGCCATGCTGGAGCGCCCGGACAGGGTGGACGTCCTCAAAAACATCGCGCCGCAGAATTGCCTTGTGGGAAGCGATGCGGATCAGCTTTTCCCCCAGGCGGCCGGGGCGGTGGTGATCGACTTCACCGCTCCGGAGGCGAGTCTGCACACGGCGCGCGTTGCGGCCAAATGCGGCAACCCCGTAGTCATCGGCACTACCGGCTTTTCGGCCGATCAGCGCGCCGAGCTGGAAAACCTCGCGCGCACGGCAAGGCTGTTCTGGGCGCCGAACATGAGCGTGGGAATCAATGTGCTGCTTGAACTGCTTCCCCGGCTCACACGGATGCTTGGGCCGGAATATGACTTGGAAATGGTGGAACTGCACCACAACCGCAAAAAGGATTCTCCCAGCGGAACGGCCTTGAGGCTGGCCGAAAGCCTGGCGGAAGCCCGCGACTGGAAGCTGGAGGAGGTGGCCCGCTGCCATCGGGAAGGCATCATCGGCGAACGCCCGAAACGTGAAATCGGTATCCAGACCCTGCGCGGCGGCGACGTGGTGGGCGTGCACACCATATATTTTATGGGGCATGGAGAACGGATCGAAGTGACCCACCAGGCCCATTCACGCGAAAACTTCGCTCAGGGCGCGTTGCGCGCCGCCCGCTGGCTTGCGGAATGCAAACCGGGTCGCCTCTATTCCATGAGCGATGTGATCGGAGCGCAAGCATGAACAGTTCATCAGAAAAAGACTGGAAGCTGGTGTGGGACACGCTCGTCATAGGCGTGCGGGAGCATGTGCGCCACAGCGGCTTCAGCGATGTGGTGCTCGGACTTTCCGGCGGCATGGACTCCTCGCTTGTCGCGGCCATAGGAGTGGATGCTCTGGGCAAGGGGCATGTGCATGGCGTGTTGATGCCTTCTCCCTGGTCCAGCGAGGGGAGCATCCGGGATGCCCTGGACCTGGCGGCAAACCTGAACATTGAAACGCACACCATCCCCATCGCCCCTCTCATGAAAGCCTATGAGGAGGCTCTCGCGCCCATATTCGCGGGGACAGAACCGAATGTCACGGAAGAAAATCTCCAGTCGCGCATTCGCGGAGCTTTGCTCATGGCGCTCTCCAACAAGTTCGGATGGATGCTCCTGGCGACAGGCAACAAGTCCGAATTGGCGGTTGGCTACTGCACGCTGTACGGAGATCTCAACGGCGGCCTCGCTCCCATTGCCGATCTGTACAAAACGGAAGTGTACAAAGTGGCCGAGTGGTACAACAGTAAGGCCGGGCAGGATATCATTCCTCGTGCCGTCTTTGAGAAAGCGCCCTCGGCTGAACTGAGGCCGGGGCAGAAGGACGAAGATTCCCTGCCCCCGTATGCGCATCTTGACCGAATCCTTCACGCGCTTGTGGAGGAGGGGCTTACGCCAAAGGAGATTGATTTGCCGGACATTTCGTCCGAACAGATCCGGGAGGTCGCTGACATGCTGCGGCGCGCCGCCTTCAAAAGAAGACAAGCGCCGCCCCTGCTGGATGTCAGCGGCAGGGCGTTCGGCATTCATGTCGAATAGCGCTTGCTCTGGATTTGACCACCATGCCGTGCGGTACGGTGCGCCGTCCGGCAACCGTTCCGGCGGCCGGCACTCCGTACCGCCTATGGGTACGGAGTACAAGACGCCGGACGCAAGCCGAAAACGCGGTTTTCAGCGCAACATTCTTCCCAATTGAAAGGCGCGCCAACCTGTGGCTACGCCTGCCCATGGGCAGCATTCACGTTGCGTTTGCGCTGCACGGCCTGCCTGAGCCAGGCGTACCAGGGTTCCAGACCTTCTCCCGTTCTGCACGAAATTTCAAACAGATCCAGATCCTTGTTGAGGCGACGCGCATGAGCGGCGGCTGTTGCCGTATTGAAGTCGACATAGGGCAGCAAATCGATTTTATTCAGGAGCATGACAGCGGCCCGATGAAACAGGAGGGGGTATTTTTCAGGCTTGTCGTCGCCTTCCGTGACGCTCAAAAGGGCTATTTTCGCGTCTTCTCCGCAATCAAATTCAACAGGGCAGACCAGATTGCCCACATTTTCAATAAAAAGAATGTCAATCTGATCCAGCTGAAAAGACGCCAGAGCGTCCTCAACCATGCCGCTGTCGAGATGACAGCCTCCATCCGTATTGATCTGCACGGCCTGAGCGCCTGTGGCGGCCACCCGCCGGGCGTCATTGTCGGTTTGCAGATCGCCTTCAATCACCGCCATGCGAAACTCGCCGGCCAAATCCTTGAGCGTACGCTCAAGCAGCGTGGTTTTTCCCGCGCCGGGCGAACTGATCAGATTCAGCGCCAGCACGCCATGCTCGGCAAAACGGCGTTTCAGATTGCCGGCCAGCCTTGTATTTGCCTCCAGCACATTGCGAATGACAGGAATTTCCATTGTCGCCTCCCGCCTCATTCGGCTTCCAGATGTTGAAGATAAAGCTCCCGTCCGCTTTCCACCTGATGTCCCTCACGCGAACCGCAGTTCGGGCAGGTCGCCAGAAAAAGATTTTTTTCTTTCGGCGAAAAAAGGCTCCCGCATTCCGAACAGCGCAATTCCAGAGGCGTTTCTTCCATTTCCAGAACAGCGCCGTCAAAATCGGTGCCAGCGGTAAGCGCTTCAAAGGCAAAGGAAAGCGCTTCGGGAACGATGTTCGTCAAGGCTCCATAGCGGACCCGAACACTGAGCAGCCGCTGAACGCCATGTTTCGCCATTTCTTCGCGGACAAGGGCCAGGAGGCTTGTAACTACGGATAACTCGTGCATACAGGGCAAGGGCTGAAGGTGATGCGGCGCGGCCGCCAAAATCAAACGCACGCGGACGCTGTGCCGGGACATGCAAGCTGACAGGAAGATGCCCACATTGCTTTTTACGAAAAAAAGCGTATCAATTTTTTGGGTAAAAGAACACCGTTTGACACGATTCAGATTCGGCGAGCAAGGGGGGCCTTCGTGGCGAAAGCAAAATTTATAGGCGTTTATGCCAGCGCCAAGGCTCCTGGCGCGCGCGGTGAAGGTGCGGCAAGAGGGCAGAGGCGCCAGTGGTTCGCGTGGGAAGACGGGTGGGGACGATTCCGGGTTCAACTTCTGGATGCCGCCTTTCAGCCGGTGGAGGATCCGCGCGTCGTTTCCTCTGAAGAGTTCAAGCGTAACTTTGAACATCAGCCGCATATCCTTGTCACACCTGTCACTCAGCTCGACGTCGCGCCGCCGGAGCAGGAAGAAGAGCGCCTTGAGGACATGGCTCCCCTGAGCTTCAAGGAGCAGGAGCATATTGCCGATATACCGCTTGCTTCCAAGCTGGAGGCGGATACGGGGCCAGTCGCGCCCTTGCGCCCGAAAGCGGGAAGGAAGGACCTTGAGCAGGCGGCTGAACTTGATCGTCAATTGCGATCTGAGTTCGCCATAGCTCTCGCGCGGTGGCGACGAGGCGACAAAGTCACGCCGCTCAAGGTTTTTGAAGCCATGTGCACGAGAGAAGAGGGCATTATTCCAGCGCACAAGCACATGTTCACCGATTTTGCCATAGACTTGCGCAAAAGCAGTTTGCCCGCCCTTGCGGCGCAGCATTATCAAAAAGCCGTGGATTTGGCGCCTGAAGACAGCAATGCCCACTTCAATCTTGCGCGCATCTGCTACGAAACAGGCAAGCTGGATAAGGCGGAAGAACACCTGCAAACGGCTCTGGAGCTGAACCCCGATTTTGAATTCGCCAGCCGCTTCCTGCGGTTTGTGCGCGCTCGACGGGGACAGAGCGTCTAGGGTCAGCCCTCATTAAAATGCCGTCCGCGAAAAGCCGTTTTTTCCAGCCGGCAAGGGGCAAACATTGGGCGAAGCT
Organism: uncultured Bilophila sp.; assembly: GCA_910585945.1. Classification (GTDB taxonomy): domain Bacteria; phylum Desulfobacterota; class Desulfovibrionia; order Desulfovibrionales; family Desulfovibrionaceae; genus Bilophila. The sequence continues at coordinate 18,923 of CAJUHZ010000022.1, forward strand.
GTATTGAACATACCGCAAGGTCTATGTTGGCCTTGTAACGCTGCCGGACGCAAAAAGACGGCGTTGCACAGGCGTTTTCATGAGGGCTGACCCTAAGCCCTTTCCAAAAAGGATAACCTTATCCCGCGGCAAGGAGCATCAGGTCCATGAATCGTACTCGCGCCCTGATCATCATCGGGGGTTTTATGCTTGTCCTGGCCGTGTTGGCCGCGTTGGAACTTCGGAGAGAAGACGCTGTCATTGCCGAGGGACAGATGGTCACCGGATCTATCGCCAGCACGCGCGCGCCGCAGAATGCGTTGAGCGCTGCTGGCCAGAGGGCCGTTTCTTCCAGCGGAGGGACGCCTGTTTCTCTGGCCGGCGGTATGGCGCATTCACAGCAGGAGGTTGCGCCTCCTGCTTCTGCGACGCCAGCCCTGGAGGGTTCTTCTGTTTCTTTGCCCACTGCCGCCGGCGAAGTTATCGCGCCTGTGGCTGCTCCAGCACCGCGGGCAGTTCCCTTGCAAGCCAACAGAACCGGCGAAAAGCCGGTTCCGAGCGCGCCTGCAAAACCGCTTGCGTCGCGGGAGGCTACGCCTCCGGCGAAACAGGAGCGCTCCGAAAATCGTGTTGCCGCGCAACAGAGCCACGAGCCTGTAAAGAAAGAACGCCCGGAAGCAAAGCAAAACGAACAAGCGCCGGAAGCTCGCCCGCTGATCATGACGACCAAAGCGCCGGCCAAGCTCCAGGGAAAGCAGAAGGCGATTACGCAAACGCGTCTGGAACTTGGGAAGACCATCACCTTCCGTCTCACTGGGGCGGCCCCATTGAGCGCCAAAACATTGCTTCTCGCATCCCCCCATCGGTATGTTGTGGACCTGCAGGGGGAATGGGGCATCGCGCTTCCCAAGGTTCCCCGGAATCTGCTCCTGCAGGAAATCCGCGTCGGGCAGCGTGAAAATGCCACACGGCTTGTCTTGGGGCTGAAACGGAAGCCGGAATCGGCCCAAGTCGTCAAGATTGACGCGCAAACATTGGAAGTGCGCATCCGTTAGGGCCTGTTCACACTATGCTGAGTTTTTCCAATGAGTGAAGCGGGTTGGAAGGGAAATTCAGCCTCGCCCCAAAAGAGGATAACCATTTGTAAAAATTATGTTTATTCTCTGTTTGTGTGAACAGGCCCTAGGGGCAGACCTCGGTAGAGCATTTTCCCAATGAATTGTGGGTAAACGCTCGGCGGCCGCAAGAGTGGACGCCCGTGCCGAACAAGCGGGCAAACCGCGCTTTGCCGCGCCTGTCCCGCTCCGCAATGAATATTTCCATCGCAAAATGCTCTAAAAGCCGGCTGCGAAAAGCCAATGAGCATTGATAAAGCAAATTCGCGCGACAACAGCACAGTTGCCGCGCGAATTCGTTTCATCGGATACGGTATACGGGAAACTCAAGCACGATAGAGGTACCCCCGCCATGTGTTGCGAGAGCGCGGACAGTTCCTCCATGATCGGCTATGGCGGATTTCACAATGGCAAGCCCAAGCCCGGTTCCTCCCTTCTTGTGCGAAAAGTACGGTTCGAAAATACGCTCCCGCTCATCGGGAGTAAGGCCGGGGCCGTTATCGGCGATCACAAGCCGCAGGCAACCTTTTTCCCTGTCATGCATGGCAGAAACATGAACTTCTTTTTTCTCCCGTGGCGGGTTTGTTTCCGCGTCCAGCGCTTCGGCCGCATTGGAAAAAATATTGAGCAGGGCACGGTGCAGCGCGTCCGGATCCATGGCAATGCGCGGCAGATCGGCTGGAAGAGATAAATGCCATTGAATATGGCTGTGGCTGTTGCGAAACAGAACCGTAACTTCCTGGAGCAACGGCCCGGGATCTCCCGGGGTGAGGTGGACTTCCGGCAATTTGGCGAAAGACGAAAATTCCTGAACCATTTCCTGCAAACGTTCCACCTGTTTTACTATCAGTCCCGTGCATTGCCCGAAGACAGCATCGGGCACGCTTGCCCCGAATTTGCGCTGCAGCCGCTGGGCGGAAAGTTTTATGGGCGTGAGCGGATTTTTTATCTCATGGGCGATGCGCCGCGCCACTTCCCGCCAGGCCGCCATCCTCTGCATTTTTTCCAGTTCGGTGATATCTTCAATCACCACGACATACGCGCTTGTTCCTTCCGTACCAGGGAGGGCCACTGCATGAAGCATCAGTTTCCAGCTTCTTTCCCCCAAAATGAAATCTTCCTGACGTTGCCAGCGCCGATCCGGGTGCTCGTGCAAAAACTTCAGCATCGCATCAAAAACATCCCTGTATGCCGCGGGGAGAAAATCAAGCGGATTTCGTCCTTCAAGCCGTGACGCTTCTGCGCCAAAAATAGAGCAGGCCGCCTTGTTCATGGTCACGATACGGCCATCGGTCTCCAACGTGATCACGCCGGTGGTGATGTTGTCCAAAACGGTTTCAATGTAACGGTTGCGTTCCGCCACGGCCTCATTCTGGCGGGTCAGCAGGTCGTACGCCCGCGTCAGGCTCGCTCTTCCCTGCTGAAGATCGCGCGCCATCTGATTGAATGATTGCACCAGCAGCGCGAGTTCGTCATTGCCCTTGTCTTCCAGCCGAAAATCCAGATCGCCCCGGGCGATGCGCGTGGTTCCCCGGGCCAGGGCCAGGATCGGCGCGGTGATTTCCTTGGACAGGCGGAACCCGAACCACACGGAACCGAAAATGATGATCATGCCAAGAATGCCCAAAATCAGCATGAAGGAAACACGCAACGGCTTTTTAAGTTGCTTGAGCTGGGCGTACTCCTCAAAACCGCGCGAAATGCGTTCCAGCTTGAGCAGCAGGCCCTGGCCAATGCTCTCCGCCGTTACCAGATAACCTGAACGCCCTCCATCTATGGCCAGCACGCCGATGACATAATCCGCACCCTCGGTGGCCCACAGCAGGGAAGCAAAAGTATTGTCCGCCACATGTTTCCAGTCAATACTGCCTCGCGCCTCACGCCAGATGGGAGCAAAGGACGGGACGACATGCCAGTTTTGCTCCACGCCCTGCGCCGTAACGAAACCAACCAGAGCAAAGTCGTATTCTTTTCTTTTGCCGTCCAGCAGAATGTCCATTTCCATCCCGCCCCAGTCTGGTTTGAGCGCATCCGCTTCCCGCAGCACGGCTTCGGAGCGTGCCCTCAGGCGTTCGGCAGAGGCGGCATAAAAACTTTGCCCCACTTCGAGAGCGGCCTGCAGGGAACTTTCTGTCTGCCGGGTGAACCAGTAGTCGACGCTTGTCACGACAAGGCGATTCGAGGCAAGGAACATGATGACCGTAGGCACCAGAGAGAGCGAAATAAACACCATCACAAGGCGTGTGCGGATACGCGCGCCAAAAACACGGCGGCGGCGTTCCATGATCAGCTTGACCACATTCCGCGCCACCAGAAAGAGAACAATCAGCAGAAAAATGGAATTGATGTTGAGCAGGGCGATGAACATCCATGAGTCCGCGCCGTAGAGCGCCAACTGAGTCCATGTTCCGCCAAGCACCAGCAACAGGAGAAACAAGGCGGCCAGCAGTTCGTAGCGTCGGCGTCGCCGTTCTTTTTCCCTGGATGGGCCGATATGAATAATGTTTTCTTCGCGAATATCTTCCGAAAAGACAAATTCCAGATCGGCAGACGAAGAGGGACGTTTTTTATGGGGCAGCCGTTTCCTTGCCTTGCGGACAAGATCGCGCAACCATGCTTTCAAAGTCGCCTCAGTATGTGAATTCCTGGGTGAAGGAGGCCGCCGGGGCAATGTCCCATGACCAGAAGAACAGCGCTTTTTCCAGCCACGGAGGAACCTCGGCATGTTGCAACGTCACGTCCAGGCGGACCTTGTACGTTTCGCCGGAAGCAAGAGGGGTCTGCAAAGGAGCATTGAAAGTCATGACTTCCCATGTCGCGGCAAGCAGCGCATCCAGCTTTTTGTCTCGCCGCGCGGGCGCGTTCGGCGCGAGCATGATAAATTCCCGCGTCAGCGGATCGTGGCGCAATTGGTGGACTTCGGTGATATCCACAAGCGTTTCATTGGCGAGCAATGTTCTCAGCCGTTCAATGACCAGCTTGCAGGTCAGGTTGATGACCGCTCCATCACGCAACAATGCCCTTACACTGCGGGCGTCGCTTACACCCAGCCCGCATTCCACGACAATATGCTGATCCGGTTGTGCCTCCACCGTAAAGGAACGCAGAGTCAACGTATTGGGCTGCCCCGAAAGGGCGGAGAACTGTTCGGCCGCAACACGCCAGGGAAGGAAAAGCGTCAGCATCACAATGCCGAAAGTTATCCCTGCAAATGAGGAGTGTTGGGATGGCTTGAGAAACTGCATGGCTTTGCTTAAGAAAGTTCCTGGTAAGTGGCGGACTGGATGCCTTTTTCAGCTATGGTGACCGCTGTGAGCCGGACATGTCCGGGCAATTGCGGCGCCAGGATCTGCCAAACATGGCGGGCTATATTTTCGGATGACGGATTGATGCGGTCAAAGGGAGGCATATCGTTGAGAAGCGTATGATCCAGATCCTCCAAGGCTGTTTTCACCAATGCCTTGAGTTCTCCAAAATCCATGAGCAATTCGGTGTCCGCACTCAAGTCGCTGCCCTCGACCGTAACCTCCACGCCGTAATTGTGCCCGTGCAGGCGCTCACATTTTCCTTTATAATGACGCAGAGCGTGCGCAGCGCAAAACTCTGACCGCACAGTCAATCGCCAGACAGATTTGGACATGGAAACGCCCCCATTGCTTGGAACCCATTTCATGAATCCGCCTTTCGGAGCGCCGGAGTCGTCGGGTGCTCTCCGGCCTTGCTCCCGGTATCCGGACAGGCTGTGCTACCACTCCAGACGCTCTTTTGCAATGAGCGCGTAGGCCCCATTCACGTCGCCCGGCAGAGGATTTATAAACAGTTTACGCCACATGCTCGACTTCGGCATGGCTTTCTTCCGAGAGGCGTGCCTCGACAGGTTTGCCCCCCCAGCGATACATATCCTGCTGAAAGGCAGGGCAGGGCGCAACGCGCCAACGCGGGCCAAGCTGCATACGGCAATGCACCCCATCCAGAAAAAACGTCAGTTGAACCTCTGTATGGCCCTTATAACGCTCAAGTATAGCTTTAAGTTCAGAGAGACCACTGCCGACGAGCCGAGCAGAATCAAGTTCGTAGGAAAGCGGCGCATCGCTGACCTGACACGCTTCAGCCAGGCTCTGCACCGAAATCGCCCGTAACTTGATTTCCCGCACGGGAGCTTCCTCGCCCTCATCACCGCTGTCCCCGGCGTCCTGACCAGGGGAAGTTCCCTCTCGGCTGTCAATAACCGCAGTGAGCAGCAATGGCTGCTCGCTTGTCAGGAGTTCACGCGCCTCTGCCAACTCTTCAGTAAAAAATGTCACCTCAGCGGAGGCGCTGAGATCTTCCACATTGACGAACGCCATTCGGTTGCCGCGTTTATTGAGGATTTCCCGCATAGTCGTCACCAGCACGGCACATTTTATTGTCGCCTTGGCGGCCATGTCGCGCGCGTCTTCCAGTTGAACAAGGCCAAGACGGCCAAGTTCATGGTGATAGGGCTGCAAGGGATGACTCGTCAGAAAGAAGCCGAGAGACTCCTTCTCAAAACGCAGTTTTTCCTCTTCATCCCATTCAGGGGCCTCCTGTTCAGCGCAGGCAAAGCCAAGCCCGCCGATCTGCTTTTCCTCCGCAACGGGCGCGAGAGCCAGCAGAGAAACCTGATTGGACTGCCGCTCCTTGATTTTCTTCTGGGCGCGAGTCACGACCGTATCAAGCGCGGCGAGCATTCCCGCTCGCGTGCAGCCAAAATCGTCGCACGCTCCGCCTTTGATGAGACTTTCCAGAACCCGCTTGGTGACCTTGCGCAGGTTCACCCGGCTGCAGAGATCAAGCAGAGAAGCGAAGGGACCGTTTGCTTCACGCGCTTCCACAATTTCCCGTATGGCTTCATCCCCCACATTTTTGATCCCGCCCATTCCGTACACGACGCTCCCGTCTCGCACGATGAATTCACGGCGGCTGAGCTGCACCGTAGGTTTGCGGACTTCAATATCCATATCGCGGCAGGCGGCGATATATTTCAGGATCTTGTCCTGATTGCCGATTTCCGACGTCAGCAGGGCGGCCATGAACTCCACTTTGTAGTGGGTTTTCAGAAATGCCGTATGGTAGGAAATGAGCGCGTAGGCCGCCGAGTGGGATTTATTGAAGCCGTACTCGGCAAATTTCTCCATCAGGTCAAAAATTTCAGTTGCCTTGGCTTTGGGGGTGTCATGAGCAACCGCGCCATCCACAAACTGCGAACGCTCCTTGGCCATGGCCTCCGCATTCTTTTTCCCCATCGCGCGTCGCAGCAAATCCGCTCCCCCCAGCGTGTAGCCGGCTACAATCTGGGCGATTTGCATGACCTGTTCCTGATAGACGATGACTCCGTAAGTATCTTTCAGGCAGGATTCAAGAGAAGGGAGAGGGTATTCGACTTTCACCTCGCCATGTTTGCGTTTGATGAATTCATCCACCATGCCCGATCCGAGCGGACCGGGACGATAGAGCGCCAGCATGGCGATAATATCCTCAAAACAGTTTGGACGAAGCATGCGCAAGTATTGACGCATGCCCGAGCTTTCCACCTGGAAAACGCCGTCAGTGTCGCCACGGGAGAAAACATCGTATGTCTGCGGGTCGTTCAGGGGCAGGGTATCCAGATCGGGGGGCGTCTTGCCCTGTTCGGAAATGGCTTTCAGGGTATTGTCGATGAGCGTCATGGTGCGCAGACCGAGAAAGTCGAATTTCACCAGCCCGACTTTTTCCACCATTTTCATGTCAAACTGGGTGACAAGTTCGCCCTTCTTTCCCCGGTACAGCGGCAGGTATTCCTCCATGGGCTTGTCGGATACGACAACCCCGGCCGCATGGGTTGAGGCGTGACGCGAAAGCCCTTCCAGCCGCATCGAAATATCGATGAGCCGACGGATGATCGAATCATCCTTGTAGAGCGCGGCCAGTTCTGGCTCGGCGTCCAGGGCTTTCTTGATCGTCATCTTCAGATCGTCGGGGATCAACTTGGCGATGCGATCCGTTTCCTTGAACGAAAGATCCAGCGCGCGCCCCACATCGCGCACGACGGCTTTGGCCTTCATTTTACCGAAGGTGGTGATCTGCGCCACCGAGTCCGCGCCGTACTTGCGGGTGACATAGCGGATGACTTCGCCGCGCTTGTCTTCGCAAAAATCCACGTCGATATCGGGGAGGCTGACGCGTTCAATGTTCAGGAAGCGTTCAAACAACAGGTTGTACGGCAGAGGATCCAGGTTGGTGATGCGCAAGGCCCAGGCCACCACCGAGCCTGCGGCCGATCCCCTCCCCGGTCCGACAGGGATATCATGGTCTTTCGCCCAGTTGATAAAATCCTGCACAATGAGGAAATAGCCCGGGAACCCCATCTCGCAGATAACCCGAAGCTCCCGCTCCAGGCGTTCCCAATACATGGCATGGTCAAGCGTGTCCCGATCCGGATGTTGTTCAAGACGCTTTTTCAGCCCGTCTCGCGCCAAACGCTGGAATTCGGTTTCCAGAGTCATGCCTTCCGGAAGTTCATAGACCGGGAAATAGTGGTGGGAAAAGTCCATTTCCACGCAGCATTCTTCCGCAATGCGCACGGTATTGGCCAGAGCCTCGGGCACATGGCCAAAATCCTTTTCCATCTCTTCGGACGATTTATAATAAAGATCGCGCGCCTCAAAACGCATTCGCTTGGGATCGTTGACCTTTGCCTGGGTCTGGATGCACAGGAGCACGTCATGGGCTTCCACATCGTCCGCATTCAAATAATGGCAGTCGTTGGTCGCCACCAGGGGCGTTTTGGTATGTTCGGCCAGTTCCAGCAGCTTCGCATTCAGAAGCGCCTGGTCGGGGAGGGCGTTCGACTGAACTTCAAGGTAAAAACCATCCCTGAAAATGCTCCGGTATTCATGGGTCAGGGCAATGGCCTCATCAAACGTGCCGCCCCCCTTCAGCAAACGGTTGTGTCCAAGCAGGGTCCGGGGAATTTCTCCTGCCAGACATGCGGACAAGGCGATAAGGCCATCGCTGTATTTGCGCAGCAATTCCTTGTCCACTCGCGGCTTGTAGTGAAAGCCGTCCAGAAAACCACGAGAGACGAGGCGTACAAGATTATGGTAGCCTTCATTATTTTTGGCCAGCAGGATCAAATGGTGCCTGACCCGCGCCCATTCCGAATTTTTATCCGTATGATCATGCGTGACGTATACTTCGCAGCCTATGACGGGTTTCAGCCCATAGCTTTTGCAGGTCGTGTAGAAATAGGCCGCCCCGTAGAGGTTGCCGTGGTCGGTGATGGCGGCCGCCGGCATACCGAAATCCTTGGCCCTGGCGCACAGATCGTTAAGGCGGATGGCTCCGTCAAGCAGGCTGTATTCCGTATGACAATGCAGATGCACGAATTCGGACATAAGGCTCCCACAGAAAAATCTTTTTTTGTTTCTTCTACCAGATCAGCCTTCGCCCCACAATCGGGTCCGGGGCAGTGGAACAGACCGACGCCGCTTGCGTCGCGTCTGGTCCAGGCGTAAGAGCAACCTCATGAATACGCCCAAATCGAATGTTGACACGGCTCAAAACGGGCCGCTCCAGGCGTCTTGTCCGCTCTGGGCGGATATCATCACGCACAAGAGACGTTTTGATGATTTTGTCGACCACTACCAGCAAGGGCCGCACCGCCCCATGATCGATCTCAAACGCCGGCATTCCTCCTGTGTCCTTGCAAATGGAGAGCGTCTTGTTCTGGCCGAAGGGTTGAACGGCGAGATTGGAAGGGCTGCCTTGCTGGGGGCGCTCTATCACGATGTGGGGCGCTTTCCCCAGGTAGTCCGCTGGGGAACATTTAACGATGCAGCTTCCACCAACCACGGCGCTCTGGGCGTCCGTGTCCTGAAACGGGAAAACATGCTCGAGGGCGAAACTGCCTGCGTACGCGGAATAGTTCTGAGTTCGGTTGCACTGCACAACCGTTATATACTGCCCCCGCGTCTGCCCAAGGCTGTTTTGACAGTGACCTGCCTGGTCCGCGATGCTGACAAGCTGGATATTATGCGAATCATGGCGGAGCATGTGAATGCCGTCAACCCCGGGGATGAAGTGGTTCTTCGCGTCCGCAACGAGCCTGACAAATGGTCCCCCCACATAGCGGAGATGGTGCTCAAAGGAATGGTGCCAAGTTACAAAGATCTTGTTTATATCAATGATTTCAGGATGCTGCTTGGAACGTGGCTTGAAGACCTGTATTTCCCGGCGGCGCGTGCGCAGATGGCGGTTTCCGGCCATCTGGAGGCTGTTCTTTCCGGCCTGCCAGACGCGCCGGCGCTCCGCGACGCACGCGAACGGCTTTTTTCCCTGCTGGAGCGGGAAAAACAGGCTTCCCACCATGCGCGCCCGTCTTCATGATATGCTGCTGGGCATGGCCCGGCATGACCTGACGGACGTGTGCCGCCTGTTCGCCCTTGAGAGGCTTCTCTTTTTTTCCAACCCAGGTCATTCATCATCCGCCCGACACGGCGCGCAAGAAGAATGCAGGTATGGGAATACGTCTCATCATGCCGCTGTATTGCCGTTTGTCCTGCATGGGGCAGGGTGGAGCGCCGCACAGGAACTCATGGCGGAGGCCCTTGAATCAGCCCCTGTTCTTCTTGTGCTGGACTACAGGCAGCCGGAACGCAACCTGGACTTCCCCGCCGTGTGGCTGGCAGCAGAAGCGGAGCGGATACATGGCGACGCCAGGCATCGTGTCGCCTGGCGTCAATTCATGGATCGTGGAGGTATTGAAGCATTTGTGCGCGGCACGCCGCTGCGCCGCGTTCCTGTGTGCGGAGGCGCAGCAAGTCTTGTGCTTATGGCGTCGGCTGCACCCCCTTGACGAGTGCGGAATCGGGCACAACTGAAGGACCAGGAACCAGCAGGGTTTCCGGGTGGAACGCGGCCCACGCGAACCAGAAAGCGTACATGCCGAAAAATTCGTCCAGACGCGCATCCTTCAGCTTACCCGAAAGGGCCGTGCCGTCATAACTCCAGGTTGATCGGGTATCCACATCCACCAATCTGCCGTTTTCTTCGGTGAACAACACTGGGCTGTCCCACACCGTGCGGTCAAATACCCTTACGACATTCAGGCGCGGATCCAGTACAGCCAACATGGGGGTAGGCCCAAGAAAAAAATTCACCACTTTTTTTTGGCGAACGTAGGTCTCGTCTACCGCCAGCATGAGGTTTTCGTACTCGAGACCAAGAATACGGTTCTTGGCCGGAAGTCGGTTGTCCATATGCGTCACATGGTAGGGGATCTGTTCGTTATCATAGTAGTTGCCGGGGGTGATGTACGATCCATATGGATCCCTTCCGTATGCCTTGCGGGTACTGCGTGGAGGCGCAAGAACCTGCGCATTCGGGTAGGCATTGCGCGCGTACTCCCAGGTTGTCCACCAAACAGGCACATAGGCAAGCCCCTTGCCGGCCAATGGACCGTCAAAGGCCATGCCAAGAAGCTGCATCCACAAACTGCCGGTATTTCGATCCACCAGCACGCTGTTGCAGTTGTAGAGCCGGCCTTCGGTATCAAAAACGAGCTGCATTCCTTCGACATCCGTTTTATACACCGCCAGGCAACCAGAGATCGGCGCGTAGGTGACGCAGTAGCTTTTTCCATTGATGAACTCGTTCAAAACCTCATGCCACACCATGATTTTTTGCGGGTAAATGCGCGGTCCATCAGGAAAAAAAACCACAAAAACAGCCTCGCGCCTGTCCATGGTCAGCTCGGCATCATGGATCGTCATGTATTTTGTCCGGTTGATGGACGGAATTGCGCCATAGCCCACAGCGGTCTTGGTCAAATCGTCAAAAATGGCCTGTAAATCCTGCTGGGAACGGGGAGCCGCCAGGGATGGAGCGCCCCAGGTCAAAAGCCCAAGACAGATCCCCAAAAAAATAAAACTGAAATGAGACGCCGCCCGGCGTGACATCCTGAAAACGAAATTCATAATAGAAACTCCTTGAAAGAAAGCCGTTTTGGGGGCTTCGATTTTCGGCCCGCACAAGGTCGCCAGCCCAAAAACAGTCGCTGTCCCATTCATCGGCTGTTTTTTTATTTGGAATAGATCTCCGGCTGCTCAAAGGACGCATGGCGTCGAGAGCATTCGCAAACAGGAGAGGCGGAAAACGACAGGAACAAAAGGGTGGGAATGGAGGACTTTGTATTTTTGGAAAAAAGTTTACATAATTTACATTATGGGACATTTTTTGATTTCTCGAACCGTCTGAAAAGAAAGCCTTTTCCCCCAACGCCCCCCAAAAACCGGTCACTCCCGCACCTGGCTTGCAAGGCCCATACACTTTGGCGTAGAACGGCCATTGTTCTTTTCGCTCACCTCAAACGCGGGACACCCTATGGGACTTCTCGGCGCCAGTTGCGGTTTTACGCGGTTCAAAATCACGGAAAATGTTCCCAACGAGCTATGGGAACAGATCCCGTCCAAGCTGAAACAGTTCGCCTTTCGGGATATCGACGAAATCCCCGAGGAAAGAGCCTGGGGATGGGTCGCGTTTGAAGACATGCTTGATGTGGAATGGCGCTCCGCTCCACCGGACAAGGGAGCCTACCTGGCCTTTGCTTTCAGACTTGACACACGGCGTATCCCGCCTGCAGTGCTAAAAAAGCATGTCCAAATCGCTCTGCGCGAGGAAGAACAGCGAATCAGGGAACAAGGGAAAAAATTCATCGGGCGTGACAGAAAACTGGAACTCCGCGATCAGGTGCGCCTCCGCCTTCTGGGACGTTTTTTGCCAGTGCCAGCCGTCTTTGACATTGCCTGGAACACTGACGCCAATGTCGTGTATCTCGCCTCGACCCAGACGAAACTCATTGAGTTATTCATGGAATACTTTACGTTGACGTTCGATCTCCACCTGGAGCCGCTGACGCCGTACTCCCTTGCTGCTTCCTTTCTGGATGATGCGGCCATACAGCGCCTGGACATGCTTGAACCCACACGGTTCGCGTGACCGCCGTTTTTGGAAAAACAATCCTCGTATGATATGCGCCTGAACTGGAATTCTTTAAAGAAGGCTTAAAAGCCTGGGGGACGCCATGGACGATTCCTGCGCGGGACAGACCACGGATACCGTACTTGGTCAGGAATTTCTGACCTGGCTCTGGTTTCGCAGTGAAAACCATCCCTTGGGCTTTCAGGACAAGAACGGCTCTTTTACCGTGGCCATGGAACAGCGTATCGTCGTACAGGGCGGTGAGGGAGAAGCCTTGGAAACGGCCACAGTGGCCGGTTCCATGTCGCCACTGCGTGAAGCGCGATTGGGACTGCGTACCGGCAAAAAGGTCATCCGTGCTCTGGTCCGCTTCGAACGCGACGAATTGTCGTGGCAAGTCACCCTCAAGGCTGAGGATTTTTCGTTCGGAAGTTTTCGCACCCCTAAGGTTGAACACGATCCGGATGACGATCCGGATGCGTTGTTTCTGGAAAAAATGTACCTGATGGAAACCTGTCTGGGATTTATTGATCTCTGTTACCGTGAGTTCATAACCCTGAGGCTTTCCTCCTCCGGCTGGAACGGGGAGGTACGGGAAATGGCGGCCTGGATGGCGGCGGAACGCCAGTAGAGGATATGACCGTGCGATCGGACGGTGCTGGCCTGGTCAGGCGACTGGTCAGAAAGACGCTTTGGATGCTTGTCGTTTTATGGGGCATCACCCTGGTGAGTTTCATCGTGATCCACCTTGCTCCCGGATCACCGAGCGATCTTCAGACAACATTGAACCCATACGCGGGAGAAGCCGCTCGGGCGCGTCTTGAAGCGTTGTATGGGATCGACCGCCCTCTTCACGAACAATATCTTGACTGGCTGTCCCGCATCATTCGGCTTGACTTCGGCATATCCATGTCCAGCGACGCCCGCCCGGTCATGGAAAAAATAGGCGAACGGCTCCCCCTGACCATCGGGATGAACATCGCCTCGCTTTTGCTCACGCTGCTTGTTGCCATTCCTGTCGGCGTGCTTTCAGCCTGGAAGCAGGGATCGTTTTTTGATCGGGGGATGACCGTTCTGGTTTTTCTGGGCTTCGCCATGCCCGGCTTCTGGCTTGCGTTGCTGCTCATGCTGCATTTCGGGCTTGAACACCAGTGGCTTCCGATCTCGGGCCTGACGTCGCTTGATTTTGAGTCCTTTTCCCGGTGGGAGAAGCTTGTCGACATCGGAAGCCATCTCATTCTTCCCATTACGGTAATCACCGTGGGAAGTGTTGCGGGCATGTCGCGTTTCATGCGCGCGTCCATGCTTGAAGTGCTGCGCCAGGACTACATTCTGACGGCCCGAGCCAAGGGTCTCCCCACGCGGCTTGTCATCTTCCGTCATGCCTTGCGCAATGCGCTTTTGCCTGTCATCACTCTGCTCGGACTGTCCGTGCCGGGACTCATTGGCGGGAGCGTGATTATTGAAACCATCTTTGCCTTGCCCGGCCTGGGGCAACTGTTCTACACGGCGGTCATGGCCAGAGATTATCCCCTGATCATGGGAAATCTTGTTCTTGGCGCAATACTCACGCTGGCAGGCAATATTGCCGCCGATATCGGTTATGGACTTGCGGATCCCCGTATCCGGATGCAAGGTGGACGCCCATGAAACGTCACCCTGCCTCGTGTCTGAGTTCCATTCTGAAATATGCTTTTACCCGGTACGGAATGCTCTGGCTTGGGCTTGGCATTGTTGTGCTCATGTCGCTGGCTGCCCTGCTTGCTCCGTGGCTGGCTCCCTATGATCCCACGGAGTTTCACCGGCACGCGATTCTCAAGCCGCCAAGCGCCCAATATCTGTTGGGCACCGACGCATACGGACGCGATGTATTGTCCCGTTTGCTGTATGGGGGACGAATATCTCTATGGGTGGGGTTCGTCTCTGTCGGCATTTCCGTACTGATCGGGCTGACGCTCGGTTTGCTTGCCGGGTACTTTCGCGGATTGACGGACGAAATCATCATGCGTTGCGTGGACGTCATGCTGTGTTTCCCGTCCTTTTTCCTCATTCTGGCCGTCATTGCCTTCCTCGAAGCAAGCGTCGTCAACATTATGATCGTTATTGGCCTCACCTCCTGGATGGGGGTGGCCAGACTTGTCCGGGCGGAAACACTTTCCCTGCGTGAGAGGGATTTTGTGGCCGCCGCCAAGCTTGGCGGAGCGGGGAGTCTACGCATTCTCCTTACACATATCCTGCCGAATGCGCTCAGCCCTGTACTTGTCTCCGCCACCTTGGGCGTGGCCGGAGCCATTCTGGTGGAATCCTCGTTGAGCTTTCTCGGCTTGGGAGTACAGCCGCCAGATGCAAGCTGGGGAAACATGCTCATGGAAGGCAAAGACACACTGGAAATCGCGCCGTGGCTTTCTTTGTATCCCGGGCTTGCCATTCTCGTGACCGTGTTAGGCTACAACCTTCTTGGAGAAAGCCTGCGAGACACGCTGGACCCACGCTTGAAACATTGATTCTCTGCCGCAAGAACTGCCGGCGGAAGACTGCCCCCACCCGGCGCACTTGCGTCTCTGCCGGAATAGCCATACCTTCTGCGACATGGATTTGTCACTGGCGCGGCATCCTTCGGCTTGGCACGCGTTGAAATCAGCAACCATGAGTTGAACGTATGCTTGAAGTATTGCGCATCCGGAACCTGGCGCTCATTGCGGACATGGAATTGGATTTCACTCGGGGAATGAATGTTCTTACCGGAGAAACGGGCGCGGGAAAAAGCTTTATTCTCAAGGCCATTACGTTCCTTATGGGGGAACGGATCGGTGCCGGCATGGTGCGCCCGGGAAAAGAACGCGCTGTTGTTGAAGCCATTTTTACAGATCCGACCAATGCCCAGGCCGAGTTGATCCTGCGGCGCGAACTTATTGCCGAAACGGGCCGAAGCCGCTTGTACGTCAACGACGAACTGCGTTCTCAGGATAGCATCAAAGAGCTGCGCCCTGCCCTGATTCTGCACACGAGCCAGCACGGACAGCAACGTCTCCTTCAACCTGGCTTCCAGGCCCGGCTTGTTGACGAACAAATGAACCGCCCGGATCTGCTGGAAGAAAAAGAGCGCCTTGTCAGGGAATTGCGCGAGACAGCGCGCAAGCACGAAGAACTTGGAGCCCGTTTCCGCAATCTTTCAGACCGGCGTGAACTTCTGGAAATACATCTCAAGGAAATTGAAAAGGTCGCTCCCGAACCGGGCGAGGAAGAACGACTTGAGCTTCTGCGCGCCGAAGTGCGAGCCGGAGAGGAAACACGACGCCACTACCAACAGGCACTGGATATTTTGCGCGGCGACGAACAGGGGTTGCTCTCTTTGCTGGGGAATCTGGAACGTGCGCTGGAACCACTCGCGCGTGACGATGACGAGATGGCGGCGAACCTCGAAGCCACTACAGCATTTCGTCAGAATGCGGCCGAACTGGAACGCCGCCTGCGGCGTCCGCCGCGAGAAATGTCGAATGTGGATCCTGAACAGGTGGAGTCCCGCCTGTTCGCTCTGGCACAGCTGAAACGCAAGCTCCACCGTACCCTGCCGGAAATCCTTTCCCTCAAGGGGGAAATTGAAGAAAACTTGTCATTCCTTGATGCGTGCGCGCTGGATATGCGGCAGTTGGAAAAAAAGGAAAAACATTTGCAGAATGCCCTGGCGAACTTGCTTGAACGCTTGAATGCTGAACGGCGTAAGGCGGCCGTCTCCTTTACTTCAGGACTTGCGGTTTCACTGAAAGGGCTTGGTTTTTCAGATCAGATTCATGTCCTTGCTGAGTTCACGCCGACTCCCCTGTTTCCGGAAATCCCTACCTTGGTTGAAGATCGCATTCGCCTGCTCTGGGCACCCAACCCGGGGCAACCGCCCCAACCTCTTGATCGTATCGCGTCCGGAGGCGAGCTTTCCCGCTTTCTGCTGGCCGTTGTCTCCATGCAGGCTCAACAGGAAGGGGCTACATTGATTTTTGACGAAGTTGACGCTGGCATTGGTGGGCGTACCTTGAACAAAGTCGCTGAACGTCTGAACGCCCTTGCTGCTCAACGCCAGATGCTTCTGATCACGCACTGGCCCCTCCTTGCCCGCCATGCAGCCCGCCATTTCCAGGTCATCAAGGAAATTCGCGGAGAAGAAACCTTTACACTGTGCAAACGTCTTGAAGGAAAAGACAAGGAAGCCGAACTTGCCCGCATGGCTGGCATGGAACCGGCATAAATGGTTTGGCAAGGCCTTTCCACATGTCTATGCTGGACAGTCAGAAAGACCTTGCCTTTTCATGAAACCGGGAAAAACGCTTTTCCCGTGAACGGGGCACGGGCGTCCCTATATGCGGACGCCTGGGCATCTAGGGTGTGTTCACACTACGGCTTTTGCCTTCTGCCTGCGTCAAAAAGGCTTTTTATTCCGGGAGAGTACCATAAGAGTACATTCCCTTCATGAAAAGCCTTTTTCCCTGGCGGAGAACAAATTTCTTGTAGTGTGAACACGTCCTAGGCGGAAAAGACTATTGGGCAGGAACCACGGCGCCCTCGTATTTGCTCTCCATAAACTTTTTTACTGTCTCACTCTTCAGGGCGTTCACCAGAGCCTGAAGATCCGCGCGCTCTTCATCCCCCTTGCGGATTGCGAGGATATTAGCATAGGTCGTCGCGGCCACGGAATCGGCACGCTCTGCCGCCAGCGCATCCTTGACCTTCAGCCCACCCAGAATGGCGTAATTGCCGTTGATAATTGCGATATCAACATCAGGCAAGGCCCGCACCAATTGGGCCGCTTCCAATTCTTCAATTTTAAGTTTCTTTGGGTTGTCAATAACATCGCGCCGGGTAGCGGTAAGTCCGGCGCCATCGCGCAGTTTGATCAGCCCTTCCGCCTGCAGAAGCAACAACGCCCGCGCCTCATTTGTGGTATCATTGGGCACAGCAACAATAGCCCCGTTTTTCAACCCTTCGAGTGAAGAAGTTCTGCCGGCGTAAATGCCGAAAGGTTCGTAATGCACTGCAGCCATGGAAAACAACGATGTGCCCTTTTCCTTATTAAAATCGTCGAGATACGGCTTATGCTGGAAAAAATTGGCGTCAAGTTCTTTGCTTTCCAGCGCCATATTGGGCTGGACGTAATCAGAGTATTCCACAACCTGGATTTCATACCCTTGCGGTTTCAAAACTTCATTTGCTACCTGAAGGATTTCGGCATGAGGCGTGGGGGAAGCGCCAATTCGGAGTTTGGTTCCGGCCGAAGCCGATCCTGCGACAACGCCGACCATGCCCAAAGACAGAACAGCAGTCAGAACGGCGGAATAAAATTTCTTCATCGTAAACACCTCTTGTCCTTGTTATAGGTTGAATCCGCTTCCAGTGCTTCTCAGAACCTGCCAGCTACGGCTTCGCCCTGTATCGCTCCCCCCTTTTCCAGCCGATTGCCATAAGTGCCGCTCCGCAATGACCTATTTCTCCAAGAGAAAAGCCAAGGGGCATAGCTGTAGGCCCTGATGTAAAAAACGCACCGGATCACTTCTTTGATTTGGATTATGGCAAAAATATGGCGTATTAGTGGGATATACGCCTGTCACTTTTTTTGGTAGCCCAATTGCCGACACTTTGGAATATTTGGACAATAATGATGAGCAAAATGACTGTAGCAAACATGATATCAGTTTGATATCTGTTATAGCCGTACATAATGGCAAGTTTTCCAAGTCCACCGCCGCCTACGGCACCTGACATGGCTGAATAGCCAAGGATCGTCGTGGCGGCGATAGCACTCCCATTAAGTAATGAAGGGGTGGACTCAGGTAAAAGAACCTTGGTGATGATTTGCATAGTGGAAGCGCCCATGGATTGGGCGGCTTCAATCACGCCAGCGTCCACTTCCAACAAGGAAGACTCCACCAATCTTGCAACAAAGGGAGCAGCCGCAATGACCAGAGGCACAACTGTCGCATTATTGCCGATCGTGGTTCCAACGACAAACCGGGTAAACGGTATGACCGCGATCATCAAAATCAGAAAGGGAAACGAGCGCGTGAGATTCACCACAACATCCAATACGCCATATACAACCGGACGCGGGCAGATCCCTCCTGGACGGCAAATCACCAGCACTGTTCCCATCACCATACCAAAGACATAGGAAAACAGAGTGGAAATCAGCGTCATGTACAAGGTGTCCAACACTCCTTCCAGCAACATCTCCATCGTCGCCTGATCAAACATGCTTCATCTCCTCCAACAGAAGTCCCTTGGCTTTGGCATGCTCCAGAATCCGCCGGGTAATCTCTTCATCATCAGGCAGTTGCAGCACCATTTGGCCAAATGCAGAGCCGCCGATATCTCTGGTATCGGCAAACATGATATTGACAGGACTTCCACATTCCAGAACCAAATTGCCGATCACAGGTTCAAAGGAGGACCTGCCATTAAAAATAATACGGTATAGGCGGCTGTGAAGCAGTTGCCCGGGTTGCATGGCTTCGGGAATCACCAGGCGGCGCGCCTCATCAGTTTGCGGATGGAAAAAGACCTCTTCCACGGACCCCGTTTCCGCGATCATGCCGTGGCTGATAATGGCGACATGGTTGCATATTTTTTCAATCACGCTCATTTCATGTGTAATGATCACAGCGGTGATCCCAAGACGCGCATTGATATCCTTGATCAAAGTCAAAATGGATTCTGTAGTCGCTGGATCAAGGGCCGATGTTGCTTCATCGCACAACAATACTTTGGGATTGCTCGCCAAAGCCCGTGCGATAGCGACACGCTGTTTTTGCCCTCCGGATAGCTGGGAAGGATACGCCTTGGCCCTGTCCCCCAACTCCACAAGTTCCAGAAGCTCTCTCGCCCTGGCGAGGGCTGCCTCTTTCTTCACACCGGATAATTCCAAAGGAAAACAAATATTTTCCTCAGCCGTACGCTGCATGAGCAGGTTGAATTGTTGAAAAATCATTCCCATCGAACGACGCGCCATCCGCAAATCGCGCTCAGCAAGACGGCACAAATTCTTTCCTTCAAACAGGACACTCCCGGCCGTAGGGCGCTCAAGCATGTTGATACATCGTACAAGTGTACTTTTTCCTGCTCCACTTTGACCGATGATGCCGAAAATGTCGCCCTGACAGATAGAAAGGTTGATACCTCTCAAGGCATACATATCCGCATTTTTGCTTTTGAATTTTTTCTCAAGATCGACAAGTTGAATGATGGGTTCCGTCATGCGTACCTCCTGTCCAAGTCCTTGAGCCAGCATAGTGGAGGTGGGGGCATCGGTCAAATCCATATATGCCCGAACGCTCAATATAACGATTCTCGCCCAAACAAAAACTCATAAAATCTAGCCCTTATACCCGGCAGATACGAGAGACACCCGCACGATATCCACGCCTGTCGGTCGCCAGCTTTCCCTCACCCCGGCAGGCCGGCTCCAGCCCTACATGACCTGACCGAAAGAGCTGGCCGGAACAGGGCGCGACGCCTCGCACCTGCACGTTTTCACCGGTTGCGGCGGGGTGCTGTACCCTCCTCGCGCTCTGCACTCCGGTGCGGTCCTCCGGGAACGTTTCATGGATCTCGCGCCCACGGCCGACGCTCTCTGGCTGTGGTGCATGGCGACGGTGCGGGGAACGCGCGTGCGCATTGTTGACCCCACCCCCCAAAACAGGTCCATTGAAAAGTTAGTGTTCCTGGCATAGGAG
>CAJUHZ010000023.1:0-34055 GCA_910585945.1 uncultured Bilophila sp.
GGAACGTACAATTCCACGCAACGCCTGATCATTGATTCCGAATACCAGGCAATGGCGGCGGAAATCGATCGCATTGCCAATGCCACGGATTTCAATGGCATCAAGCTGCTGGATGGTTCGCTTTCCGGCACGCACAACGGCAAGGGGCTGAACTCCACCGGAGCCATGAAGATCCACTTCGGCACGGGGAACGCGAGCGCGGAAGATTATTACTATGTGGAGATTGGGAACTGCACAGCCGGCGCGCTGGGGCTGGGCCATTCCTCACTCAACAGAGCGGATAGCATTGAAGTTGAGAAAGTGGAAACATGGGGGCAATTCCCTCTGGCGTTCAAGCCTCAGAAAACATACGCGCAATATGAGGATCCGGATACAGGCAAGGTGTATTTGTTTGATGGCAATATCTATTTCGAGAATATACAACACCCAGCGCACACAAGGCTGGATTGGGAAAAAGATGGTGAAATCATAAAGAGACTGCGGCGGATGCAGGATCAGGTGGTAAGCTACAAGCGTTACAGCGCCTACAGCGACCCTGTGGAGAACAGGGAATATTACACACAAAACGGAAGGGATTTCACTTCCGATCCGTACGATTCGTCCGCGTGGCTTGACCCGCAGGACGCCTCGCAAAAAGCGATTATCGACAGGCTGCAAAACATAAACAAGGAAGTTCAGATGAACTTCGTCTGGAAAATTTTCGAGGACAGCCAGGGCGCGAAGTATTATTCTTATAATGGGGGCAACACGTATGTGCCCAATTATGTTTTCCCCGACAGGGATGTCCTGTCTAGGGAAAATCCCACAGACAGCGCCATAATTGCCGGTTTCAAGCCTGTAATGAGCAATTACAACGCCGGCGAGGCCATAACCTGGGTTGATTATGTGGAATATGTGGACAAGACAACCTCGGAAAAGTACTATAGTTCCGACAATGGCAAGACTTTTGTTGAAGATATATACAATGCCGCCGCAACGAAACTTGACCCAGTAAGGGACAAGGCGATTATAAACCGCCTGGAGCTGTCCCGGGAAAACAAGGATGTGGCAATCAAATATGAAATTTATCTGATGGATGGCAGTGCCCGGCAAAAATATTACACCAGGGACAGCGGGAAAACATTTATTGCGGATCTTGCCAGGCCGGACGAAATCGCTTTCAGCCGTTCAGATCCCGCCGACGCAGGGGCCATTGCACGGCTTGTTCCGGATTTCAAAAAGAAGGACGGCCTTACAACCTGCGATGTTTATGAAGACTCCTCAAACAAGCAGTATTATACCAAGGATAATGGGGCGACATTTTTCAGCGACTTGTCCGACCCGTCCGGAAGTTCATTTTCTGCGGGCGATCCAGCGTATTCCGGACTTGTCGGCAGCCTGAATCTGGTAAGTTCGACGGTAAATCTCATTACAGTATATGATACCTACAGAAATCCGGACACCAATGCTCAATATTATTCCTGCGATGGAGGCAAAACATTTGTCAGCAATCCGGATGATCCCCAGCACTCCACGCTTGATCCGTCCCAATCCTATGTTCCTGATCTGATCGCAAAGCTTGTGCCTGTTTGCAATGAATCCAGCGTCATAGTAAATGTGAAAGGCTATATCGATCCCGTTACGGGAACCATATATTACAATCATCCCGAAACCGACGGTCTTTACATAGATGTATTTAACAATGTCGCACTGAATGAGTCACTCGCGACCGATCTGACCATTATCAACAGGCTTCAAGATGCCATACAGAAAAGATCCGTATCCGTCCACACGCCATATCCAGATGAATTTATTGTTTATGAAAATCCGGCGACTGGCGGGTGGTATTATTCTTATGACGAGGGCAAGACTTTTACCACACGGCCGGATTTGCCATACCAGGAAAATTATTATCTTGACCCGTCCGTACAATCGAGCAAGGATATTATAGATAACCTGAGACCATTGGTGACTTTTGGCAGGAAAATAGAATATATTGAGCATACGGTCCAGGGCGGCGCGCCAGCGGCCGGCTTCACCATCTCCACCCAGGAAGCGGCTCAGCAATCCCTTGTCGCCATTGACAACGCCATCGTCTCCAAGGACAAAATCCGCGCCCATCTTGGCGCGCTTCAGAACCGTCTCGAAAACACGGTGACGAATCTCTCCGTTCAGGCCGAAAATATGCAAGCCTCGGAATCGCGCATTTCGGACACGGACGTCGCCACGGAAATGACGGCTTTCGTTCGCAATCAGATCCTGACTGAATCCGCCACGGCCATGCTCTCTCAGGCGAACAGCTTCCCGCACATGCTGATGAATCTTCTTGGCTGACGTGAACTTTCGTATTTCAGTGAGGTTCCAGGATCATTTTGCCGGGCGATCGGCCCTTGTCAGATCCGAAAGGAAGACGTATACATAAAGGGAACCCCGGTTCCTGCTACGAACAGAAACCGGGGCTGGCGCGGCGCGTTACAGCGCCCCGCACGGCTGCCACGGTTAGAGTTTTTACACAGCCCCGACCCATCGCGCTACAATGGGCCGGGGCATTCTGCTATCTGGCGTCAGTCGCCAGCAACAGCACCACAGCCAGGGCGATAAGCGAGACCATGATCAACCGTCTCATGGCCGTGCTCCTTTTCCGGCTTGCGCCGCGCCGAGCGCAGGCAGTCGAGTGAAAAGAAGCAGCCGTGCGGTTGTTTTATAACCTGCCTGTGCCCGGCCCGCAATAACGTGGCGGAAGGTTTGGCAGTGGCTCGGTGTGAAACTGGCAGGCCGTTTGTGGGGCGTGTTGCGCCCCGCTGAGGGCTGACCCCAGATCCCAACTTGCGCCTTGCTCTGTCCGCCTATCGGGGGTGCAGGGGAATCATTCCCCTGCCGAGGGGTTTGGGGGCGAGAAGCCCCCAATAGTCCAAACTGACCTGCTGTCGAAGCTTCCCGGACTCATTGTTGGCTCGAGGATTGGGCGTGTGGCGCATCCGCGTCGGGATCAGCCTGTGTGCATGGGGGCATGTTCCCCGGTTACCCCGGCGATCCGTCCGTTTTCCAGGTGGAGCGTGCGCGTGATCGCCGGGATAACGTCTTCCGGATGGTGCGTGACAAGCACCATCTGCACGCCGCGGCGGGCCAGCGTGTCGAGCAGGAGGCGGAAGCCCTCACGGCTTTCCGCATCAAGGCCGGAAAACGGTTCGTCAAGCAGCAGGAGATCGGGTTCGCCGGCAAGGGCGCGGGCCAGGAGCAGACGCCGCAGTTCTCCGGAGGAACAGGTGCGGATGCGTTGGGCCGCAAGCCCGCTTGCGCCGACAAGCTTCAGAAGCGCCGCGGCCCTGGCGCGCTCTTCGCCTGTCGATTCCCGATACAGGCCGATGGTGTTGTCGATGCCGGAGACGACCAGTTCCTCTCCCGTGACATTGTAACCGTAGGTTGCCTGCCCCAGATCGGACACCAGTTGCACGGCCCGCCGGAGATCTTCCAGACGGCGCGGCTCCGCGGAGGCCGCGGCATCCTGATCCCGGCCGGGGAACCTGTGGCGGATGCTTCCCCCGAGCGCGGCGAATTCATCCCCGGCCAGCAGGCGAAGCAGCGTTGACTTGCCAGCTCCGTTCCCGCCGATCACGGCCCAGTTTTCGCCGGGGCGGATTTCCCAGTCCAGATCGTGCAGAACAGGCGTTCCCTCAATGTATACCGTCACATGGGACAGCGTAACGCCGGCCCCGCCCGAAATCCGGGTCTGCTCCGCCGTCATGCCGCGTGCGGAAAAGGCGTCTGTTTCCCGTGGGGGAGCCTCTTCCCGCGGCGGCGTTTCGTCAGGGATCAGCCGCCCGGCCGCCATGCGCGCAATCCTTCCGATCCAGGCCGGCAGGGTCTCCGGGCGGTGCGTGGTCATGACCAGGGTGGCGTATTCCGCGACGCGCTCAAGCGCATCCAGCAGACGCCGGCAGGCAGGGGCGTCCAGCCCTTCGGTCACTTCGTCAAGCAGAAGCAGAGGCACGCGCCGCACCAGCGCGCGCGCCGCAAGCAGGAGCCGCAACTGTCCCTGCGACAGGGCGAGCACGCGCCGCGAGAGAAGATCTTCCGCGCCAAGCAGGACGGCCGTGGAGCGGATGATCGCTTCCTGCTCCGGATCGCGCCGGCCGCCGGGGAACGCCGTATCGGCAAAGCCGCCGGCCACCAGTTCCTCGCCGCTCAGGTTCCATCCTTGCCGCACGATGGCTTCCTGCACGGCCGCGGAAACCAGCGCGCTCATGTTCCGCCCGGCAAGGGGCGAACTTTCCGCTCCTGTCGGGGTATGCCATACCACCCGCCCCCGCGAGCCGACGCCGCCTCCGGCGAGTCGCGTCTGATCGAGCCACTGCTCGCCGCGCAAGACGCGGAGCAGCGTTGACTTGCCCGCGCCGTTGCCGCCGCGGATCGCCAGGTGCTCCCCCGCCCGTACCACAAGACTCACGTCATTGAGCGCGCACATGCCGGGAAAGGTGACAAAGGCACGTTCAACTTCCACAAGCGGCGCGCCCGGCATCACCCCTGCCGGGCAGGCGGAAACATCACGGTCTTCCGCGTCGTGATTCAGGCTGTCGGCCATCCCGAACCTCTCTTGAACTCATTCATTCACCAAAAAACGTGGTTTTTGGCTCATTCACGGCGCTTTTCGCGCCGCGCCAGACTCTCGTCCGGCGTTGGAAGCCATTTCATGCGAATTATGAAATGACTTCTTGATCGCTTCCCGCTGCCCGGCGCGCCATCTGCTCAGGCGTTCCGCCAGATCCCCGGCGCGCTTGCGGGCGAGCAACAGCCGCAAGGCCGCCTGCCCGGCCTGTATCCTTGCTTCGTCCAGCGCAACGCCGCGCCGGCGGCGCGCCACTCCGGCAATGGCGTCGGCAAGCGGCGCTCCGCTCCGGAAGGAAAGCCAGACCGCCACCACAAGCGCCGACCGGACCTCGCCCAGGGCGCAACAGACCAGCGTTGTGCGGCCGGCCCTGTGCAGCCTGTCCAGACGGAGCACGGCCCTGCCCACATCTTCGGGATCGGGGATCGCGCCCTCAAGCAGCGGCACGGCCGCATAGACAAAATCCTCCCCTCCCGCGAAGGATGCGGGAGCGGGAAGCTCGGCCGCAAGATCCAGCAGCGCGTCAAAACCGTGCTCGGAGGCGGCAAGGCGTTCCAGCTCCCGCCGTCCGGGCATCCTGCCGATCCAGATCCGATCGGCCACATGATCCGGCGCGGGGCGGCCCCGGGTCCACCAGCGCGAATTCAGCCACGCGCCCGCCAGATACGGCCAGAAAAGCCACAGGCTTGCCGGCGGAAACCCGCCCTGACGCTTGCGCAGCGCCGCCGGGCCGAGCCGCGCGTACACCAGGGCCGTCAATCCCAGGGCCAGTCCACTCCAGGCGAGGAACAGCCAGATCGCGGCCGCGCCGCTCCCCCAGCACGCCCAGCCGAACACGCACCAGGCAAGGCAGGCGAATGACGCGGCCGCGTATATTCTGGCCAGAACGCGGCGATCGGGATCATCTCTTGCGGATCTTCCTTCCCGCCACAGGGTTCGCAACGTCGGGCCGTCGTCCGGGACAGCCCACAGGACAAGCCCGCCCAGGAGCAGACCCGCAAGCGCGCCGATAAAGTGCTGCTGCCAGGTGGTGAGGACGGAAATGCCGACAAGGAACACCCAACTGTTGAACGCTCCCCGCCACACTCCGCCAAGGGAACAGCGGGCCGCAATGAGCGTGAGCAGCGCGACGTGCAGCGAAGGGATCTGATTGTACGGCTGATCAAAAGCGTACAGCATGGCAAAAAAGCCGCCCAGAAAGCCTTCAACACGCGGCGGCGTGTAGGAAAAGCGCAACGGCATGAGCAGAAAGCACGCCACAGTCAGAAGCTGGCAGAGCAACAGGCGCTCCCCGTGCCTGTCCAGGCGTTGCCTCTCCCGATCCGGATCGCCCCGCCCGGGGCGCGCGTCAGGGCTGAAAATGCCCCATGCGCTGAAAAAGGAGGCGATGCAGGCAAGGATCAGGCTCCAGTAGGCGAGGATCGTCCAGGGGCGAAACGGTATCCAGCGCTCCCAGCCGAACACGAGGCTTGCGCGGATCTGCCGCACTTCGGCCAGACTGCCCGCGAAATTGTAGGAAAGGAAGAAAAACGGCCCGAGCACCGCCAGCCACAAGGCGCCACGGAACCACAGCTTGCGCGAAGCTTCCTTCTGTAACGCATTCAGGAGACACGACATGCTCAACCGCCAAATGTTGCGCTCGCCCCCTGTCAGGGGCGGGGATCTTGCCGACAGTCGCTTGGAAGGGAAATCTTTCCTGAGCGGCGTGCCGGCCGGAAAAGGTGGAGGCTGTCGGTGAAACAGCTTCCTGTCAAATCGTGTCCTGCGAGTTGAAGCTCACGATAAGTTCCTGCTGATCCGCCGTGGGCGGGGGCGGCAATTGCCGCGTGCGCCGCACCGCGTTGAGGGCGGAGCCGTCGAATTCCGCCCGGCCGGAACTGCGTTCCACCCGGCTGTCCAGAATTTCCCCGGCGGGGGAAATCTTGATCCAGATATCCACCACAAGATTTTGCCGGGAATAGATGGCCATTGCCCAATTGGGGCGAATGGCCGTGATCACCTGGCCCATATACACGTCGTACAGCCCGCCGCCGCCCGGCCCGGCGCCTGAACCGCCGCCCCCACCCTGCTCGCCCGCCGTGCGCTTCAGGTCGTTCAGCGCGCCGCTGACCGGCGATTTGGAGCCTGTGCTTTTCGTCTTGTTTCGGGCGTCCGCCAGAGCGGCCTTCAGGGCGTCTTCCGGTTTTGGGGTTTTCGGCTTGTCGTTTTTCTTCGGGGTTTCCTTTGGAGCGGGTTTTTCCCTCGGCTTTTCCGGTTCCCTGGGTTTGGGCTGTTCCTTCGGCTTTTCGGGCGCTTTCGGCTTTGGCTCTTCCTTCGGTTTTTCCGGCTCCGGTTTTTGCGGGATGGGCACAGCCTCGGGCTGCGGCGGCGCGGGGCGCGCGGGCGCTTCGGGCTTTGGCTGCTGTTCCGGCGCGGGGACGGCTTCAGGCACGGGCACAGGGGCGGCCTCGGGCGCGGGCGGGGCAGGTTTGGCCACGGCCTCGCTTGGTTCCGGAGCGGTCTGATGCCCGAGCACGGGCGAGGGCAGCATGTCGCCGCCGGGATCTCCGAGCGTCATGCTGATCTGGAGCGTGGGCTGATCGAGCCGCACAGGTCTGGACGCCGGCCAGAAGATGACGGCCAGCAATGCCAGGCCGTGCAGAAGAAGCGAGGTGAAATAACTGCCCAAGTGCATGATCGTATCCGCCGCGGGAGGTCCGCCGGAGTTGTTCCGCCTGTTTCGGGGGCTACCTGCGGCCCCTGCCCGTGGTGGGGGCGGGGCTTGTCTCGCGCTGCGCCACCACGCCAAGTTGCCCTATGCCCGCGGCGCGCACACGGCCCATGACGTCAACCACCACGCCGTAGGGAACATCCTTGTCGGCCTGGAGAAAAAGCTGCTTGTTCTGTGCCTTCACCAGCAGATTGAGCTTTTCTTCCAGTTCGTCGAGCTGAACCTGATAGGCATCAAGATACATGACGCCGTCGCGCCTGACGGTAAGCACCATGTTTTCGGATTCGGTGGGCAGGGTTTCCACGGCTCGCGTTTGCGGAAGCTCCACTTCCAGCCCCTCGGTCATCATGGGCGCGGTCACCATGAAAATGATCAGCAGCACCAGCATGACGTCCACAAAGGGCGTCACGTTGATTTCCGATACAAGCCTGCCCTTGCCTCCAACGGAAGCTCCCATGTCTTGCTCCTGTCTGGGCAAAACAATCCTCGCCCGATCATGCGAAAACTGTTTTGCAGGATCGTTCGCGAAACCGCGTGGTTTTCGGCGGAGTGATCCTCATGATAAATCGCCCGCGGGGATGGATGAAACGAGTTGCGGACGCTCCCTGCCGCGCCGGGACGTTTCACATGTCTTTCGGCAACGCGCGGCAGCGCGTCAATAGCCCGGCGTCGTTCTGGACGCGGGGCGGTGCGCGTTGATTTCGCGCTGCACGCGGTTCAGAAACATGCCCGCAAAGTTCACAAGGCGGGACTCAAGCTGATCAAGGCGGCCAAGAAAGCTGTTGTAGGCCACAGTGGCCGGAATGGCCACCACAAGGCCCAGCGCCGTGGCGATGAGCGCTTCCGAAATGCCCGGCGCCACAGTGGCGAGCGAGGCCGACTTCATGGCTCCAATGGCGTGGAAGGTGTTCATGATGCCCCACACCGTGCCGAAAAGACCGATGAACGGGGCGGTGTTGGCCGCCGTGGCAAGGGATGAAAGCGATGCGGTGAGCCGCGCCATTTCAATGTTCACTCCCTGCCGGAGGGAGCGGCGCACGTTGTCCACCACCACGGCTTCCGTGGCACCCGCTTCCTTGGAACGGTTGAATTCGGTCACGCCCTCGTGCGCCACCGTGTACAGGGGCGAGTCGGGATCGCCGCCGAGAGACTGCACGGCCTCGCGCAGATCGCGCGCCCGGTCGAAACGCTCCATGCCCTCAAGCGTCTTGGCCATGCCGGCGCGCAGGGCCAGCCATTTGCGGAGCATCAGCGCCCAGCTCGAAACGCTCATGAGCAGCAAAAGGGCAAGCACGGCCTTCGCCAGCGGCGAAGCCTGCCCGATCAGGGAAAAAAAGCTGATTTCCATAGGTTCACACCTTTTACGGCCGATATCGTATTCCGCCAATCCCTTTCACAGCTTCCGGCCAATGTCAAGAAAATCTCTATACTTTGGATCCCTGCCTCAGACAGGCAGTCTTGACAGCTTTTTCAGCTAACAGTAATACTTACTGAGCAGGAGGCTCCATGTCACACCCACAGACGCGCATGACAAGGCAGCGCATGGTCATTCTCGAAGAGCTTAAAAAGGTTCGCACACACCCCACGGCGGACGAACTGTACGCCATGGTGCGCGCCAGACTCCCCCGCATCAGCCTTGGCACGGTCTACCGCAATCTTGATTTTCTGGCGGAAACAGGGGAAATTCTCAAGCTTGAGGCGGCAGGCTCCATCCGCCGTTTTGACGGAGATATCCGCCCGCACCAGCATATTCGCTGCACGAACTGCGGCCGGGTGGGTGACGTCATGTCTTCTGTCCCCGTGCCGGATATCGCGGGCCTCCGGGTTGAGGGCTTTACCGCAACCCGCGCGCGTGTGGAATTCGAGGGCATCTGCGACGCCTGCTCCTCTGCCGACGCCTGACGCCGGCGGCGCGCCGAAATGCCTTTCTCCTCCTGAAGGCCGCGCCGATACGGCCCGATGCGATGTGGCGGCGTTTTCGCAACATCCTGGTGTCTGATTGCAAAAATTCTGCGAAGAATTTTTGCAGGAATCGTTCGCGAAAAAACGTGGTTTTTCGCTCACTCACGGCGCTTTTCGCGCCGCGCCAGACTCTCTCTGGCGTTAGAAGCCATTTCATGCGAATTATGAAATGACTTCTACTTTTCAAGTAGACACTAGGCCGGGCGTGTCCCGCGTTTCAACATTTTTTGCCGTTGCGCGGCTTGCCTTTGGGGGAGCGGGATGCCGCACAAGAGCAAGCCGATCAGGATGCCTTAACCCGAACAATGGAGAGCGTATGAAGTCGTTGAAGGGCACGAGAACGGAAGTCAATCTCCTCACCGCGTTTGCCGGCGAATCCCAGGCGCGCAACCGCTACGATTATTTCAGCGGCGCGGCCAAAAAGGAAGGGCTTGTCCAGATTGCCGACATCTTTACGGAAACGGCCGCACAGGAAAAGGAACACGCCAAACGTCTCTTCAAGTTCCTTGAAGGCGGCGACGTGGAGATCAAGGCCGCGTTTCCCGCCGGCGTGATCGCCGGGACGGAGAGCAACCTGATCGCTTCCGCGGCCGGCGAACGGCACGAGCACACCGAAATGTACCCCTCCTTCGCCAGGATCGCCGAGGAGGAAGGCTTTGCGGAGATCGCCGCGGTCATGCGCAACATCGCCATAGCCGAAGCCTACCATGAAAAGCGCTTCCTGGCCTTTGCGAAAAACATCCGGGAAGGCATGGTCTTCCGGCGTGAAGCGCCTGTCCAGTGGCGCTGCCGCAATTGCGGCTGCGTTGTGGAAGGGACAAACGCGCCCGATCTCTGCCCGGCCTGCGCCCACCCGCAGGCGTACTTTGAAGTGCTGTGCACCTGCTGGTGAGCGCCATGTCCGATCCCGCTGACATGTACCGGTGCCAGACCGGCAATTGCGGCTATGTCTATGACCCGGCGCGAGGCGACAAGCGCGGCAAGATTCCGCCCGGCGTCCGCTTTGAGGATCTGCCGGAAGACTGGCGCTGCCCTGTGTGCGGCGCGGGCAAAAAGGCCTTCAAGTCGCTGGCCGAAAGCTGAAAAACAATACCGGCCGGGAACCGTGGTTCCCGGCCGTTCCATTGTCACGCGCCCGGTTTGCGAAACTGTATCAAGCAGCCATATGTATCAACTATATATCTTGCTTTCTTCCCCGCGTACAGCATCACTATCCCCGCAATCAATCCGACAAGGGAAAAACAGAAAACAGCCGCCACATGCTGGTCTGTCTCCATCTTCCCGGGTATGGCGTCTTCTACCCATCTTGGCAGATACATTCCAAGAGGGAAATAAATAACATTGATCACAAGCGTCAATAAAGTCGATTTCTGAAAGTATCCCATCATGAAGGGACCAGAAAAGACAACAGCAATCACACAGAATATTTCTCTGTATTTCACAGGGATGCTGACAAATGCGCTGGCAATGAACAGCAGAACCATATATACTGACAGTATTTTTTTAGTGTCCATTTGATATGTTTTACACCAAACTTCAAGAAGCATGGATTTGCCGTATTTTCTGCATGCCTTTGAGGCTGGCTTTATCCATTTGCCCCGGGCCAGGCAGTGAGCGGACTTGCGTTGCAGGGTGATATATCAAACAAAACGTACAAGTTGAACATCCTGATTCTGCATGTCTTCATCAAGATAGTTTCCCAAAAACACCCCCTGAGGAATGCCTCCGATTTTGCAATAACATGCGCTTTGCGCGTTGATTTCGTTTTTGGCTGCACAGGCGGAAAATTTTCTGTCCCCCAATGTTCCCTGCACTCCCAGGACGGGATAGGCCATGTGGCTTTTGGCCGGGATTTGCCCTTTTGGCCCTACTCCGAAAGCAAGAATTTCGGCGTTCAAAACCCCAACGGTAAAGTCGGACTGAACCAGACCGTCCGCCGGGCCTGCTTCCAGCCACATCCCCACATGGGGGTCAAGGATGGAACGAAGGGAAAACGCTGTTTCCACCTTGTGACCTGGCTTGAAACGGGCCGCCATGAGTCTGGCGGCAAATGGTTCCAGTGAGTGATATATCTTTACATGTTGCAGAACAGGCGGCAAAACAGGCATGGTTCCTTCTTCGCACTGAACAAAAGCTGTCCCGGGCTGGGTTGCACGGCGAAGCGACAGAGCCAGAAGACTTGCGCATGATACGATTTCACAAGTAAAATCCGCCGGTTCTCCGGCAATAACCCACGCCTGTATTGCTTCGTCTTCCAGTATTTCTCCAATCTGCATCCAGTCATTTGTTTCTTTTGCAAGGCTCTTCCAGGATACGGAGCCAGTCGCAAAACCGGCTTTGCGCAACATTTGTTCTTCAGCATCGGCGGGGTAATCGCCAAGGGAGCAGAGTAACGCTTTGGGTAATGCCATGATTCTCTCCTTTAGAGCTTTTTGCGATTGAAACCAGAACTCATTTCATAATTCAGACTTTGGGCTGAATTATGAAGATCATTCGCCAAAAAACGTGGTTTTTGGCTCATTCACGGCGCTTTTCGCGCCGCGCCAGACTCTCGTCCGGCGTTGGAAGCCATTTCATGCGAATCATGAAATGACTTCCAAAATGATTTTTTGCCTTCCGGAGCGGACAGCAGAGCGTTGGGAGCGGCACGCTCATGATCCCTTTGCGATCAGGCTGGCGCACAGGGCGGAAAAACATCTGGCGGCAAAATGTTGTGGGCGGAAAACTTCTTCCAGTTCGCGCGCGGCAGGGCGGGAAGCGGCGTTGAAAGACAGGCCGCGCAGCAGCATTTTCCCTTTTGGCGTCTTCCCCACAGCCAGGCGCGGCGGTGGAAGCGCGGAGTTTTTGGCTTCCAGCGCCGTGCGCCGGGCAAACGGGTGGATGCCTTCCATCAATTCTATAACAGTGCAGCAGGCGGAGAAGACATCATCGGCAAAGGCGGGGGGATGCCCTTCAAGTCGTTCTGGTGAAGCGTGCAAAACGCTATATGCCGATAAACCCAAACGCGCATGCAATCCCTGGCTGACATGAGACATTGGATGCCCGGGGGTGGGGATGACTTCAGCAGTATTGAAGTCCAGCAGGACAAGACGGTTCCCTTTTTCCAGCATGAGGTTCGCGGGTTTTATGTCCCCATGCACTATTCCCAGTTCATGCAATAATGCCACGGTCCTGAAAAGCTGATGCGCCAGAGGAACGGCGGCTGTTCCCAGCCCTGATGGATACATTCCCAGCATGTCATAAAGGTTTTGGCCTGTCAGAAGCTCCATGCTGAGACACAGGCTGGCGTTTTCTTCATGCAGATCGAATACGCGCACTACGCCGGGATGTGAAAGAGTGCGAGCTATAAAGAATTCTCTGGCGAGAAGACGGCGCGCCACGGGATTTTTTTCGTATTTCGCAAGCAATCGTTTGACAGCCACATGGGGACAGCCATCGTCATATTCAAATCTTACCAAATCTTTTGCGGAATAAACTTCGCATAGCCCGCCTGCTCCAAGCCGTTTTTCGGGTATGAAGCGGATAGATGTATTTTTTTCAGCATGAATATTTGGGATGCTTCTTGCAGGGGTTGTTGATGGCTGATTCTTTTTTTTCCGGCGCATACAGATCTATCCTATGACAGAAATATGGTAACGAACGATGTGTCATCAGGGTGAGGATATTTCATTATGGCTTCTCGTATACGTTCCGCACATGTATGGGCATTGCCTTCACATAACAAGCTGGTAAGCTTTATATCATTCAGTATGTTTGAAAGTCCATCGGAACAAAGAAGGATGCGATCTCCAGGATGCAATATAAAGCGAACTTCGTCTAGTTTAGTGGAATTCGTTCCAATGGCATTGGTAATGATATTCCCTTTTACCATTCGATAGGCTTCTGGTCTGGTCAGTTCTCCAGAGTCAATTTTTTCCTGACGCAATGTATGATCATTCGTACATTGATACAATACATTGTCGCGCAATAAATAACAACGGCTGTCGCCGGCCCAGAGGCATGAAGCCTGCTCTTCATGTATCAGCAGCAACACTATTGTGCTGGAGGCTGTACCTGGCCACATGGCGCGTGAACTCAGGAGGGCATTTGCTTCTTCAAGGCAGGCGCGAGCGTTTTGGACATGATTTTCCAGAGAAGTCGCTTCTGGAAGGCTCATAAGCTTTTTTATCAGAAACTGGCTGGCTCTGGCTGCGTAATCGCTGCTTCCAACCCCATCTGCAACAGCCCAGCAATAACGTTCGGGCCAATTGAGAAAGGCATCTTCGTTTTCTTCCTTGTGCTCCCCACGTTGAGACCAGCCCCATGAATTGAGCATGACAGTCTGGAGCGGTCTTTTTTCGTGATCGCGGGAATTGTTCATCTGGATATTCTCCGCATGGTGGGAATGAGTGGGGCATCCTTTTCTGAAAAAGCGGGCTTTCGGAAAAGCTCCGGCTTGTTTTCTTCCTGTATGCGGTTTTGCGGCGGCCGGGTCTGTCGGGGGGCAGATGGTTTATCTTGCGGAGCGTATTGATCGGCGGGGTGCATGACAGTGGCGGCGGCGACAAATTTGGGCACAAACTGCAACGTCTCTTGCGGAACCGATGCTCGCCCGACAACGCACAATTCATCCAGCGTATTTGCTCCGTACCTGCGCAAAAGGGCGTCCATCGCTCCTTCTCCGCAATTGTAGGCGGCAAGCGCCAATGGCCAATTCCTGAAGCGCCCGTAAAGATAACGCAGATATCTTGTTGCGGCTTCGGTAGCCTTGCGGGGATCGAACCGTTCATCTTGCGATGCGTCCACAATCAAACCGAAACGGCGCGCGGTGACGGGCATGAGCTGCCACAGGCCGGCAGCGCCAGCCCGCGAGACAGCTTTGGTTTCAAATGCGCTTTCGACAAACGGCAATGCGGCCAGTTCAGGCGGCAGATCCTGTTCTTTCAGAACGGTGCGGATCATGGGGAGAACCCTGCCCGCCCGTTCAAGAACCCTGGCGGTCACCGCCTTCTGGCTGACCGTGAGGCGGTATAGATATTCCTCCATGATTGTCCGCCCGGATGGAGGGAGCCATGCGGACACCGGGGAACATGCCCGGGAAGGACGGGAGGAGGGACCGCCACGCGCGGCAAGCCTGGAGTATTCTTCCCGAGTAAGCGGCATCCATAACGTGGTCACATCCGCCATTCGTTGCGGCGGTCGGATTGTCTGGCCGCCGAAGGGAGGGAGATATTCCCTCCGGATGGTTACGGCGCGAGAAGACGCGGCGTGGCGTCTTTCTGACGGCATACCGGCCAGACAGCCTGCCAGAACGGCAAGGCACAGTGATCCGCACAGTATCCAATGCGGTCCAAACGCTTTACGCACGCTGTTTTCGTAGTATCCCTGAATGATTGGAAGTCATTTCATGATTCGCATGAAATGGCTTCCAACGCCAGACGAGAGTCTGGCGCGGCGCGAAAAGCGCCGTGAAGCCAAAAACCACGCCGAACACGCCGGCAAACCGCGTTTTGCCGCGCCTGTCCCTCTCCGCGGAGAAGCGACGGCTATTGCAAGGTTGTCGGCAGTGTGAAGGAACATACGGCAGGATCAAAAGGATTCAGCTTGTTTCTGAACTGGATGAGGAATTGCGCCCAACCGCCGTTTTGCCGTATTTCTACAAGACAGGTGTTGTTCTCCTGTTTCTTGATCGTTCCTGCTTGCAGGATACGGAACATCGCCCAGTCCCCCCGGGTATCGTTGCGCTGGGAGATGCCGTTCAGATCCGTCATTTCCAGACTTGCGCGGCTGTGATTGCCAGGCCATGAAAAGTTTCTCCCCTGCACCATGCCATGCCAGTAGCTCACAGCTTCGTTATCTATGGAGAAGGTGACTTGTTTCCGGGAAGCGTCAAGCGCGTACGGTTCCATGGTGAAGTTGATGCCAAGCTCACGCCCGGAGGAGAAGAATGCGCTCTGTACGCGGTTCGCCCGCGTCAATTGGGCCAAATCCTGAGAAGAAAGCGGAAGGGTTTGCCCCATGATGCTGCGAAGCGTGCCGTTGCTGTTGATGAACGGGCGCAGATACGCATCATAGAAACTGTCAAGCGTCCCTCCGGACCGGAAAAAGGAACTGAAGGAATCAAGGCTGACGTCGTGATTGGTTTGACTGTTGAATGGATAATACGGGCTGAGATCGCGCGTATAAACATGCACAACACGTTGCAGATATGCCTGGTTGATATAGTCCGCGGCAAGGAAAAGCATACGCCGCAACGAACCCGAGGGAACGCTTTCATACCACCCCCGCACGGGCGAGGGCAGTTTTCTCGCGGCATTTTCCAGTTCGCGCAAGGTTTCATCCCTGTTGTCCGCGATTTCCAGAAGCGCTGTAAAAACGCGCTGTGCCGGGTCATCGCTGCTGTGCAGTTTCGTCAGATATGTGGATGTGTTGGCCATGGCGTCGTGCGCGGCCCTGAGGGCCGGGGCCGGGTTGCCGTCAGGGTCGATCAGGCTGAGCAACGGCAGAAAATACTGACGTATTGCGAGCGCGTCCTTTTGCGCGGCGGCCCGCGCCCTGGCTTTGGCCGCCGTCAGCTTGTCGGCGGCGCTTTGGGTGACGGCCTTGCCGACCTGTGCGCCGAGGGCGCTCCCGATTTTACGGGCGGCCTGCTTTTGGGCCTGATCGGCAACCGCCCCGGCCACCGGATCTGTCTTGTCCTCCGCAAGGATGAGATTGGTGTTGTCCCGTACTTCCCGTAAAACAAGGGCCACGGGAGAAACCCCGGCCGTCAGCCTTTCAGCGGTGTTGGCGGCGGCGGAAAGCGTTCTGGGCGCCGGCACATTGAGTTTCCGCACGGCCTCTGTCCAAAATCTGGTATAGTCGCGAAAGTACATGGCCCGGACATCCTTGTAGATGCGATCCATGTCCAGAGAACTGAGCGTGAGGGGGTTTGAACCGAAAATCCAGCTGTCATCGGTCATGCTCCTGATAATGGCCGGGCAGCGTTCCACGCAGTATTCCTCGTATCCCTTCCGGGTATAAAGATAGGGGATACGGTAGGTATCGCCATCAAATGGCGACATGCTTTCCCCCAGGCTTGATCTGAACGTGAAGGGAGGTTTGCCGCCTTCCTGCGCCTCCTCCTTCATTTGCTGATAGGCCAGTTCCGCCAATGGAATTTTCAGCAGCGCCTGGCGCGCCCTGTTCAACAGAGCCTGATCCGGTTCGACGGGGCGAATGCCATGAAGCATGGCGTAGTCCATATGGCGCGCCAGAGCCGCCTGGGCTGGCGCGTCTCCCATAAACAGCGAAGACCACTGGCGTCCCAGCCAGTCGGAAACGAAATCCCGTTTGAGGTGTTTTGGTTCGCACAGCATCAGGTACGCGCGGAGAGCCGGTTTGAGTTCTCCGACGTTTTTCAGAGACTGTTCGATTTTTTGCGCGGCGGTTTGACGCGCTTGCGGAAGCAGACGATCATTGAGTTCACCAAGGTAGGCGGCTCTGGCGGCATCTCCCATGGCATCGCCCTGATACAAACCAAGGCCGTATGAGATGCCCGAATCTTCAGATGGATTGTAAATGTGCAATGTCTTTTCAATGATATCCAATTCGGGCAGTACAGCCCTTGCGTCCTGCGGATCCGGAAGCGAGGCGCGCTGTTCTGAAAAGGAAGAATGAAGATCGGAAATGGATTCAATATTCAAATAATTGTTTATAAAGCTGATCCCAAGAAAGCTCGCCGCAAAGATGAAGAAAGCCGTTGCCGCAAGTTGCAGTCCATGACGGCGCAAACGGAGCGCCCAAAGATTCTCCCTGTCCGCTCCCGCCAGGCTTGCTTCCGGAATGACGCAATCCTGCAACAGGCGAAGGATGAAGAAACCTTTTGCGTAATCTCCCTGTGACGGTTGAAAGCCTGTCTGGAAGGCAAGCTCGCCCCCTCTGGCCGCCGATTTGAGCACGTCCTGAGAGGACAGGGCGCTCGTGAAAAAGAAGCCCCTGAACATGACGGGTCTGTGATAGCGGGAGGCTCCGAAAGCCTCCGTGATGAAGTCTTCAATATTCGGACCAAGCGCGGCCAGCTCCTGGGGAAAGCGGAAGATGTCGCCACGCGCGGCAATGTCCCGCTCCTGATGTATCTTGGAGATGATTTGCGCGTTCAGGGTCCGGAGCATTTCCGCCGTTTCGCCGCGAAGTTTGCCCATGTCCATGCTGAATCCCTTTCCGGCTGGACAACCGAACATCTGTTCGCGCTCCGCACGGGGGAGTTGGGCAAAAAACTGGGCGAAACCCGGCGCCGCATCGCATTTGGTGAATACCAGAAAAACCGGAACATGGGTCCGAAGAGTCTGGAGCACTTCGCTCAGCCTCTCCCTGATGGTCCGGGCGAGGTGTTCGCGCCGGGGGGCGTCGGCATCCATGATATCGCGTATGCTTACGCAGACAATGACGCCATTGGCCGGTTTGGCGGGGCGGACATGAAAAATGCGCTTCAGAAGCAGTTGCCAGAGACCGCCCTGCCGGCTTTCCCGCCGGCTGTCCGTGTAGCTCCCGGGGGTGTCGATGAAGACAGCCTGATTGGCGAACATGGTCTCGCAGCGCGTTGTCGCCTTCAGTTGATAGAGATGGCGATCCGCCTGTTCATTGAGCGGAAACTGCAAGCCGGAATTGAGCAGGAATGAAGTCTTGCCGCAATTTTCCGGGCCTATGACCAGAAACCAGGGGAGGTTGTAGCGCGAGCGGTTGCTGTCGCTGTAGAAATTCGAGCATGTAACAATACGGATGGCATTTTTTATTTTATCCCGTATGTAATCCTTTTCCTCACGGAGGGCGGCCCGCTCCTGTTCCGTTTGTTCGGCGGCGGCAGCCTTTTCCGGGTCAGCGAGTTCCTTTTTCTTGCGGCGGGAATAAAAGACGGCAATGAACAGTCCCCACAGAAAGACCAGAACCAATGTCGCCACCAGCCTTGAGACGACGCTTTCCAGGATCTTGTGTTCCGCAATGGCCACATACGGGCCGAGGAACCATGCAAGCAGGACAAAAAACAGCGTCAGCGCAAGGGCGAGAACCCACGGGGCCGTCAGCGAGTTCGCAAGCGCCCGGAAAAATGCCCTCATGGCTGTACCTCCTGAAGATTGCCCGCTATCCGGGACATATCGTCAAGCAATGGCTCCGCATGTTTTTCCAGGATAGTGGAAAAGCCGACGAATGTTACTCCGATGGCAAAGAGGAAGACAGCGAGCACCAACCATACGGGAATATAGGCATGTATGCGATCGCGTTCCCTGGGCGGCTCAACCTTTTCACAGAGATCTTGCGGGGGTTCGCCCCGCAGAAGACGAATCTGCTTGTAGACCTTGTCCCGCAATGCTTCCAGGGCAATCGGGCCACGTTCCCTGACGCCGAATTTTCCTTCAAACCCAAGGCTCAGGAGAAGGTAGATGAGTTCCAGAATATACAGATTGCGTGCCGGCTGTTGCATGCAGCGATCAAGAATTTGAAAAAATTTCTCCCCGCCCCATGTTTCATTGTGGAAGGTGGAAAGCAACCCGTGTTTTCCCCATTCCCCATTTTCACCGTGCAGAGAGATCGAGACTGTTTCATCCACAGCGGTACACAATACATAACGGGAAGCTATGATCTGCGCCTGCTCGATATCGGAAGAAGCCAGGGCGCGGCTTTCAAAGGCTCGTATTTCCGCTTCAAGACGAGCGCGGAGGTGTTCGATATTTTCGTTGCGGGCGGGCGGATTTGCATTCTCCTGATGCCGGAGGGGCTGTTCCCTGTGCGTCGCGCGGATGCGTACAATAGACAGCAGCAGGTCTGATGCGGCATTGACCAGGGGATTCAACCCGGAACTGTAATTGCTGACGGAGGTCTGTTGCGCCACATAGGGAATGGAGCTTCGCGCCCTGTTCGCGTCCGATGTCGCGACTGGCCGAAAGGAAGAAGGCAGACCGGGATCCGGCCTGGGCTGTTCCATGTTCAGGAAGACGGTTTGATCTCTATCCGCCTGTTTCATGGGTCACTCCTTGATTGCCCAGAATTGGAGCTGGAGTCCCGGAAAGGTTCCCGAAATATAAAAGGCGAACCCTCCGGAAAGTTCCATCTGCGCAAGCTCTTCCGAAGTGAATTCCAGGTGAAAATAGCTTTTGCCGGCATGAAACGGAATCTGACGCGGCGCAACGGCAAGCGCGGAAATCTTGATGCCCGGCAACTGGCGGTTGACCAGATCCCGGATATTCTCAACCGTACCGATTTTCAGTTGACGCGGCAGAGAAGTCCGCAGGTCTTCCTGATTCATGTCGGCTGAGGCCACCAGCACAAAGCTGGCGGACGACAGGAGATTGCGATCATGAATGGGGGAAACCGTGATGCCGTATTTTCTTTGTTGCAGGGGCAATTCGATCGCATGTTGTTCAAGAACCATGCTGAGCGCAAAGCGGGCCAGCTCCATCAGGTCGGCAAAACATTTGTATTGTTCCCTGTGGCTGTAGTCGGGCAAGTCTCCGGGGCGTTTCTCGTTTTCAACATAGGACGCGAGTTCGCCAACCAGAGAAAGAAGACGGCGATAGAAATCTTCCGGTGTGATATGGGGCGTCTTGTCGAGATGCTTGAATTCCGGCTCCGCCTTGTTCAGGCATTGAAGCAGCATGAAGTCCGCAATTTCCGCGGTGCCTGTATTGCCCGCGCTGCTGATCCGGCGGGCGAGCTGGTCGGCCCTGTGGCTGATAAGGCCGATGATTTCGCGCAAATAGCCGGACAGGAGCGACGATGCCCCCAGATGCATGAACGTCGGGGTAAAGTCCTTGTCAGCGAGGATGGATTTGTCCGGCCGGCATTCCACAATATGGAGAATCGGCAGAATGACATGACCGCTGCGGCTGGTGTCATCTTCAAACATCAGCTTGAGATCGGGGCGTGCGCACTGAATGGCGCGTTCACGCATGTCGCCGGCTATATTGGAGCATATCGTATGGGCATGAGCGACAAAACGTGTGGACAATCCCATGTTTCTTTCATCGCGGATTTCGGATGATCCCTCCAGTACAATGGGAAGCGCGAGCACAACCTGACGGTTCATTGTCCCCGGCTCCACATCAAACGACAAACCCTCCTGACCGTGGCCTATTTCAAAGAGACTGCCGTCCGGAAAGATCCCTTTTGCCTTGCTGAGTACAACCTTGCCCAGATTGAGATATTGTTCGTCGATCACAAACTCGGTGAAGCCCCAGCCGTAGCGGCTCAACAGCAGGCCACGCTGTGAGAGTTGCGACTCTGTGTATCTGTCCTGCTGCTGAAAATGTACAGGACAAAGTTGCAGCCCTTCCGTCCATACGACACGTTCCGTCAACATGGCGCTTCCTTACTTGTCGGTTACCTGCTTTGATCGGGGCAGAACGGAACCAGGGGCGGAAGCGGCCGGAGTGGAATCGGGAGGCGCATTTCCTTCTTCCCCGGAAGGAGCGGAAGCCGCCGGCTCGGGATCCTTTTTCTCTTCGCCATTGCCGAGGCGCTCCTGGTAGTTCCTCACGCTTTCTTCCGAAGACCAATCCTTGCCGGGATCAATGACGATCAGGGAGGCGTCGTTGAGTTCAAGGCGGATCTTGTTGCTCTTTTCAGGATTTACGGGAACCACGGTTCGCCATCTGGCCCGTTCCATTTGTCTGAACCCGGCCAGGACGCCTACATATCGGGTCTCGGGCATGGGCACATATTCCACGGTGCGGGCTTCGCCGGGTACAAAGGTAAGCTCGTCCATCGCCACGAGATCAGATCCCAGAGCTTTCATCGGCTCCATGAAAAGCAGTTGAAATTCCCCCTGGCGAAAAGCCATGTCGCTTCGCATTTCATACATCTTGACAATGAGGGGCGATGGACGCCCCGAACTGTCAGGATTCACATTGGGCTGACTTGCGACTTCCATGGTGACGCGCGGGGAGGAGCAGGCATTCAGCAGAGAAAGCATTGCCAGCACAAGTGTGCAAAGCAGTGTGCGGAGCGTCATTTCTTGTCTCCTTGACGATGAGTGAAGGCGGGGTGAAGCGTTCGCACCTGCATCTCGTAGGCCCGGGCGAAGTCGTCCAGAAAGAATGCCGCGAAGCCGTTGCTGTCATCACGCAGTGCTGTGTGGAGGCGGACATAGGTGTCCCACAGACGCCGCGTCCGCGCAAACCGTACGGTTCCGGCCCCGTCCAGTTTCGACTCGACAGCCTCGGGGCTGATTCGCGTCAATATGGCCTGGGCCGCGGCGCGTGCTCCGGCCAGCACGCCCATGCTGTGGCTGTGCAGATCCTCGAAGCCGTGCTGCATTGCCTGGACCGGGGACAAAAAATCATCGCAGGGAGAATCCAGCAGATAATTGAGGGCGGCTCTGGCCGTGGGCGAAAACTTCAGGGGGTTGTTATTGGCCAGCGTCATGGTGGTGACAGGCAGGCGGAGTTCATTTTTGCTGTCGGCCCTGTTGCGCAGAGCCTGAAGCATGCCGTCCACCGCGGCCGTCATCAGATCGGCGGCCTGGAGCATGATCCGCTCGCGCTCCTCTTGCGATGCCGGAGCGCGGGCAAACCCCAGCGCCCGGAAAAAGGCCTCAACTTCACGGGCCGGCGCGTCGGGGGCGTCATGTCGGGGCGGCGCGTCGGCAGGGGGCGGCGTTTCGGCTGGCGGAATGGCGTCCCCGGGCGGGAGGGGGGCTTCGTCCGGGGCTGCTTCCTCTCCATCGTTGTCTTCATTCCAGTTTTCCGGAACAAGGACGATTGGCGGCATGGATCCGAGCGGCGCTTCCGTATGATCCGACTGAAATGATGGTTTTTCCGGCGCGGCGCCCAGCAGGTCGCTGTAGAGTCCAAGCCTCTTGCGGGCACTGAGTTCATCCTGCTGTTCCAGAGCCACAAGCGGATCGTCCGCCAGAACGCTGTCGTTGGGAATCAGATCCTCGGCCTGCATTTCCTGCACGGACAAATACGAATCCGGCTTGTGCAAAAGCCTGGCCTGAATGCTGTATTCACCTATTAAATAGGTATCTCCATGTTCTATTTTATATTTTTTACCCTTTTCAAGGCGTTCCCTGCCGAGGGCATTATATATGCCATTGGTGCTTAAATCTTCAATAACAAAATTTGCATGTTCAAAACTGATCAGACCATGTTTTCGCGAGATTTGATTTGTTTTGTCTGGAAGGAACCATTCGCACTCTTTATCACGTCCCAAATAGCCGCCTACTTCACTGAATACATGCTGTCTGTTATCATGAGGAAGAGAAAATTTTTGTCGACTGATAATTTCCAGCATGAGTTCCATGTCGAGTATCCTTTACATCTGCATCATGTATATACAGGATATCCGGTTATTTCAGTCGATTTTTGCAGATGACAAACGGCGACGAATAGTTCTCGGGTGAACGCCTATAGCTTTGGAACATGCCTGTATGTCTCCATTATACAGTTTCAGGGCATTCTGTATGAACCAGCTTTCCTGCATTTCTCTGAAATCTGATAAGGAAATGCAGCGAAAGCCGTTTTCTGCATGTGAAACAAGAGATTCCATGCCAAGCTCAATGCTGTTGTGCGGAGAATTGTTGACCGCCTGCTCAATGATTGATTCAAGTTCCCGTATGTTTCCGGGATAAGAATATCCCAGCAGCATGAGGTGGGCATCTGGTGAAAAATTCAATACGGACATCCCGGACTTCTTGCAGCACCGTTCAAGAAAAAGCGAGCATAGCCCGGGGATATCCTCTCGTCGCTCGCGCAGGGGAGGGATATGTATTTTCAGCACGGCCAGCCGGTGATAGAGATCGCGCCGAAAATCTTTTGCATTCATGGCTTCATTCAGGTCACGATTCGTGGCGGCGATAATGCGCATGTTGACCGGATAAAATTTTGCCCCTCCTACAGGCCGGACTTTATGTTCCTGCAAAACCTGAAGAAGCGCGACTTGAAGCTGCGGCGGCATTTCTCCGATTTCATCCAGAAATACTGTTCCTCCATCCGCGCTCCGCAACAGACCCCTGGCATTGGACACGGCTCCGCTGAATGCTCCCCTGACATGGCCAAAGAGTTCGCTTTCAAGAAGGTTTGCGGGCAGCGCGCCGCAATTTATCTCCAGGAACGGCCCTCCACTGCGTTTTCCGGCGTTGTGCACCATGCGGGCCAGAAGGCTTTTTCCCGTCCCGGTTTCTCCTGTAATGAGCAGAGGCGCGTTTGAATTGCTCACTCTGGATATGGCGGATCGCAGATGGTGCGCCGCGGGGCTGTCCCCGGCAAACGTCAGGGTCTGACGCTGGATTTTATCTTCCTTCAGTTGCCGGATTTCTTTTTCCAGGGTTTGCAGGGCATATCCGCTTTGCTTGCGCCCGCGGGCCAGTTCGAGCAGCGCCCCCGCGTACAGGCACAGATATTGGCACACGGTCTGCTTTCCGCGGGGAGAGGAACGAAAAAGGGTGAGCACGCAGCCCATGCCGCCCGCTTCACGTTCCGGCAGGGGATAGATGTTATACGAACGAATATCCGGAGATGCGGAAATCAGCCGCACGGATTTGGGGAGTTCGGGCATCTGGGTGAAGGCGGCGGGTATCCCGGTGTGCAGGCAGTAGCATACCGGATCGTCCAAATCATCGACTTCCAGACGTTGACAATCTTCGTTAAGGGAGCCTCCCGCCGGAAACCGGCCGGCGATAAAAAGCGTTTCCCCCGCATAATCACGGAGAAAGACGCCGGCGGCCATTGCTCCGTCTATTTCACACGCGCACTCGGCCAGAGTCCTGCAAATGGCGTCATAATCTCCGGCATTCGCCCGCAATCGGTGAAAGGAAGAAAGCAGCAGGGGAGGCGTCATTCCGGATCCTCATCCCGCAGTGAACAGGTAAAAATGCCCTGGCGCGGATCCAGATCGACATATATTCGGGAACGTCCGTTGCGCCCCA
The DNA here is from genome assembly GCA_910585945.1 of uncultured Bilophila sp. Classification (GTDB taxonomy): domain Bacteria; phylum Desulfobacterota; class Desulfovibrionia; order Desulfovibrionales; family Desulfovibrionaceae; genus Bilophila. The sequence continues at coordinate 24,139 of CAJUHZ010000023.1, forward strand.
TATTGCCCAGCAGGGCGGCCGCCAGCCGGGGGAGGAGCGAAGCGTTGATGATGTGATCGATATTGCGCGCTCCGGTATCCACCGCCGTGCAGCTTGCCGCAATGGATGAAACCACGTCCTCGCTCCAGGCCAGAGACATGCGGTGCTGGGCAAGAAGACGTTCCGCAATACGGGAAAGCTTCATCCCCACAAGCTCGCGCATGATTTCCGGCCGCAACGACATGTATGGCATGATTGTCATGCGCCCAAGCAACGCGGGGCGAAAAAACTGGACAAGGGCGGGGCGCAACGCTTCTTCCAGCGTGGCGGGGTCAGGAGGAACGTCGTCTTCACACAAGGCCGCAACAATATCACTGCCAAGATTTGACGTCAGAAAGATCATTGTATTGCGAAAATCGATCTCCCTGCCCTCTCCGTCGGCGAGCACGCCCTTGTCGAATATCTGGTAGAAAAGGTTGATGACGTCAGGATGGGCCTTTTCCACTTCATCAAAAAGCACCACGGAATAGGGCTGCCGGCGCACGGCTTCCGTAAGTCTGCCGCCCTCGCCATACCCCACATATCCCGGAGGGGAGCCGATCAGGCGCGAGATGGTATGTTTCTCCTGAAATTCCGACATGTTGATGCTGATCAGCATATCCTCGCCGCCGTAAAGCTCATCGGCAATCGCCAAGGCCGTTTCCGTCTTGCCCACGCCGGAAGGACCAACAAGCAGAAAAATGGCCGTGGGCGCGCTCGGATTGTTCAGGCCGGCGCGTGCGGCCAGCACAGCCTTTTCCAGCGTTTCCGGGACATGGTCCTGCCCGCGGATGCGTTGCCGGAGCTGCCCTTTCAGATTGGCAAGCCTGTTTGCGGCGTCTTCCGTAAGCTTGCCCAGAGGGATGCCTGTCCATTCGGCAACGATCTCCGCGACCAGTTGAGGCGTGACCTCGTAAAAGACCAGCGGGGCGTCTCCCTGTTCCGCCTTGAGGCGGGCGATGAGATCTTCCGGCGAGGCGGCTCCGGCGCCGGTTGGGGGAAAAGCGCTCCCCACGCCTTCCGCCGCGTCGGCCGGGGCGGCATCCGCCGTTTCGCCTTCAGCGGAAGCCTCTGCCGCCCGCCGGGCCAGAATGGCTTCCACCAAAGCCTTTTCCCGCTTCCAGCGAGAGGTGATATCCTCAATGCGGCGGTTCAGTTCCGCCGCCCGCCCCTGGAGTCTGGCGTGCCGGCCGGAGCTTTCCGCATCATTGGTTGAAAGCGCGCCGTGGCGGAAGTCGCGCTCCAGCGCGGCCAGTTCACGCCGGGTGCTCGTCAGATCGTCTTCCAGTTCGCTCAGAACGGCCGGTCTGGCTCCCAGGCTCACCCTGACCCGGGCGCAAGCCGTGTCCAGCACGTCCACCGCCTTGTCAGGCTGCTGCCGCCCGCTGATATAGCGGGTTGACAGTTCCGCTATGCTCCGCACGGCGTCATCCCGGATATAGACATGATGGGCCTTTTCGTAATTGGGAACCAGCCCGCGCAGGATTGTTACCGTCTCCTCCCGGGTGGGCTGATCAAGGCGAACCAGTTGAAAGCGCCTGGCCAGGGCGGCGTCTTTCTCGAAATATTTTTTGTATTCGCTCCAGGTTGTGGCGGCTATGGTGCGCATTTCGCCTCTGGCCAACGCGGGTTTGAGCAGGTTGGCGCCGTCGCCGCTGCCCGCCGCGTTGCCGGAACCCACCAGGGTATGGGCTTCGTCAATAAACAGGATAGTGGGAACCGCCGCGGACTTGACTTCGTCGATCACGCCCTTGAGGCGTTTTTCAAACTCGCCCTTGACGGAAGCGCCCGCCTGCAGGCGCCCCATGTCCAGCCCCACAAGGCGCGTGTCCGCAAGGACGTCCGGGACATCGCCCTGGACTATTTTCAGGGCCAGCCCCTCGACGACCGCGGTCTTGCCCACCCCCGGATCGCCGACAAGAATGGGATTGTTCTTGCGCCGGCGCGTGAGGATGTCTATCATTTGCCTGATCTGCGGGCCGCGGGCGAATACGGGGTCAATGTTGTTTTGTCGCGCTTCTTCCGTGAAATCGGTGGCGTATTTCGCCAGGAAGCCTTCCCCCCTCTGCCCGGAGCCAGAGGGAGCGCCCTGTCGGGCGGAAGGCTCCCCCAGCCCTGTCATGAGCCGTTTCAGCGCATCAGCGGGGATCTTGCCCAATTCCCTGAAAAACCTCATTGCGCTGTACCGGACAGGGTTGACCAGCAAAGCGAGGACAAGCGTGAACACATCCACCTGTTCCCGCCCCAGTTCCAGACTTGCAAGCAGGTAGGCTTCCTGCAGGAACTCAATCAGCAGGGGGGAGAAAACAGGGGCGGTCCGGCCGGAACTTTTTTCCGAAGAACGTCTGACCAGCAGCGCGCGCAGGTTTTCGACGGAAAGCTCGAACTGAGCGGCGATATCCTGCATCTCGCGCGTATCAAGCAGTTTTTCCAGGTAGTCTTCTATGCTTATCTCATGGTTGCCGTGGCCGACGCACATGGCGGCCGCGCCTTCCAGCGCGTCGCGGCAGGTTGAGTCAAGAGCGGCTATCAGAGCAGAGAGATTCATATTCAGCATACATTCTCCTGGTAGCCCGGTTCCAGCACAACCACGCCGTCTCCGCCCTCTCCAAGCCAGGTTGACCACCCGAGCTTTGTTTCCGATGTTTCCCCGATGACGAGAGGCCGGATTTCCTCCGGGCGCAGGCGCAACTCCACGTCAAACTGCAGGCGTGAACGGAGAACCATTTTCACCACCATCGCCAGTTCGGCAAAAATGGTCTGGTCGGGCAGAAACGAATTGAAACGCCCCCAGGACAAATCGGAAATGAGGATACGGAATTTGCCTGTTTGATCAGGGACCTGATCGCCTATAAGGCAGTCTTTTTCCAGGCGGCAGTTGGCCATGCCAAGGCGGCAGAGCTGATCTTCCGGAATATCCACAATGCGGCGTATGCATTGAACGACATGAACCGCCGAATGGGCAAAATAATGGCGCAAGGTGCTTTCCAGCGAACCGGCGGCATCGCTTTTGAAGGCGATAAGCCCCATATAGGCCAGCAGGCGGGACCAGTTAAGCCCTCCGGTCTTGCGGAGCTGGTCATACCCCATGCCGATGAAACCAAGAAAGCGCCGGGACAGATCGTCTTCAGCGCCTTCTTCATATTGCAGATAATAACGGTACTTTTGCCATGCGCCATACAGGATGTCTATGAACTCATGGTTGAAAAGATCAAAGAAATCCCGCAACGCGTCGGCGTCATCCTGATGCTGGGCCACATGCTCTGAAAAATGAACCGGCAGCGGCGACCCCGCGCCGTGCAGCCCCATGAGATTGAGAACCAGCAGGGCCTTTGTTTCTTCCCCCTGACCGGTAAAGGTCAGGCTTTCCATATCGCCAGGCGGGAAAGAGAGGTTGGGATTGACGCGAAAGCGGAGGGCCTTCTTCGGATCCGTCACGCCCTGGCTTGACAGGTAACGGCGTATGATATGTACAGCCTGAGCAAAGGCAAAACTGCCGGGAGACTCTTCCAGCCGGCTGTAAACGGCGGTCTTCCGTTTCCGGGGGCAGACGGCGCGTGGAGACACCGGAACCCTTACAGCGTCTCTCTGCCCAGTCTTGGCGGCCATGTGTACTGTTCCCCGCTTTTTTCCTCGCGCACAATGAGCTGATGAAAGCTGTTCACCGTGGCATACAGGGCCAGAAACTCATTGAGTGCGGAGGCGAATAAAAACATGTCCCCCTCGCAGGAAAATTTGCGCTGGTTGAGCGTCAGCTCCGCCACCGCTCCGCGCAGAGGCAATCCCTCATGAATGCGATCGGTTTCCCGCATGTGAATGGAGACCATGCCTTCCAGTATTCTTTCCAGCACGCGCGCCCTGCGGCTGTCGTGCATGGCGCGGAAATCATAGGTGGCCACAATGCCGCGCAATGCGTTGATATTGGTCAACGGCAGATAATTGAGCGACATGTTGGACAGCAGACGCCACAGGGTATCGCCCTCCAGGGGGGGAGAGAAAGGGGGCGTTACAGGGATGATGTTCCTGAACTCCACGGCGGCGCTGCCCGTATCCGTGGCGCGGCGGATGTCTCCCACGCCGAGTTGCAGGGGCAACATGCGGTTTGTGCACATGAGATCCATTGAAATGGTCGTGTTCTGCGGCAAGGCTCCATCGTCTTCGGTAACAAGGGATATGTATGTTTCCACGCTTTCATCCGTTGCCGAGGGCTGGACCCGAAGCCTGTAGTACGCCGCCTTTTCGCCTCCCCGCTTGTGTTCAAAGGATTCAAAGGGCTGATATTCTCTGTATGTCTTGTCCGCTGTTCCCCAGCTTTCGACATGCTCGACGCTGTGTACGGCGTAATGGTAAGGATACCTTGGATCCGGCACGATGCGGTATTCCGTCTGCCTGTGATCCAGGGTAAACGGCGAGGCCGAACGGGGGAAAAGATTGACCACGGGCGTGCAGAACAGGCGAATGTTGTCTTTTGAATACGCTTCAAAATTGGACGGAAGCTCTTCCAGCACGCAATGAAGGGAAAACTCGCGGCAGGCGCCGGCCTGGCTCAGGCGCTCCTTGCCAAGGCTGTCGCCAAGGTCAATGTCAATGAAGTGGAATTTTTCCGGAAAGCAAAAATATTCCTGGAGAATGCGATAACCGGCGAAGGAGTTGGGCGGGTAGGGGTACACGAACTCGTCATGGGCGAACCCCACCGGACGCACGGCCGGCTCAAGCTCGGCCAGCCGCGTTTCCTTCCGTATTTCATTGACGGCGCTGATGCGGAGGCAACGGAGCTTGCGGACAAGCAGGTAATACAGGGTGTGGACGATGGTGGTTTCGCCTGTCAGAAACAGGCGGAGGCGTCGCGGCGTTATCTGATCAAGCGTTGCGCTCTCGCTGTTGAAGCGCAGAACCATGACGCTTTCGCCGTCTCTGGTGACAAAGGAGAGATCCGCAAGCGCAAGAGGCAGGATTTCCGTATCGTAGGCAGTGCGGAACATGCATGGCGTGCCATCCACAGGATCGGATTGCACCAGAAAGTCTCTGGGAACAAGGGCGCTTTTGGAAAGGCTTTTCGGCGGCAGGAACTGGATTACGCTGCATGCCGGCAAGGGGCGCAAATAGTTGGGCCAGAGCAGATTGAACAGGGAATAGGTGATTTCCGGCAGTTCGTCATCAAGTTTTTCCCGCAGACGGCCAGTAAGAAACGCCACCCCCTCCAGAATGCGTTCCACATCCGGATCCTTGCCGGGTGTATTGAAAAACGGGGCAAGGGCCGGATTGTTGTCGGCAAATTCCTTGCCCATAACCCGCAGGGCAATGAGTTCCTTTTCATAGTAGCGGTTGATGCTCATGCCCTGCTCCGGCATTTTCCTTCATCCACGGATATTGTCCATGTCCATGGTTCAAGGCGTCCATCGCGGCGTATTCTCTCGGCCTGTATGGAAAAAAGAAGGGTAAACGGCGATTCCTCCCGCATTGGCAGGCTCATGACCCGGGGGTTGCGGAGCCTCGGCTCATAGCGCACGACAAGCTGCTCTATGGCGGAACTCAGCATACTCTGCAATTCGCTGCGTGACAGGGTAAGATCATTGATGTCGGGGAGTCCGTAATCAGGCAAAGCCTGAACAGCGCCCTGCCGCGCGCCGAGCACGCGGGACAGGTTGCAGCGGATGGATTCATCCTCATCCATTTCCGCCCCCTGTCGTCCCAGGACAAGTTTTTCAAACAGACTCCCCGCCACGCTTACTCTTTCTCCAGTTTCCCCACAAGGGACAGGGTGAAGTAGGCTCCCATGTACTTGAAGTGCGGGCGCACGCTCAGCGAAACACGGTACCAGCCCGGATCGCCTTCAACATCCGATACAACAATCCGCGCGTCGCGCAGGGGGCGGCGGCTGCGAGTGTCCGAACTCGGATTTTCCTGATCAGCGACATACTGCCTGATCCAGGTGTTCAGTTCCCTTTCCAGATCCGAGCGTTCTTTCCAGGAGCCGATGTTTTCCCGCTGCAGCACCTTGATGTAGTGCGCAAGGCGGGAGATAATGAACAGGTACGGCAACTGCGTGCCCAGGCGGTAATTGAGTTCGGCGTTCCTGCCTTCCTCGGATATGCCGAAATATTTGGGCTTCTGGCAGGAATTGGCGGAGAAGAACGCGGCGTTGTCCGATCCCTTGCGCATGGTCAGCGCAATAAAGCCCTGCTCGGCCAGTTCGTATTCGCGACGGTCGGAAATGAGGACTTCGGTGGGGATCTTCATCTCGATATCGCCCAGGCTTTCGTACAGATGCACGGGCAGATCCTCGACAGCCCCGCCCGAGCGCGGGCCAATGATATTGGCGCACCAGCGATATTTGGCAAAACTGTCTGTAAGGCGAGTGGCAAAGGCAAACGCCGCGTTGCCCCACAGGAAGTTGGCATGGTTGTCGTCCACGGTTTCCTTGTAGACGAAGGCCCGAACCGGATTTTCCTCCGGATCGTAGGGCTGGCGCAGCAGAAAGCGCGGCACTGTCAGCCCCACATAGCGGGAATCTTCCGATTCGCGGAAGGAATTCCATTTGGTGTAGGCCGGGCTGGTGAAAATATCCTGAAGATCCTTGAGAGCAGGCAGACGCTGGAACGAGCCGTCCGTCAGGCCGAAAAAGGCCGGCGCGGCAGCCGCGATAAACGGGGCGTGCGCCATTGTGGCCACGCTGGCCACGCTCTGGAGCAGGCGCATGTCCATTGCTGTGGGCGTGAAGTAGTAATTGCCGATGATGGCCCCTACCGGATGCCCGCCGAACTGACCATATTCCGCCGTATATATCTGTTTGTACAGGCTGGACTGGGGAATTTCCGGAGAGTCGATAAAGTCATCCAGGAGTTCTTCCTTGGTGATGTTGAGCATCTCCAGGGTGATGTTTTCCCGGAAGTCGGTGCGATCCACCAGCAGCTTGAGGCCACGCCAGGCGGATTCCATTTCCTGAAAAGCCTTGTCGTGGAGAACTTCATCCATCTGGGCCGACAGCCGGCGGTCAATCTCCGCAATCATGTGATCCACAGCGGCCTTGCGGACTTTTTCTCCCTCATGCGCCGGTTTGAGCATTTCCTCAATAAAGGCGCTGACTCCCAGCCTGGCCGCCTCGTATCCATCATCGTCCGGAGTCAGGGCCGTCTGGCTGATGATTGAATCAAGCAGCGAGGATCCCGTGGATTGCCCTGCCTGCTCTTGCATCTGGCTCATGCTGTTATGCTCCTTGACAGAGATGTTCGCTACCTGTCCTTGTCGTCCGCGGGGGAATCAGCGTTTTCGCTCCGTTCGGGCGCGTCCCCCCTGGAAGATTTTTTGGGAGCGGCCGTGAAAATATCCGTCAATTCCGTGTCGGAAAGCCTGAGTTCGTCCATGATCTGGCGGCGCTGGCGCTCGTCATGCAGAACTTCCTCCAGGGCGGCGCGAAAAGCCGGCGCATTGCCGAGCGGCCCCTTGAGCGAGATCAGCGCGTCCCGAAGTTTGAGCAGACCGTTCATTTCGGGGATCTGACGCGCTATGCCCTCGGGTTCAAAATCACGCAGGCTCTGGAAGGAGAGGTTGACCGGCAAATCGCCCGGATCTTCACTGTCTGTCAGCCGGTTGCGCACCGAAAGCTGAACAGTCAGATTCTGTTTGGCCATGACGTCAGCGAAGTTGTTCTTGTTGACGCTCACGGGCTTCCTGTCGATAAGCGGCCTGTCGTCATAGCGCTGCAAAAAGTCGCCTACAACCATGACCTTGAGCGGCAGTTCTATCTCCTCCTGCGCGCCCCCTGTGGCGGGCCGGAAAGTCACGTTGATCCGCTCTTTTGGAGCGAGAGACGATTCTTTGGCCATTGATTCCTCCGCTTCGATCATTCAAACAATTTGATTGCCGTATCTGCCTGGAGAGAATAGAGCCGTCGGCGCATGGCGCTCTGCCCCTTGTCCGCGCCGGCCTGGATGAGCAGCGCAAGGATTCGCGCTCCCAGTTCCGGTTCCCAGTCGAGTTGATCCCATTGCTCCAGACGGGTGTACAATTCCAGCAGCAACTCTTTGCCCGCCCGGGGCCGCCCCGCGCGCAAACAGTATTGCGCAAGCAGAATGCCATGCAGGATCGCCCCGCGGCATTTGCCGGAAACCCCCGGCCCCAGTGATGCCAGCCCTCTTTCAAAATTCTGCTCTTCCGCAATGGCAATGGCCTGGCTGAGCAACAGTTCGTCTTGCCGCGCCCGCTCTTCATCGCTCGCGCGCACCGTGACTTTTTTCTCTTCTTCCGTCGGAACCTTGTTGCGCAGCGTTTCCAGCCATTGCACCGTGGCGGGCGAGGCGAAGGGCGTGCCGTCATGAAACTTGTAGCCCGGCAGTTCCGGATACCGTTGCAGGAAACAGCGCAATATCTGGCGCACGATATCCCGCGCGTCATTGATGCCCAACGCCTCAAGGCACTGCACCACAAGATGGTGACCGTCGAACCAGAACGGAGCCTTGCTCACGGTGCGTTCAATCTGCGGCAATATGGTCTGGTATTGTTTGCCGGCCACCGCCGCCGCATAGGCGAGCGCCTTGTCCGGCGACAGAACCATGCGGAGTTGGGTGACTTTTTCGCCGTTGGCGGGAGGCAACTGGACGACAGTGGTCCACAGCGCCGTGCGGTGGAGCAGATAGACCCTCCAGTCGCGGAGATCCTGGCTGAGGTAATGCGCCCCCAACTGCTGGGCCTGCTCTATCGTGGCCCGGAGAAGTTGCGGCAGGATGGAATCGGGCACGCGGCCGTCTCCGTCCAGATTGGCCACGACACGGGCGCTCTCGGCGGGAAGAACGGAGGCCGGCGCGACAGGCGCGGCCGCCCTGACCGGAGGCGTTTCTTTCTTCTTTTCGGGAATAGCCCGCAGGATGTTGCGGAACGACGGAGCGTTTTCCCCCATGCGGGAGTCAAGCGCGCCCTGCAAGGCCCCGAGAACCTGCCGGAAGACGTCGTAAGACTCCTGCTTTTCCACCGGGAAGGCGCTGGCAGGCATCAGGATCTCAAGCTTGGCGATCAGCCACAGAAAGGGAGCGGCCCGCCGCGCGGCACGAGCTGCCGACGGGTACAGTTCATCCCAGTGGGCGTCAAGGTAATGCGTGACTATTTCGAGTGACGCGGACAGCCCCGAGATGCCGTTCTGTTCATAGACCGCACGACAACCATAGCAAAAAACCCAAAGATCCTTGGCTCTGGTTGACAAAAGAGATGTCGCCATTTCGAGGACGAGCCCCCAGTCGGTACGGGAATCCGCCTGCAACGCATCGTTCTTGTTAACTTCGTTTTGCAGCGTCTCAAATTCCGGATCGAAAAGAATATCTTCTCGACCACAGACCGTCCCGTCTGGCAGGCTCGCCTTCCATGCTTCAAACCAGCGCATATACCCCCCCCCGCTGTTTGAAGAATTGCTTGCCGCTATGCAATATGAATCGCTATTGGCCTGACTCCTGATATATGCGCTGAATTTTGACCGCGATCAAATCAACCGCTCTGGCGGAGATTTCATGCGCGGTAAACATCTGTGTTTTGATTGAGCCGATTTGTTCGGATTACTCCTCCCGGCCAATCAATGATAAATATAATATGAAAAATTTTCAGTTCTGGCAAGATGTTTTTATAAATATTCGTAACCTGTTGCCAATATTTGATTATAGCCTTTTTTCAGGAAGGCGATCTGCCCGTTGCGGAACCTGACGGCCGCCACGAGGCGCAATCTGCCCGCGCGGGCAGCGCCAGGGGAAAGCAGGCAGACTATCAGCTCTTTCTTCCCTGCTCAGGGAGTCAAAAAGCTCCCGCTGCACCAGAGGTGAACTGCCGTCGGCATGCAGATAGGCGAAGGCCAGCTTCTTGTTCCTGACGGAAGGTTTCACGGGTTCAGGGTATCCAGCGGACAAGGCCCCTGGGGA
>CAJUHZ010000023.1:34155-38181 GCA_910585945.1 uncultured Bilophila sp.
TCAAATAGTAATTGCCATATACCCGCCGCCACCGCACCTCATACCACAGTTCGGGAGAGCCTATCTTGTGGACATCAGGCGGCAGGCGGGGGCACAATTTTGTGCCGTCGGCAAACAGGAAGCATGCTCCACTGTGTATGAAGCGCACAGACATTCCAGAGAAATCAATTTTTTGGGGATTATATAAGTAATATGTTCCATGAGTATGTATATATCTCTCTTTTTCCTTGTGATATGTGTACACCGCAGCTTTGAGATAATCTTCCTCTTGATTTGTTACAATAAAGAACTCAGGAGACGCCTGATCGAGTTGGGGGTGAAAATATTGAGAGTCGGTATACAGTATACCTGTATCAAATATAGTGTATACATCATTCATATTGTTGCCTCCGATGACAAGAGAAAATAGCAGCAGGTAAAGCAGGAAAGTTCTCCCTTATTTTGCCTTCAATTCCTCACATGAAAAGAAAAAATCAAGCGTTTTATGATGACGAAGTTTCTTGGCAGAGGATTGTGGTTTGTTTGACACGGCTTCTGGTTCGCCTCGATACAGTCTATCATCAAAAATACCGGAGTCATGAGCATGTTCCATATAATATTGAATATGATCATTTGGATGATCGACTGACATTATGAAAGCATAGCCTGTCAACAATAATTGCAGTAAAGCATGTTTTACTTTTGTATTTATGCTTGAAATGAATATAACAGTATCTTCAATAGGATGTTTCACACTGATGACAGACTCGAGGACAGCCACAGAAAAATCCATGCAGTTGAAGCTGACAGGTTCATAGCCATTTATGTTGGCCTTTATATTTTGTTGCATTTCTTCTTTCTTCTCCAGAATATATTTTTCCATTACCTTATAGGAGCCGGACGGCAGGGCGTAAGCCGCCCAGGCAACCAGACCGTTGATGGGGAAACCCGGCGCCATATGTGTCACATCCGAGAATGATGCCTTTTCACCAGGCGGCTGGCCATGATCCGGGCCATTAAGCCCGATTTTCATGTTGCATGCGTTTTTGCTTACTATTCCACTGCCATAGTTCTCATTGATATTGCTGAATACACCAGCCAACTCGATCTCATCGAACGACCCGTTTTTCGTGCGAAGCACGTTATCGTATGGATCAGATATCTTAACTTCTCCCAGGCCGTTTTCATATGGCCCAAAGTGGGCATATTGGCCCGCGTTTGCCTGTCCGTCTATGATGAAGACGCCGGCATGGCCTGATCCATGCAGAGTGCCCGAATGATTGTCCAGAAAGACCATCAGAATATAGTAGTCTATCCCCGGATTCATTTCCAGCGTGAATTTCTGGCATGTGGGCGAAGGTTTTGTTATCAGCTCCACCCCGTCCCAGATTTCGGTTTTGAGGAGCGCCTTGTGTGTGCGGGAGCTTTCCCGTGCCTTGCGGCAAGCGGGGGAAAAGGGAAACAGCGAGGCGTAACCGGAAGGGAATTCCCGCATGGGTTCGTAGGGGAGATTGAGGATCTCCTGCCGCACGTCCTCGCCATCCACCGCCTTCAGGATATGCGGGCCGGCGCGCAGGCTCCGAATGGGGGTATCGGGCTGGACAGGTCTGCCGTCCAGCTCAAAGCGGGTGGGCGCCGTGACAGGATTGCCCCAGTAATCCACAACCGTGAATTCCAGACAGGTTTCTTTGGGACAGTCCGTACACAGGGCCGAGGGAGGCGTTTCCGACGGAGTGGAGGCATGTGCGGGCGCGTGCTTGTTCTGGTCAGTCATCTGATGGCGTCCTCAGGGCTTGCTCCAGCCGGGCCAGAGCGGTTTCCGGGTCATGGGAGGCCTGTTCCAGCAGGGGGTGCGGACGGGGAGCGGCGGACAGGTTATGCCGCATGTTCAGCAGCAGAAAGCGGTATTCCTGTGTGCGCGTGCGGAAGCCCCAGGCATGGGCATCCCGCAGGGAAACGGCGACAAAATGTTCCACACTGCCGTAGCGCCGGCGGACCAGCAGGCTTTGCGCGGGATGGCGCTCCCACAGCCGTTGCGTCAGGTTGTCGCGGTATACTCTGTCCAGCGTATGGGAAAACGCCTGCAGGTGCGCCTCCGTAACATGCCACCACGGCTTGTCGATGACCCGGCATGTTTCCGCAATCTCCCGTGGAGATTCGGCTCCCAGCCGGGGATTGGTCATGCGCATCCAGCCCGGTCCTTGCGGGGCCGCAGTGTGCGCGTCGCCCGGGGGGATAAAGATATGCGCGAATGGGCCGAGCAGCCAGGCGAGTTCTTGCGGGGTGCAGCTTTCGGCAATCGTGCGCAGGACGGTCGGGCTGTAAAAACGGAAGTGCGTCAGGTCCTGTTCCGGCAGAACAACGGTCAGCAGACTCCGCCAGTGCTTGAAGGCAAGCGGCAACGGGGCTTCCCCCGCCCACAGAAATCCCCAGGAGGAAGGTTCCGCCGCCCAGTATTCCCAGAGCCGCCGTTCGCCGGCGGGCACGGCAAACAGAAAGGGCGACTCTTCCGCAAGGTGGCTGTAGGCCGTGCCATAAAAAAGCTGCTGGCAGGAAAGTTCGGCCACATCTCCCAACCGCCGCAACATGCCGTCAAAGGCGGCCCGGTTGATCACGCCCCCCCACCGGGAAGGAAAGGGATGGCCGGCATGCGCCTCCCCGCCTGAAAAGCAGGCGTACAGCGCATCTGACGCGAGGCTGTCAAAACAGTCTTTCATCGTTCACCCCCTGTGGGAGGCGTTTCACGATCCGCCGCGCCACATGCCGCATGACAGGAACCGACAAAGGGCGCGTCCTGCTCCTGCGCAATCTTCAGGCAGAGGGGCGAAGCAACCGGGCAGACGGGAGGAGCGGCGGGGGGACGGTTCCCCGGCACCAACGGATTTGCAGGGGTCCCCTCCCCCGGCGCGCCGCCGCTGTTGAGGTTGATGCCCGGGCCGTTCATGGAGATCCCGGCGTCGTTCAGCGTCACGCTCGAGCCGCCCGCCCGGAGCGTCAGTTCCGCCCCGGCCTCGAGAACGATTTTGACGCCCGATTCAAGGTGCAGTTCCGTGCCCGACTCGCCAAACCATGAGCCTTCTATCTCGCTGTGACTGTCCCCATGCACGGTGAGGTTGTCGTTGGCGAAGAGTTCCGTCTTGCGCTGGTCGTGCAGAATTTCGTGCGTTTCACCCTTCGTGTGCAGCAGGGTGGATCCGGCCACGGTGCGGTGGCTGTCGCGCAGGATATGCTCTTTCCAGTCGTTCCCGATGTGGAGATTCGCATCCTTTTGCGCCTGGACAAAGATTTCTTCCTCGCCCTTCCTGTCTTCCACCCGGAATTCGTTGAAGCCGCGGGGCCCGTCTTCGCCCGGAGTGGAGAGACTCCGGAACACGGTGCGGGTTTTGTGTTCCGGCAATTCATAGGGCGGCATGGCTCCCGCGTTGTAAACCCGCCCGGTGATGATGGGGCGATCCGGGTCGCCTTCCAGAAAGGAAACTATGACCTCCTGCCCGATGCGGGGGATCGCCATGCCGCCGTATTGGGAGCCGGCCCACCCCTGCGACACGCGGACCCAGCGGGAAGACGTCTCGTCCTCCCTGTTCCTGCGATCCCAGAAAAAACGAACCTTCACCCGGCCGTATTCGTCGGGGTGGATTTCTTCCCCCGCCGGCCCCGTGACGATGGCTGTCTGCCTGTTCGGGATGCGGGGCCTGGGGTGGTCCTCCTCCGGCACGAAACGGGTTGCCGCCGGAATGGCCTGGTAGGCGGACCTGTACGTCAGGCCGCGATCGGGAGCCTCGTGCTCCAGCGCCTGCGGTTGTTCGCCGCGATGAAAGCAGGAGGTGACCCACCATTGGTCATTGACCTCGCGGCGCGGGTGGCGGTTGATGGTAAACGTGAAGCCGGGCAGGAAGCGGGCCACATCCGCGCCGCCCTCGATCCAGCGTGTGAAGACGCGCTCGCGCTGGAGCTGGATATCGGCGTAACGCCGCCCCGGGTCGCGCAACCGGTACAGATGGGGGTAGCGGTAGTCTTCCAGCAGCATGGCCGGAGGGGCGGGCGCGC
>CAJUHZ010000024.1 GCA_910585945.1 uncultured Bilophila sp.
GCCCCCGGCGGGGCGTGGGGCAGCGCCCCACAGGGCAACCTCCATTTTCAAAATGTCCCACTACCCCCGGCCGCCCCGCCTTCACCTTTGCGGCGTGTTCTGGTATACCTGCCGCGGCGCGTCCGTAGCGGTTCCGGACGGCTTCGCCGGACGGTTTCCGCGTCAGCCACGCCGGCATGGGCATGACCTCCGGAGGATCGGGGGATTTTCGAATTGCCCGCTCCAATCGCCAACCCCAGGGACCAGAATCAGGATATCCGATGAACGTCATCATCCTTTGCGGCGGCAAAGGCACGCGACTGCGCGAAGAAACAGAATTCAAGCCGAAACCGATGGTCGAGATCGGCGGACGTCCGATCCTCTGGCACATCATGGCCGGGTACGCGCGCTACGGCTGCAAGGACTTCCTTTTGCCGCTCGGCTACAAGGGCGAGATCATCAAACAGTATTTTCACGATTACCGGATGCGCAATGCGGACTTTACCGTGGATCTCGGCACGGGCGCGCTGACGCACCACCCCCTGCCCAATGTCACCGACTGGCGGGTGACCCTGTGCGACACAGGGGCGGAAACCCTCAAGGGCGCGCGGATCAAGCGTGTGGCCCGGCATATCGACGGCGACCGCTTCATGGTCACCTACGGCGACGGCGTTTCCGACATCAATATTGACCGGCTTCTCGCCTTTCACAAGGCTTCGGGAAAAATCGGCACGTTCACCGGCGTGCGGATGCCCTCGCGTTTTGGCGCGGTACGCACGGACGAACAGGGCAACATCTTGTCCTGGCAGGAAAAACCCGTGCTTGATGAATACATCAACTGCGGATTCTTTGTCTTCAAACGCGAATTTCTCGACTACCTCGACGAAGACGAATCCTGCGATCTGGAAAAGGAACCGCTCGAACGCCTGGCCGCCGAAGGAGAACTCTCCATGTATCGGCACAACGGCTTCTGGCAGTGCATGGATACCCTGCGCGACGCGCAACTGCTCAATTCCCTCTGGGACAAAGGACAGGCCCCCTGGGCCTGATCCGTATCCGCGCCGCGGCGCAAGCGAGGTTTCATGTTCGGACACGTCTACACGGGCCGGCGGGTTTTCGTCACCGGCCATACAGGGTTCAAGGGCAGTTGGCTCACCGCCTGGCTGCTCCGCCTGGGAGCGGAAGTCGCCGGATTTTCCGACGGCGTGCCGACCACGCCTTCCCATTACGATGTGCTGGGACTGGCCGACTCCATCCTTGATCGGCGCGGCGACGTGCGGGATCGGGCGGGGCTGGGCAAGGCCATGCGCGACTTCCGGCCCGAGATCGTCTTTCACCTGGCCGCGCAGCCCCTGGTGCGCGCCGCCTACGCGGACCCGGCAGCCACCATCGAAACCAACGCCCTTGGCACGCTGAACCTGCTGGAAGCCGTGCGCGCCACGCCGTCGGTGCAGGCTGTCGTGTGCATCACCAGCGACAAGGCCTACCGCAATGACGAGCAGGTCTGGGGCTACCGGGAAAACGATCACCTCGGCGGGGCGGATCCGTACAGCGCTTCCAAGGGGTGCGCGGAAATCATCGCGCATTCCTATTTCGCCTCCTTTTTCGATACGGGGCCGCGTTGCGCCACCACGCGCGCCGGCAACGTCATCGGCGGGGGCGACTGGGCGGCGGATCGCATTGTGCCCGACTGCGCGCGCGCCTGGTTCGCGGGCGAGGCGGCGGAGATCCGCAGCCCCGCCGCAACAAGGCCGTGGCAGCATGTGCTGGAACCGCTCTCGGGCTATCTGCTGCTGGGCGCGCGCCTCTTCGCCTCCCCGGCCGAAGACGGCGAGGCGGGCCGGCGCGGCTTCTTCGCCAGTTTTCCGCTTGCGGGCGAAGCGTTCAACTTCGGCCCGTCCGCCGACGCCGCCCAAACCGTGGCCGACGTGACGCGGGCATTGCAGGAAGCCTGGCCGGGCTTCGCCACCCGCATGAATCCGGCAGCCGCGTGCGGCATGAAGGAATCAACCCTGCTCAAACTCTGCTGCGACAAGGCCCTGGCCTATCTGAACTGGCGGGCCACGCTTGATTTTGACCTCACCATGCGCTTCACCGCCGCGTGGTACGCCGCGTACCGGCAGAGTACCGCCGGAGAAAACATCGACATGGCCGCCTTCACGCAACGGCAGATTGACGCGTACTGTCAGCTCGCCCGCCGGGCGGGGCAGGAATGGAGTTCCGATGCGATCCGCTATTGACGGCGTGACCCTGCACGATCTCAGGATCATCCCCACGCCGGGCGGGCCGGTGCTGCACATGGCGCGCCCGGTTCCGCCGTTTTCCGTTTCACCGGCAGGCTCACCGGGGCTGAACATCGGAGAGGTCTATTTTTCCGAAACCGATCCGGGCCGCGTCAAGGCGTGGAAATGCCATGTGCGCCAGACGCAGCGCTTTGCCGTGCCGTGCGGCCGGTTGAAGATCGTGCTGTACGACGACAGGGAGGATGCCCGGGGCCGGCTGGAAGAATACGTCCTTGGCCGGCCGGACGCCTACCGGCTCTTGTGCATCCCGCCGCGCGTGTGGTATGGCTTCGCCGCGCTTGGGGATACACCTGCCCTGCTGTGCAACTGCCCCGATCTGCCGCACGATCCGGCCGAAGCCCTGCGGCGGGATATCAGCGAGATCCCCTACCGCTGGTAAGCCCGGTTTTTCGCCGCCAAACGGCAACACTGCGGAGTGCCGGAGCTTCTTCGGATGTAGACGCCGCCGGTTGGCTGTCCGGAAGAATTTCATGGTTGTGAAGATGGAGAATGCAATGGCCATGCGACTTTCCCGTTCCATTGTGGGAGAGGCCGAGGCTGATGCCGTCCGCCGTGTGATCCGCGAAGACGGCTATCTCGGCATGGGGTCCGAAGTGCAGCGCTTCGAGCGCGATCTCGCAACCTACCTTGGCGTGGCGGAAGATCACGTCATCACGACAAATTCCGGCACAGCCGCCCTGCATCTGGCGGTTCAGGCCATACTGGATTGTGTCCCGCCCGTTTCGGACGGGCAGGCTGAAATTCTTGTCCCCTCCCTCACCTTTGTGGCCTCATTCCAGGCGATCGGCGCGGGAGGGGGAACGCCCGTGCCCTGTGAAATCCGGCCCGACACAGGAACCATCGATCTCGAAGACGCGGCCCGGCGGCTCACTCCGCGCACGCGCGCGATCATGCCGGTGCATTACGCCAGCAATCCGGCGGATCTCGATGCCGTGTACGCCTTTGCCGCCGCGCACGGTCTGCGCGTCATTGAAGACGCGGCGCACGCCTTCGGCTGCCGCTGGAAGGGCCGCCGCATCGGTTCGTTCGGGGACGTGATCTGCTTCAGCTTTGACGGGATCAAGAACATCACCTGCGGCGAGGGCGGCTGCATCGTCACGGCCGACGCGGCCGTGGCCGCGCTGTGTCGGGACGCGCGCCTGCTCTCCGTAAAAAACGACAGCGAAAAACGCTTCGCCGGATCGCGCAGTTGGGATTTTGACGTGGATCGCCAGGGCTGGCGCTACCACATGAGCAATATCATGGCCGCTATCGGGAGAACGCAGCTCGCGCGCCTGGACGGGGAATTCGCCCCGGCCCGCCGCGCGCTCGCCGCCCGGTACAGGGAACGCCTGAAAGACCTTGCCGGCGTGCGGCCGCTCACACCCGCGCCGGAAGCCGAAATCATCCCCCACATCTTCCCCGTGCGCATCGCCAACGGCCTGCGCCAGGCCGTGGCGGACGCGCTGGCGGCGCGCGGCATCCCCACCGGCCGACACTACAAGCCGAACCACCTCCTCAGCCTGTACGGCGGCGGCCGCCTTTCCCTGCCCGTAACCGAACAGTTCTTTGCGGAGATCCTGACGCTTCCCCTGCACCCCGGCCTCACGTCAGAGGATGTGGACGCGGTGTGCGACAGCATCGCCGGCGTTGTGGAGAAAGGACGGACACACTGCACGCGGAGTTTTTCGGCATGAGGAGCAAACTTTTCGTATGCCCTGATCGTCCTCGAATGCAGCCAGGCACAATCCGGCGCAATCTGTCGATTTCTGCATCCGCGTGTGCGGCGGACGTCCGTTCCGGAGACGTTTGGGGAAGCAACGCCACATTGATTCCGCCAGAGAGAGAGAGAGAGAGAGAGAGAGACTTCCTGCAACTGTAGCGTTTTCAACCGGAGAACAGAAGCATGATCTTCAGTTCTCCGGAATTCGTCCTTCTCTTTCTGCCTGCTGTGGCGCTGCTCTATTACGCGCTGCTCAAATCAAGCCATAAATGTCTTGTCGCGCCGTTTCTCTTCGCGGCTTCACTTGTGTACTACGCCTGGTGGCGACCGCAGAACCTCTGGGTCATTCTGGCCTCCATCACGGTCAACTACCTCCTGGGCCAGGCCATCGCCCATAGCGAAACCCGACGCAAACCGCTTTTCATTCTGGGGCTGACAGTCAATCTGGGGGCGCTCGGCTGGTACAAGTACACCGATTTCGCCCTGAGCACGATCAATGCCCTGCTGCACAGCGACTTCCCCATGCGGGAAATCATCCTGCCCATCGGGATCAGCTTTTTCACATTCCAGCAAATCGCCTACCTTTCGGATATCTATACGAGGAAGCACGATCCCCTGCATGAAGGGTTTATGGATTACTGCTGCTTCGTCTGTTTCTTCCCGCAGCTTGTGGCCGGCCCCATCGTGCACCATCAGGAGATGATGCCCCAGTTTCATGACAGCCGAAACCATCGGGTGAATTGGGAAAACATTTTCAATGGTCTGGTGCTGTTCAGCATCGGTCTGGCCAAAAAAATCCTCATCGCGGATCAGCTTTCACCTGTCGTCGGGCAGTGTTTCGACACAAACACCCCCCTCTCTTTTCTCGAAGCCTCTTTCGGCAGCATCTGCTATACATTGCAGCTCTATTTCGATTTTTCAGCCTACAGCGACATGGCCATCGGCGGCGCGCTCTTCTTCAATATCCATTTGCCGCAAAACTTCAATTCTCCCTACAAGTCCGCCAGCATTCAGGAATTCTGGCGACGCTGGCACATCACTCTTTCCCGCTGGCTGCGGGATTACCTCTATATTCCGCTTGGCGGGAACAAGCGCGGTGCATGGCGGACCCTGAGCAATCTGGGGATCACCTTCCTGCTTGGGGGCCTCTGGCATGGGGCGGCGTGGACTTTTGTGCTCTGGGGCGCGCTGCACGGGGCGGCCCTGGCCGTGCACCGGCTCTGGCATAAAGCGGGGCTGAAACTGCCCACACTTCTCGGCTGGCTGGCAACCTTCGCTTTCGTCAATCTGGCCTGGGTTGTCTTCCGCGCTCCCAGCATGGAACGCCTGAAAGCATTCGCAAAGGGCTTCCTTGGCGGGAACGGATTCATGTTGCGACGCGAGTTTCGAGAAAGCGTCATCAACGCATCGCAACTCTCCTCTTTCAGCTGTATTGCTGTCTTTGTACTTTGCTGCCTCTGCCTTGCTCTGCTGTTCCCAAATAGCGAGGCTATGCTCCATTGGTCTCCACGGAAAAGGCTCTGGCTAGCCGTTATTTTATCCATATTTGGGCTTTTAGTTATGCTTCTTCCCCAGTCTCACCCGGAATTTATCTATAGCAAATTTTAAATAATAGAAGAACTACTATGTGTGATACTTCATATAAAGCATATGTTAAAAAATATTTTATATGTATATTATTATTTATATATATTCCTATATTTATTTTTATAATCACATTTTATACTATTGATCCCTTGCAGATCTTTCATAAGTCGTGGTTTCAAAAGGACATGTTCTCCAGGGATATGCGTGAACAGGCAGCCGGAATCATCAATAATTTTGATTTTGACTCCATCATTCTCGGTACTTCAATGCTACAAAATACATCAGCCAAGGAAGCATCCGAAAAAATTGGCGGAACATTTTTCAATATCTCCATGAGTGGAAGCGATTTTTGGGAGCGTTCTTTTGTTTTGAAAAAAGCCTTGCAAAAAGAATTAAAAAATGTCCTTTATTCCCTTGATGATTATTATATTTCTTGCCAAATGGGATATACATTACATCCAGTAGAGCATTGGATATTCCTTTATGACAATAATCTATTTAATGATTTTAAACGATATGCTACAATTACTAATATTAAAAAACTTTTTAAAAAAAATAGAGGATTAAAAAAAGAGGATATTGACCTCCCAACTGCATGGTGCACTGCCCCTATTGCTACTTTACTCTTTGGTGGTCTTGCAAATTGGATTGCTAAAAAAGATAATCCTGCAATTAAAGACTTCCTAAGTCACCTACCTACAAATACTCAAAAATCTCAACAATCTATACGAAAATATACTCATAATTTTATTAAAGAACAAAATGCAAAAGAATATGTGCAAAAATATCTTGTTGATATCATTATACAACATCCTAATACAAACTTTTATCTCATCTTTCCTCCCTATTTCAGATACCATTATGCCGTTTTACGACGTAACTCACCAGAAGACTTCTTTTTACACCAGTCTATTATTACCTATCTTGTTAATCTAACAAAAGATATCCCGAATATGCACATCTATGGTTTTGAAGATCAGGCTTTTCTTGATGATATTGCGAATTATATGGATACATTACATTATCATCATAAATTCAACAGCTTCTTTCTGGATGCAATACGCACGGGACAACACGAGCTGACGCCCCAAACGCTCAAAAAATATCTGGAAGACTGCGAACAGAAGGCGTGGGACTTCGACATTCCGAAGCTGAATGCCGAAGCGCAACGCCTCTTGCAGGCTGAAGAAAAACGGCCCTGAAGACGAAAATACGTTTCATTTCGCAGTATTTTCGTATCGTTTTTGAAACGAAAACCCGCATTCCGATGAGATGCGGGAGCAGTTCGCCATAAAACGGGACAGCGCTATTGCAGATTCCGGCTGAAAAAACGTCCGAGTTCGGTGAAATGAAAGCGGGTTTCCGGAGCATTCGGAACCATGTGGTAGTGCGCGTGCGACATTCCTTCAAACACGATAAGATCGGCGGGGACGCCAGCTTCCCGCAATTTCAGGTGCATGCGCGCCGTATTGCTGAGGAAGAGATCCCGCGTCCCTGTGGTGAGCAGCGTGGGCGGGAAGCCGCTGACGTCGCCGTATACGGGGGAGAGCATGGGGTCTTTCAGATCGTGCTCGCCGGCGTACAGCCGCGCGGCATCGCCCAGCCAGCCGTCATAACTGACCAGAATATTGTCCACATATTCGTTGGTGAAGTACGAATCGCCGGTTTTGCTCAAATCCGCCCAGGGCGTTCCCGCCGCAAGCGCCGCCGGAAGCGGCAGGCCCTCCGCCTTGGCGCGCAGCCCCAGAATCAGGGTCATGCCGCCGCCCGTGGACGTGCCGAAAACCCCAATCTTCTCCGCCGGCGTGGTCTTGAGCAGTTCCCGATAGACGGTCATGGCGTCGTCGACAGCCGCCGGATAGGGGAAATCGGGGGCCATGCGATAATCGGCGTAGACGACCGGAACTTGCCTATTCCAGCCATCAGAGTGGCTTCCAGAGTTCCGGACTCGCCCGGCCCGAGGACGTAGCCGCCTCCGTGCAGGTTCAGAAGGACACGATCCCGGTTGGCTTCCGGCAAATCTTTCGGGGTAAACGTGAATACGGGAACGCCGCCGAGTTCGCCCCGTGTGACGGAAACTCCCACTTGTTCCCGCAGATCCGCAAGCCTCTTCACCGCTCCTCTGGCAAAGCTTTCCACCCAGCTTTTCCACTCGCCGGCATTCGCGGGGTGGGTATTCCAGTACGGAGCAGGCCGCGCCCCAACAAGTTCCTGCAATTCCGGGCTAATCGTCCTCGCGTCGGGAAGACCGGCCCCCGCGCTGCAACGGGGAAAACGGAGAAACAAGTCATCAATGCCGCAAGGACAATACATTTGCTCAAGTTCATGAAATTCATGACGCTCTCCTTTTTGCGCGTGTGGACAGAGAGTGAACCGACAATGAAGGATGCTCCTGCTCCAGACGCACCAATCGGCCCTGAACAGATGGGGACGGGGCGGACTGGGGTCAGCCCTCATTGAAATGCCGTCCGCGAAAAGCCGTTTTTTCCGGCCGGCAAGGGGCAAACATTGGGCGAAGCTGTATTGCCCGCCGCAAGGTCAATGTTGGGCCGCCGGACGCAAAAAGACGGCTTTGCGGCAGGCGTTTTCATGAGGGCTGACCCTGAATCTGAAACGACCTGACAGGAAAGCCGGCTACCGTTCTTCAACAGGGCAAAAATTGCGGTAAACGAGCCTGTCGCCCACAGTCACTTCAAGGACAAGCATGGCGTTTTTCAGATCGGCGGCAGGCAGGGGGAGGGGCGAAAGCGTCACCACCTTCTTGAAACGGCTGATGCGAAAGGCCGCGTCTTCATTGACCAGCGGGAATTGGCGTCCGTTCCCCGTCAGCAGGCTGAACACCGCCCTGCCGCCAAGCTGACGCCCGTTGGAGTTCACGGCGTACATGTCGGCGCCTGCCCGGAGCCTCTGGCGATCGACCAGGGCGGCCCTCAGGTTTTCCACCCGAATGACGCCGGTATTCACCACCTTGCGTTGCTCGGCGTCTTCTTCAGCGACCACGACCGGCGGGGTTTCCTTCGGGGTCTCCCGGACGGGCGACGCCGTTTGCACGCTCGGCGCGGCGGCGTCCCCGCCGGCTTCCGAGGCGCTGTCAGAAGCCGCCGACTCGGCCGCGGCAAGGGCTGGAGCGCCAGCCTGCCGTTGCTCCAGAAGCGCCTCAAGCGCGGAAAGCCGCTCGACCTGAACCTGCAAGGCGTCCACCCGATTCTGAAAGACGGCCTTTTCACTCTGCCAGGCGCGAAGAGAGCGCCAGCCTTCAAACCCCGCCCACAGCCCGAGCGCGCCAAGCGTCGGAGCGACGACAAGCCCCGCGATCATGAGCCGCAACATGCCGCGGCTCATGCGCATGCGGTGCGTGCGGCCGTCGTCGTGCAACAGGATGACGCTGAATTTGCTTGAACCGCTCATTTCGGGACCGCGCTCCAGTCTTCAGACGCGATCAGCCAGCTTTCTCCCTGCGGGTGAAGCATGACGGTCTTGACGCCCTTGTCCTGATAGCCGGACGTATCCCGATACGTCTGCATCATGTCGACCTTGACCCCGCCCTGCACGACCATGACGCGCAAGCCGGAAAGATCCACTCTGGCAGGTTTTTTCTGCGCCCATGTGGCGCGCTTGTGCTGGGCTATGGCCGCCGCCCCCTTGCGCCCGGCCTGCGTGGCGTTGGGGGCGTAACAGGCCGCATAGGCGGCCACGTCGCCCGCAAGCCAGGCTTTGCGCCAGCGCTCGATAAAGGCGGCCGCGCTCGGGGTCACGGTTTCAAGATAGGCGGTTTCCATCCCCAGATCCATGGGGAGCCATTCCATGCCCACGATCCGAAGTTCGCCTTGCGCGTCAGGCTGCCAGTACAGCCGGCGCACGCCTTCCGTGGAAAGGTTGGGGGCCCGGTAATACTGCGTGAACCACGAAACCCAGTAATCCGGCCCCTGGAGGATGTGCACCGGACCGTGGATGATCTGAATCCACGCCAGACTGCCGAACAGCCGTTCCTTCTGGGCGCGAAACGCCTGAAAGTTCTCGCCCTGCGCCTTGCTGTACGACTCCGGCATGTAAAAATCGAACATGCCCCGCGAGCGGCCCGCCCAGGCGGCGTTCCAGTCCCGCGTTTTCTTTTCCAGCATCCGGCTTATGGCGCTGTCAGTGCCCGAGCCGGCGCTGTCCGAGCGCACGCTGTCCGCCACGACTACCGCCGTCCCCAGGGGAAGATCCTCCCCCAGACGCTTGATGTCGTCCAGATTGACGGCAATGCAGCCCTTTGTTTCCAGCGGCGAGATGGGGCGGCCCTTGCTGTGAATCCAGATGCCGTAGCCGGTCTTGCCGCGCAGGCGATCCACGGGATTGGGGTAGTTCAGGGTATGGGCGATGCCGCCGTATTCCTGAAAATCAAGCCCCTTGTCGATTTTGGTGGTGACGAAGTAAATGCCCTCCGGCGTGCGCCTGTCGCCGGAAACAAGCTTGTCCCCGGTGCGCTGACCAGTGGTGCAGGTGAAGGTTTCCTTCAGCGTGAGGGGGCTGCGACGCTCGTACAGGTGCAGACGCTGCACGGATTTGTCCACCACAACCATGCGCGGCGGCGTGCCGGGGATATCCCGCACCACCACGTTCCAGCCGGGAACGCGCGCCGCTTCCCTGTCAGCCCCGGCGTCGGGCGTGGCGTCGGCCGCGCCCTCGGGGATCAGGCTCGCGCCCGGAGTGGGCGTGGCTTCCGTAGGTTCCGCCCGAACCTCCGGGGCCAAGCCAGGCAACGCGGCGAAACAAAGGGCGGACACCATGCCAAGACGAAGCAGAGGCGGCAAAAAAGCCGTGACTTTTCGCTTGCATGGGCAGGACAAAAAAAACCGGGGGAAAAAGTGGGGGATTGAAAACACACGGCCACCTTTGGAGCGGGGCTTTTGTTACCGGCTACTCAATGCCATGATATAGAAAAACTCTAAACTTGTCGAGACCCCCCAAAGAAAATTTTCAAATCGGGCCTGGAGCGAAGCGCCGGAGCATCCTTGCGGAAGGCCGCCGTGCCCACGCCCGCTCAGTCTTCGCGGGCCAGGGCGACAAGCTCCGGCCGGGTGAACAGGGCGCGCAGCTCGTACCCGGCGTCCTGAATCGCCTCGCGTCCGCCCTCGCCGCGATCAAGCACGGCGCAGACGACCCTTACATTGAGGCCCGCCGCTCTGACCCGCTCGCAGGCTGTCATGAGCGATCCTCCGGTGGTGACCACATCTTCCAGCATGGCGACGTTGTCCCCCGGCGTGAAGTTGGCAAGGCCCTCCACAAACTGGCCCGTGCCGTGCCCCTTGGCTTCCTTGCGCACGATAAGCCCGGCAAGCGGGCGGCCCTTTTCGTGGGAGATCACCGTAGTGGCCGAAATCAGCGGGTCCGCCCCCAGGGTCATGCCGCCGACGCCCTTCACGTCCGCATCGGCCAGCAGGGCATTGAACAGCGTGCCGATCAGCCATGACCCCTCAGGGTGCAGAGCCGTCTGCCGGCAGTCAAAATAGTAGTCGCTCCGCCGTCCCGAGGCGAGGGTGAAATCGCCTTCGCGGTAGGAACGCTCCAGGAGGATTTTGGCCAGACGTTTCTTGAGTTCGCGCATGGGAGGCTCCCGCAGGCCACGCCTGCAATCGGAGGGTGAAAACGGTCAGGGCCGCCCCTGACCGCCGGAGATCACGCCTGTGCTTCACCCGCCGCGCCGCCGCCGAAAACCCGGTCAAGCAGGACGCGTTCATGGCGAAGATAAAACGAGGCGTCAAAGAGTTCATTCAGCCTGTCCGCGCCAAGGCGGCCGGCAATGTCCTGATCGGCCCGGATCAGTTCGGGGAAGGAACGCCGCGTTTCCCAGCTCTGCATGGCGTTGCGCTGCACGGCCACATAGGCTTCCTGCCGGGCCATGCCCGCTTCCACCAGCGCCGTGAGCACCCGTTGCGAAAAGAACAGACCGAACGAGGCGTCCATGTTGCGGGCCATGTTCTCGGGCAGCACGCGCAAGCCCTCCAGCAGGCCGGACAAGCGATGCAGAACGTAATCCATCAGGATGGTGGAATCCGGCATGATGATCCGCTCCACCGAGGAATGGCTGATATCGCGCTCGTGCCACAACGCCTGATCTTCCAGCGCCGCCAGGGCGTTGGCGCGGATGACGCGGGCCAGGCCGCTCATGTTTTCGGCGGAAATGGGGTTCTTCTTGTGCGGCATGGCGGAAGATCCCTTCTGCCCCTTGCCGAAGCCCTCCTCCACCTCGCGCACTTCGGTGCGCTGAAGGTGGCGCAGTTCCACGCACAGGCGGTCCACCGTGCCCGCGCACACCGCGAGGGTGGTGAAGTAGGCGGCGTGCCGATCCCGCTGGATGATTTGAGTCGAGATGACGTCGGGGCGCAGGCCGAGTTCAGCGCAGGCCAGGGCTTCCACTTCCGGCGAAAGAAAGGCGTAGGTTCCCACCGCGCCGGAAAGCTTGCCCACGCGCATCTCGTCAAGCGCGGCCTGAAAACGCGCGCGATCCCGCTGGAATTCGGCGTAAAAATTCGCCAGCTTCAGGGCGAAGCTCGTGGGTTCGGCATGGATGCCGTGCGTGCGCCCCATGCACAGCAGGCCCTGATGCTTCAGAGCCAGAGTTTTCAACACGCCGAGCAGGCGATCAAAGCCCTGGAGGATAAGTTCCCCCGCTTCCACCAGTTGGAGCGAACCGGCCGTGTCCACAATGTCCGAAGACGTGCAGCCAAGATGAATGAAACGCGCCGCCGGCCCCACTCTCTCTTCCAGCGCCGTGAGAAAGGCAATGACGTCGTGGCGCGTCACTTCTTCGATTTCCAGAATGCGATCCACCGAAACATCGGCCCGTTCCCGAATGGCGGCCAGGTTGGCGTCGTCAATGACCCCGAGCCGGTTCCATGCCGCGCAGACGGCCAGTTCCACGCGCAGCCAGGAGCGGTAGCGGTTTTCCAGCGTCCAGATCCGCGCCATTTCGGGCCGTGTGTAGCGCTCTATCATGCGGATTCCCCCGGAGTTCAGGCCGCGGCCGTGGCTTTGGACGCCGGGGCGGCCTTGTCCGAGGCGACCTTGTCAGAAGCGGCATTGTCCCTGGCTGGCGCGGCGTCGCCTTGCGCGGCCGTTTCGGCCGCGGCGCTGTCCTTGCGCTCGCCCTTGCCCTCTCCGGGAGCGCCGGCCCCGCTTTCATGATCGGTCTTATGGTTGCCGTATTCCGTCACATACCAGCCCCCGCCCTTCAGCACAAAGCTCGTATTGGAAACGATGCGCGCCGCATCCCCGCCGCACTTGGGACAAGGCTCGTGCTCCGGAGAATCGAAATGTTTCACCCATTCCTCAAACAGGTTGCCGCACGCTGTGCAACGGTATTCGTAAATCGGCATGAAAAGGCTCCTTGGACGCCAGCCGTTCGGAACCTTGCCCGCAGGGCGTGTTCCGCAGGAAGTTAAAAAACAGCAGCGGCGGCTACGCCGCCGCACAACCCCGAAACTGCTCCGAAACAGACTCGAAACAGGGGTTCTCCGTCCGCCCGCGGGGCGATTGTCCACAATCCGCCGCCGCAACGCCGCCACTGCCGTGCGCGGATCAGGTCCGCGCGGAAAAATCGGCTACTTGCCGCTCTTGGCCGCGGCTTTCGCTTCGTGAATGCGCGCCTTGATGCGCTCCGCCCGACGGTGACGGCGACGATCGAGTTCTTTTTTCCTTTCAACTTTCTTGTGAGCCATGACGACACTCCTCATTTTCGTCCGCCGCGGCTCAAAACGCCGGCGGCGGCTGTGATCCGCAATCAGATAGGCATAAACGCGCGCTTTGTCCAGAGGCAAGGCGGCCTGCCGCCACGCTTTCAAACCAATCCGCTCCCCGCCGGGATGCCGCCTTTCAAAAACAGTTCACCCCACAAAGCGCACGAGGTTCTTTTTGAGAAAGCCGGAGGGAAAATAGCTTTCCTTTGCCTGCCGGAGTCCCTCCTCGCCGGCGTCCTGCTCCCGGTTGAGCGTTTCGTAGGGGTCTCCGGCGTATTTGGCGAAGCAGAAATTGATCGCCTGATAAATGCCCCGGTAATCAGGCAGCGCCTTTTCAAAATGCACGACCATGCTTGTGTCGTCCAGACGTTCGCCCATGGCGAAAGCGACCATCCTGCCGTCGATGTACAGCGCGCCGCCGGTGACGTCGGGCAGGGCTTCCCAGCGTTGGGCCACGCGGCAGATCACGTCGCTTTCCGCCGCGAGCGAGGGCGAGTCCCCGCAGCCGCGCCAGGCGCACCAGGCGTGCTGGAGTTCAAGCACGGCCGGGGCGTCCGCCGGGCCAAGCGCGCGGTAGTCCTCTCCATACGCCTTCATGTAGCCGTTGACGTGGTTTTTCTTCTTGTGCAGGCGGTTGCCGGAGAGGGTGGCGAGATCCTGCCGACGGTAGAGGTATTCCCACTGTTCCCGGGTTTCCTCCACCACCACGCGGCCCGGCAGGCGCTCCTGCAGAATCTCGCACAGGCGTTCCGGCACGCGGTGCAGGACAAGCCCCGGCTGGAGATGGGGCATGGCTTCCCAGTCGGCGGCTTCCCAGTCCCCCACCGGGGCCC
The DNA here is from genome assembly GCA_910585945.1 of uncultured Bilophila sp. Classification (GTDB taxonomy): domain Bacteria; phylum Desulfobacterota; class Desulfovibrionia; order Desulfovibrionales; family Desulfovibrionaceae; genus Bilophila. The sequence goes on from CAJUHZ010000024.1 coordinate 14,126, forward strand.
AGAAGCGCTCCGCCGCGATCTCGCAGCCGGGCACGGCCGTCTGGCGTATCCAGCAGAGATTGTGCGCCGTGCGCCACTCCAGGCCGTAATGATCCTTCCAGCCCCAGAGATTGGTGAAGGTGTAATCGGCGGCGCGCTGGGGGGCGGCCGTCCAGAAGGGCAGATAGTCGGGGCGATCGATCAGATCAATGGGAGCGAAATCCGAAGCGAGCATGGCATGTCCCGCGGCCATGAGGCGGCCGCTTGCGGGTCCGGCGGACCCGGTTGACGTTGCGGGGGAAACGCGGTCAGGCCCCCCGGCGCTGTTTCACATGCAGGGTGAAGCGCGTCCAGTCGCAACGCAGCAACACCCACAGCAGGGCCGAGGACTGCACCATCTGTGAAACCAGCATGGAAAGATAGATGCCCGAAGCGTCCTGCCACACCACATGCCCCATCAGCCAGGCCAGGGGCAGGCGCACCAGCCAGACGGCCACGCTGAACGCCAGCATGGGGTAGACCGTGGCTCCCGCGCCGTTGAGCGTGCCGGCCAGCACCACGCTGGCCACGGTGAACGGCACGGAAAGAATATTGTAGGCAAGATACGTCGCCGTTTCCCGCGCGACATCCGGATCGGGCGCGAGCAGCCCGGCTGCTTCCGCCCGCCAGGGCCACAGGCACAACCCGACAAGCGTCATGCCCCCGCAGGCGATGCCGAGGATGGTCAGCGCCACGCGCCGCGCCTCGGTCCTGTCGCCCGCGCCGAGCGCGTGCCCCACCAGCACCGAGGCCGTCATGTTGAAGGCCACGGCCGGAAGAAAGAGAAAGGCCTCCACGCGCATCCCGGCGGTCAGACCGGCCAGGGCCGTCACGCTTCCCACAGGCAGGGAGGCGGTGATCACAAAAAGCGTCAGGTAACCGCTTTGCCACAAAAAGGACGTGCCCAGGGCCGGGCCGGCCACCCGAATCAGATAGGGCGCGCCCACGCGCACCCAGCGCAGGGGCGGCAGGCCGTCCGCCGTGAGCAGCCGCGCCCGGACCAGCAGCCCCAGCATCAGCGCCGCCCCGGCCGTGACCGAGACAAGGGTGGTCCAGGCCACCCCCGTCGCGCCGAATGCGGGGAAGCCCCACCAGCCAAGGCCAAAGGCAAGATCCCCGAACAGGTTGAGGCCGCACGCCAGCAGCGTGACGTAGAGCGGCATGCGTACCGACTTGGCCGCGCGGAACACGGCCGCGCCGATGGTCAGGGCGTATTGCCCCGGCAGACTCCACATGTACATGGAAAAAAACAGCGTCGCCACCGGGAGTACGGCCTCGGGCGTCTGGACAAAGACAAGGATCGGCACGCGCAGCAGGTGGCCGATCCCCGCCAGCAGACAGCCAAGGCCAATCCCGCCGATGACCACCAGGCCCACATACCGGCGGGCGCGCGTCGCGTCCCCCGCGCCAAGACTCTGGCTGACGGAAGCCACAGCCCCGCTCACCGCGGCCATGGCCAGAGACATGAACAGCATCTGGCACTGGGCGACAAGGCCGATGGACGCCTGCGTGTCCGGCCCGATGCGTCCGCCTGTCCAGACGTCCGTAATGCCGATGACGAACTGGCAGAGCAGCATCGCGGCCTGCGGCCAGGTCAGCCGCCCGATCTCGCGCAGACGTTCGCCGTTGAGATGAGGGAGGTGAACAAGACGCCCCGGCATCAGATCGCCCCGTCTCCCGCCAGGCCGGCCGAAACCAGTGCCTGATAGGTGATGATGCCCACGGCCGTGGACAGATTGATGCTCCGTACCGCCCCCCGGATGGGAATGCGCACCCTGTGCGGGGAAAGCGCCATCACTTCCGGCGGCAGGCCCGCGGTCTCCCGGCCAAAAACCAGCGCGTCTTCAGGCGTGAAGGCGAAGCAATGAGGAGCCACGCCCTGCCGCGCGCTGGTCAGCACCAGACGCCTGCCCGCGCCCGGCCCCGCCAGATACGCTTCCAGATTCGGCCAGACCGACAGCCGGACGTGCGGCCAGTAATCAAGCCCGGCCCGCTTCAGGTAGCGATCCTCCAGGCTGAAGCCAAGCGGTTCGATCAGATGCAGGGACAGACCGAACGCCGCGCTCAGGCGAGCCACATTGCCCGTGTTGGGCGGAATTTCCGGCTGGTGGAGCACAATATCCATCGGAACGTCTCAAAGCGGTTGCTGTCGATTTCCGCCGTGTCCCGCCCACACCCTGCCCTGTCGGACGCGCAGGCTCCCTCCGCAGGGACGGAGGCGTGCGGACCGCTCCCGGCGGCAAACACGGAGCGATGAGAAGAACCATAAGCCCTTGCCGCGCGTTGGCAAGGGCAGAAACATTCTCCCTCAGACCGTGGGCGTCAGAGGCATGCTTGCCAACAACAAGGGAAACGATTATCTTCCCAAACAAGAAAGGGTCAAAGTGCTGTCGGCACTCTGACCCCCGGCAGACTCGGAGTTTGTCGAAGCCTTCTTTCCGGCCAGCCATAGCCGAAAATTGACCCCGGCAGTGTATCGGCACTACCGGGGTCGCTTTGTCCAATTCTTCTTGTCGAAGAACCAGTCAATCAAACGCTTCAAGGCGTAGAGCGCGACGAGTTCCAGCAAGTGCCAGAGTCTCCTCATGGTACACCTCCTTCCCGCGCCTGCCGTAAAACAACCGGAAAGAAGGCTTGCCCCAAAACGGGCGTCTTTTTCTAAAGAAACTCGTGAGCCGTGGCAAGTCGCAAAACCCGCCCCGGCCCCGGTGAATCATGACAGGCCGCGCTTTCAGCACACGCCGCCATGATGGCAGCCGGCCAGGAGCAGGCCGGCCAGCGCGGCAAGCAGCCAGAACGATGGTTTCAGCATGGTTTCCTCCCGATTCAACCCGAGACAAAAAAACGCCAACCCGCCGCCGAAGGGCAAACCTGTGAACAAACCCCGCTTCATCCGAATGGGCAAAATGCTCTACGACGGCGCGTCTTCCGGCCCGAGCAGCGCCGAGGCCAGAAGGTGCAGGAGCCAACGCTCGTAGGCGTCGGCCGTCCATTTGCGGTCGTGGACAAGCATCCGGTAGATGTCGCGGCTGGTCAGGGTCCAGAAAAGATCCTGAGCGGTTTGCAGGCTCATGCCGGGGCGGAGCCTGCCGGAGAGGATGTGCGCCACATAGGGAGCAGTATGTTCGCGCCGGCGCGCCTCGCACTCCTCTTCCACCCGGGCCAGTTCCAGATCCAGCACGCCCGCCCCGCGCAAAAGGGTGTGCCCCTCCTTTTCCGACTCGTACACCCGACGCGTCAGCGAGACGGAAAAGCGCAACGACTCGTAGGCGGAGGCGCTGTCCAGCGCGCGTTCCACCAGTTCCGTGAACTCGTCCTCGTAGACGATCCGGGTGAGGAGCGCGGCCAGAATGCCCCGCTTGGATCCGAACACGGCATAAACCGTCTGCTGAGCCACCCCCGCTTCCCGCGCGATCGCTTTCACGGTCATGTCCGCATAGCCGCTTGACACCAGCAGGCGCTCGGCCGCGGCGGCGATCTTGCGCCGGGTGGCGTTGGCCCGACGTTCGCGCAAGGGGGAACGGTAGGATCGCGTCCGGTTTTGGCTGATCGCGTCCGGTTTTGGCTGATCGCGTCCGGTTTTGGTCATCTTGACATCCCCTGTGAGACGACGTATAGAGAACCGTTCAAATCAATGGAGTTTACTCTATTGAAATTAAATTTGTCAAACAATTTCTGTGAAATACGGAAAATAAATTGCAGGAGACGCGTATGTTCCGGTCCGAAAAAAATCTGTATTTCCGGCGGGGGGTCATCCTGTCGGCAGTCCTGACCGCGCTGTTGCTGGCCGGTTGCGGCGAGGAAAAGAGCGGCCCCGCCGCCGGGCCGGCGAACGCGGCGGAAGTCGGCGTGGTGACCATTCAGCCGCGCCGCGTGGTGTACACCACGGAACTGGCCGGGCGCACCTCTCCCTTCCAGATCTCCGACGTGCGCCCCCAGATCAGCGGGATCATCCAGAAACGCCTGTTTGAGGAAGGTTCCGACGTCAAGGCCGGCGACATGCTCTACCAGATCGATCCGGCCACCTACAAGGCCAATCTGGACAGCGCCAGGGCCAATCTCGCCAAGGCCGAAGCCAATGTGGCTCCGGCCCGGCTGAAGCGCGATCGCTTCCGCGATCTGGTGAACATCAGCGCCGTGAGCAAGCAGGAATACGAGGATGCGGACGCCGCCTACAAGCAGGCTCAGGCCGAAGTGGGCGTGAACCGCGCGGCGGTGGAAAACGCGCGCATCCGGCTTGACTACACGCGCGTCACCTCGCCCATTTCCGGGCGCATCGGCCGCTCCTCGGTGACGCCGGGCGCGCTTGTCACGGAAAACCAGGCCGCCCCCCTGGCCACGGTGCAGCAGCTTGACCCGATGTATGTTGACGTCACCCAGTCCAGCGCCGAAGTCCTCCGGCTGAAACGGAGCCTGGAAAGCGGCAGGCTCCAGCGCACGGACGCCGCGCACGCCGCCGTCCGCCTCCTGCTGGAAGACGGATCGCCCTACCCCGAGCAGGGCGAATTGCAGTTCACCGACGTGAGCGTGGATCAAAGCACCGGCGCGGTGACCCTGCGCGCCATTTTCCCCAATCCGCGGCAGGATCTGCTCCCCGGCATGTATGTCCGGGCCATTCTGGCGGAAGGTCTGGACGAGCAGGCCATTCTCCTCCCGCAGCGGGCGCTGGTGCGCGACGCGCGCGGCAACCCCACGGCCTGGGTGATCACCCCGAAAAACACGGTGGAAATCCGCAAGATCAACGTCAGCCGCACGCATGGGGACGCCTGGGTGGTGACCGACGGGCTGAAACCCGGCGAAAAGGTCATTGTGGAGGGTCTGCAAAAGGTGCGGCAGGGATCGCCCGTACACGCGACCGATGTGGCCTGGGAACCTTCCGGCGGGGACGAAGAGCCTCTTGCGTCGACAGCGACAACGACCGGCGCGTCCGGGAGATCTTCCGGAAGCGCAACGGCAACCGGCGCGCCGTCCGCCCCCGAAGCCGGGAAGGAGTAAGACCATATGGCGCGCTTTTTCATCGATCGCCCCGTTTTCGCCTGGGTCATCGCCATATTGATCATGCTGGCGGGCGTGCTCGCCATCATGACCCTGCCCATTTCCCAGTATCCGAACATCGCGCCCCCCTCGGTGACCATTGACGCCACCTATCCCGGCGCTTCGTCCAAAACCGTGGAAGATACGGTGACGCAGGTCATCGAACAGAAGATGAAGGGCATCGACAACCTCATCTACATGTCTTCCACCAGCGATTCCTCGGGCCAGTGCAGCATCACCCTCACCTTCGACGCGGGGGCCAACCCGGACATCGCCCAGGTGCAGGTGCAGAACAAGCTCCAGCTCGCCATGCCCAACCTGCCGCAGGAAGTGCAGAAGCAGGGCATTTCCGTCGCCAAGCGATCCGCCAACTTCCTCACCATCTTCGCCTTCGTGTCCGAAGACGGGAGCATGGACAACGCCGATATCGGGGACTATGTGGCAAGCAACCTGCTTGACCCGGTCAGCCGCCTGAACGGCGTCGGTGACGTCTCCATGTTCGGCAACCAGTACGCCATGCGCATCTGGCTCGACCCGAACAAGCTGCAAAAATACAACCTGATGCCCGGCGACGTCATCAACGCCATCCAGGAGCAGAACGCGCAGGTCTCGGCCGGGCAGCTCGGCGGCGCGCCTTCCGTGGCCGGCCAGCAGCTCAACGTGACCATTACGGCGCAATCCCGCCTGGAAACGACGGATCAGTTCGCCCGCATCCTCCTCCGCGTGAACAGCGACGGTTCGGCCGTGCGCATCGGTGACGTGGCCCGGGTGGAGATGGGGAGCGAAAGCTACGACGTCCGCTCCCGCTACAACGGCAAGCCCGCCACAGGCATTGCCGTGCGCCTGGCCTCGGGCGCCAACGCCCTGGCCACGGCCGACACCGTGCGCGCCTTTCTCCAAAACATGGAACCCTTCTACCCCGCCGGGCTGAAAATGGTGGAGCCGTACGACACCACGCCCTTTGTCCGGCTTTCCATCGAGGAAGTGATCAAGACCCTGGGCGAAGCGATCGTGCTCGTCTTTCTGGTCATGTACCTCTTTCTGCAAAACTTTCGCGCCACGCTCATTCCTTCCATCGCCGTGCCCGTGGTGCTGCTCGGCACCTTCGGGGTTCTGGCGGCCTTCGGCTATTCCATCAACACCCTGACCATGTTCGGCGTGGTGCTGGCGATCGGCCTGCTGGTGGACGACGCCATTGTGGTGGTGGAAAACGTGGAGCGCGTCATGCGCGAGGAAAAGCTCCCGCCAAAGGAAGCCACGCGCCGATCGATGGATCAGATCACCGGGGCGCTGGTGGGCATCGCCCTGGTGCTGTCCGCTGTGTTCGTGCCCATGGCCTTTTTCGGCGGATCGGTGGGGGTCATCTACAGGCAGTTCTCGGTGACCATTGTTTCGGCCATGACCCTCTCGGTAGTGGTGGCCATTGTGCTGACGCCGGCCCTGTGCGCGACGTTCCTGAAACCCATCGGCGCGGAACACGTCCACGCCCAGCACGGCTTTTTCGGCTGGTTCAACCGTGTGTTCGATCGGGCGACCCTCCGCTACCAGTCCGGAGTGAGCGGCGTGTTGCGGCGCGCCGGGCGGATCATGCTCATCTACGCCCTGCTTGTCGGCGGGGTGGGCTTCCTGTATGCCAAGATGCCCACCGCCTTTCTGCCCGATGAAGACCAGGGCAGCCTCTTCGCTCAGATCCAGCTCCCCGCCGGATCGTCCCAGGAAGAGACCCTCAAGGTCATCGCCCAGGTGGAAAAGTATTTTCTGGAAGAGGAAAAGGATGCCGTCGATTCCCTGCTGACCGTGGCGGGCTTCAGTTTTGCGGGCAACTCGCAGGGTTCCGGCATGGCCTTTGTGCGCCTGAAGGACTGGAGCCAGCGCAAGGATCCCTCGCTCAAGGTGCAGGCCGTGGCCAGCCGCGCCATGCGGGAGTTTTCCAAGATCCGCAACGCCATGGTCTTCGCCTTTGTGCCGCCCGCGATCATGGAGCTTGGCAACGCCACCGGCTTCGACTTCCAGTTGCAGGATCGCGCCGGCCTCGGGCACGACGCCCTCATCGCCGCGCGCAACCAGTTGCTCGGCATGGCCGGGGCGGAAAAGGATCTCACTGCCGTGCGTCCCAACGGGCAGGACGACACGCCGCAGTTCCGCATTGACGTGGATCAGGACAAGGCCGGCGCGCTCAGCCTCTCGCTCGGGGAAATCAACTCGGCCCTGGCCACGGTATGGGGCGGCTCGTACGTCAACGACTTCATCGACAAGGGCCGCGTGAAAAAGGTCTATGTGCAGGGCGACGCGCCCTTCCGCATGTTGCCCGAAGACATGGAACGCTGGTATTTCCGCAACAGCAAGGGCGAAATGGCCCCTTTCTCCTCCTTTGCGACGGCGCACTGGGCTTTCGGCCCCACACGGCTCGAGCGCTACAACGGCGTGCCGTCGGTGGAAATCCTCGGTATGCCGTCGCCGGGCAAAAGCTCGGGCGAAGCCATGCAGCTCATGGAAAATCTCGCCGGGCGTCTCCCCCAGGGCATCGGGTACGAATGGACCGGGCTTTCCTATCAGGAACGGCTGTCCGGCGCGCAGGCCCCCATGCTGCTCGGCCTCTCGCTCCTTGTGGTCTTTCTCTGCCTGGCCGCCCTGTACGAAAGCTGGTCCGTGCCGTTCTCGGTCATGCTGGTGGTCCCGCTGGGGGTGCTCGGGGCGCTTGCCGCTTCCAGCTTGCGCGGACTGACCAATGACGTGTACCTTCAGGTGGGTCTGCTCGCCACCATCGGCCTTTCGGCAAAGAACGCGATCCTCATTGTGGAATTCGCCAAGGCCAAGCACGACGCGGGCGAGGACCTGCTGGCGGCCACGGTGGACGCGGCGCGCATGCGCCTGCGGCCCATCCTCATGACCTCCCTGGCCTTCATGCTTGGCGTGCTGCCCCTTGCCATCAGCAACGGCGCGGGCGCGGGCGGGCAGAACGCCATCGGCACGGCGGTCATGGGCGGCACCTTCGCGGCCACGGCCCTCGGCATCTTTTACATTCCCTCGTTCTTCGTCGTCGTGACGCGCCTTTTCTCCCGGCGCGGGAAAAAGCGGAAGGCGGGGCAACACTCTGAATGAACGGAAACCGCGTTTTTCCGCAACATGATCCAACGATAAGGGTTCGCAGGAGGATTCCGATGCGCGCTTTGCACAAGGAAAGGCCGGCCCTCGGGGCCGGCATGGCGTGCGCCTGTCTGGCGGCGCTGTGTCTTGGCGGGTGTTCGCTCGCGCCGAAGTACGAGCGCCCCGACGCCCCGGTAGCGGCCACCTGGCCGGATCACTACCTGCCGGAAGGTTACCTGCCCGCCGGGGAGGGACTGGCCGCGCCCGCCTCCCGCCGCGCGGCGGATATCGGCTGGAGGACTTTTTTCAGCGACGAGCGGATGCGCAACCTCATCGCCCTGGCGCTGGAGAACAACCGCGATCTCCGCGTCGCGGCCCTCAATATCGAACGCGCCCGCGCCCTGTACCGGATCCAGCGGGCGGATCAACTGCCGGGCGTCAGCGCCACGGGAGAGGAAAGCGCTCAGAACACGCCGGCCGTGCTGTCCAACACCGGAGAGCGCGTCGTCTCGCATCAATACAGCGTGGGCGCGGGCGTGAGCGGCTGGGAACTGGATTTCTTCGGCCGGATCCAGAGCCTCAAGGAAGCGGCCCTGGAAGACTACCTGGCCTCGGAAGAGGCGCTGAAAAGCGCGCGCATCAGCCTGGTGGCGGAAACAGCCGCCGCCTGCCTGAACCTTGTCGCGGATCGCGAACGGCTGGACATCGCGCGCAACACCCTGGAGAGCCAACAGGCTTCCTACGAGATGATCAGGCGCCGGCGGGAGCTTGGCGTTTCCTCCGAGCTGGATCTGTGGCAGGCGCAGACCAGCGTGGATTCCGCGCGGGTGGATATCGCCCGGTACACAAGCCAGGCGGCGCGCGATCTGACGGCGCTTTCCACGCTTGTCGGGGTGCAGGTTTCGCCCGGGATGCTCCCGGCCCGGACGCTGGGGGAACTGCCCATGTCCACAGACATTCCGGTGGGGCTTTCCTCCTCCGTGCTTCTGCGCCGGCCCGACATTCTCCGCGCCGAACACCTGCTGAAAGCGGCCAACGCCAATATCGGCGCGGCGCGGGCCAATTTCTTCCCGCGCGTCACGCTCACCGCCTTTGCCGGTACGGCCGGGCCGGAACTCTCCGATCTCTTTGACGGCGGCACGGGTCTGTGGCGCTTCACGCCGCAGGTGAGCCTGCCCCTCTTCGAGGGAGGACGCAACATCGCCAACCTGAAGGTTTCCGAAACAGACAAGGCCATTGCCGTGGCCGACTACGAAAAGGCGATCCAGACCGCGTTTCAGGAAGTTTCGGACGCGCTCATTCTCCGCGCCACGCTGGCCCGGGAACTGAAGGCGCAGGAATCGCTGACCCACGCGGCGACGCAAACCTACAATCTGTCCGAGGAACGGTACCGCCAGGGCATCGACAGTTATCTTACCGTCCTTGATTCGCAACGCTTCATGTACAGCTCGCAGCAAAACCTCATCACCGTGCGCCTGAACCGGGAGCTGAACCAGATCCTCCTGTACAAAACCCTTGGCGGCGGCTGGACGGCGGACGGATCTTCAGTCGCGGCGGAGTCCGCCGCGTCGGCCGAAAATGTCGAAGACAAATGATCGGAGCCAGCCCGCATGAAAACGCCGTCCGAAAAAAAACGATGACAGGGGACGACGCATGACGCGCGCCACCCCGCCTGCCGACTTTCCGCCCGAACTGGCCGCTCGCCTTGCCCGGCTGGCCCCGCGCCTGACGGCTCTTCGCCGTGATCTGCATCGGCATCCCGAGCCGGGCTGGTGCGAATTCCGCACAGCGGCCCTGGCCGTGGCGCGCCTGCTCGATCTCGGCTTTGCCGTGCGCATGGGGGCGGATGCGGCTGTCGCGGCGCGGCGTATGGGCGTGCCGCCTGCCGATGTCATGGCCGAAGCGCGCGAGCGGGCGCTGGCCGCCGGAGCCGATCCCGCGCTGGTGGCGAACATGGGCGAAGGGTTGACCGGCTTTTGGGCGGATCTGGACTGCGGAAGCGGCAAAGCGGATCAGAGCCGGCCCCAAAGCAGGGGGGACCCGGGGATCGAGGGAGACGAGGAATCCATCCGTTCCGGGCAGGGGCCGGTCACGGCCTTTCGCTTTGACATGGACTGCAACACCCTGACGGAAAGCGCCGCCCCGGATCACCGGCCGGCGGCCGAAGGCTTTGCCTCGCTGTACCCCGGGCGCATGCACGCCTGCGGTCACGACGGGCATGTGGCCCTGGGGCTCGTCCTGGCCGAGGCGCTGGCCGACGCGGCGCGCTCCCGGCCGGATCTGTGGGGCGGGCGCATCCGGCTCATTTTTCAGCCGGCGGAAGAAGGCGCGCGCGGCGCGCTCCCGCTGACGGAAGCCGGCGCTGTGGACGGCGTGGACCGGATCATCGGCCTGCATGTGGGCTTTCAGGCCGCGGAAGGGGAGATCATCTGCGGCACGCAGGGCTTTTTCGCCACCACCAAGCGGGACGTGACGTTCACCGGGCGGGCGGCCCATGCGGCGGCCGCGCCGGAAGAGGGGCGCAACGCGCTGCTTGCGGCCTGCTCGGCCACGCTTGCCCTGCACGCCATGCCCCGGCACGGCGGCGGGCCGACGCGGGTGTGCGTGGGCCGGCTGCACGGCGGGGAAGCCCGCAACATCATTCCCGCGCACGCGCGGCTTGAGCTGGAAACACGGGGCGCGACAGCGGATCTCGAGGCCGCCATGAGCGCCGAGGCCGAACGCATCGTCCATGCCGCGGCCGCCATGTGGGGCTGCTCGTGCGCTGTGGAAACGGTGGGCGGCAGTTGCGCGGCAGCCAGCGATCCGGATCTTGCGGGATGGATCGCCGAAGAAGCGGAGCGCATGGGGCGCTTCCGCTCCATCATTCCCATGCGGGATTTCGGCGCGACGGAAGACGTGGCCTGGATGATGCGCGCCGTGCAGGAACAGGGCGGCGACGCCTCCTACCTGCAACTTGGCGCGGCGCGGCCCGCCGGGCATCATCAGCCCAGATTCGATTTTGACGAAAACTGCCTGCCGCTCGGGCTTGAACTCCTCATGCGCATCGCCTGGCGCAGCAACGGGCCGGGGCGCGGATTGGGCGGCTGACGATTCACGCATGATTCCGCGTGAATCGTCTCGGGTCAGGCATTGAGAAATTCGCCGATCGCCCTGTACATCGTGGAGCAGGCTTCAGGAACCAGATCCTCCATGTTGATGAAGGCGTGGATCATGTCGGGCATGTGCAGATGCCGCACCTGCACGCCCGCGGCCCGCGCCTTTTCCACATAGGCGACGCCCTCGTCGCGCAGGGGACAGAATTCCGCCGTGACGATCATCGTTTCCGGCAGTCGGGGCGTGAATTCCCAAAACAGGGGCGAGGCCGCCTTTCTGTCTTCGCCATGCTGGAAATAGGCGTCGAAATACCATGCGACTCGCTCTTTCTCCAGGAGATATCCGGTCCCGTTTTCCTCAATGGACGGGAAGCTCAGGGTATAATCAAGGCTGGGGTAGATCATGACCTGCCTGCGGATGTCGAGGCTCGCGTCAAACTGCGCCCTGCCGGTCACCGTGGCCGTCATGGCCCCGCCGCCGGAATCGCCGCCAATGGAAAGAAGCCGCTGGTAGCGGAGCTTGCGATCGTCCAAAGTCCGCCACAAGTGTTTCACCACGCCCCAGGCGTCGGTGACGCCCGCCGGGTAGGGACATTCCGGGGCAAGCCGATATTCCGGCGCGACTACAATGTGATGTGTGGCCAGCGCCAGCTTGCGGCAGATCGGATCGTAGACGCTGACGCTCCCGGCCATGTGCCCGCCCCCGTGAAAATACGCCAGCACGGGAAGGGCCTTTTCCGGTTCCGGATGGTAGATGCGCACGGGCACGCGATACCCGGGCGTGTCCACATAGTCATCCTGCACCCACGCCACGGCGGGTATGTTTTTCACGCAGGTCCAGGTCAGCCCGGCCAGGGCTTCGCGCGCGCTGATGGGGGTGGGCTTGTAGCCGCCGGCCACCAGCGTCGCAACAAGCGCATTGCTTTTTTTCAGCCAGCCCTCAAGCTGCGGATCCAGGCGTCTCATGTCTTCTCCCTCCCTAGTGTATAATTGCAAAAATTCTGCGAAGAATTTTTGCAGGATCGTTCGCGAAAAAACGTGGTTTTTCGCGATTGAAACTATCCATTTTCAATCGCGGCGTTGATGAAATTCCCGTAACATCATCAGCGCCCGCCGCGTCGCTACAGCGTCGCGCCCTGCCCCTTGCATCCATGCTGGAGAAAATGCTTCACCAGGGCGCGCAACGCCACCTTTTCGGCTTGCGACAATTTTCGGCCAAGCGCCGTCCGGGCGGAAAAAAGGAGGTGCTTGTCGAGTTCGGCAGGGATGGACGACAGGGTCAGAAGATCCCCGGCGGAGCCGGATTTCTCCAGTTCCAGAACAAAGCGTTCCGCCACGGCGTGCAAAAGGACGTCCCCCCGTTCCCCGCGGGGAACCACTTCACGGTTTTCCTCCACGGCAAGCGGCTCCATGCCGATGCCGAAGGCCGTCTGACCGTCCTCCTCGTCCGATTCGGAACGGAAAGGGCTTGGCGCGACAAAACTTTCCACCTCGGCGCGCGGCCAAAGCACATTGCGATCCACTTCGGCCCGCAATGCCGGAGAGGACGCCTCCGCCCCGCCCATTTCCAGGCGGTGCACACGCACCCCGAGGGTCTGGGCCGCGGCCACTCCCGGAGCCAGATCGCCGTCTCCCGAGAGGATGAGCGCCTCGGTGATGCCGTGATTTTGCGCCAGACCGATCAGGTCGGCTATCAACAGACCGTCAATGCCCTTCTGCTTGCCTTCAAGATTGCGCGTGCCGTAGCGCACCTTGAAATCGTCAAGCTCATAAATGCGGCGGTGCATCTCGGTAGGGTTTCCGTCGCTCCCCAGACCATCGTACCAGTATACGCGCAAGAGCGACGCATAGGGAAACTCCGCCCGGATGACTTCAAGCAGCTTTTCCCGCATCCGCGCCACGTCGAGGACGATTTCTCCCCGGCGACGCTTGTCGTTGAAAAGAATCTGCGAACACTGCACCCAAAAATATCCGGCATCGACAAAAGCGGCTACTCTGCTCATGAACTCCCCTCACGCAATAAAAAAGGGTGGAGAACTCCCCACCCCTCTAGTTAAAGGTGCCTTTGGGACACCGGATTAACCTTCTTTTCCTTTAAGCCCGTCTGTTCCAGTCTGTCAACCCCGCTAGAGCCGGGAGAACGGATCCGTTTGAAAATGCGGGCTGTCATGCGGGATGGCCCATACCCCGCCGGGGCAGGATGCTCCCGGGCGGACCCCCGGTTGAGGTCACGAAATGCCTTATGGCCTCCGGCAGGCACGCCGCACGCAAGCGGAATGTGCTCCCGCCTGCATCCGGGCGCGACAGAGCGGGTAAAATCGGGGGGCGAGAACTCCCAACAGCGCAAACCGGGCATGACCGGATCCGGGGGCGGGGCTGACGCAGCGACTTGCGGAGCAGGGCAAAACACAGTATGCCCACAAAATATGCTGGCAAAAGTCGTTTCTCAAGATGAGAGGGGTATCGGGTCATGACGCGCCGCGCGCGCCTTGTTGTTTTTCTATGCCTGTCGTTGCTTGCGCCGCTCGCGGAGCGCGCGCCCGCCCTGGCGGAAGAAGAAGTCGTCCGGATCGGCGTCCGCCTGGACTGCCCGCCGCTCAGCTTCATCAACAGAAAGGATCAATGCGTCGGCTTTGATGCGGATCTCGCCCGCGCGCTGTGCGCGGAACTTCGCCTCTCCTGCGAAATCTCGGCGCATCCGTTTGCCGAACTCCTGCCCATGCTGGAACGCGGCGAACTGGACGCCGTCATGGCCGGGCTGCACATCACCCCCGAGCGCGAACGTTTTGCCGCCTTCTCCAAACCCTACTACCACTCTCTTTTCATCTATATCGGTTCTCCCGATATAGAGGAAACAGGGTTTGCGGGCAAACGAATCGGCGCGCGCAAGGACAGCCTCGAGGCCGAATATGTGCAGCGACGGTGGGGGAGCACGGCTGTTCCCGTCATTGCGGATCGCAAAACCCTGCTGGCCGGCCTGCGCGACGGATCCATTGATATCGTGCTCATGGACGGGCTGCCGGGCTACGCCTTCCTGCTCTCCGAGGCGGGCAGGAATCTTGACGTCATCGGCAATGCCGTCCCCCCTTCCGAGCTGGAGGAAAGCGCGCGCATCGCCGTGCACAAAAAAAACAGCGCCTTGCGCGACAAGCTTGACGAAGCGCTTGACAACATCCGGCGGAACGGGGAATACGACAAAATCAGCCGTATTTATTTTAACTATGCCATCTACTGATCCTCCATCATGCCGGCTATGCGTTTTCTAGTCCGCTCCGCCAAACGTCGTCTGTTTATCGGACTGTATCCTTTCACGGTACTCTGCGCCGCGCCGATAGCCCTGATGCTGTTTCTGGTGTACAGCGGCATCGCGGACAATCTCTTCGGCATTCAGGATATGGCGCACAACGTGCGGACGGAATACCTGCCCTCCATTCTGCGCGCCCAGCGCGCGCTTTCCGATATCAGCACGCTGCGACGACATGCCGAACACATCATGGACATGGACGATCCGGTCATGCGCCGGCGGAACCGGATCATGGCTCACGCCATCGCCAACAGGGGCATGTTCAGCGATGATCCGGAGATTGCGCGCAACGGCCAGGAACTGGCCAGGCGCATCCGCGAACTGGCCGAACTCCGCAACAGGGCCGACCACGCCCAGGACAATCTGCACGTCGCCGCCTTCAGGCTGACGGAAGCCGTCAGCGATCTTTCACGCTTTCTGAGCAGAGCGGAAGGCGAGGAGATGCGCCGCCTGCTGTATGTCGATCCGGCCCGAAAAATGGACAGAAACAGCTTCCGTCCGCTGGTGGAAAACAGATTCGAACAGTTCCTGCCCCTGTTCCGACTGTGCGCCGGTTCAGCGACAGCCGCGGCGTTTGCGCCCGAGACCATGACCGGCGCGGATGAAACGCCTGTCGATACGGCCCCGGCCCCGCTGTGCGGCAACTTTCTTGCCGGCATGAGGAAGATGCAAACGGCCTGGACGGAACGGGAGCAAACCGACGCGGCCGCGAAAATCCTGTGGTCGCGCCTGGATGTTCTGCTGAGCAAAACCAGCGACATGGCCGGCAAGGCGGCGACGGGAAAGATCGAACGAACCATGAAAAAGATCTCGCTGGATGCCGAACGAATCGAGCATTTCTTTCACAGCGCGTTCATTTTTCTGATTCTGCTGGTCTGCTTTCTGCTTTTCATGCTGCATGTGCATCTGCTCTCTCCCATTGCGGCGGCCGTGACGCAGATCAGAAAAATCCGCAACGGAACCTGCAAGGAGAGGGAGAACAACAGGGAGCAACCCGCCTTCAGCATCCGCATCCGGGAACTGGCCGAGCTTCTTTCCCTCCTGCCCGAGTTGAGGCGACACATGGCCGCTCTTGACGCGCGTTCCAGCAGTCTGGAGCGGGAAAAGGCGCACTACGCGGCGCTCTCCCTGCGAGACGGCCTGACCGGCGCGTTCAACCGGCGCTGCCTTGATCAACGCCTCGCCGGCGAAGGCGAAACGACGCCCCTGGCCGCGCTGATGGTGGACGTGGATTTCTTCAAGCATTATAATGACACCTACGGTCATCAGGCGGGGGATGCCTGCCTTGTCAGGCTTGTGCGCGAGCTTGAGTCGGCCGTGCGCTCGACAGACGGCGTATACCGCTACGGCGGCGAGGAATTTGTCGTGCTGCTGCCCGGCGCTTCAATGAAAGACGCCGCCCTTCTGGCCGAAATTCTGGTAAAGCGCGTGCGCAACATGGGCATTGCCCACAGCGCCTCCGGCGTGAACAATGTGGTGACCGTCAGCATCGGCGTGGCGGCGCGCGGGCCGGAATCTCCCCTCTCCGGAGAAGCCTTGCTGAAACACGCCGACGAAGCCCTGTACAGGGCCAAGGCGGAAGGCAGAAACCGCGTGGCCCTGCAACCTGTTTCACAAACGGCTCCCGCCTGAAACCGCCCAAACCAACGCGCAACGGACAGCCATGCCCCGCAAGAACACCTGCCAATGGAATGCGGCCCACGAAGCGGCCCCACTCCCGGAAGAAGACAGACCAAGCCGCTCGCAAAAAAAACGCGACAGCACGGCCCTCCAGAATCTGGGCGAGGAACTGGCCTCGCTGCCCGAAACCATCCTTGACGCCTTCCCCCTGAGCGAAAAAACCCGCGAAGCCGTGCGCGAATGGCGGCGTTTTTCCTCTCGGGAGAGCAAACGCCGCCAAATGCAGTACATCGGCCGCCTCATGCGGGAGGAAAACGACATCCCGGCCCTGCGCGAGGCCCTGGCGGCCCACGCCTCCGGTCAGGCGGAAAACACGCGCGCCGTTCGCCGGGCGGAAGCCCTGCGCGACGCGCTCATGGAAGCCGACGAGCAGGAAACCGCACGCCTGATCGAATCTTCCTTCCCCGTCCGCCCCGAAGCCGATCCGGGACAGCCAGACCAGACCAATCCGGCAGAGCGGGCGCGCGAAATCATGGAACTTGTCCGTCAGGCCCGCAACGAGCGCGAACACGGCCGGCCGCCCCATGCCTTTCGCGCCCTGTTCCGCCGCCTGCGCGATCTTTAGGACTGCTGACGGGCCGATCGTGCACGACGCCATCATCATCGGAGCCGGCGCGGCCGGACTCATGTGCGCCCTTGTCGCGGGCAAACGCGGCTTTCGTTGCGCCCTGGTCGATCACGCCTCGCAGGCAGGCCGGAAACTTCGCCTTGCCGGCGGCGGGCGCGGCAATGTCACCAACCGCCGCGTCGGCCCCGAGTGGTATGTGGGCGAGCAGCCGCGCTTTGCGGAAGGAGCGCTGCGCCGCTGTCCTCCCTCCCTTGTGCTGGACATGCTGGACGCCTTCGGCATCCCCTGGGAAGAACGGGATCACGGCCGCATTTTCTGCGCCGCGCCGGCCGACAGGCTTGCGGACGCCCTGCTTGAAGGCGCGCTCGCGCACGGCGCGGACTTTCTCCCGGGCAGAACCATTGGCGAGGCCGAATGCGGCGACGGCCTTTTTCACGTCCAGACCTCGCTCGGCCTCCTGCGCGCGCCGCGCCTCGTCATTGCCGCGGGCGGCCCGGCCTGCCCGGCTGTCGGGGCCAGCGACGGCGGCATGAGGCTTGCGCGCCGCTTCGGCCACCGCATTGTGCCGCCGCGCCCGGCGCTCGCCCCGTTCATCCTTCCCGAAAATGGATCTGAAAACAGACCCGAAAGCTGGCCTCTGCACGGCCTGGCCGGCGTCAGCCTGCCGGCGCGCGTGAGCGTTGCGGAGGCGGACGCACGCTTTCGCCCGGAAACGGACGCCCTTCTCTTCACCCATACGGGCCTGAGCGGGCCGGCGGCCTTGCAGGCTTCGTGCTTCTGGCGCGCGGGCAACAGCCTTGTCATTGATTTTCTGCCCGAAACTCCGTTGATGACCCTGCTGGCCGATCCCGCCAACGGCAAGGCCACGCTCGCGGGTCTGATCAAAAGGGCGCTGCCCTCCCGCCTCGCGACGCGGCTGCTCGAACAGGCCGGCCTTGCCGAAGAAACCTTGCGGCGCAACGTCGCGGAGGTGAACAAAAAGGATCGCGCGGTTCTTGCGAACCTTGTGCACCGATACCGCGTCATCCCGCTCCGCACGGGCGGCATGGCCCGGGCGGAAGCCTCGGCCGGCGGGGTGGACACGCGCGATATCCACCCGAAAAGACTGGAAAGCCGCCTTGTTCCCAATCTCTACCTGGCGGGCGAAGTGCTTGACGTCACAGGGCTGCTCGGCGGCTACAACCTGCACTGGGCCTGGGCAAGCGGCAAGGCCGCGGCCGAAGCTTTCCGGGCCTGCTGACGCCACGAGAGTTGATGCTGCGAGAAATGTTCTCCACCGGGGAGAAAACCTTTTCTTCCGGTCGAGCGCCATAGAGCATTTTCGCCTTGAAAAGGCTCTGCCGGCTGCGTGAGCAGGCGGCCGCCGCGAAGGCATAAGCGAAATTTATTTGCGCTGTTACATGCCGTAGCGAGCGTGCTTTCCAGCTTTGACTTTATGAAAAGTCAAAGCGAATCTGTTGTAGTCCTGTGTCCATGCCCGCACGACTCGAAGACTCGCCCAAATGAATCATGAGAGGAAAGATGACCACAAATGAAAAACAGGACGCCTCCCTGCGGCGTCTGACCGATTTTCTGCACGAAGTGGGGATGCTGCGGCATGTGCCGCGGAGCGGATACGCCTTTCTCGGCACAGGCAGGGAAAGCGTCGCGGAGCACTCGCACCGCGTCGCGGTGATCGGCTATGCGCTTGCCCGGCGCGGCGGCGCGGACCCGGCGCGCACGGTCATGCTCTGCCTCTTTCACGATTTGGGCGAAGCCAGAACCGGCGATTTCAACTATGTGAACCAGATCTACGACACCCGACGCGAGCGGGACGCCGTGGCCGACGCCGTGGCCGGGACAGGTCTGGAAGAGGAAATTCTCGCCTTCTGGGACGAGCAGGAAGCCCGGCAAAGCCCGGAAGCCGTCTTCGCGCGGGACGCCGATCAGCTTGACCTTATCCTCAATCTGAAACGGGAGAGCGATCTCGGCAACCGCTACGCGGACGACTGGATGCGCAACGCGATCAAACGGCTGACAAGCCCCCTTGCCCGCGATCTGGCCGAAACAATCCTGACCACGGATCATACGGACTGGTGGCGGCGCGGACAGGACGAAACATGGTGGGTCAACGGTACTCGGGGCACTCGGGACAACCGGGACAACAGCAGCCAGGACAGGCGGGGCGACGCGTGACAGGAACCGCCGTGCACGAACCCAAAAACGCGTTTTTGGTTCGTGCACGGCGGTTTTCCCGCGTCAGGAGAAAGCCTGACATGCGTTATCGCCAGGGTCAGCTCATGAAAACGCCGTCCGCGAAAAGCCGATTTTTTCCGGCCGGCAAGGAACCATTGGAGAAGCTGCATCAAACATGCCGCAAGGTTCATGTTGGCCCTGCAACGCCGCCGTCCGCACAAAGGCGGCGCGGCAGGCTGGTGTCATGAGGGCTGACCCTGAAACGGCTTCTACAACTCCCGCGGCTGCACAAAGGGAACATGCGCGCCGCACGCCAGCCAGCCGCCGGCCCTGGCGCGTTCCAGAAGCGCCTTGCGCGAGCGGGCCGCTTCGGTCGGATTCATGTCGTATGCGGACGCCATGTCCGGAAGAGCCGTCTGCACGTCATAGGCATGGAGCAAATCCCCCCAGAACAGAAAGGTCTTGCCGCCGGAACTGACCGTCACGCCCACATGGCCCGGGGTATGGCCGGGCGCGTTCACGGCCTGCACGCCGGGAAGATCCGCAAACAGTTCGGACCCGGGCGTGAAGCTGAAAACGCGCTTGCCGTACATCTCCAGCAATTTCGGGATTTCGGTGAAGAGATGCTCGCTCCCCTTCGGGGCGGACGCCTTGTTGGCCGGGTTCAGCCAATAGTCGATCTCGGCCTTGGGGAAAAGAATGCTGGCCCTGGGGAAGGCCGCCTTGCCCCCGCGCACGAGGCCGCCGGTGTGATCGGCGTGCGCGTGCGTGAGGATGACGTGCGTCACGGCTTCAGGGCTTGTGCCGGCGCGCAGAAGCGAGGCGTACAGTTCATCGGCGCTTTGCGCCGGCCCCGCATCCACCAGAATGACGTGCTTTTTGTCCCGAATGAGCAGGACATTCTGCGAATTGCGCACCTTCCCCTGCGGATAGTCCCGGACGAGAATGGCCTTGTCCTCCTCGGATGCAGGACGCAGAATCGTCGTCGGATCTTCTTTCCAGCCGAGCGAGAGCACCCATACCGCCGTATCGCCCACAAAAAACTGATGCAGCAGGGCTTCCCGGGCATTGACGGACGCTCCCTGCAACAGGAGCGCCAGAACGGCGCAGAAAAATGGAAGGAAACGTCTGCACATCAGCGGACTCCTTGCATGATCATCTGGCAACGTGCGAAAAACGTGTCCCCTCCTTGTATGCCGAAGGCTTGTGCCTGGTCAACCTTCCGCCTGCAAACAGGCGGCCAGCGCCGCGCGCGACGCCTTTCGGCACTGCGAAAGCATCGTCCGAAGCGGGCGGACAGACTCAGCCCCCCAGCAGGCCGGCCAGCATCCGCGGCAGGGAATTCGCCTGCGAGAGCATGGCCGTAGCCGACTGGGTGAGAATCTGATTACGGACAAGGGCCGTCATTTCCGTGGCCACGTCCGTGTCGGAAATGCGCGATTCCGAGGCTTGCAGGTTTTCGGCCTGAATGGAGAGATTCGTCACCGTGTTTTCAAGGCGATTCTGGAGCGCGCCAAGATGGGCACGCACATTGTCTTTTTTGACAATGGCGTCATCAATTTTTCCCAATGCCTGCTGCGCCTTTTCCTGCGTTGCGATGTTAAACACCACGCCGGAAGATCCCATATTGGAAATGACGTGCAGAGGGAAGTCAACCGGAATTTCCTTCTTCTCCATTCCGTCCCAGGACATTTTGTAAAACGGCAATCCTATGTCACCGGTAATCAAGATGTAAAGATCTTCCGTCACCTCGCCGTCAATGACAAGAACCTCATAATGAGGTTCGGCCGATGCGGAAGCATTATTGTTGGTATCGCTGTCTCCGCTGTAGCCGATTTTCATGCCGTTATACGTCGTCCAGTTCAGGCTGGCATTATCCGTGGCGCCGGTATTGTCGTTATTGTAATTCGCCGGGCCGGTATTCAGATTGGTTCCGTCATAATCGGCTTCCGTAAAACCCATTACGGGACCATAGGTAGCCAGATCTGTCGGAGGGGACTGAATCTGCTGGCCGGAGCTGTTCACCAAGAGAAGATCGGTTTTTATGGTGTACGAGATGTCAGTGTTCGGGGAGGTACCGGCAAGGTGCACACCATCCTTGGTAAACAGCTGGATATCCTGATCTATCTGCCCGTTCATAGGCGTGTTCATCGGAAGCAGATTGAAAACAAAATTTTTTGTCCCTGCGGGTACGGTATAAAGAGTGCCAATCCCAGTCCACAAGCCGCAGTCAAAGGTCCATTCCGTATACGGAATGCTTTCCTGAACAGGCACGCCGAGGGTATCCGGGAACGTATACCGCCCTATCATATCCATCATCCCCGGACAATTATTGATTTCGGCCGTCGTGCCGTCAGCGAACGTGATGGTGCCGCCCGGAGGGGATGCTGCGGGGCCTCTGTCCGCCCAAGGGAAAACGGGCGCACCGGTGGCCAGCCCTAAGCCCGCCAAAGTACAGTCGCCTATTTCCACATAGTAATAATCTTCGGCGCTCTCGTTTCCCGTGCCAAAATGTATCTTCATGGCTCCTGTGGAGGTAAGGCCGGAACCGTCATGGTCTCCGGCAAGGGAGCCGTCCAGCAGGTGGATGCCGTTGAAGTCCGTGGCCCGCGCTATCCGGTCGATCTCCGCGCCCATTGCCTGAAATTCGGAATCGATCA
>CAJUHZ010000025.1 GCA_910585945.1 uncultured Bilophila sp.
CGGCAGGGTATTCTTATCGGAGAAGCCAGAGGAGAGGCCATGCTGGAAGAGCGTGCCGCACAGTGGAAAGAGGAATACATTCGGCAAGGCATACTTATTGGCGAAGCCAGAGGAAGAACGGAAGGAGAAGCCAGGGGAGAAGCCAGAGGAGAAGCCTCGGGGCTGGGCCTTGCCCTCCGCGATTTTCTGGAGGTTCGCTTCGGCAGGCTTCCCGTGTCCGTGACCTCCCGTATCGCGGCGTTTTCCGACGCTGCCGCTCTGCGCGAGCTGACGCGTTCCGCATACAGGGCGGAATCCTTGCAGGCGTTTGTTGATCAGTTGCCAAAAGACGATGCGAAAAAAATGCAGTAGTTTTTCATTCGGCGGCAGAAGTCTTGCATATGTTGAGGGAAAAACGAACGCCTGCAATTCGGTTCATGATTTGCCCCGGATTGGATCATGAGGTTCATTCGCCCCAAGAACGTGTTTTTTGAGCTTGTTCACGGCGCTTTTCGCGCCGCGTCAGACGCCTGTCCGGCTTTAGAAGTCATTTCATGGGGATCATGAAATGACTTCTAAAGTTTTTTTTGATCTGCCGATAAAGTAAAAAATTTATATCTTCCAAAACGGGGTGCAGCATGGACGCCGGCATGATCGCTTCGGTCAACGACTTCAGAAACAACACGCTGAACAGCGCCCGTGCCGCGTTCAACACCGCCTTTGCCGCGGATCAGGCGGCTTCCCGCGCGGCGAGCGACAGCGCCCGCGCCGCCGCCCGCGCCGAAAAATACGGCGACGACGCGCCCCGGGGCGACAGAGTGAACATTTCCGACGCGGCCCGTCGTTTTTTCAGCGAATACGCGCGAGGCACCTTCCGGTCGGGACGTGCCGGGCGCGTCCATGCGGGCAATGACGGCCTTTGGCACGCTGGTGGAAGTGGAAGCGCGCGCCGCCGCTGGCGGCAGGGCGATCGCGGCCGGTTTTCTGCGAGCCGAGGAGGGCGAGGGCGCGTTCCGGCTCCGGCTCGCCAGCGTACACACGCAAGCCGAAGACGTGCTCATGACCTATACCGCTAGGTTTACCCATGCCGACGGCGAGATTCAGGAATTCGTTCTCGACGGCAACACCGTCTTCAGAGAACTTGATGACGGAACCATCGTCAGGGGCGTTTCCGGCGGAAGCCACCTGACCGGAAGCGACGGCCGCGATATCCTTATCGCCCTGGAAGACGAGACGACCGTGGACGGCGGCGAAGGCGACGACATCATTTTCAATATGGGGCGCAAGGCCACCCTGCGCGGCGGCGACGGCAACGACGTGATCACCAGCCTTGGTGATGAAACGCAGGTGGAAGGCGGCGCGGGCGACGACGCCATCGCCATGCTGCACGACACCATCCGCCTTTCTTCGCTGGGACGGGAAGACGCCGCGAAGCAGGCCGACAGGGCAAAGGCCGGCCTGGATTACCGCCCCTACGCCTCGCAGCAACTCACCGTCGACGGCGGCGACGGCAACGATTACATCACTGTCAAGCCCGAACTGTATCAGAGCCTCATCAGCGGCGGTGACGGCGACGACTGGATCGAAATCCGCGACGCCGCAAGCTCCGCGTTGAGCGGCGGTGACGGCAACGACGTCATCATCGGCCGTGACGTGAGGGATACCCGGGTGGACGCCGGCAACGGGCATGACGTGATTTCTCTTGAATCCGCCAGAGGCAAGAGCATCATCAGCGGCGGCAGCGGGGATGACGTCATCTTTGTGAACACGGCCGGCCGTGACAGCCAGATCGGCGGCGGGGACGGCAATGACGTGATCATCACCGGATCGGCTGGTCTGGTGGACGGCGGTGCAGGCGATGACATTCTTGTTGTCGGCGGCGCGCATACCGTGACTGGCGGAGCCGGCAACGACAGCATCGTTGTGGGGATTCTGGAGGAAGATGGCCTGCTGGACGGGGGCGACGGAGACGACGTGATCCATGTCGATCAGGCGTATGGCGGGAGCCTTGTGAGCGGCGGAGCCGGGAATGACGTCATCAGCGTCGACGTGCTCGGCTCTTCCAGGGAGACGGTAGAAAACGGGCGCTTCCATTCCTCGCCCGTGGGGGCCGTGATCGATGGCGGAGACGGGGACGACGTGATCCGCGTCAACCATGCGTACGCCGGGAGCCTTGTGTACGGCGGAACAGGCAAAAACGATCTTGGTGGGGTGAATCTGCCTGCCGGCAGCCGGTTGAACGTCCGGGCCTGATTTTCCCTCCTGTTCTGACGCCGGCAGCCCTGTTCGCAACAGGGGCAGCCCGGGTCAGATTCCTTTCTCGGTGAAGCGTGGTCCGCTTCCCATGTTTTCCCTTGTCGGCCGGAAAGTCGGCCCTACAGCCAGCCGCAGGTCATGGCCGCGCACACGCAGGTGATGATCAGAGCCAGGATGAAAGCGACGCGCATGACTGCCGGCGCTTCCTCCGGGCGGTCAATGGAGGCGGCCGCTGCAAGAATTTTGGCCGGAGAAACGACGCCCGCGATCCCTCCGCCCACGGCGCTTGCCGCGGCAAGCAGCGGCCCGGCGACGCCAAGATTTCCCGCCGTGGTCATGTGCAGCTTGGTGAACATGGCGACAGCCGAGGTTTGCGAGCCGCTGACAAAGCCGGCCAGAAGACCGATGCCGGGCGTGATCGCCGGGTACAGCGAGCCGAACAGCGCGGCCGCGCCCAGGGCCAGCACATCGATCATGTTGTCGCCCGGCGCAGGCAACACCCAGGCGGCGTTTTTGCCCGAGTGGTTCATGACGTAGGCCAGGGCGAAAAACACCGCTGTGGACAGAATGATCCGCCACGCCCGCCGGCGGAAGATCCCGGCGACGGCGCGCAGTTGCGCCCGGTTCGTCCGCAGCAGGGGCAGACAGACGAACGTGCTGACCGCCACCCAGAAATACGCCTGCCAGAACGGGCGGGTGTATTCTGGCGCGCCCGGAATAATGGTCACCGGCATGGCCCAGTCGCGGAAAACAAGCTGGAAAAAGGGCAGAAATGGAGCGTTGATCGCCAGGGAAAGCCCGGTGAGCGCCAGCCACGGCGAGCAGGCCCGCCACAGGGAAAAGCGCTGTTCCGCTTCCCGGTCTTCCGGAGTCGACGCCGCGGGGCGGAACACGGGCAGGCCGCGCATGGCGGCGTACAACAGCAGCGCGCCGGCCATTGCCGCCCCGGCGACGATGCCGGTAATGGTGACCAGCCCGAGCCGGGACATGAGCACACAGGTCCCGCCCCCGGCCAGGGCCGCCATGATCGCGGGCGAGATCCCTTCGCGCATCAGGCGCGCGCCGCCGGCCGCGTACAGGGTGCACAACCCCACGGCCAGAGAAACAAGGGGCGTGTAGCGGGCGAAGAGCACGCCCGTCTCATGCAGGGAAAGCCCGGTGAACCCGGCAAAGACCACGGCCGGAATGCCGAGCAGGGCGTAAATGCACATGGCCGTGTAGCCGAGCGCCGGGAGCAGGATCGCGGCAAAGGCCGAATAGCCGAGCGCCAGCAGAATGGGCGGGAGGATGGAAACCGTGGCCGCGCCAAGCGACGTGAGCAGCACGCCGAACGCCATGTTCAGCAGCAGCGCCTGCACCGCCTTCTGACCGGGGACAAGCCCCTTGATGAAGACGACGACGCGGGCAAGCGCCCCGCTTTGCTGCATGACGAGCATCTGGAACAGACTGGCCGCCAGCACCAGCCCCACAGGCAGTGACCCGATGACGCCCGAAAGGACGGAAGCGCCGATCACCGCCGGATCGGTATCAAAATACAACCAGGCAATCAGCGCGGCGGCAAGCAGCCCCGCGCCGCCAGCCACATCGGCCGCCGCGCGGCGGATCAGAAGCAGCCAGGCGACAAGCAGAACCGGCGTCAGGGCCAGGGCGACGGAAACAGGCATGGCAAGCTCCCTATTCTCAAATCACCAAATACTCTTGTGAATATATTCCAATTGATGTTGAATTTTTTCCACGGAGGCATTCACTTCCGTTCTTACCCTGTTGATCGTCATGCTTTCGCCCGCGCTCAACAGTGCGATGGGCTTGCTTTTTGCCGATGAAATGCGGCCGGTTCCCAAAAAGTCATCAAGCAGGAGAAGATGATTTTCCGGTTTGTCCGTTGTGAATTGGGTAATGTTTTGACGAATGATATCAAGAACTTTTTCAACATAAATCTTGGTTTGCTGGTTGGGACGATTGCGCGCGCCAGGCACTGTGGACCAGCCGCAATGCGTCAGGATGACCATCTGGATTTTTGGCGTATGACCATTTGAAGGCATGATTTTTCTGAATTCGCCTGCGGGATCCGAAAGAGTTTTGAGAAGAAGCGCCAGAGAATTGACTGATTGCTGGTCAGTCCGTACGGGAATGATCAGCGCATCGCAAGCATGCCAGGCGAGGTGGGTTGAACCTGAAAAGAAGGGAGAAGTGTCTATGATGCAACGCTTTGCATCAACTTCCTTCATCTCTCTCTGTATTTCATTTTTCATTGAAAAAAGCATGTTGTCAAGAATTTTGACTTGCTGCGCTCCTCCTATGCTTTGCGCCTGGACCAGAGCGGCGGCCATTTGTGTTGGAAGAACATAAAGCCTGTTATCTGATGGAAGATAAAATATCTGTTTATTTTCAAAGTATGGATTTGTTGCAGACACTTTTTTTGCAATATGAGAGGAGCTTCCTAGCCCTGGTACAAAATGGGGTAAAAGCATGTCATGAACAGTAAGATTGACATTTTGAAGATAATTATTGTCAAAAAACCACGTCAGATTACATTGTGGACATGTATCAACAGCAAGTATGGAATCTGAAAGGTAGACAAGATTAAATGCAAGTGATGTTTTTCCGATTCCGCCTCTCAGGTTACATATTGTATATATATCATGCTTGGGCAGATTAAGGGGCTGTGCTTCCCCGTTCGCGATATCAAACTGACGGTCAATAAGCCGTTCAAGAATATCTGACATGAGATGTCCTCGTCACAATTTTTTTACTTGTTCTGCAACATTTACAATTTTGTGCGGAACTAGTCAATGAAAAAGGCGGATGGCGCTGTGGCGCGGCGGTCCTGCCCATGACAAAATCCGGGCGGGAGGCCGTGCGAGCATTGCCTCCTTTCGCCGCACGGGCTACAAGGGTATCGTGAAATATCTGGCTCTTGACTATGGAATGAAGCGCACGGGCGTTGCCGTGAGCGATCCGGAAGGGCGCATGGCCTTTCCGCGCCGCACCATGCGCATGGGCACGCGGCGGGCCTTTTTCGACGAGGTGGCCGCGCTCGTTCTGGAAGAACGTCCGGACGCCCTGGTGATCGGCCTTCCCCTGTTGCTGGACGGCGGGGAAAGCCTGATGACCCGGCAGGCGCGCAACATTGCGGCCAGCCTGGCCCGGCGCGTGGATCTGCCCCTCTATCTGATGCCCGAAACGCTCAGCAGCCATGAGGCCGAGCACGACTTGCGCGAAGCCGGCCGCCGGGAGAAAGATCTCCGCGCCGTCGTGGATCAGCAGGCGGCCGTGCGTATTCTCGAATCCTTTCTGAACACCCCCGAAGAAAAACGGATCGCCTATGTCCGCCGCACGCTCTGACTCTTCCGGCCGTTTCTGGCTGCGCTGTCTCCTTGGCCTTGTCATCGTGGCGCTGCTTGTGGGCGGCACGCTCGCGTACCAGTTGTTTTTGTTCTTGCGGATGCCGGGGGATTACCCCCCGCGCGAGGTGGAGGTCACCGTCACGCCGGGCATGTCCTTTTCCGCCCTCGCCAGAGAACTCGCGGCGGAAGGCGTGATCACCAGCGAAAAAAAGTTCGTTTTCTACGCCCGGTACAAGAAGATGACCAATATCAAGAGCGGGCGCTTCCGGGTCAATACGGGGTGGAGTCCGGCAAAGGTGCTTGATCAGTTGGTCAACGGCCTTCCCTATCTTGAACGGGTGACCATCCCCGAGGGGCTTGCCTGGTGGGAAACCGGCAGACGCCTTGAACAAGCGGGCCTTGTCCGCTTTGAGGACTTTGAAAAGGTCATTCACGATCCGGCTTTTTTGCGGCATTGGGGCATTCCCTTCCCGAGCGCCGAAGGCTTTCTTTTCCCGGACACCTATCTGATCGGGCGTCCTCTGGAACTGAATGAAGCTTCCGCCCGCAGCGTGGCCGGACGCATGGTGGACACCTTCTGGCGGCGCACGGCCGGGCTGTGGCCGGAGGGCAAACGCCCCGGTCCGGGAAAGGCCGGACTGGTGCGCGACAGGGTGCGCCTCGCCTCCATCGTGGAAAAGGAAACAGCCGTGCCCAACGAGCGGGCAAGGGTGGCGGGCGTCTACGCCAACCGCCTCCAGGCGGGGATGCGGCTCCAGGCCGATCCCACCGTCATTTACGGGCTTGGCCCGTCCTTTTCCGGGCCTATCCGACGCAGTCAGCTCAACGATGCGGGCAATCCCTACAATACCTATCAGAAAAACGGCCTGCCGCCCGGCCCCATCTGCTCGCCGGGCCTTGCCAGTCTGGCCGCAGCCTTTGCTCCGGAACAGCATAAGTTTCTTTACTTTGTCGCCGTTGGCGACGGAAGCCACACCTTCAGCACCAATCTGCGCGATCACAACAGCGCTGTTGATTTGTACCGGCAGAACGTCCGGCGCGGGCAAAACCCGCCGGCCGCGCCCCGCGGGCAGGGGTCATGAGCGCTCCGGAGGCGAATGATGACATGAGTTGCATAACCTCCCGCACTTGCGGGGCAGGCGCTTTCAGGATAGGGATCAAAGACTGACGCCGCTCCTGTTTGCGGCGTTTTCCTCCAACAGCACCCCGACCACACCCCGAGAGCAGATTTTCATGAGCAACAGCACCTTCGCACGCCGTCCGGACAAATCCGGTTCCCGCCCTGCGGACCGCAACGGCAGGGACGGACAGTCCCGCGCGTTTTCTTCCGGCCACAGCCGCCGGAACAGTCAGAGCCAGGCCGACAGGCCGGGGCGGCCCCGCTGGACGGAACGGATTGAGGATGACGCGCCCGCCGCGCCGCGCCCGCCGCGCGGGGCTGGCATCATTGCCGAAGCCTGCGAACTGGACAGGGAACTCATCCGCCTCATTGCCAAACGCTCCCGCCTTCTGGCCAAACTGCCGGCGCGGCAGGCCGGATCGGGAAATGCGGACAACGAGCGCGACCTGCGTCTCTCCTGGGAAAAAAACGCCTCCCGCGTGAGCCGCGACCCGAGGCTGATCCGGCAGATCTTCGCGCTTCTGCGCGAGGTGGAAGTCCTCCCGGCCGATCTGGATCAACCCGCCGCCTTCAATCTGGCGCCGGCCAGAAAGGCGCTTGAAGTCGATCTGCCCGCTCCGGCGTCGGATCGCCGTGTCCGCGCGGCCATGATCCTCGCCGCCGCTTCGGGAACGGCAGTCGAACTGACCGGGGTTCCGCTGAACAACCCTGTCGTCGAATGCGTGAAAATGATCAATCAGATCGGGGGAAGCCTGCGCTGGGAGGAGGACGGCCGTGTCCTCTGCCGGGAGGGATCGCCCGTTGCCGGCTTGCGGCAGGGCAAGGCGTCCGTCCCGCTGGACAAGGTGATCCATGTCGGGGAAGATTTGTTCAATCTGTACCTGCTG
The DNA here is from genome assembly GCA_910585945.1 of uncultured Bilophila sp. GTDB lineage: Bacteria > Desulfobacterota > Desulfovibrionia > Desulfovibrionales > Desulfovibrionaceae > Bilophila. The sequence goes on from CAJUHZ010000025.1 coordinate 7,590, forward strand.
CTTTTCTTCATGACCACGCGGCCGGCTCGAATCAAGGTGATCGGGGAGGGCGATCTCAAGCTGGCGGATCTCGCGGCGTTGCGGCGTTTTCTGCCCCGGCTGGGAGCGCGGCTCACGGCCGTCATCCCCGGAGGCGAAGGTCTGCCGGCCAGGCTCGAAACGTCCGCCCTGCTCCCGGCGGAGGTGGATGTTCCGGCCGATCTGCCTGCCGACGCCCTGCTTGCCCTCTGCCTCAGCGCGGCGTTTCATGCCGTGCCCGTTGTCGTTCGGGCGGGGGATCATCCCGATCGGGAAGTTGTTCTCCCCGAGGCGGCGGGCATCCTGGCGGAAGCGGGCATCGCCGTTCAGGCGGAGGCGGGAGTGCTTCGGATCACGCCGGGGCGCGTCGCCTTCCATCGTGCGCCGGCCCCTGGCCTTGACGCGCCGGCCGCGGCCGCGCTGCTGGCCATGCCCGCCCTTGCGGGGGGATCCGTGCGTCTGAGCGGGGCGCGCCGCCCTGACGAAAGCCCGGCGGAAAAGGCGGCCGTGGAGGCCGTGCTCAATCTGCTGACCCGCGCCGGCGTGCGGGTGGACGAAGAGGACGGCGCGCTGATCGCCCGTCCGGCCGAGAATGCGGAAAAACCCTGCCTCTCCCTGCGGGAGTTGCCCGAAGCATTCTTCCCCCTGGGCCTTGTTCTGGCGGTGGGAAGCGCGTTGCAGGGCGGACGTCTGCCCGCTCTGCCGGAACAGTGCGACATGGCGCTGGTGGACGATTTCCTGTTGCAGATGGGGCTTGTCCGATCCTCCCGGTCCGCCGCTCAACCCGATTCGCAGGGGTGCGGCGAACAGCCGGAACAGGATGCGGGGGCGCAAAACGCGGGAGTGCAGGGAGACCTTGCCGTCGAACCCGCGCCGGAAGGCGCTGCCCCGGCGCCCTGGACGGCGCCCAATGCGAGCTGGGGGCTGGCGCTTGCCCTGGCCGCCTTCCTGCGCCCGAACATCAGGCTGACGAACCCCGGCATCGTCACGGCCAGGACGCCGGATTTCTGGAACATCTACAATACGCTCCCCGCGCCGGCCGCGCGCCCCGGCAAAACGTCCCTGCCGCCGCAGGAACCCGCAAAGCCGGCGCGGCGACGGGTTTTTGCCGACTACATGCCGGAGTCGGAGCGGCCGGAACCCCTCCCCTACGAGGAGGATGTGTAGAAGTCATTTCATGATTCGCATGAAATGGCTTCCACCGCCGGGCGCGCCCGGCGCGGCGCGAAAAGCGCCGTGCATGAACCGGGAACCGCGTTTTCCGGCGCACGATGAACACGATGAAACAGGTTGCGGAAGCCATTTCATACTGTTGCGAAAGGAGGTTCCCGTGTCCAATCCTCCCTGCATTCTGACCATTGCCGGGTCCGACTCCGGAGGCGGGGCCGGCATCCAGGCCGATATCAAGACCATCACCATCCTCGGCGGCTTCAGCACCAGCGTGATCACGGCGCTGACGGCTCAAAACGGGGTGGGGGTGGACGCCATTCACGCCCCTGAACCCGGGTTTGTGGCGCAGCAGCTCAAGACCGTGCGCGACGGTTTCCCCATTGCCGCGGCCAAGACCGGGATGCTCTATTCCGCGCCGATCATTGAGGCCGTAAGCGCGGGCCTGCGTGGCCGCTCCTTCCCTCTGGTGGTGGACCCGGTATGCGTGAGCCAGAGCGGCCAGCCCCTCCTGCGCGAGGATGCCGTCAACGCTCTGAAATGGCATATCCTCCCTCATGCCGATCTGCTCACGCCCAACCGGCCCGAGGCCGAGTTGCTGGCCGGCCGGGCTATCCGCGTTCCGGCCGATATCCCGGTGGTGGCGCGCATTCTGCTCGGCATGGGGCCGAAAGCCGTGCTGATCAAGGGCGGGCATTTCGGTGAGGGAATCAGCCCGGTCGATGCCGTGCTCTCCAACAATGCCGTCTGCACGGACTGGCTGGCCCTGCCCGATACGGCGGTTGTCCAGTTGCCGCAACCTGTGGTGCGCACCAGCAACAACCACGGCACGGGCTGCACCCTGTCCGCCGCCATCGCCACCTATCTCGGGATGGGTCTGGAGTTGAAGGAGGCCATCATGCGTGCCCAGCGCTACCTCAACCACTGCCTGCGGCACGGGTACACGCCGGGGCTTGGAGCCGGCCCGCCGGATCACGCCTCCTGGATCGCCCGGCGCGCGGATGAGCATCATTTGCCGTCGCTGGCCACGCTTTAGAGCCTTGTTGACACTGCGAGAAATGTTGTTCTCCGCCAGGGAAAAAAGGCTTTTTATGGAGGGAGCGTACTCTTATGGCGCTCGCCCGGAATAAAAAAATTGACACAGGCGGAGCAAAAGAGCCGTAGCGTTAACAGACTCCGGGCGGCCCTCATGAAAACGCCGTGCGCCCGGCGGTGGTCCAGGGCAGGGGCGGTCCAGGGCAGGGATTGACCTTGCGGCATGTTCGGGACAGCATCCCCGATGCCTGCCCCTGGGGGCCGGAAAATGCCGGCTTTTTGCGGACAATGCCCTGGCGATCCCGAGGGCCTTGATGCTGGCGTAAAAAAGCGGCCTTCCCTTGCCTTCCTTTCCGGGCTGTGCTAGGAAGAGAGGAAATAAGGGACTTGCGCCGGGTTGCCCGGCGTTCCCGGGCGGGCTCCCAAACCGCCGCGACAGTTTCCTGCGATCCCGCCTGGATCGTGCTGGAAACTTTGGGAGGCTTGCGTGGCTTCGCGCCACGGTAACGTTTAAGGGAGGACTGGCACATGGCTGAAGTCACATACAAAGGCAAATCCTTTGAAGTCGATGAAGACGGCTTCCTGCTCAAGTTCGATGAGTGGTGCCCCGAGTGGCTGGAATACGTGAAAGAATCTGAAGGCATCTCCGAGCTTACCGAAGATCACCAGAAGATTCTTGATTTCCTCCAGGACTACTACCGCAAGAACGGCATCGCGCCGATGGTGCGGATCATGTCCAAGAACACCGGCTACAAGCTGAAAGAAATCTACGAACTCTTCCCCTCCGGCCCCGGCAAGGGAGCCTGCAAGATGGCTGGCCTGCCCAAGCCCACCGGCTGCGTGTAGACTTCGCTTGAGATCGTGTTTTGCGGGCAGGGGTTTCCCTGCCCGTTTTTTTTGATTGGGCGACGGCGGGGCGCATCGGATCGAGGGAGTTTTCGTTCTGTGCCGCCGGATGGAAGCGGCTTTTTCCGCCCCGCGGGTGAGAATATGGGAGGGGATATGCAAAAATATAGAACGGATCGTCTTTACCTTTAAAAAGACGGCAGGTACAGTGCCCCACATACAGGTACCGGAAAGGTGTTCACCGACATGCGGGCGCGTCTTGCGGGCGGCGTTCGCAGAGCGGTTCGGGAATCGTTCCCCCGGTGGCGCGTCCCGCGCCGTCCCCGGCCAGCCGGCCGACGGAAGCCCTCAACCCAAGCAACGGAGGCTTTATGAAAACCACCCGTTCCATCGTCTTGGCCGTCACCCTTGTGTTCGCTTGGGCAACGGCCGGCTTTGCCGCGCATTCGGTCGAAACCTGCGCGAAGCGTATCGAAAGCTTCAACTACCTGGTGGACTATTCCGGGTCCATGATGATGAAGTACAAGCCCCTGGGCCAGACCAAGATGGCGATCGCCAAAACGGTCATCAACCGCATCAATGAAATGGTCCCCGGTCTTGACTATCAGGGCGGCCTGTACACCTTTGCGCCGTACAACGAAATCGTCGCGCAGGGCCCGTGGGATCGCGCCGCCATTGCGGAAGGCGTTTCCCGTCTTCAGGAAAACCTGGAAGTTTTCGGCCGTTTCACGCCCATGGGCAACGGCATTCAGGCCCATGATCCCGTCATCAAGAACATGATCCCCCGCGCGGCCGTCATCCTGGTCACCGACGGCGCGTCGAACCGCGGCGTGAATCCTGTTGACGAAGTGAAGGCCGTGTACGCCTCGAACCCGAATGTCTGCTTCCATGTCATTTCTCTGGCCGACACGGAAGAAGGCCAGCGGACCATTGCCGAAATCGCCGCGCTCAACAGTTGCACCGTGGTGGCCGACGGCTTTGAACTTTTCCAGAGCGACGCCGCTGTCGACAAGTTCGTGGGCGACGTGTTCTGTCAGGAACTGGTGGTCATTGAGGAAGACGTCGTGGTTCTGCGCGGCGTGAACTTCGCTTTCGACTCCTCCGCTCTCAACGATACCGCCCAGGGCATTCTTGACGAAGCCGCCCGCGTCATCAACCAGCATCCGGACATGAACGTCCGCCTGCTCGGCTGGACCGACAGCATCGGCACCGACGCCTACAACAAGGCTCTCTCCCAGCGCCGCGCCAACGCGGTGAAGGCCTATCTTGTCGATCACGGCGTCAACCCCTCGCGCATCATTGCCGAAGGCATGGGCAAGTCTTTCCGGTATGACAACGCTACCGAAGAAGGCCGCTACATGAACCGCCGCGTGGAACTGGTGTTCAGCAACTAAACCTTTTGACCGTCCGGCCCGGCGGATCCGCCCGCCGGGCTTTTTCAGCAAAGGAAAAAGTCATGACTTTGTCTAGAAGCTTCCGTCTCTGTCTTCTTGCCGCCGCCCTTGTCGTCCTTCCGCAGCCCGCCGCGGCCGCGCCGGCGGCCAAAAAGGCCGCCCCGACCGAAACCACTCTGGAAGTGAAAGCCAAACTCGACGCCTTCGCCCGCGCACACATCAACAAGTGCAACGCGACGCTGGTTCCCTGCCGGACGGCCATGTCCGTGAAGAAGGAAAAAGGGCGTTATGTGGCCCGGTACCTGGAAGTCGACCCCACCACACTGACGACCGAAATCTATGAAGGCAAAACGCCCGGCTCCCGCTACCTCGGTCACATCGTGTACCTGGAAAAGACCTACGAGAGCGTGGGCAAAACAAAGGGCGAAGCCGAAAGTGGCCCCTTCAAGGCGGTCAAGGCTCGGCGCGTCCGCGAACTGACCAGCTACGACAAGGGCGCGTGGCGGTATTGAGGCGCCTCTCCCTGCTTGGCGAACAGCCCGGGCCGCGATGTGGTCCGGGCTGTTCTTGTTTCCCCGTTTCACTACAAGTGCATGAATACACTGCGTTTGGTTTCAGATCCGTTGTCTGCTCGCGCCGCCGGCAAGGCATTCCTGCTGTGCAAATGGTCTGAAAATATGCTCCGCCGTTTCAATACACAAGGCGTCTTCCGCGCCCGGACTTGCCGTTGACGGCAAAATTGCTTTCGACTAAGCTTTTTACAGATGACTGCGGAAAGTGCTGGCACACCTCCCGCAGCCTGACCACATCAACCTGCCGCGAGGTTGTCATGGCTGTAGACAAGTCTACAGGGTCTCTTTTTACAACTCAAGTTATTCCATTCGGGAGTCAGTCGAACGGAGGGGCGGGAGACGCGCGCGGCTCCCATTCGCAAGTCGCTCCGACAGAGAATGACAAATCCGTTGATGTGGCCCGGCAGAGGCGGCGCGTCACGGCGCGCGGAGATCCTTTTCCGGATGGAAACGATCCGGAACAAGCCGGCGGAGCGTCGCCCGTGCAACGCTTTGCCGGCTCGGCTTGTTCCGGCGGTGCTGGGGAGGCCGGGGCGGAGCCCCGGTCTTCGGGGTTGCCGGCGGTTCACTCCAGACGTGATTACAGTCGTCCGATTGCGGAGCTGATTTTGTACCGCTATTCGGTCACGCTTGCGCTGGAGCGCCTGTGCGAAGCCGCCGGCTGCCGCGACAGGGGTGAGCTGGCGCGGTGGTTCCGGGCCAGCGAACAGGATGTGGATCAGGCGGAAAGCCGGGGAGTGATCCCGGCCGAATGGCTTCTGGATCTCTTTCTGATCAAGGGCGTCAATCCGAACTGGGTGCTCACGGGACGAGGCTCCCGGCATCTGGCGTCCGCTTCCGCCCCTGCTCCCCTGGCGGAGCGGGATCTTGCGGAAGCCTGCCTGAGCACGCGGATCGCGGCCCGGCATTCATGAATTCCGCATGGAGGCTTGGTTCGCTCTGATCGATCCGCCTGCCGCAAGGCCGGTTTTGCGGCAGGCATTTTAATGAGGGCTGACCCTGGAGCGGGTTCACACTTCGCCGGCCTTGAGGCGCGCCTCGCGGGCTTCGGCATGTCGTCCGCGCGTGTCCAGGGCACGGGCAAGCACCAGCCAGCCCTGTTTGCTTTCCGGCCTGTGCGCCACGGCCTGGCGCGCGAGGCTTTCGGCAAGTTCCGGATCTTCCCCTCCATCCAGATACAGCCTTGCCATCAGGGTGAGCGCGGCCGCATCGCGCGGATTGCGCAGGAGCGCCTGGTGCAGGTGCTCGCGGGCCGTGTCCGTGCTATGGCGGCGCAACGCCAGACCGGCCAGGTGCCGGTGGGGCAGAGCGCTCCTGCCGTCCATGCCGGCGGCCTCCTCGAACAGGCGGGCCGCTTCGTCGAGTCGATCGGCCGCTTCCGCAAGCTGACCGAGGCGCACCTTGGCGTAGAGGTGCGAGGGATCGAGCGCAAGACAGGCATGGAACCGTGCCCCGGCTTCTTCCAGTTCGCCAAGGCTCTGGCAGACCGCGCCGAGGTTGTAGGCCGGATCGGGATCGTCCGGCGCGCGGCGCAACGCTTCCTCAAACAGCCGCCGGGCTTCGGAGCGGCGGCCAAGGCCGGCCATGCACACGCCCAGGGAATTCCAGGCCAGGGCGTTGGCGTCGTCCGCCAGCAGGGCCAGCTTGTATTCTTCCACCGCACCGAACACGTCGCCCCGGCAATGTCGCTTGTCCGCACTGATGTTCAGGGCCAGCGAGTCGAACAGGCCGACGTGCGGTTCCGGCAGCAGAAGGGCGTATTCCAGCGCCTTGCGCGCGCATTCGACCATGTCCGCCGGGTGGAATTGAAGGAACGGCCACACCGCCAGCCCCGCGCCCACACGTCGGCCAAGGCGTTTGGCGGCCTCGGCGCAGAGCGTTTCGTAGCGGGCGCGGAAGGCGGCTTCCTCCACTTCCGGATGAAAAAAGATCAGGCTGTTCAGGCCAAAGCGCCCGCCGATAACGGCTGATCCAAAGCCGGCTTCCTCTCCGGCATCTCCACCGGCCCCGGCAGTGAACACGTCCCGGCTCATGCGGGTCAGCTCGGCCATGAGTCGATCCGGCTCCCCTTCCTTCGCGCCCGGCGCGAGCGGGGGGCCGACGTGCATGGAAACATGGGTCAGCGCGATGCCAAAGCGCCGGCAGCCGCTCCGGGCTTCGGCCAGGCGGGCCAGAAAGTCGCCGTGCCCGAGCAGGCCGGTCAGGGGATCCGATCGGGAGCAGGCCACGGCGCGGGGGGGATTTTCCATGTTTTCTTCGCGCCGTTCCGCGCCGCCCCGCGCGTGTTCGTCGGGGAGCAGCGTCAGCACGTCGCCGGGTTCCAGAGGCCAGGCAGGGTCGCCAAGGGAGAGGATTTCCCCCACGGATTCGGACTCGCGGACCTCCAGGAGCACAATTTCCCCCTTGTACAGGGGACGCCCGGGCGTCGCGCGCTGTTCCGCCCACACGGAAAAGTGCTGTCCTTCCCGCCCGCCCACGCGGTACCCCAGGCTGACAAGCACGCGGGACAGGGGCAGAAGCGCGCGGATGTCGCCGCCCTCCTGCAACAGGCGGCTGTAGGCCATGACGCGGGAAGGCGCGGCTCCGGCCGCTCCGTCGCCGTGGGATTCGCGGCGGAGCGATCTGGTCTTGGCCACGTCCGCCGCCAGTTCGGCCTTGTGCAGAAGGATGGGGGCGTGCTCGTTCATGTCTCGCAGACGTTCCCCGTCCATGTCCTGCGGGTAGAGGGCGTAGCCGGCATGAACCCGCACGCCGATGCGGCGTCCGCTCAGCGGATCGGTCAGGCGGACGCTGTTCATGGCCTGAAGGATTGCCTCTCCGAGGCTTTCGCACTGGGGTCTGGAGGCTTCGGGCAGAAATGCGGCCAGGGTATAGTCGCCGGGCCGGGCGGCGAGCGCTTCTTCCGGGAGATTTGCGGCGAAGGCCGCGGCCAGATCCGCGATCAGGCGTTCGGCAAAGGCGTAGCCCGCCTCCCGCGCCACGTCGCGCAAGCCGCTGAAGCGCACGGCCACAAGGCCCATGCTTCCCACATGGGGGAGGGCGTCCTCGCCGCCGTCGTCATTGCGGCTGAACGAGGCGCGGATGAACGTCGCCTCGCGCAGCAGGCGTTCGCGCAGGGCCTCGCCGGTGGCCAGCCCGGTCAGGGCGTCGGTCCGGGCGTTTTTGTACAGGGCAAGGTTGTCGATGCAGAGCGAGACCACGCCGGGAAGCGCGGGGAGCAGGGCCGGCACGAGCGTCGGATCGGGCCGGCGGGCCATGAAGATCCCGAGCAACTCGCCGTCGCGGCGCAGGGGGATGAGCAGTTTTTCTTCCTCGGGCAGCCATTCCGGGCCGTCCGGTCCCGTGTCCTGCGGGAAGTAAATGGCATGGCTTTCAAAGGAGATGACCCGGAGCAGGCTGTCGCGCAGGCGTTCTTCGCACTCAAGCAGGTCGCGTCGGATCAGATGACGGCGGCGGGAGCCGGCGGGCGTGACGGCGGCTTCGGCCGCAATGCTGTCCGGGGCCGCAAGGGGCGTGCTCATGGGCGATCCTTCATCAGGGTGAGGGGATATCAGCGGGAGCAGTCGGCGGGGCGGTGAACAGCGCGCACGGGCACGCCATGCTCCGCCATGTAGCCTTTGAGATCCGCAATGCTGTACTGCCCGTAATGCACGATGGACGCGATGAGCGCCGCTGAAGCGCCTCCGGCGGTGACGGCTTCAACCATGTGCCGGGGATGCCCCGCCCCGCCGGACGCGATGACGGGAATGCGCACCGCGTCGCTCACAAGCCGGGTGAGCGTCAGTTCATACCCGTTTGTCGTGCCGTCGGCGTCGATGGAGTTGAGGCAGATCTCTCCCGCGCCCAGTTCCTCGCAGCGTCTGGCCCAGGCCAGGGCGTCCATGCCCGTGGCCTTGCGCCCGCCGTGGATCACCACTTCATAGCCGGAGGGGATGCCCGCACGCGGCGGCACGGCCAGCACGTCCATGCCCACCACAACGGCTTGCGAGCCGAAGGCGGCCGCACCTTCCGCAATGAGTTCGGGGCGTTTGACCGCCGCGGAGTTGATCGAAACCTTTTCCGCCCCGGCCAGGAGAACCGCCCGCATGTCTTCCACCGAGGCGATGCCCCCGCCCACGCTGAAGGGGATGAATATGGCCGAAGCCACCTTTTCCACCACATCAAGAAAAATGCCGCGCCCCTCGTGCGTGGCCGTGATATCGTAAAAGACGATTTCGTCCGCGCCGTCCTCGTAATAGCGCCGGGCGGTTTCGACAGGATCGCCGATATCCTCGTTGCCGGCGAATTTCACGCCCTTGGTCAGGCGCCCGTTCCGGACATCAAGGCAGGGGATCACTCGTTTGCTCAGCATGGCTTGTCCTCGGGGTTCAGGCGGGGTCCGACGCACCAGGCGTAAAAATTGGAAAGCAGGCGCAGACCGGGAGCGCCGCTTTTTTCCGGATGGAACTGCACGGCCCACAGGCCGTCCCGCCCATGCACGGCGCAGAATTCGACGCCGTATATGCTGGAGGCGATCACATGCTCGGGCGCGGTTTCCACATAATAACTGTGCACGAAGTAAAAGGCCGCGTCCGCCGGCACGCCCGCGAGCAGGGGGCTTTCCTTCCTGCGGGCAAGCGTGTTCCAGCCCATGTGGGGAATGCGCAGGGGCCGCCCGTCTTCATCCGTCAGGTCATTGGCGAAGCGGACGCAACGCCCCGGCGTGAGGCCAAGTGTGGGGGTCTCGTTCTCCTCGCTGTATTCCATCATGATCTGGCAGCCGAGGCAGATGCCGAGCAGCGGCCTGCCCGCCGCCACATGCCGGAGCAGAACTTCGCCCAGTCCCGATTCGCGCAGGTGGTTCATGGCCTGCCCCGCCGCGCCCACGCCGGGAAAAATGACGCCCGCCGCGCTTTCAATCCGTGCCGGATCGGCCGTGACGGAGCAGGGGATGCCCAAATGATCCAGCGCGCGGCGTACGCTGGTCTGGTTGCCGGCTTTATAATCAAGAATGGCGAGCATGATTGTATCCTGAATCGGCTTGTCGCGGACGCGTTTTAACGAGGGCTGACCCTAACGTAAAGCCGCTCCGGGCACAACTCCCGCCTTGTGCGGGTCTGTCAGCCCATCCGGCAGGGGTGGGGCGGTTCGGGGTGATGCCGCGCCACACCCCGCCGTTTCCGTTTTTTGACACTTGTCCCGAAAAAATTTATGAATCAAAAACTGAATAATTCAAGCAGGGAGGCATATGTTCAAGCGACTCGTACCGGTTGCGCTGGCGGTCGTGCTCTGGTGCGGCTTGTGCGCCCCGGCGCTTTCCGCGGCGGCGGGCGCGGCGCACAGGGCCGGAACCCCCGCCAGACAAAGCACGGGCAAGGCTTCCTATTATAGTGACAAGCTTCACAATAAAAAAACCGCCAATGGCGAACGCTACGACAAAACCGCGTTGACAGCCGCGCACAAAACGCTTCCGATGGGCACAGTCGTGCGCGTCACCAATCTGCACAACGGGAGGCAGGCGCTGTTCCGCATCAACGATCGGGGGCCCGTCAAAAAAAGCCGGATCATTGACGTGTCGCGCGAGGGCGCGGCGCGTCTGGACATGCTCCGCCGGGGCGTCGCCAATGTCCGGCTGGAGGTGCTCAGCGATCGGCGCGGCCGTTGCCGCCCCGAACACGCCTTTTACGTCAGCGTGCCCGCCGGAGCTTCCCGCTCGGCCGGCGCGAAACGCTTTGTCTTGCGCAAGGCGGGTGGAGCGGCAAGCCGCTTTGCGGGCTTCGGCCCGTTCTCCTCGTACAGGGAGGCGGAACGGATCTGGGATCGGGTCAGCCGCCCGGCGGGGGCGCGGGCGGAGTCACGGCGCGGCCCGCGCAACGGGGCGGCGATACTGTGCCTGCCCCGGGCGCAGGTTCGGGGCGCTTCCCGGAGTCAGCCTTCATGAATCAGCCTGCCGCAAGGCCGTTTTTGCGTCCGGCGGCGTTGCGGGGCCAAATTGACTGCATGTTTCCGGGACGGCTTCGGCCGCTGCTTGCCCCTTGCCGGCCGGAAAAACGACTTTTCGCGGACGGTGTGTGAACGGAGCAGCTCCCGAGGGGCGCGGCATGCTTGCGGAGCATTGATCTTTTTTTCGCAAAGCCGGGGCTTTTCCCCGATTTTGTCAATCCGCCTTGACACGCGGGAGAACATGCCGGTATTCTAAAAGAAAGGAAAATCTTTGCAGGCCGCCGTAAGGGGGGCCGTTTTGGACGCGCCCGTCCCGGCGCGCGACAACCACATCAGGGAGGTACGGCAATGGCTAAACATCCAACCCCTAAGTTGGATCAACTTGAGTCCGGGCCATGGCCCAGCTTTGTGTCCGACATCAAGCAGGAAGCCGCGCACAGAATCAAGAACCCCGACAACATCGACTACCAGATCCCCGCGGATTGCCCCGAAGACCTGCTCGGCGTGCTTGAACTTTCCTACAAGGAAGGGGAAACGCACTGGAAGCACGGCGGCATCGTCGGCGTGTTCGGTTACGGCGGCGGCGTCATCGGCCGCTACTGCGACCAGCCCCAGATGTTCCCGGGCGTGGCGCACTTCCACACCGTGCGCGTGGCCCAGCCCTCGGGCAAGTACTACTCGGCGGATTATCTCCGCCAGTTGTGCGATATCTGGGAACTTCGCGGCTCCGGCCTGACCAACATGCACGGTTCCACCGGCGACATCGTGCTGCTTGGCACGCAGACCGTTCAGCTTGAGGAAATCTTCTACGATCTGACCCACAAGATGAACACGGACCTTGGCGGCTCCGGTTCCAACCTGCGTACGCCCGAAGCCTGTCTCGGCCAGAGCCGGTGCGAATTCGCCTGCTACAACACGCAGGACATGTGCTACCAGCTCACCCAGGAATACCAGGACGAACTGCACCGTCCGGCCTTCCCCTACAAGTTCAAGTTCAAGTTTGACGGTTGCCCGAACGGCTGCGTGGCGGCCATGGCCCGTTCCGACTTCGCCATCATCGGCACCTGGAAGGACGACATCAAAATCGACCATGACGCGGTGAAAGGCTATGTGGGCGGCGAATTCGCGCCCAACGCCGGCGCTCACGCCAGCCGCGACTGGGGCAAGTTCGACATCGAAGCCGAAGTGGTTCGCCGCTGCCCCACCAAGTGCATGAGCTGGGACGGCTCCCGCCTCTCCATCAACAACCGCGAATGCGTGCGCTGCATGCACTGCATCAACGTCATGCCCCGCGCCCTGCACATCGGGGATGAACGCGGCGCGTCCATTCTCTGCGGCGCCAAGGCCCCGGTTGTCGACGGCGCGCAGATGGGCTCCCTGCTCGTTCCCTTCATTTCCGCCGAACCGCCCTACACCGAGATCAAGGAACTCATCAACAAGATCTGGGACTGGTGGATGGAAGAAGGCAAAAACCGCGAACGCCTCGGCGAAACCATGAAGCGTCTCTCCTTCCAGAAGCTGCTTGAAGTCACCGAACTGCCGGCGCTGGCGCAGCACGTCAAGGAACCCCGCTCCAACCCGTACATCTTCTTCAAGCAGGAAGAAGTGCCCGGCGGCTGGAACCGCGATCTGGCCGCGTACCGTCAGCGCCACCAGCGCTAGCGGCGTGACAGGCGGCGTGAGGAAAACAAAAAAATGATCCCGAGCGTGTCACAGCAGACACGCTCCAAGCAGTGAGGGAACGATATGGCGTTCATTTCTTCTGGGTACAATCCGGAAAAGCCGATGGAAGGCCGCATTTCCGACATCGGCCCCCGCAAATACGATGAGTTCTTCCCCGAAGTCATCGCCAAGAACTTTGGCAAATGGCTGTATCATGAAATTCTGGAACCCGGCGTGCTGGTGCATGTGGCCGAATCCGGCGACAAGGTGTACACCGTGCGTTGCGGCGGCGCGCGCCTCATGTCCATCACCCACATCCGCGAAATCTGCGATATCGCGGACAAGTACTGCGACGGACATGTGCGTTTCACCACGCGCAGCAACATTGAATTCCTGGTTTCCGACGAAAGCAAGCTGAAGCCCCTTCAGCAGGATCTTGCCTCCCGCAAGTTCGCGGGCGGTTCCAACAAGTTCCCCGTGGGCGGCACGGGCGCGGGCGTCACCAACATCGTGCACACCCAGGGCTGGGTGCACTGCCACACGCCGGCCACCGACGCGTCCGGCCCGGTGAAGTCCATCATGGACGTCATGTATGACGACTTCAAGTCCATGCGTCTGCCTGCCCCGGTGCGCATCTCGCTGGCCTGCTGCATCAACATGTGCGGCGCGGTGCACTGTTCCGATATCGGCATCGTGGGCATTCACAGAAAGCCCCCGATGATCGACAACGAGTGGGTTGACCAGCTCTGCGAAATCCCGCTCGCCGTGGCCGCCTGCCCCACCGCGGCGGTGCGCCCCGTCAAGACGGAACATGACGGCAAGAAGGTCAACTCCGTCGCCATCAAGCAGGATCGCTGCATGTACTGCGGCAACTGCTACACCATGTGCCCCGCCCTGCCCATCTCGGACGGCGAGGGCGACGGCGTGGCCATCATGGTCGGCGGCAAGGTGTCCAACCGCATCACCATGCCCAAGTTCTCCAAGGTCGTGGTGGCCTACATCCCCAACGAGCCGCCGCGCTGGCCCACACTGACCAGCACGATCAAGCACATCATCGAAGTCTACTCCGCCAACGCCATGAAGTACGAGCGCCTTGGCGAATGGGCCGAACGCATCGGCTGGGAGACCTTCTTTGAACTGACCGGGCTTGAGTTCTCGCATCACCTGATCGACGACTTCCGGGATCCGGCGTACTACACCTGGCGTCAGAGCACCCAGTTCAAGTTCTCCGACGCGGCGCTGGCCCTGCACGCCGGCGGCGGACATGAAGACACCTCCGACTCCGAAGTCACCGAAGCCGACAAGCAGATCGTTGTCGACTTCCTCAAGGGTCAGCTCGCCAAGCCCGGCGCGAAGACCAAATACTACTTCAACAACTTCATCGACCTCTTTGAAGGCCGGAAGAACGCGCGCGACGTCAAGGCCGTGCTTTCCGTCCTTGTGAGCGAGGAAACGCTGGAGTACTGGTCCTCCGGTTCCACCACCATGTATGGCCTGAAGGGCGCCGGCAAGCAGGCCGGGGCCGAGGGCGAAGACTAGTCTTCCCTCCCGTGAAACGCCGGGCCTCTCCGTCACTTGCGGAGAGGTTCCGGCGCGTGCGGCAAGCGACAGCGCCGGACGGTACCGTCCGGCGCTTTTGTCTTTGGGAGCGGGACAGAGGCGAGCGGCTTGCCGAGGGGCGGGCCTTTGGCCGGAATTGGCTTTTAGCGGTTGACAGATGCATCGTCTTCCCGCAAAAAGAATGCTTCCGTCAAACCACGCGGACCGCTCCGGACATTGCCGGCGAAGCGATTCGCAATCTGCAACACAGGGAGTTCACCTGATGATTCGTAGCTGTTGCGCGGCGCTTCTTGGCCTGTTCCTGTTCGCCTCGTCGGTGTTTGCCGCGGAGAAGGAATTGATCGTCGCTTCCGACGCCACCTGGCCGCCGCTTGAAATGCTTGATGCGGAAAAGAATGTGGTCGGGTACTCCATCGACTACCTGAAAGCGGTAGCCAAGGAAGCCGGCCTCCCCGTCACATTCAGAAATACCGCCTGGGACGGGATTTTCGCCGCGCTGGAATCGCGGCAGGCGGACATCATCGCTTCCTCCGTCACCATTACGGATCGGCGCAAGAAGGCGATGGGCTTTACGGAACCGTATTGCGAAATCCGCCAGGCGGTGGTCGTGCCGGTCGGTTCGTCCATCAAGGGACTGGAAGATCTCAAGGGCCTGAAGGTGGGCGGCCAGATCGGCACTACCGGACTGATTGAAACCATGCCCAAGTCGAAGGTGGACGCGGTGATCAAGACCTACGACGAAGTCGGGCTTGCGCTTGAGGATCTTGCCAAGGGCAACATCGACGCGGTGGTCTGCGACTCGCCCGTGGCCCAGTTCTACGCCAACAAGAAGGACGAATACAAGGGCAAGCTGCGCATCGCCCACATTACGGATGATGTGGAGTATTACGGCTTTGCCCTGCGCAAGGACGATCAGGCGCTGATCGACGCTCTGAACAAGGGCATCGCGGCCGTCAAGGCCAAGGGGCTCGACAAGGCGATCATCGAAAAGTGGCTCGGTGAGTAGATTTTTGGAAGAGGGGGGGCGTCATGCCCCCCTTCGCGAAATATTCCGGAGCGTTTCCCGTTGAAAATGGGAAAGCGCCCCGAAAAAAACGGGGAATCCGCCCATGATTCGCATCGTCAGCGCCGTGTTGCTTTCACTGTGTTTGTGCGCCCCGCCGGCGTTCGGCGCGGAGAAACGGCTTGTCGCGGTTTCCGACGCGGTGTGGCCGCCCATGGAATTTCTTGACGATACGGGCCGGGTGATCGGTTTTTCCACCGACTACCTCAAGGCCG
This sequence comes from uncultured Bilophila sp., assembly GCA_910585945.1. Classification (GTDB taxonomy): domain Bacteria; phylum Desulfobacterota; class Desulfovibrionia; order Desulfovibrionales; family Desulfovibrionaceae; genus Bilophila. Next base: position 23,044 of record CAJUHZ010000025.1, read on the forward strand.
TCGCCAGGGAAGCCGGCCTGATCGTGTCGGTCAAAAACATGGCCTGGAAGGATCTGTTTGAAGCCCTGGAGGCGAAGAAGGCGGATATTGTGGCTTCTTCCGTGACGGATACGCCCTCGCGCCGCCGGATGCTTGGCCTCAGCGCGCCCTACTACGAAGCCAGACAGGCCGTGCTCATGCCCCTGGGCGCGAAGGCGACGCGCTTGGAGGATCTTGCCGGGCGAAAGGTCGGGGGGCAAATCGGGGCTACCGGGCTTGTCGAAACCCTGCCCGACTCCGGGGTGAAGGTTGACGCGCGCGCCTACGACGACACGGCCCTGGCCGTGGAAGCCCTGGCCGCGGGCGATGTTGACGCGGTGATCTGCGACGAACCTCTCGCCAGATATTACGCCGCAAAGAGCGGGGAATTCGCCGGCAGGTTCACTGTCGCGCTGGTGACCGGCAAGGCGGAACGCTACTGCTTTGCCGTGCGCAAGGGCGACATTGCCCTGCTGGAAAAACTGAACAACGGCATCAAGGCGGTCAAGGCCAAGGGACTCGACAAGGCTATCGCCGCGAAATGGATGGGGAACTGAGCTTCGCGCGCCGATCCGGCGCTTCCTGCAACGCGACGCGGCATACCTATGAAAAATCATCCCACTATCCGTATTGAAGTCGTGGAAGGGGCATCCATCCCCGATCCCAAGGATACCAACTTCATCAACGCCTGGACGCTCGCGTTCTGCACAGCCCTGGGCGCGCTGGCGTTCCTGTGCCTGGTGCGCCCCGAGCCGTACCGGGATATTCTGCTCTTTCTGCCCGACGGGCTGCTGGTCACTTTTGAGGTGACGCTCCTCTCGCTGCTCTGCACGCTGCCCATCGGGCTTGTGACCGGGCTTGGGCGCATCTCCCGCAACCGTTTTTTCAATCTGATCGCCTCGACGTATGTGGAAATCATCCGGGGCATCCCGCTGCTGGTGCAGCTTTTTTACATTTATTACGCGCTTGGCAGTCTCATCAAGGTGCCGCCCATTGTTTCGGCCGTCATCGCCATCAGTTTCTGTTACGGCGCGTACATGGGCGAGGTCTTCCGCGCCGGCATTCTCGCCGTGCCCAGGGGGCAGTCCGAAGCGGCCCGCTCGCTTGGCTTCAGCCGCGGCCAGACCATGCGGCTGGTGATCCTGCCGCAGGCGTTGCGCACCATCCTCCCGCCTGTGGGCAACGAGTGCATCGCCATGCTCAAGGACACCTCGCTGGTGTCGATCATCGCAGTGGCCGATCTGTTGCGCCGCGGCAGGGAATTCGCCTCCCAGACGTTCGACTACTTTGAAACCTACACTGTCATCGCCCTCGTGTACCTGATCATCACCCTGCTGCTCTCCAAGGGCGTCAGCATCATGGAAGGAAGGCTCAACTACTATGACCACGACAGAAAGTAAGGGCCCCATCATCAGCGTCAGAAACGTCTGGAAGTTTTTCGGCCAGTTGACGGCGCTTCGGGACGTGAGCCTTGAGGTCGGGCAGGGCGAGCGGGTGGTCATCATCGGGCCTTCCGGCTCGGGCAAGTCCACCCTCCTGCGTTCGATCAACCGCCTGGAAACCGTGGACAAGGGATCGATCGTCGTGGAGGGCCTCGACATCAACGCGCCCGAAAACGACATCAACCGCATCCGCCAGGATTTGGGCATGGTCTTCCAGAGCTTCAATCTCTTTCCGCACAAGACCGTGCTGGAAAACCTGACCATGGCTCCTGTCCGTCTCCGCAAAATCACAAGGCAGGATGCGGAAAACCGCGCCCTCCAGCTTTTGCAGAAAGTCGGCCTGGCCGAAAAGGTCAATGTCTACCCCAACATGCTTTCCGGCGGTCAGCAGCAGCGCGTCGCCATCGCCCGCGCTCTGGCCATGCAGCCGAACATCATGCTGTTTGACGAGCCGACGTCGGCCCTGGACCCGGAGATGATTGGCGAAGTCCTCGACGTTATGGTCACGCTGGCCAGAGAGGGCATGACAATGGTGGTGGTGACGCATGAAATGGGCTTTGCCCGGGAAGTGGCGGATCGCGTGGTCTTTATGGATCACGGGCAGATTCTGGAGTCCGGGCCGCCGGAGCAGTTCTTCTCCAACCCGGAACACCCGCGCCTGAAACAGTTTCTGGAACAGATTTTGTAAAATATTTATTCTGTGGGGCGCTGCCCCACACCCCGCCGGGGGGCATGATGCCCCCCGAACCCCCTCATGTGTCGGATCGGCGCGTCGGCCGGTTTTTGAGGGTGCAGGGGGGAGCATTTCTCTCAGGTGCGGTGCCGATAGTGACACCGCGCGCAAGCGGAGCCTGTTACCGCTTGCATCTCCGCTAGATTGTGCCTGTTACATCCGGCGCAGAGCCTCTGCCCACAGGGCGGAGAGGGGGAGCCCTCTCTGTTCCGGGGGGAGCAGATCCGGCGTCAGGGCGTGCAGGCGCGCCCACGCGGTCACGGCGGCGAGAGTATCCGCCGCGTGCCACCACGCTTTCACATTGTCCCAGATCCGCGCCACATGCGCGGCGGCGGAAGCCGGGCTGTCGTGCACCACGCCAACGGCGCGCAGATCCGCAAGCAGGGCTTCGGCCTCGGGCGTCATGGGCGCAAGGCGCGGGTTGCGAAACACGAGCGTCGGCACGCCGGCGGCCAGGGCTTGCGCCAGCGTCGTGCCGAAATGGTCCAGCACCAGCAGACGGCAGTGGAACAGATGCGGCTCAAGCGGGCCGACGCAACGCCGGATTTCGGGAAAGCGCGTCAGAAGCCACGGCGCGTCTGGCAGAGAGCAAGGCACGTCAAAATACGGCCGGTACAGGCTGTTCGCCCGGATATGGGCGGGCAGAGCGCCGAGAAAGCGGGCCTTGTCCGCCCGGTAGGCGAAAAACTGCCGGCCCCGGCCCATCGACTTGAGCGTGTAGGGCAGCAGCGCCATTTCCGTGCCCACCAGCAGCAGGGGAGCATCTGGCGTCGGCGTATGCCGACCGCGAACAGCGGCAAGCTGGGGGTGGGGCAGGGGCAGAAAACGGCCGGCGAACGCGCCGTGTGTGGTCCAGCCCCAGGTGATGAAACGATGCTGGCTGTATTCCACCAGAGGATAGGCCACGGACGTGCGCACCCAGCCGTACTCTCCGCCGTGCTGAATAAAGATCAGACGGCAGCCGTCCTCCCGCCAGGCCGCGACGCGCCGGCGGTAGGCGTCGTCCTCGCAGGCGGCCACACTTACCACGCGCGTGCGCGTCAGGCGCCGCCCCGCCCGTTTCGGCGCTTCGCGCAAGGACTGGGGAAGCAGGGCGAGCGCGAAAGCGAGGCTGTCCTCCTCCGTCCAGCCGAGAGGCAGAGGCTCGCGCCCGGGATCACCGAGCGCGTGCAGGGGCAGGGTGTCGTCCTGCACGGCGCGATTGCGCCAGAGCGCAAGAGAGAGCCGCAGCGAAGTCGCTGTGGCAAAGCCCTTGACGCGCGGGAACGGCAGGCTGAACAGGGCGTCCGTTGCAAGCCGTCGCGCAAGGGATCGCGCCGCCCGGGCCGCGCCTCCGACGCCGCCTGCCCGGCTTTGGGATGCCGCGTTTCCTCCCGCTGTGGACCCAGTCGCCATACTGCCGGTCGCCATACTGCCGGCCGCTGTACTGTCAGTCGCGCTTGCTCCGTAGCGGGGCAGGGGAGCTTTTTCCCAGGAGGCGGGCCAGTCACGCTCCAGAAGGCGCGAAAGCAGCCAGTGGTTCCACGTCGGGTCAAGCACGCCGCGCCATATGAAATCCTGCGTGCAGGAAAAGACGCCGGGGCCGTCCTCCGCTTCCGCAAGAGGCACGATCAGGCGGCGCGCGCCGTAGCGGCGGAGAAGATCGTCGGCGCGGTACAGGCGATCGATCAGCGCTTCCGCGACACGCGTCAGCCACGGGGCAAGGAGCGTGTCCCAGTAGCGAAACGTGCGGGTCACGCCGTGTTTGCGGTTGAGGATCTCCCCCAGGCGCGGAGCCACGCCGGCCACAAGGCGGCGAGCCTGACGGGCGGCCAGCTCCAGAGCCGCGGGATCGGCCAGGGGTTCCGGCGGCAGTTCAAAACCGCCGGTTTCCGCCGCGTCGCTGTCCGTTCCGTCGGGCTGTCCGGGGGGAGGCCATGTTCCGGCCAGAACCGCCGGCGGCAGGCACCAGGGGCCGGCCATGATGTGCGAAGACGGCGCGGCGCTTTCCGGCGCCCTGCCGAGCACAAGCGTTACTGTGGGCGCGGACACGGCGTTTTTTCCCTTACAGCTTTGTCGGAGGTTCCGGGTTCTCCTTGCGGAACTGCCCCATCTGCTCCCGGAAGAGGTTCACGGCGTCGTCGAACAGTTTGGGGAGTTCGTTGTTCAGGGCGTCGCCCAGCTTTGCGCCGAGTTCTCCCCCGCTTTTTTTCGCGTCGGAAAGGGCCTGGTCCAGGCTTTCCTGAAGGCGCGGCTCCCGCGCGGCCCGGTAAAAGGCCGCGGCCACGTTGCCCGCCGCCTTTTCAATGTTTTTCAGTTCGCCCACGGTGATCGCGCCGTCCTTCATGGCTTCGTCGATCAGGGGCAGGAGTTTTTCCCGAAACAGCACGGGATCGATATCGCGGAGACCCAGCAGCCCGGCGTATTGAATGGGCGTGATGGGTTCGCTGTCGTCCGGCCCGCCAAGGCCGAACAACGACGCCTCCGCCCCGGAGGGGAAGCAGAGGGGCAGGGCAAGCAGGGTCGCAAGACCCAGAGCGGGAAGAAAACGGGATTTCATGATCAGGCTCCATGATGTTTCACGCACTGTACGCCAGCGGGGCGCGCGGGGGCAGGGCATGATTGCCCGGGGCGGGCTGCCGGGCCGCCCGCGCCGTTCAGGAGAGATCCCCCCAGTGCAGTATGGCGTCTTCTTCAATGGCGTCGCGCGCGGTCATGCCGATCACTTCGTGGTAATGACGGGGGCTGATGCCGCTGGCCGGGCGCTTCCAGGTCAGGTCGGCGGCTTCAAGGCGCGCGCCGGCCGGAATGCGCCGGGCCGCCACCAGGGATCGGCGGGCGTTGCGCCGGGCGGGCGCTTCGGACTCAAGGGCGACTACGCGCGTTTCCCCGATCATGGACAGGGTTCGGGCGAGGTTCGCGCGGAAGCGCTTCAGGTCTTCCCTGTCCATGGCGTGGTAGTGATCGTTGCCCGGCAGGGTCTTGTCATGGGTGAAATGCTTTTCCAGAATCCTGGCCCCGAGCAGAGTGGCCACTTCCAGCACTTTCATGTCGGCCGGCAAGGTATGATCGGAATAGCCGATCACGCGATCCGGGAAATGCCGGATCAGGGCGGGGATCATGCCGAGCGCCGCGTTTTCGTCCATTGTGGGATAATTGAGCACGCAGTGCAGAAGCGCCAGGGGGACGCCCGCCGCGTCGATCCAGTCCACGGCCTCGGCAATCTCGGCCAGGGAGGACGCGCCGGTGGACAGGACGACAGGCTTGCCGAAGCCGCACAGATGCTCGATGAACGGCCTGTTGGTGATGTCGGAGGAGGAAATCTTGAAAACATCCATCAGATCGTTCAGAAACCGGGCGGACTCCACGTCAAAGGGCGTTGACATGAAGGCCACGCCCGCGGCGTCGCAATGTTTCTTCAGCGCCTCGAATTCGTTTTTCCAGAAGGAGTCGTGCTTTTGGAACAGTTCAAACTGGCTCCGCGTAGGCTCCTTGCTCGTGTCCCAGTAGGCCGGAGAGTCGCGGGAGGCGAGCGTCGCGGCCTTGTAGGTCTGGAACTTGACGGCGTCGGCCCCGCCCTCGGCGGCTTCATCAATGAGACGGCGGGCGATATCCATGCTCCCCTCGTGATTCACCCCCGCCTCGGCGATGATGTAGGGCATGGCGGGAAGCCTGGCCGGGGCAGGGCAGGAAGCGCCGGCAAGAAAATCGGAAAGCCGCATGGGAAGCCTCCGGAAGCTGAGGTGAGCCGGACCGGATTGTTTCACGGCCCGAATTTGCGTATTCTGCACGCCGCGTCATGAAGCGGATCCGCCCGCAGGAATCCGGGCGGATCCCTCGCGGCACGCACACGCCCGACCTGTATCACGAACAGGCGGGAAAGAAAATCGCCGGCCCGTCCGCGCGGCCGCCGAGCGTTCGCCCCTGACAACGGGGAACCGCTCCAAACAACCCTGTCGGGAGGAACTCCATGAATTCGCGCTGTTTCATTTGCGTTCTCTTCTGTCTGCTCCTGTGCGGCTGCCCCGCCACGATCATCACCTCCGATCCAGCGCATACCGCCCGCCAGACGGAAGCGCCCCGCGCGCCCGCACGGCGCGACATGAGCCTGCCGGGCCAGGCCCGCGCCGCCTGGAATGCCGGCAACATGGCCGAAGCCGAACGCCTCTACGGCATCATCGCCCGCAATCCGCAAAGCGCGCCCGCCGATCTTGCCCTGGCTCGCGAACGCGCGGCTGTGGCGGCCCTGATCAACAAGCGTCCCCGGTCCGCCCTGGATGCCCTGGACGAATGGCGCGCGGCCATTCCCGATGCGGACGCTCAACCCGTCTGGCAGGATACCTGGGGGCAGGCTCTCATGCATGTGGGCGACGGCGAAGCGCTGCGCCGGGCCGGCTCCGTCTGGAAGGATTCAACCCGCCCCCTGCCCCTGCGCGGCATGGCTGGCGGCGTGATCATGACGCTCTCGCCAGACGCGACAGAGGCCACGGCCGAAGCGCTCAACACGCTCTACGAACGCGCGCCCGCCGCGGACCGCGCGGCTCTGGAACAGCGGCTGCACGCCCTGCTCAACCATGCGGCCGATGCGGAAATCGCCCGTCTGTCCGGCTTCACCGGGCCGGAGCGGGATCATCTTTTCCCCTGGACAATGGTTCTGCTGGAAGATCTGGTCAGGGAACGCGGCCGCAACAGCGCCCGGGCCGCACAGGCGGCCGCCCGCATTGACGCTCCCGGCGTTTTTGCGGATCCTTCCCTGCTGGCGGCAGCCCTGCGCGGCGGCCCTTCCTCTCCGTTTCTGCCCGAAACGGGCGGCCAGGCGACCTTCAATTCGGGGTGCACGGCGCTGGCCCTGCCCCTCAGCGGCCCGTACGCCCCCATCGGCCGCAAGGTGGCGGCCGGCGCGTCCGCCGCGGCGGATGTGCTCTCCCGCCAGGGGAAGAACATGACGGTGACGCTGGTGGACACCGAAGCGCCCGACTGGATCGAACGCATCAACGCCCTGCCGCCCCAGTGCGCGACCGTTGGCGGGCCGTTGCGCGCCCCGGCCTACAGCGCGGCCAGAACAAGCGGCCTCACCGCATCCCGGGCCGTGTTCGCCTTTCTTCCCTCTCTGGAAAACAACGATGAAGGAACTGTCGCCTGGCGCTTCTTTTCCAGCGCGGAGGATCAGATCTCGGCCATGCTCCGTTTCACCGGCCGGCTGGGCATCACCAGCTACGGCGTGCTGATGCCGGATGACGCCTACGGCCGGCGCATGAGCGAAGTCTTCACCCGATCCGTACAGGCCGGCGGCGGCACGGTCAGCCTGACCTCGTATGCGCCCGGATCGACCACGGACTGGTCAAAGCTCATGGGGCGTTTCGTCGGAGCGTACATGGCGGGCAAAACGCCCATGTCGTCGGCCAAGTTCCAGGCCGCGTTCCTGCCGGACAGTTGGCAGAGCATGGAAACCATGCTTCCCTACCTTTTCTATCAGGGCGAGGACAGGCTGGTGCTCATGGGCACGGCGCTGTGGGAGCAGGGTCTCGCCGCCAGGGGACGGGTGAACACGGAAAACATGGATCTTGCCATTTTCCCCGGCGCGTGGAACCCCCATGCCGCCACGGCGGCCTGCGTCGAATTGCGGGACGCGCTGACCCGTGCAGGCGGGCAGGGCGGACCGGATGTGTGGAGCGCGCTCGGCTTTGATTTTGTCCGCTTCGCCTCGGCCCTGAACCTGGACGGCCCGGGCTGGACGCCGTCCGTCGTCAACGAACGCCTTGCCGCCGCCCAGTTGATGGACTGGAGCATGGCGCCCATCCGCTGGGGAGGCGGCAGAGCCGCCCAGGAGATGTTCATTTTTCATCCCACGGCCTCGGGCTTCGAGCCGGTGGACGAAAAGGCGTTCAAGCAGCGCCGTGATGAAATTCGGGCGCGCTACGCCCGCCGCAGACGATAGCCCCTGTCCGCGCCCGACATTGCGCCTCCCGGACGCCAGGATTTTGCGGCGTGGCCGGCCTTCACGCCGCAATCTGCCGAAAAAGCGTGAAGAACTTGAGGCAAGGCATGAGCCTGCAACCCCCGCCGGTATCGGTTGAAGGGTTGCAGGCTCTTTATGATGCCTTTTTGCGCGTTTTCCACACGCCGCATGTGAGCAGCGGACGTTCAACAAATACATATGCAAGATAGCCGGCGGCGACGCACGCCGGCAACGAGAGAGCTATAAAGGCGGCGGGAGGAAAATGATTCCAGAATCCTGCCGCTGTACATATTTTTCCCAATGCCGGAATCAACAGGTAGTTGCTCAGGTAGAGACTGTACGAACTGTCGCCTATGCGGGCGAGATAATACATGCTTTTTGATGTAAAATATTTCTCCAAAAAGATGCAGCCCGTGACAATCAGAAAGGCAAAGAGGCCAAGCGGCAGTCTGACACTTTCCATTGTCCAGAGCATGTAGCCGGCCACCCCTGAAGCGAGGCAGAAAAAGGCCAGGCTTTTGGGGAGGATAACCTTTTTTGTCATAAACACGGAGCCGCACAGATAACCCAGATAAAATTCGCAAAGGATGGGACTTGTCATCAGATTGAAGACAGGATCATTGCTTGGAAACAGGTAGCCAAGGGCTATGCTTCCGGCAAGGAAGAGACCTAGAACAAGAGAAAAAACATGGTATTTCAGTACGAATCCACACGCTACCAGCACATAAAAATACATTTCATAGGAAAGTGTCCATCCAACCGCAAGGACAGGAGAATTTGGACTGACAGCGGAACTGTAGGGAATGAAAAGAAGGGAAAGCAATGTCCCTCGGCCGTCAAAATGTGCGGACGAAAAAAGATTTGGAAAAAATAAAAGCAGACCCGCCATGATCAAGGTGAAAAACCAATACAAGGGTACAATCCGAACAAGACGGCGCTTCAGAAACGGCAATATGGCATGTCGTCCACGCTGGGCACAGGTAATATACGCCATGATGAACCCGCTGATCACAAAGAAAAGATCAACGCCCGAAGCTCCGACAATACTGAGATTTGGCGTGGCATTCACTATTGACGGGGGGATGCCTATTCTGGACTGATACGTTTCCAGAAGCTTCTGGGAGTGGTAGATCACAACCAGCATGGCCGCGATGCCTCGCAGGCATTGAACAGAGTGCAAGGTCTTTTGCATCATATCCTTTGGCGATTATCCGGAAAGGCTGACCCTGAAAAGTTCCGCAATCCGCACTGTTGCCTGATTTCAGAACTTCTCTGTTTTTTTGAGCCAAAAATGGCGGAGAGGAAATCTTTGTTGCATGGCCTATATCCATAGAAGGAAGACCTGACAAGCCGTTGAGACAGTATCGGGAATTCAAAAAGACTCTTGTAAACATGAAGGAGCGCCCGAACGGCGTCAGGCGCTCCTCGTTTTTGTGCGGAAGCCATTGCGTATTTCAGAATGCAGTGATTTCTACGGCCAGAACGCATTTTATAATTGACGAGGCGTTTTGCACGGTATTCTAAAGCTCTGTAAGCTGGCCTCCGCAAATATTAAACGCCTGCCCCGTAATGTATCCGGATTCCGGGGAAACAAGAAATGCCGCAAGGCGTCCTACATCTTCCGGACTTCCCATCCTGCCGGAAGGGATGGTTTCGACCATGCGCGCTACCCGCTCTTCCAGAGAGATGCCGTGTTCCGCGGCTTCGCGCTCAAAACGGGCCTTGTTGAGTTCCGTATATATTTGTCCGGGGCAAATGGCGTTCGCTCTGATGCCGTCCGCGGCGTATTCCACGGCAAGGCATTTGGTGAGCATGATCAGGGCCGCCTTGCTTACCGAATAGGAACTGTATCCCCGCGACGGACGTTTGCCCGCCCGTGAGGCAATATTGACGATGGAGCTTCCCCGCCGCATCATGGGCAGAAGCTTGCGGATCATTTTGAATGGCCCGCCAAGATTGATATCCAGCACTTTTGACCAGACGTGCTCGTCCATCTCGCCCATGCGGGCGCTGGCGGGCATGATGCCCGCATTGTTGACCAGCGCGTGAACCGTCGGCGTGAATTCCCCTATCTGTTCCACGGCCTTTTCCAAATCCTGATCGGATGTGAGGTCAAGGGGCAGAGGCAAAACGCGCACGCCGCAGTTCTCCTGGAGTCTGGCGCAACTTTCGCCAAGGGGCGTTGCGGGGAGATCCAGGATGACGATATCCATGCCGCGCGAAGCAAGCGCTTCCGCAATGCCAAAACCGATTCCCGCCGGGTGAGCGGCGCCCGTCACCACCGCTGTCTGGCGGGCAGGCTCTGATCAGGTGCGGGTTTTCCTGACCGTCGATGACCCCCTGCTGAAGACCGTTGAAGGTTTCAATCCACGGAAGGGGATGCGGCTCCACTCCCCACGAACGAAACGCGGCAAGCTGCAACTCCACGGGCGGAACACGCCACTTGAGGCCGGCCATGTCGTCGATGGTCCTGATGGGACGCCTGGAATTGGTCAGTACGCGGTAGCCTCCGATCAGCCAGCCGAGGGGCCGGGTCTTGCTTTGCTCCGTGATGGCTTCATTAAACGTCTTCATGAATGCCTCGTTTTGGAAAAACCTGAAGGCATGTTGCTTTGAGGGAAACATATAGGGAAGGATAACCAGCGTGGCTTTGGGAGCAAAAGGAGTCAGGTTGCCCGCGGCGAGAACGCCTATCTGGATCTCGTTGCCGCGCAACTGCTTGACGACGGACTGCTCATCCCCGAGAACGCCTCCCGTGTACAGTTCGCATTTGATCCTGCCGTTTGATTCATTGTGGACGATTTCAGCGAGCCGTTCCAGCGGTACGGCCTGCACAGAACCGGGAGGAGTGGAACAGGCAATACGGACTGTCATGCTTTTGTATTCCCTGGCATGTGAAACGCCGCTCAGAAGCGCATAAAAAGACAACAGCGCAAGTATGAGAGCCTTTTTCATGAGTCACTCCTTTATTGAGTATTGTGAAACGTGTTCTGTGCGCGATCCATATGGAAAAGACCACGGGACGACGCTTTCCCCGAGAGATCAGAACGGCATAGCTCAACCGTATTGCTCTCCCGGATATACTCTCAATGTGCAAAGAGCGTTCCCGTGGTGCGTTTTCCTGAATTGACAAAAAATATTCAGTTATTTTACTGGATAAAAAAGAGAAAAAATGCGGAGAAGCATTTCGCTTGTCCGCACATTGTATATTCACCCATACAGGGCATGAGTGAAGTGTAATCTGAGGTAGTCTCGACTTGATCTGACAGTAGGCCCTTGCCAGGAAAGGGGAACTC
>CAJUHZ010000026.1 GCA_910585945.1 uncultured Bilophila sp.
GTTGCTGAAAAACTGCTTGTAGCTGGGATCGTGCGGCGAACGGGCATTTTCCATAGCGGCATCCTGTCTCGCACTGTGCCGGGAAAAAACGGGATGGTCAATCGTGACCTCCGGCAGGCATGGCGTCAGGCGTGGCGACCGGCGTGGCGACGATGCCCTGCCGCGCGGCCCACAGGTTGACGTCTTCCCGGCGTATGGCAGCCGCCATCATGCCGGGGAAGACATCCGGCGTGCAGGCGAAGGAAGGCACGCCCAGCGCCGCCAGTTTGGCCGCCAGATCCCTGTCGTAAAAGGGGCGGCCCTCGTTGCTCAGGGCAAGCAGGGCGATGAACTGCACGCCGGACTGCACCAGTTCCGCGGCGCGCTGAAGCAGGTTGCGTTCCACCCCGCCCTCGTACAGATCCGAAATCAGCACCAGAATGGTGTTGCGCGGGTCCCGGATCAGCGACTGGCAGTAGCCCACGGCCCGGTTGATATCCGTGCCGCCGCCAAGCTGCACGCCGAACAGGATATCCACCGGATCGTGCAGTTCTTCCGTGAGATCCGCGACAGAGGTGTCAAACGCCACCAGGCGCGTCCGCACCGCCGGCAACGAGGCCATGACCGCGCCGAAGATGCTGGAATAGACAATGGAAGCGGCCATGGATCCGCTCTGGTCGATGCACAGGATGATCTCCCGCTGCGGACGCCGCGCCTTGCGCCCGTAGCCGATCAGGGTTTGCGGCACAAGCGTGCGGTATTCCGCCTGCCAGTGACGGAGGTTGGCCCGGATGGTGCGGTTCCAGTCTATTTCCGCATGGCGGGGGCGGCGGTTGCGCGCCGCCCGGTTCAGCGCGCCGCCGACGGCCGTCCGCAACGGCTCCTCAAGCTGTTTCATCAGCTCGTCCACCACCTTGCGGACGACAAGCCGGGCGGTTTCCCTGGTTTCGGCCGGGATGACCCTGTTCAGGGACATGAGAGTGGACACCAGATGCACATCCGGCTGGACGGAATCGAGCATTTCCGGCTGGAGCAGCATGTCTTGCAGCTTCAGCCGCTCAAAGGCGTCCCGCTGCATGGTTTGCACGACGGTGGACGGGAAATACTTGCGGATATCTCCCAGCCAGCGGGCCACACGCGGGGAAGACGCGCCTGTGCCGCCGCGCAGGCCGCCCGATCCCTCCGGCTGATCGTACAAGACGGAGAGCGCCGCGCTCATTTCCAGATCTTCCGCGCTCAGGAGCACGTTTTCGCAGCACTGCCGGGCCTCTTCGCCAAGCGCCAGCACCCAGCGCCGCATCCTTTCCGATTCGTGATCCATGACCATGATCCAGCACCCCATCCCGCAGGAACAAGTTTTTTGGCCCGGAAACCAGCGCGTCAGCGCGCTATGCCAGCCCCAGCGCCTTTCGCAGAAACGGAACAGGCAGGGCCGCGCGTTCGTCGTCCCATGCCGCGGCCCCCATTCCGCTCCGTGTCCCGTCAGGCAGGGGCGCGCCCGCCCCGGAAGACCCGGCGGAAGGACGCCGGGCGCGCTCCGCAAGCCGGCGACGTTCCGGAGCGGAAAACGCGGTGAACGTCCGGCGGAGCATGGGGAGCACGGTAATGAAATGATCGTCGGAAAGTTCCTTCAGCCATGCGTCCGCCATTCCCCACAGAACGTCGTCGTGCAGCAGGACCAGGGCGCTCCGGCCAAGAAAGGCGTCCAGCCAGGCCGCCGCCTCGGCGGGCGGGACAGCGGAGGAAAGAGACAGGCTCATGCGCGCGGCCGCATCTTCCGCGGAAATGGCCTGATCGTCGAACAACAGGCGCGTCGCCAGGCCGCGCAGGCCGGCGCGGGTGGCGTCGTCGGCCAGCATGATCCGCCGCAGGGCCTGCCGCCAGACCTCCACAAGGTCATCCCCGCCGACAAGCCGGACAGCGGCGTGAGCCTGCCGGATCGGCTCATGCAGCGCGGCGGAACTTTCCTCGTCCAGCCCGGAACAGGCCGGAGGCAGGCCAATGGCCGCGCGCGGAATCAGCCCCCGCAATACGGTCAGGACCATGCCGGCATCCGTGCCGCGCACGTCGCCGTAACGCGCCACCCGCACAAGCTCCGGCAGCGTGGTCAGCACTTGCGCCGTATCCGTGGCGCGGGCCGCGAGATCCTCCAGCCGCCGGATCAGCCCGGGCACGACAAGGGGCAGATCGGCCAGCAAGACCCTGTCGACCAGCCGCGCCAGATCCGGCAGATCCGCCTGCCCGGCCAGATCCAGCGCCCGCGCGCCCGCCGCTTCCGCAACCGTATTGCCCCAGCGCCCGGCATTGATGATGTCCACCACGAGCCGAGGCTCCCACTGCAGGGTCCAGAGTTCGTGAAAGGTGCCCTTGCCCCGCCCTTCCCCGGCCGGGACGCCCCACTTGATCTCCAGCAGGATCAGACGGTGCAGGAGACGGCTCCGATCCAGATCCGTGGGGGCGCGCAAATCAAGATCCAGAACCTTTTGCGAGGCTTCCGGCTTCAGCCGAAGTTTTTTCTGTTGCCGCTCGATATCGCGTTGCAGGGGAATGGCCGGAACGCCTTCCGGAACCCTGCCCATCCGCTCGCCGATGACAAGGCGCTTGCCGATCACCTGCAGGGGCAGGCTTTCGCCCATGCACACCACGGTCTGAAGCGCTTCATGCAGTTCCGCAAGACCGGGCTGGGGCCTGTCGCGCATGGCGGCCAGGGCGTCGGCCAGGCGCGCGGCCTCGATGACGTGCGCGGGCGAACAGTCGATATCTTCCTCCCGGAACAGCCGCGCCGCTTCGGCAAGCCAGCCTGTGGTCCGGGCTTCCGCGCTTCGGGCGCGCCAGAGGTGTTCGTACCAGGCCGGAGAGATCACCCCCGCCCCGTAGCCGCCGGAACGGCTCAGGTTGGCGTAGGTCCACGGAGCCCAGGCGGCGGAAACCTTCACTTTGGGCAGGCCCTTGAGCGACTTGAGCAGGTCGTTGTCCGCTTTGGCCGGAGGCATGGTTTCCAGCGCGGGGACATGCCATGCGCCGCAGACCACCGCAATGCGGCCAAAGCCTTCCTTGCGCGCCTGACGCAGGCACTTGCGCATGTGGGCTTCCCGCAGGGCTTCTTCCCGCTCGGCGGCGGGGGAACGCGGCCCCTTTTCGCCAACGCTCGCCCTGAGATCCGTCATGGCTTCCCGGATTGCCTCGAAGAGTTCCAGACCGTCCGCCCGCTCTTCCACCATGTGATTCCACCAGCTTTCGCCGTTCTCGTAGCCGGCGGCCCGGCCCAGCCAGTCCAGCGGATCGGCGTAATCAAAGCCGGCATGATCTTCAGCGTGTTCCCCGTCTTCCGCCTCCCTGTCCGTCCGGTCCGGCGTCTGATCCGGGGTCTCCTCTGGCTGACCCGGCGTCTGATCGGGAGCCTGATCCGCCGCCCTGTCCAGGGCGAAGCGCGCGGCGACCGGCAAATCCATGAAGCGGACCGGGATGTTCCGCCCCAACCCGTACCGGAGGGTCTGCCATTCCGGGGAAAATTCCGCAAAGGGGTAGAACGCCGCGCGCGGGGGCTCGCCTTCTCCGGGTTCCGTATGGATCAGCAGGGCGACAGGCGGGACCATGTCCGCATCAAGGACAAAGGACAGCAGATCCTCCCCCTCCGGCGGCCCCTCCACCAGAAGACAGTCCGGCTCCCAGGCCGCAAGGGCCGCCAGCAGACTGCGGGCGCAGCCGGGGCCGTGGTGCCGGATGCCGAAAATGCGGGTTTGCGCCGGCTCGTCCATGATCAATCCACCGCGCGGCAGGCCCGGTACAGGTCTTTCCACTCGCCGCGTTCCTTCATGACGGTTTCAAGGTATTCGCGCCACACCACGTCGTCCTGCACCGGATCCTTGACCACTGCCCCCACAAGGCCGGCGGCCACATCGGCGGCGCGCAAGCTCCCGTCCCCGAAATGGGCGGCAAGGGCCATGCCGCTGTTGATGACGGAAATGGCCTCCGCCGTGCTCAGCGTGCCGGAAGGCGACTTGACCCGGATCTTGCCGTCTTCGGTTCTGCCATTGCGCAGTTCGCGGAAAATCCGCACCACGCGCCGCACTTCTTCCAGAGCCGGCGGTTCGGCGGGCAGTTCCAGCGCCCGGCCCATTTCCGCGACCCGCCGGGAAACGATCTCGACTTCCTCGTCTTCCGTGGCGGGCACGGGCAGGACCACGGTGTTGAAACGGCGCTTGAGCGCGGAGGAAAGCTCGTTGACGCCCTTGTCCCGATTGTTGGCCGTGGCGATGATGTTGAACCCGCGCGTGGCCTGCACTTCCTCGTTCAGTTCCGGGATGGGCAACGTCTTTTCGGAGAGGATGGTGATCAGGGTGTCCTGCACGTCGGCCGGAATGCGGGTGAGTTCTTCCACGCGGGCGATGCGGCCTTCGGCCATGGCCCGCAGCAGCGGGCTTTCCACCAGGGCCGCGCGCGACGGCCCCTTGGCCAGCAGTTCCGCATAGTTCCAGCCGTAGCGCATCTGCTCCTCGCTGGTTCCGGCCGTGCCCTGAATGATGCGGGTGGAATCGCCGCTGACGGCCGCCGCCAGGTGCTCCGACACCCAGGACTTTGCCGTGCCCGGCACGCCGTACAGCAGCAGGGCGCGATCCGTGGCCAGAGTGGCCACGGCGATTTCGATGATCCGCCGGTTGCCGATGTATTTGGGCGTCACCTCAAAGCCGTTTTCCAGCGTGCCGCCCATCAGGTAGGTGCAGACGGCCCAGGGGGACATCTCCCAGTTGGCCGGGCGCTGGCGGGCGTCAGCCTTTTTCAGTTCGTCCAGTTCCCCGGCGAATTGCTGTTCGGCGTGGCGACGCAGAACGCCGGAAATGCCGCTGTCTCTTGTCTCCGCTGTGCTCATGGGTGCTCCAACTCGTTTCACACATCCTTCTGCCATGTGGGGCGCTGCCCCACCCCCCCCGTCGGGGGGCATCATGCCCCCCGAACCCCCTCATGTGCCGGCGCGGCGCAACGCGCCGGCCTGAATTCCATCCGGCCCGCTGCCGGGTTGACAATCAGGAAAAACAGGCGTGGAGCGTCCGCCGCCGCAACGCCAGGGCTGAAAATTCTCCGAGGGCTTCGCTGTAGCGGGGCGGCGCGTCGCCGCCGGTTCCGGCGGCTTCGCCAAGCACGCGCGCGGCCGCGTCCAGCCGGTCCACGGGAAGGACCAGGGCCAGTTCCCGCAAAAGCGCGGTCATCCCGTAATCCCGTCCCGTTGCGGTCATGCGCGCGCGTGCGGCGGCGACAGCCCGGTCCGCCAGTTCGGGAGACATCCGGTAGCCCGGGTCAGCCGGGGCGTGGGGGCCGAGCAACAGGTCGCCCAGCGTTTCCGGCGCAACCCGTCTGATCCGCTCCGCCTCCCGCTCGGCGGGCGGAAGCATGGCGACAAGGGCGAACTGGCCGGACCTTCCATCGCCGGACCGCGCGGCGTCTCCCTGCCCGCTTTCCAGCAGGGCGCGCGCCCATTCCGGATTCGGATCCCGGCGCAGAACGTCGTTCCAGGCGGTCAGGAGCGCGTCTTTCCATTCCGAACGCGCGGCAAGGGCAAGCAGATCGGACGGGCTTTTGCCGCTGTGTTCCGTCCACCAGGAGAGAGGCACGCCCGCCGCCATCTGATACAGCCACCAGGCGCGCGGACCAAAACGCTTGTGGGGGGATTTTTCGCTGACAAGATCCGCCGCCCAGGCGGGATCGTAGGTCTCCGGCGGGGCGAACGGCTCATCCCTTTCCGCCTTCAGACGCCGGAACAGGCCGGACGCCGCGCGGCAAAGGCCGCCCGTCCACGAAGATCCTTCGGCTTCCGGGGCGGCGCGCTCCGTCATGCAGGCCAGCAGGCGTTCGCCCATGCGGGCGACAAGGCGGCTCTCCGGCAGGCGGGCAAGCAGGGCGGCGGCCGTGCGGCGGACTTCCCTGCCGCGATCCTTGCGCAACAGCCGCTCCAGGAGATCTTCATCCTCCATGCTCAGCCCGATGGAGAAAAGCTCCAGCAGGGCAGTACGCTCCCCCGCATCCATTGCGTTCATGTCCTGCTCGAAGAGTTCCCGCGCCCGGGCCGGATCGTGCGCGCGCACAGCCTGAAAATACGCCTGACGCTGTGCCGGGCGGCCGTGGTCCCACGCATCCGGGTCCGGCTCCCCGGCGGCGGAAGTCGCAAACAGATTCCAGTCCGGATTGAGCGCCGCCAGCCACAGGCCGCGCTCACCGATCACCCGCGCCAGCAGGGGGCGGACGGCGCTGTTCCAGCGTCCCATGTTCAGGGCGGGCACGATCAGCGAGGAGGGCAGGACCATCCCGCGTTCGGCCAGATACGTCATGGCCTCCCATTGCAGGCGAACAAGCTTGCCGCTGAAAATATCCCGGCACAGATCGACGGCGGCGCTCTCTTCGGGCAGCATGGCGCGCGATTCCGCGGGACAGACGGGCGGGGCGACGTCTCCCTCCCCGGACGCCGCCGGGACGTATCCGGCCAGCGCGCAAACGGTCAGCACACCCGCCCCGCGCACAAGCATCCGGGCGGCCGCTTCCGGATCGGCGCTCTTGTCGCCGGCCGCTCCGGCAAGCTCTTGCAGAAGGCGGCCGGGAGGCGTGTCCGCAACCGGAAATTCCGGGGCGCGTCTGGCCGTGCCAAGCAGAGCCTGTGCGCCGAGCAGACGCAGTGTGGCATTCATACGCGTTTCCTTTCCGTGCTCATCTTCCGGGATCACGCTTCCGGGGGAACGAGCGCCCCCGCGATCCGCAGGCGGACCCCGTCCCATTCGCCGCAGACCAGGAACGGACGCCCGCCGCTTCCGGCCAGAATCTCCCAGGCCTCGGCATCCGCAATGTCCAGCGGCAACACGCGTTCCGCATCGGCCAGCAGGAGCCAGCCGTCGCCCCGACGGCAGAGCCGCGCGCCGTTGAAGACCAGCGGCAGGGGGATCTGCCACGGATTGGCCGCCAGGGCGCGGGCCGCATCCATGAGGGCGTCGTCAAGCGTGAGGGAAGGCAGGGCAGGTTCTTCCCCGCCCGGCACAGCCCCGTCCTCGACAGTGAGGACGCGCGCCCGCAACGGAACGGATCCGGGATAAAAATCCAGGGTCATGCGCACGCGATCCCCGGGCGAAAAAACGGTCTCGAATTGCCGGCCCCCGTGCGAGAAGTCGAGCAACAGGGCCAGGCGTCCGCAGGTCTGGCCGCGGAGCCAGACGCGCCGCCGCCACAGCCGGTCTTCCTCGGCATACGTCACGCCAAGCGTCAGCCACACGTCCGCCACGCGATCCGGCTCCGTCCCGTCCGGATCGGATTTGTCGGGAGCGGCGCCTTCAGGTACGGACCGGGCGGGGGCAAGCCCCAGCGCCGCGCGCACATCCGCCTGTTCGGACGGGGAGAGGCCATCCATATGACGAAAGGCGTCGATCAAAAGCTGTATCGTCCCCAAATGGCCGAGCAACACGGCCGGCCAGTCCGCGCTCCGCTCCACAATGCCGTTCAGCGCCCGCAGTCTGGCCGCCATGCCCGGGGCCTGCGCGTCCACCATGCGCGCGGCAAGCCTGTCCCATACGTCGTATTGCCCGGAAAGTGAGGAAAAGCCGTGCCGCGTCTGATCACCGATCCAGCGATCCAGTTCGTCCAGCCCGTCGCGTATCCGGGCAAGGCGGGCGGCCTCGCGTTTGGCGGCGGCGCGGGCGGCGGCAGGGCCGGTCCTGGCCTGCTCCTTCCTTTCCGCCTGTCCGGCGGCCCGCTGACGGCGGGCCTGCAGCCACTCCTCCACCCATTCCGGGCGCTCCGTCGCGCTGAACGCCGCGGGGTGCTGCACACGCAGAAGCAGCAGGGCGAGCGCGTGCTTGCAGGGAATCTTGCGGCTGGGGCAGGAGCAGGAACAGACAGGCCCGGTCGGCGCGGACATGTCTATCCTGACCTGATACGGTTTGGCTCCGCTCCCCCGGCACGCGCCCCATACAGCGGCATCGTCAAAGCCGAGCGCCGGCCATTTGCCGGGCGCGACAAGCCCCCGCGCCGCCCTGACCGAGGCGTCGTCCGGGGCCATGCCGATAACGGCGTCAACAGTGATATCCATGATGTGTTCCCGTATGCGCGTTCCGCATGACGGCATGATACCCCATAAATCCGGTCCGCGCCACCTCGCGGCGGCAGCCTCCGGCAACCCTCTGGCAGATCACTGACGCGGCGGGGAGCGCCCTGCCGAAAAACGCGGCCCCGCTTGCGGCAAACAAAACCTTGCGTTGCGCGCGGCTTGTCTGTACGTTGCCCGTGGAACGACTGTGCCGGACGTTTCGGCGTCCGCGTCACGGTCAGGCTTCGGGTGCCCGGTCCTGCCGGGAGAATTGGAAAGTTCGGTGCCCAAACCGACGCTGGCCCGCAACCGTGAAAGGGGACGAAACCGCAACAGCCACTGTGGCCCGCAGCCACGGGAAGGTGCGGCAGTAGGCAGATCCTTGAGCCGGGAAGCCAGCCCGAAGCTGTCGTCAACCGAGGGCGCGAGGCCGGCCGTCGGCGCCTCTTGTTGCGCCGGAAGACAGCCCGCCCCGCCGCCCGCAAGCCTGTTCATCGCGGCATGAACAAGGAGGGCTGCATGTTTTCCCTTTCCGTCCCTGTTGTATCCCGTGTTTTCCGATCCTCGCGGCCGGACCGCTTCGCCGGCCGGCTGCCGATGCTCTGCCTGCCGATGCTCTGCGTGGTCGCGCTCTGCCTGGCCCCGGTCACGGGTTGCGCGCGGAGCGCGGCGTCGCCCGTTGCGGCCACGCCCGCGGCCGCCCTGCCGGCAGATTCCGGCGTGCTGCTCGCCGTGTTCGGCACCAGCGAGCCGGAGGCGCTCGCGGCCTACGAGGCCATTGCCGCGAGCTATGCGAAACTCGGCGTTCCCGTGGTCTGGGCCTACACCTCCGACATCATCCGGGCCAAACTGGCCAAGGCCGGCAAGCGCCCCGCCACCCCGGCCGAAGCGCTGGATCAGCTGGCCGCGAAAGGCGTCAGAAACGTGCGCGTGCAGTCGCTGCACATGGCCGCCGGCGAGGAATTCAGCCAGATGGAGCTTGGCGTGTACGCGGCCGTGCTGCGCCAGCCGGATCGCTTTGACAGCGTGCGCATGGGCCGGCCCCTGCTTGAATCGGAACAGGACATGAACGAGGTTGTCGCCGCCGTGCTGCGCGACTTCCCCAGGGATCGCCGCCCCGGCGACGGCATTGTGCTCATGGGGCACGGCCATGCCGACGGCAGGGCGGATCTGCCCATGTTTGCCGTGCGCGACGCCTTCCAGCGCGCCGACCCGCTGGTCTTTCTGGCCACTGTCGAGGGTTCGCTCGATTTCGAGCGGGCGCTGGCCGCGCTCAGGGCGCGCGGCGTCAGGCGCGTGTGGCTGGCCCCCTTCATGGTGGTGGCCGGGGATCACGCGCGCAACGATCTTTCCGGGCCGGAAGAGGATTCCTGGGCCTCGCGCCTCAGGGAAGCGGGCATGGAAACGACCACGCACCTGAAGGGACTTGGCGAAACAGCCGGCGTACGCGATGTTTTCGTGCGGCATACGCTGGAGGCGAAACAGGATCTTCTGCGCGTCAAGGGAGTCGACTAGCATGGCTGCGGGAAAGCTGTACGGCGTGGGCATCGGCCCGGGAGACCCCGGCCTTGTGACCCTGCGCGCCGCCGAAATCCTCCGCGGCGCGGACGTGGTGTTCACCGTGGCCTCGGCCAACCGGACGCACAGCGTTTCCCGCGCCATTGTCGAAAGTCTGGGGCCGTTGCGGGGCGAGGCGCGCACCCTCTCCTTCAGCATGTCGCGCGACGCGGCGGTGCGGACGGCCTGCGTGGAGGCCAATGCAAAAGCCATTGCCGACGAACTGAAGGCCGGGCGCGACTGCGCCTTCGCCACGCTCGGCGACGCCATGACCTACAGCACCTTCGGTTATGTGCTCCCGCTGATCCGCCGCGCCCTGCCCGGCGTGGAGGTGGAGATCGTGCCGGGGGTCACCTCCTTCGCGCACCTGGCGGCCCGCGCCGGGCGGCCCCTGGTGGAAGACGGCGAGGAACTGCGCGTGATCCCGGCCTTCCGGGCCGAACAGGCGGCGCGACTCGTCTTCCCCCCCGGTTCCGCCACTGTCCTGCTCAAGACCTACCGGAGCAGGGAAGCCCTGCACGCGCGGCTGGAACAGGAAGAGGACGCGACGATCCTGTACGGCGAGCGCCTGGGCATGGAGGGCGAATGCCTCTGCGAGGGGCTGGACGCCATGCGCGAGCGCCCGGCCGAATACCTCTCCCTGGTGCTGGTGAAAAAGCGGTGAAACAGCGGCGTCCTCCCTGGCGGAATCCGCTGTGGCTGGCGTGGCTTGCGGCCGCGGGGCTGCTTTCGTTCTGGCTGGCCCTGAACATGCCGCACACGCCCCGTTCTCCCGCGCGCCCCGCGGTCCGTTCCGTCGCCAGCCAGACGCCGGAAACAGTCGCCGCGCCCGCAAACGCGCCCGCCCGATCGGAAACGCCGGCAACAGGCGATCCGTTCCGATCCGGTTCCGATGCCGCCGGGGAGCGCGCCCCGCTCTCTTCCCGACGGGAGTCTCCCCGGGCCGGGCAGGGAACAACACCCGCGGAAGCCACCCATGAGGAGTTCATCCGGGCGGAACTGACGCGGGCGCTGAAGCGGCTGCGTTCCTTTGCCGGGCTGTTCTGCATGGTCGGGGCCGGGGCGGTTCTCGGCTCCGTGGCGGAAAGCCGGCGCTGGCATCTTGTTCTGGGCCGGCCCATGCAGGGGCTGGCGCGCGCGGCGCGGCTTCCGGACGTCGTGGGGCTGGCCATGCCCGCCGCCCTGCTCTCCAACGCGGCGGCGAACGGAATGCTCGTCAGCAGCCACGCGAGCGGGGAAATCAGCCGCTCCGCGCTCATCGCCGGGGGCATGGCCAACAGTTGGCTTGCCCACACCTCCCATTCCATCCGCGTCATGTACCCGGTGATCGCGGCGGTGGGCGTGCCGGGCGCGTTGTATTTCGGCGGTCAGTTGACGGGCGGTTTTCTGTTCGTGCTCGGCGTCCTTGCCTGGAACCGGCACAGCGTGGGGTCTGTCCCGGCAGGATCGGATCTGAGCGCAGGGACGAGCCTGTCCACAAACATGTGCGGGAGCGCGCCCGCTCCGGCCGATCCCGCGCGCCGGGCGCCGTCCCTGCCCCCCCTGCCCCCATTGCCCTGGACGGAAGCGTTTCGCCGCGCCCTGACGCGGGCGGCGTCCCTGCTGTTCCGCATGGCCTGCATCACCGTGCCCCTGGCCCTCGGCGTGGAATGGCTGCTGAAAAACGGCGCGTTCGATTTCTGGGAGCGGCTCGCCCCGGCCTGGGCGGCGCGGCTGTTCCCGGCGGAACTCATGTCCATTGTGGCGGCGCAGATGGGCGGGCTGGTGCAGTCCGCGTCCCTGGCCGCGCATTTGCGGGCGGAAGGGCTTGTCGACAACCCGCGCATTCTCCTGGCCATGCTCGTGGCCAGCGCTGTCGGCAACCCCTTTCGCATGTTGCGGCGCAATCTGCCTTCGGCCCTCGGGCTGTTCCCGCCGGCGGCGGCCCTTGCCGTGGCCCTCGGGATGCAGGCCGCGCGGCTGTGCGTCACGCTCGCGCTGATCGCCCTGGTCATCTTTTGCCTGCCCGCGCATCAGGCGGGTTGAGCCGACTTCGGACAAGGACAGCCATGCACAACACGAACGACAACGCTGTTTTCCCGGTTCCGGATCCCGTGGCGGCGCGGGCGGCCCTGAAGGCTGCTCTGGAAGCCGTGCGCTGGGAGCCGGACGCCGCCGCCATCGAGCGCGAAAGCTTCCGCCGCATCGAGGCGGAGTGCGACGCCGGAGCCTTTCCGCCGGAAGAATGGCGGGTGGCCCGCCGCCTTGTGCATACCACCGGCGACCCTTCCGTGGCGCAAGGGCTTGTTTTCCGGCACGATCCCATCCGGGCCGGCCTTGCGGCCCTGGAACGGGGCGCGCCGGTGTTCTGCGATTCCAACATGATCCGGGCCGGGCTTTCCGTGGATCGCCTGCGGACGGCGCATGAAAGCTACAGCCGGGAGCGCCTGATCTGCCACATTGCGGACGCGGACGTGGCCGCGCGGGCAAGGGCCGAAGGCCGGACGCGCGCGCTCTGCGCCGTGGAAAAGGCGCGCCCCCTGCTTGAGGGGAGCGTGATCCTTGTCGGCAACGCGCCCCTGGCCCTGGCCCGCGTGGCCCGCTACTGTCTGGAGGACGGGCTGCGGCCGGCCCTTGTCATCGGAATGCCCGTGGGTTTCGTCAACGTGACGGAATCCAAGGCCCTGCTCGCCCTGTGCCCCGTGCCCCAGATCGTGCTGGAAGGACGGCGCGGGGGGAGCGCCCTGGCCGTGGCCGCGCTCCATGCCGTGCTGGAAAGTCGGGGCAGGGGCGCCCTGTAACGGCAAGGCAGTGAGGAAGCGTATGGGCATGAAGGCGTTGCGACAGGGCTTTTCCACCGGGGCGTGCGCGGCGGCGGCGTGCGCGGCGGCCTGGCGGCGCGGCCGGGGCGAACGGGTCGACGCCATAGACCTCGTCTTTCCCGACGGGAATATCCGCACCCTGCGTCTGATCCCGGCTTCGCCTGCCGACGATCCGGTCGAAGCTCCCGCGTGTGCGGGGCGCGCGGCCGTGATCAAGGACGGCGGCGACGATCCGGACGAAACGCACGGCGCGACGATCCACGCCCGGATCCGCCCTGCCGATCCGGACGAGGCGACGGAACGGGACTACCTGCTGAACGTGGGCGGAGCAAGGCTGATCCTGCGGGCGGCGGAAGGCGTGGGCCTGTGTACCCGGCCGGGGCTGGACTGCGATCCCGGCAAATGGGCGATCAACGTGGTCCCCCGCCGCATGATCACCGAAAACCTGGCCCGGGCCGGCATGAACGCCGGCGTCTGGCTGGCGGAAATCGGCGTGGAGCGGGGCGCGGAACTGGCCGTGCGCACGCTCAACAGCCGGCTCGGGGTGATCGGCGGGCTGTCCATCCTGGGCACAAGCGGCATTGTCCGTCCGTACAGCCATGAGGCGTACGCGGCCGCCATCCGCCTGTGCGTGCGCGCCCTGCGCGAGGAAGGCGGACGGGATATCGTGTTCTGCACCGGCGGGCGCACGCGGGCCGGGGCGCAACGGCGTTTGCCCGACTTGCCCGAAACCGCCTTTGTCGCGATGGGCGATTTCATCGGCGTGGCCCTGACCGCGGCCCGGGAATGCGACATGCGCCGCATCACCGTGGCCTGTATGCCGGGCAAGCTGTGCAAGTACGCGGCCGGCCTGGACAATACCCACGCGCACCGGGCGGATCAGGATCTGGCCCTGCTGCGGCGCGAGGCCGAGGCCGCGCTGGCCGCGACTTCTCCGAACACACGGTCTCCTAGTGGACGACCTGAGGGCGGACAGTCTGAGGGCGGACGGCCTGGGGGCGCGCTGTCTCCGGACGAGGCGGACGGACCGGACCGGGCGGGCGGGGCAAACCGAACAGACGGGGCAGGCTTGCCGGAAGGGTTCGCCGCATGCGCCTCGGTGCGCGAAGCCCTGCCCCTGCTCCCCGCGGACGCCCGCGCGGAACTCCTCCGCCGCCTGGCGCAAGCGGCCCTGCGCGCCTTTGCCGCTCGCCCTGCCAAACCGGGAGACGAAAGACCGGGTGAGACGCGGATCGACACGCCCCCCCCCCGACTGCGCCTGCTTGTTTTTGACGTGGACGGTCACCTGCTGCTGGATGTGGATGATGGGAACGCTTGACGTGCTGTCCTGCGGGACGGATTTCGCCCGTCTGCCTGATGGTTCAGGCGGGTTGCCAACCGGACCGGGAGGCGGACTGCCCGGCGCGCGCGCCGTGCTGCGCGATGCGGACTGCATTTTCGGATCGCAGGCGCTGATCGCCGCGTGCGAGCGCCTGCTGGCCGGCGTTCCGGCGGGCGGGTCCATTGGAACGGGCGGCGTGAGGGGCGCGGCGCGGTCCGTGCGGGAACGCGCGCGGATCATCGGCGGGAAGGCGCGGGAAGACGCGGCCGAAGCCCTGGCCCTGTACCGGGCGGGCTTGCGCGTGGCCGTGCTGGCCTCGGGCGACGCCCTGTACCACGGCTTTGGCGGCACGCTGGCCGATCTTGCCGCCGGGCTGGACCCGGACGAGCGCGCCGGCATCCGCTTCTGGCCCAACATCACGGCCTTTCAGGCCCTCTTTCACCGGCTCGGCCTGCCGTGGGACGGCGCGCGCCTCTTCAGCGCGCACGAGGGCGGGGGACTTCCCCTGCGGCGCATGGCGGAAGCGCCCCTGGCCGTGATCTACGGCGGCTCGCGCTATCCGGCGCATGTGCTGGCCGCGGAACTGGCGGCCTTCCATCCCTCGGCGGCGGCCCGGCCCGGCGTGCTTGCGGATCGCCTCGGCACGGAGGCGGAGCGCATCGTGCGCGGCCGGGTGGCGGATCTGGCCGCGCTTGAGGCCAGCCCCACCTCGTTTCTGACGCTCCTGCCGCCCCCTCCGGATGAAAGGCCGCCCCTGCTCGCCCTTGGCCTGCCGGAAAGCGCCTACGAGCGCGATCGCAACCTGATCACGCCCGGCGACGCGCGGGCGGTGATCCTCTCCCGCCTGCGTCTGCCGGCCTGGGGCGTGCTCTGGGACGTGGGCGCGGGCAGTGGATCGGTGGGGCTGGAGGCCGCGGCCCTGCGCCCGGATCTCGGGGTGATCGCCTTTGAACGCCGGGCGGATCGCGCGGCCATGATCCGGCGCAACGCCGCCCGCCTCGGCGTGGCCAATCACGAAACGCGGGAAGGAAGCGCGCCGGAGATCCTGCCTGCCCTCCCGGAAGCGGGAGCCGCGCCGGATCGCGTGTTCATTGGCGGGGCCGGGCGGGATCTTCCGGCCGTGCTCGACGCCTGTTTCGCCGCCCTGCGGCCGGGGGGGCTGATCGTGGTCAGCGCCGTGACGCTGGAGAGCGTGCACGCCCTGCACGGCTGGCGGCCGGAAACGCGCATTGGCCTGTGTTCCCTCGATATTGCGGCGGAAGCCCCGATCGCGGGCGAATACCGCCATCTGCGGCCGCAACGCCGCCTGACCCTCTACGCCTTCGGCAAGGAAGACAAGGAAGATACGGAAGCATGAGTGAAGCGCAAGTGATCTTTGTGGGCGCGGGACCGGGCGCGGAGGATCTCCTCACCCTGCGCGGGGCCGCCGCGCTGGAAGGGGCGGATCTCGTGCTCTACGCCGGCTCGCTGGTCAATCCCGCCCTGTTGCGCCGCTGCCGGCCGGGCTGTTCCCGCCTGGACAGCGCCGGGCTGGATCTGGAGGAACAGATCCGGATCATGAGCGAGGCGGCCCTGGCCGGAAAACGGGTGATCCGCCTGCATACCGGCGATCCCTGCCTGTACGGGGCCATTGCGGAGCAGATCGCCGCGCTGGCCGAACGTGGCGTGGGCGCGGTCATTGTGCCGGGCGTGAGCAGCGTGTTTGCCGCGGCGGCCGCGCTCGGGCGCGAACTGACCCTGCCCGGCGTGAGCCAGAGCGTGGTCCTCACCCGCACGCCCGGCCGCACGCCCATGCCCGCCGGGGAAACGGCGGCCGCCTTTGCCCGCACCGGCGCGACGCTGGCCTTTTTTCTCAGCGCCGGACGCCTGCCCGAACTTGTGGCCGAACTGACCGGCAGGAACCCCGCATCCTCCAAGGCTCCCCTGCCCGAATCCACCCCGGCCGCCGTGGTCTGCCGTGCGTCCTGGGAGGATGAACGCATCGTCGAAGGCACGCTGGCCGATATCGCCCAACGCGCGGCCGCCGCGGGCATCGGCAGGCAGGCGCTGGTGCTGGTGGGACGGGCGCTGGGCGAGCAGGGACAACAAGCGGCAGGCGGAAAGCGCGCCGCCGCAAACGCGAATGGAGCCGCCGCGTCCGGCACGGAGACGGCGGGGCCGGAACCTTCGCGCCTGTACGCGGCCTCCTTTTCGCACGGCTACCGCAACACACTGGAAGACGAACGCTTTGCCGGGTCCTGCGCGGTGTACGCCTTCAGCCGGCAGGGATTGCTTCAGGCGCGGCGGCTCGCCGCCGGTCTGGCGGCGGGCGGCGGGCGCGTGACCGTCTACGCGAGCCGGCCGGAAGAAGGCGCTTTGCCCCTTCTCCCCCAGGCGGACACATGGAGCCTGTACGAGGGGCATATTTTCATTGGCGCGGCAGGCATCGCGGTCCGGCGCATCGCCCCGCTCCTGACCGACAAGACGCGGGACCCGGCCGTCGTCTGCTGCACGGAGAACGGGGCCGAAGCCGTCAGCCTGCTCTCCGGGCATCTGGGCGGGGCCAACCGTCTTGCCCGGCGCGTGGCCCGCATTCTCGGAGGGCGGGCCGTGATCAGCACGGCCACGGACGGGCGTGGGGCGACAGCCTTTGACGAGGCGGCGGCGCGGGAAGGCGCGCGCGTCGTCAACAGCGAAGCCGTGCGCGCCCTCAATGCCGCCCTGCTCGACGGCGAACGGATTTGTTTTCGGGGACCGGCCGAGGTGTACGAGCGCCATTTCCGCGATCTGCCCCATGTGGAAACGGAAACGGCCGGTCAGACCGCCCGCTTTGTCGTGCTCTGGGACACGCCCGAAACAGACGAAGGAAGGTCAAACGCCGCCCCGGAAGGCGGGGAACAGACTGTGCTGCGCATTGCGAGCGCCACGGTTCTCGGCATCGGCTGCCGCCGCGGGGCCGATCCCGAGTCCGTGAGCCGGGCCGCTTCCGACTTTCTGGCGGAACATGGTCTGAACCCGGCGCGACTGGCGCGGCTGGCCTCCTGCGACGTCAAGGCCGGAGAACCCGCCCTGCTGAAGCTGGCCGCGACATGGAACGTGCCGCTTGATTTTCACCCTGCCGGAACGCTGGCCGCTGTGGACGTGGCCACGCCCTCCGAACAGGTGCGGGAGAAGATCGGCACGCCGTCCGTGGCGGAAGCGGCCGCGCTGCTTTCGGCCGCACGCCTGATTGCGGACGAAAAGGCGGATGCGAACGGCTCGGCGGGAGACGGACAGGCGACAAACGGCGCGCCCGCGCTTGTCGCGCCCAAAACCATCCGCGACGGCGTGACCCTGGCCCTGGCGCGCGCCGGACACGGACGGCGCTCCGGGCGAACGAACGGAGAGGACCGGCCGTCCCCTTCCGGCGCGCGCCCCGGCCGGGTGACCGTGGCGGGCATCGGCTCGGGTTCGCCGGATCAGGTGACTCCACAGGCGGCGGACGCCCTGCGCCGCTGCGACGTGGCGGCGGGCTACACGCCGTATCTCGACATGGCGCGCGAATTCATCGCGGGCAAGCCGCGCATCGGCAACGGGATGCGCGGGGAGGTGGAGCGCTGCCGGGCCGCGCTGGAGGCGGCGCTCTCCGGCAAGGACGTCTGCATGATCTGCTCCGGCGATCCCGGCATTCTGGCCATGGCCGGCCTGCTCTTTGAACTGCGCGCGGCCGAGGCCCGCTTCGCGCCGGTCGAAATCCGGGTCGTGCCGGGGATCACGGCGGCGAGTCTGGCCGCCGCCGAACTGGGCGCGCCGCTCCAGAACGGCTATTGCCTGATCAGCCTGTCCGATCTGCTCACGCCGGCGGAAGAAGTGCGGGCGAATCTGGCCGCGGCCGGCGCAAGCGCCCTGCCCGTGGTCCTGTACAACCCGGCCGGGCGCAAGCGGCGCGCGCTGCTTGAGGAAGCCCTGAGCCTTTTCACGGCCCGGCGCGGGCCGGACGCCCTGTGCGCCCTGGTCCGGCACGCCGGCCGGGCCGAGGCCGAACGCTGGATCGGCCGGCTGGCCGACTTCCCGGCCGAACGGGTGGACATGTCGAGCCTCGTTGTGATCGGCGGGCCGAAAACGCGCCTTGCCGACGGCGTGCTGTACGAGCCGCGCGGCTATGCGGACAAATACGAAATGGGCGGCGGCAATGCCTGATCGCCCGCCCTTTTCCGCCCTGTGCGTGGCCGCGCCGGCTTCCGGCGGGGGCAAGACCACGCTGTGCGTCGCGCTCATGCGCGCGCTGACGCGGCGCGGACTGACGGTGCAGGGCTTCAAGTGCGGGCCGGACTATGTGGACCCCACCTTCCACGCTCTGGCTTCGGGCCGGGTCTCGCCCAATCTGGACACCTGGATGATGGGCCGGGAAGGGGTGCGGGCCGTGTGGCGGCGCGCGGCGGACGCGGACGCGGCCGTGTGCGAGGGGGTCATGGGGCTTTTCGACGGGCGCGAGGGCGTGGGCGGCCCCGGCAGTACGGCCGATTGCGCGGCCGCGCTCGATCTGCCCGTGCTCCTGCTGGTTCCGGCGCGGGGCATGGCCGGATCCGTCGCGCCGCTGACCGCCGGCTTTGCGCGTTTTGCCGAACGATCCGGGTTGCGCGTCGCGGGCGTGATCGCCAACGGCGTCGGCAGTTCACGGCACGCCCGCCTGCTTGAACGCGCGCTGGAGGGCGAAGGGCTGCCGCCCCTGCTCGGCGCGTTGCCCCGCAACGAGGCGTGGCGTCTGCCGGAACGACAGCTCGGCCTGGTGCCCGCTCCCGAACAGATCGGCTTGCGAACCAGACGGCAGGCCGGCCCCTGTTCCGGCTCCCCTGCCGGATCGGGGCGCACGGGAGAGCTTTCCGACGATCCGCCCGCCTGGCTGGAGAGCCTGGCCGACGCGGCGGAAGCAGAGATCGATCTGGATCGCCTCCTGAGCCTGACCGCCTGCCCCCGTCCCGCGCCGGCCGCGCTCCGCGCCCCGGCTGTTTCCGGCTGCCGGCAACGGCTGGCCGTGGCCCGCGACGACGCGTTCTGCTTCTACTATGAAGAAAACGAGCGGGTTCTGCGCGAGCGCGGCTGGGAACTGATCCCGTTTTCGCCATTGGCCGCGGCGGCCCTGCCGTCCGGGATCGACGCCCTGTATCTGGGCGGGGGCTATCCCGAAGTCTTCGCCGCCCCGCTGGCGGACAACGCGCCCCTGCGCGCGTCCATTCTGACCTTTGCCCGCGGCGGGGGGGAAATCTACGCGGAATGCGGCGGCTACATGTACCTGTGCCGCGAGCTGCGCGTCGGGGAAAAGGTTTTTCCGATGTGCGGAGTCATCGACGGCGTGGCGCGCATGGGCGCGTCCCTGCGTTCCCTCGGCTACCGCGAGGTGGAGACAACGCTCCCCTTTGGTCTGGCCGAGGGGCGCGTCCGGGTGCGCGGGCACGAATTCCACTGGTCGGATATCGAACTGAACCAACCCTACCCTCCCCTGTACGAGACAACGGACAGCACGGGCCGCCTGCCCGAACGGGCCGGGGGCGTGATCCGCGGCCGGGTGCGGGCCGGCTACGCCCACCTGTACTGGGGAAACCTCCAGGGAGACCCGGCATGACGACGCGAGAAGAACAGCAGCCCGAACCGGCGCGACATGGCGGGGATCTCCGCCGCATGGGGCAGGAAGCGGGCGTGCCGCCCGAGGCGATCCTCGACTTCAGCGTGAACGTGCGCCCGGAAGGGCCGCCCGAGTTCATCACCGCGGCCCTGTGGCGGGTCATGAACAATCTGGCCGCGTACCCTTCCCCGCGCGCGGAAGAGGCGGTGGAAGCGGCCGCGCAACGGCACGGCTTCCCCACCGGGCCTGCCGGACCTGTCGGCCCCATCGCGTCCAGCGGGGCTGCCGGAACCATCAGACCCATCGGATCAGGCGCGCCCGCATCTTTTGTCTTCGGCAACGGAAGCAATGAGCTGCTCCATGCCCTGATGCGGGTTCTGGCGCGCGAGCGGCGGCAGGCCGGGCACGCCGCCTGCCTGAGCGTGGCGGAGCCGGCCTTTGGCGAGTACGCCGTGGCCGGGCGCGCGGCAGGGCTGGAAATCCGCTCCGTGCCGGGCGACGCCCTGTTCCGCCCCGACTGGGACGCGCTGGCCGCCGCCCCGGCCGGGAGCGCGGTCATCTTCGCCAACCCCGGCAATCCTTCGGGCGTGTTCACCCCGCCAGAGGCGTGCGCGGCGGCCATGGATCGCCGGCCGGATCTGGTGTGGATCGTGGATGAGGCCTTCATCGACTACGCGGGGGACGGCTGGAGCACGTCGCCCGCCGCCCCAGCCGGCCCGGCCGTTACGGATGCCAGCGCCGGGGATCCTGTGTCGCTCCTGCCGCTGGTTCCCGCCCGTCCGAACTGGGTGGTACTGCGTTCCCTGACCAAATTTTACGCCGTGCCCGGTCTGCGCCTGGGCTACGCCGCAACAGGGGCGGATCTGGCGCGCGGGCTGGCCGCCGAGCTTCCGGTCTGGAACGTGAACGCCTTCGCCCTGGCCGCCGCGCTGGCCGTGTTCGCGGATCGTTCCGGTTTCGCGGCCGCGACACGGCAAACGAACCGCGAACGCCGCGAAGATCTGGCGAAACGACTGGCCCGCCTTCCCGTGCGGATCTTCCCGTCCGAAGCCAACTACCTGCTGTTCCGCTGGCCGGGCGCGCCCGATCGTCTGGCGGAACGCCTGCTGATCGGGCACGGCATTGCCCTGCGAGACTGCTCCGACTACCACGGTCTGGAAGACGGAACCTGGTTTCGCGCGGCCGTGCGCCTGCCCGAGGAGCACGAACGTCTGGTCCGGGCGCTGGCCGAAATCGCCGGCGTGCGGCTCCGCCCCGACACAACCGCGCGATCCCCCGTTCGCCCGGCCGGACCGCGCCGCCCGGCGCTCATGCTGCAAGGGACTTCCTCCGACGCGGGGAAAAGCGTGCTCGCCGCCGCCTTCTGCCGCATCCTGCGGCAGGACGGCCATGACGTCGCGCCGTTCAAGGCGCAAAACATGTCCCTCAATTCGGGGGTGACCGCCACCGGGGCGGAAATGGGGCGCGCGCAGATCGTGCAGGCCCTGGCCTGCGGCATCGAGCCGGACGCGCGCATGAACCCCATCCTGCTCAAGCCGCAATCGGAGACAGGATCGCAAGTCATCCTGCTGGGCGAAGCCGTGGCCCGGATGAACGCGCGGGACTACATGCGCGCCAAAAGGGATCTGTGGCCGCATGTGGCCCGCGCCTATGACGAACTGGCGACGGAACACGAGGTCATGGTTCTGGAAGGCGCGGGAAGCCCGGCCGAAATCAACCTGAAAGACGGCGATCTGGTCAACATGCGCATGGCCGCGCACGCGAACGCCGCCGTGCTCCTGGTTGGCGATATCGACAGGGGCGGGGTCTACGCCGCCCTGCTCGGCACATGGATGACCTTCACTCCGGCGGAACAACGGCTGACGGCCGGCTTTCTCGTCAACCGCTTTCGCGGCGACGCCTCCCTGCTCGCGCCCGCGCACGACATGCTCTTGCGGCGCACGGGCCGGCCCGTGCTCGGGGTCATCCCGTACCTGCGCGGCATCGGCCTGCCGGAAGAAGATTCGGCCAGCCTTGATCGCCTTCTGACGGCCCGGGCCGCCGGAACGCAACGCCCGCAACCGGAATCGCAGCGGGGATCGCAGATGGGGCCGCACCGCCCCCTGGACGTGGCCGTGATCCTGCTCCGGCACGTCTCCAATCATACCGACTTCGCGCCCCTGGCCCTGGAGCCGGACGTGCGCCTGCGCGCCGTGCGTCAGGTGGAGGACTGGGGCGAGCCGGATATCGTCATCCTGCCCGGCTCCAAAAGCGTGGCCGCCGATCTGGCTGCCCTGCGGGCGGAAGGTCTCGACAGGCGCATTCTGGATCACGCCGGCCGGGACGGCTGGATCTTCGGCATCTGCGGCGGCCTGCAAATACTGGGGACGCGGCTGCTTGACCCGGCGGGCGTGGAATCCGCCGAAACGGCCGTGCCGGGGCTTGGCCTGCTGGATATCGAAACCACGCTGGGGCCGCGCAAAACCCTGATCCGCGTGGACCGGGCCGAAACGCCCCTGGGCATTCCCTGCTCCGGGTACGAAATCCACCACGGCCGCACCACGCGGGCGGAAAACGTCGCGCCCGCATTCCGCCGGGCGCGCGCCCGGAACGAACAGGAGGACGCCGACGGCGGCGTGTGCGGGTACGCCCGCGGCAGACGCTGGGCCACCTACCTGCACGGCGTGTTTGACGATGACGCCTTCCGCCGCGCCTTTCTTGATCATGTGCGCCGGGATCTCGGCCTCGATCCCCTCGGGCGCGTCGCGGCCGCGTACGACGTGAACCGGGCGCTGGATCGCCTGGCCGACGTGGTGCGCGAGCGCGTGAATCTGGACCGCATCTACCAAAGCATGGGGCTGCGATGAACGCCTGGCCGCTGATCCCGCTCGCGCTGCTGCTCGACCTCCTGTTTGGCGAGCCGCCGGCCCGAGCGCATCCCGTATGCCTGATGGGCGCAATGGCGCGCCGGGCGGAACGCTTCTGGCGCGGGCGCACGGGGCCGGGGCCGGCCAGCCCGGACTGCCGGGGCGAACGGCTTGCCGGCGGCCTCTTCACAGCCGGGGCGCTGGCCTGGCTGGCCGTCTGCCTGCCGTGCGCGGCCTCGGCCGTCGCCCTGACGCTGGCGGCAAACGTCCTCCCGCTGCCGGGCGATGGCGCGGCATGGGCGACGGCCGCCGTGCTGACCTGCTGTTGCCTTGCCCCGCGGAGCCTTGGCGAACACGCGGCGCGGGTGGCAGGCCCGCTCGCCCGACTGGAGCATTCCCGCCGCAGGGGCGAAGACGATCCGCAACAACAGACGGGATCAGACAGCGATCCGGCCGGCGACGCGGATCTGGCCGAAGCGCGATCCGCCGTGTCCATGCTCGTGGGGCGGGATACGGCCCGGCTCGACGCGCACGGCGTGGCCCGCGCCTGCATCGAAAGCGTGGGCGAAAATGTGACGGACGGCGTGCTGGCCACCCTGTTCTGGGCGACGGCGGGCGCGCTCGCGGCCGGCCCGGCCGGCGTGGCCGGAGCCGTCGTGCTGCACCGCGCGGCCAACGTGCTTGACGCCCTGTGGGGCAAGCGGGATGAAGCCTACAGCCGCTTCGGGACGTGGTCCGCCCGCATGGACGACGCCCTGAACTGGCTGCCGGCCCGGCTGGCCCTCCCGGCCATAGCCCTGGCCGCGCTGCTTGTTCCCGGCTGTTCCGCGCCGGGCGCGCTGCGCATGGGCGTCCGCTACCGCGCCGCTCACGCCAGCCCCAATTCGGCCTGGAGCGAGGCGGCCTTTGCCGGCGCGCTGGGCCTCCGGCTCGGCGGGCCGGTGAGCTACCGGGGCCGCCCCGCGCCCTATCCCTGGCTGGGCGAGGGCCGGCCCGACGCCGGGAGCCGAGACATTGAACGGTCCATTGCGCTGATGCGCGTCGTCACAGCCGTTTTCGGCCTGGGCTGCTGCGCCGCTCTGGCCGTTTGCGGCGGGTGAAGGCGGGCCGAAATCCGGAGAATGCTTTCACGGCGATTCGCCCCACAGCGAGTCGTTCAGGGAGGAAAGATGGACAACGCCAATGACAGCCATGAACTGCCCCGTCTGGTTATTCCGCCGCCCGACGCCGCCGCGGCCAGCGCCGCGCGCGAGCGCCTGGACAGTCTGGCCAAGGTGCCGGGCAGTCTCGGCCGGCTGGAGACGCTGGCCGTGCTCCTGGCCGGGATGACCGGACAGGCGCGGCCGCGCTTTCCCCGCAAGGCCGTGGCGCTCTTTGCGGGCGATCACGCCATTGCCCGGCACGGGCTGAGTTCCACGGGGCAGGAAGTGACGGCCCTGCAAACGCGCAATTTCCTGCGCGGCGGCGGGACCATCAACGCCTTCACGCGCAACGCCGGGGCCGGACTCACCGTGGTGGACGTGGGCATTGACGGCGAAATCGACATGCCGGACACGGAAGCCGCCGATCCCGCCGCGCCGATCCGTTTTGTGCGGCGCAAGGCAGTGCGCGGGGCGCGGGATTTCAGCGCCGGCACGGCAAGGGATCCGGTCTGGGCCATGACCCGGGCGGAGACGCTGGCCTGTCTGCGGGCCGGCATGGACGTCGCGTTCTCCGAGGCGGATCGCGGCATGGATCTGCTTGCGGCCGGCGAAATGGGCATCGGCAACACCTCGCCCTCGTCGGCGCTGGCCGCGCATTTTCTGGGCGTGCCCGTGGAGCGCGTCACCGGCGCGGGATCGGGCATTTCCGCCGCCATGCTCCAGCGCAAGACAGATCTGCTGGCCGGCGCGCTGGCCCGGCATTTCCCGGCCGGGGCGGAGCGCGAACCCGATCCGGTGGAAGTGCTGGCCCGCGTGGGCGGGCCGGAAATCGCCGCCATGAGCGGCTTCATGCTCGGGGCGGCCAGCCGCCGCGTGCCGGTGGTGGTGGACGGCTTTATCGCGGCGGCCGCGGCCTGCGCGGCGACGGCCCTGCACGCCGGGGTCCGCAACTATCTGATCGGCTCGCATGTGTCGGTGGAGCCGGGGCATCGCCTGCTGCTGGAACACATCGGGGTTGAGCCGTATTTCGATTTCGGCCTGCGGCTGGGGGAAGGGACGGGCGCGGCCCTGTTCTTCCCGATCATCGACGCGGCCGTGCGCGTGCTGGATGAAATGGCGACGCTCGCTGATATCGGCCTGACCCTCCCGCCCCAATCTCCCCAATCGCCCCAATTGAAGGGCGTGCGGGACGCGCCGGCAGGAGAACGCGACGCCGGATCGCCAGCGAACAGGGCACGGCCATGAGAACCGAAGGGCTGCGCGCCGCGCTCGCCTTTTTCACGCGGCTTCCCGTGGGGCGGCCGGACGCTCCGGGCACGGATCAGGGCGCGGGTTTTCAGGGCGCTGCCGGCTGGCTGCCCGTGGTGGGGCTGGTTGTGGGCTGTCTGGCGGGCGCGGTCACGGCCGTGGCCGGCCACTTCCTCCCCCCTTTCGCCTGCGGCGTGATCGGCTGTTTCGCCTGGACAGCCCTGACCGGGGGGCTGCACCTTGACGGCGTGGCCGACTGCGGCGACGGCCTGTGGGTGGAGGCGGGCACGCAACGCCGGCTGGAGATCATGCGCGACGCGCGGCTGGGAACCTTCGGCGGGGCGGCGCTCTTTTTCGCGCTGGCGCTCAAGGCCGCGGCTCTTGCCGCCCTTGCCGGGCTTGCCGCACAGGCCGGTCATGGAGCCGTCTCCGCGCTGAATCTGCTGACGGCCTGCGCCTGCTCCGGCCTTTTCGCCCGGACGGCCGTGTTTGTGCTGATGCGCCGGCCTTCGGCCCGGCCGGGCGGCCTGGGGGCGGCCCTGCGCGCGGGTGTGGGGCGGCGCGAGGAAATCCGGGCCATGTTGTTCACGGCGGCGGCCTGCGGGGCGGGCCTGACGCTCGGCCCGGCCGGGTTGCTGGCCCCGGCGGCCGTGCTCTGCCTGACGTTCCGGCTCGCCCGCACGGCCGAACGCCGGCTCGGCGGCGTGACCGGAGACGTCTTCGGCTGCCTGGTGGAAAGCGCCGAATGCGTGGCCCTGCTTGCCTTTGCCGCGCAATGGTGAGAGGACGTTCGCGCGGCCCGGCATGGCGCGCCGCGCAAGGAGACGCGTATGACTTTTTCCCTTCCCGTTCCGGCGGCCACGGTCGGCCTGCTCATCTGTTCCAACATCTTCATGACCTACGCCTGGTACGGGCATCTCCGCCACAAGGCCATGCCCCTGCTTGCCGCCATAGTCATCAGTTGGGGCATCGCCTTTTTCGAGTACCTGCTTCAGGTGCCGGCCAACCGCATCGGTTACGGCTACTTCAGCGCGGCGGAGCTGAAGGCGATTCAGGAAATCATCTCCCTGTCCGTATTCGCGTTCTTTTCCACCCTGTACCTGGGGGAATCCCTGCGCTGGAACCATGCCGTGGGCTTTCTGCTCATCGTGCTGGCCGCCTTCTTCATTTTCAAGAAATGGTGACGCACAGCCGGGGCGCGTCCGCAACAGCCCGCCGGGCAGGACGCCCGCGCCTTGCCCTTGCCCCCTTTCCACGCTAGAAGTCATTCCACACCTGAAGATACCGAAACAGGGCGGGAAATAGCAATGAGTCTCCCATTCACGGATACGGAACGCGCCATTCTGCGCATCGTGCAGGCGGATTTGCCCGACTCGGCCACGCCGTTCGCGGATATCGCGGCCGCGGCGGGCACGGACGAGGCCACGGTACTCGATCTCCTGCGTCGTCTGAAAGAAGAGGGCGCGATCCGCCGCTTCGGGGCCAGCATCAGGCACCAGCGCGCGGGCTGGGCCTACAACGCGATGGTGGCCTGGAAAATCGACGAGGAAAAAATGGACGCCGTGGGCGAGCACGCCGCGAAGCATCCCCGTATTTCCCATTGCTACTACCGTCCCTCGCCGGCCGCCGACTGGCCCTATACCTTCTTCACCATGATCCACGGCAGAACCGAGCAGGAGTGCCTTGACGTGGTGGAAAGCCTGCGGCGCGAAACCGCGCTTGACGAATACGCCGTCCTGTCCAGCGTCAGGGAACTCAAGAAAACCTCCATGACCTATTTCGACTGAGCGCCTGCCGCGCGGCTGGTTCGCCGGGCGGGTCACAACGGGCACAAGGAGAGCACAATGAAGACCACGCGGTCCCAACAGCTTTTTGCCGAAGCCTCACGCTACATTCCGGGCGGGGTGAACAGCCCGGTGCGCGCCTGCCGGGGAGTCGGCTGCGATCCCCTGTTCATTGCCTCGGGGCAGGGGAGTCATATCACCACCGTGGACGGCGACACGCTCATTGACTACGTTCTGTCGTGGGGTCCGCTTCTGCTCGGGCACGCCCACCCGGAAGTCACAAAAGCGGTGACGGCCGCGGCGGCGAAGGGAACCAGCTACGGAGCGCCCTGCCCCGACGAGGTTCTTCTTGCGCGGGAAGTTGTGGAAGCCTTCCCCGGCATGGACATGGTGCGCATGGTCAATTCCGGAACCGAAGCGGCCATGAGCGCCCTGCGCCTTGCCCGCGCGGTCACCGGGCGCAACAAGGTGCTCAAGTTCATCGGCTGTTACCACGGCCATGCCGATTCCTTCCTGGCCAGCGCCGGCTCGGGCGTCGCCACCCTGTCCATTCCGGGCACGCCCGGCGTGCCCGAAGCCACCGTGCGCGACACCCTGCTCGCGCCGTACAACGACCTCGGCGCGGTCCGGGATCTCTTTGACCTGCACGGCAAGGATCTCGCGGCCGTCATTGTGGAACCCGTCGCGGCCAACATGGGTCTGGTCCTGCCGGAAGAAGGCTTTCTCAAGGGCTTGCGCGCCCTGTGCGACAGCGCCGGCACGCTGCTCATCATCGACGAGGTGATCACCGGCTTCCGCGCGGAATACGGCGGGGCGCAGACCCGCTTTGGCGTCACGCCCGATCTGACCGTGCTCGGCAAGATCATCGGCGGCGGCCTGCCCGTGGGAGCCTACGGCGGCAAGGCCGAATACATGGAACGGATCGCCCCGGCCGGGGACGTGTACCAGGCCGGAACCCTGTCCGGCAACCCGCTGGCCATGGCCGCCGGGCTGGCCACCCTCCGCGTGCTGAAACAGTGCGATTACGCCGCGCTCGAAAAACGAGTCGACGCATTCGCAACCGAGCTTGAAACCGTGTTGCGCGCCAGGGGTCTCCCCGTGCGGGTCAACCGGCTGGCCTCCATGTTTACGGTCTTCTTTACCGACGGGCCCCTGCGCAATTTCGACGAGGTCAAAAGCGCCGACAGCGCGCTCTACGCCCGCTATTTCGCGGAAATGCGCAAAAACGGCATCTTCCTCGCGCCTTCGCCGTTTGAAACCGGCATGGTTTCCTTCATGCACAGCGAGGAGGATTTCGCCGCGACAATCAAGGCCGCGTCCCGTTGCGAACTGGGGTAGTCAGCCCGGGCAGTTTCTAGAACTCATTTCATGATTCAGCCTTTGGGCTGAATCATGAAGATCATTCGCCAAAAAACGTGGTTTTTGGCTCATTCACGGCGCTTTTCGCGCCGCGCCAGACTCTCGGCTGGCGTTGGAAGCCATTTCATGCGAATCATGAAATGACTTCTGGAAATTCTGTACAGGAGGCCGTTATGACCTTTGATACCCTCGACTATTTTGAGAAGCTCAAGAATGCGGGGTTCACGGAAGAACAGGCCAAAGTGCAGGTAGAGGCCATGCAAGGCGTTGTGCGAAGCTACGATGAAGCCCGCCGCAAGGAACTTGCCGCCAAGGGCGATATTCAGGACTTGCGGCTTGAAATGAAATCCATGGAAATGCGGCTTAGTGAAAAAATCGAAGCCAACAAACACGAAATCCTGAAATGGATGGTCGGCACGATGGTCGCCCAGACGGCGTTGATCGTCGCGGTGATAGCCTTTCTATGGTAGCATTTCCGGAAGCCCGCCGCCCGCCCATGCGGCGAACGCCTTGCGCGCCCGGTCGGCGTAGGCGGCCTTGCGGTCCCTTTTTTTCACGCGTGCTTCAGGTTCGGGCATGAGGCCGAAATGGGCGTTGGAAGGCTGAAAGCGTTTGGTCGGCGTGGCCAGATGCCCGAGCAACGCGCCGAGGGCGGTCTCGGGCGGAGGCGGCGCGAGCGTGCGCCCCAGCAGGGCGGCGCTCAGCAGCATCCCCACCCACAGGCCGCAGGCCAGGGATTCCACATAGCCTTCCACACCGGTGATCTGCCCGGCCAGGTGCACATGCGGCCGGGCGACAAGGGAAAG
This sequence comes from uncultured Bilophila sp., assembly GCA_910585945.1. Taxonomy (GTDB): domain Bacteria; phylum Desulfobacterota; class Desulfovibrionia; order Desulfovibrionales; family Desulfovibrionaceae; genus Bilophila. The sequence continues at coordinate 28,487 of CAJUHZ010000026.1, forward strand.
ATCCGGGTTGAGTACAGCCGGCGCGTTGACGTAGGTGTTGCGGTGCATGCTTCCGAAGCGGACAAACTCCGCGCGCTCAAGCCCCGGAACACGCCGGAAGACCGCAGCCTGAGCCGCATAGGTCAGTTTTGTCTGGCACCCGACAAGGTTGTACATGGTGCGGTTGACGGTTTCCGGCCGAAGCTGGAGCAGGGCGCAGGGCCGCCGGCCCGTGCGCGGATCGATGAAGCCCACGGGCTTGAGCGGGCCGAAAGCCAGCGTGCGTTCGCCCCGTTCGGCCAGCGCCTCCACGGGCATACAGCCTTCAAAATGACGCTCCTGCTCGAAGTCGCGGCCCCTGACCCGTTCGCCCTCCAGCAGGGCCGTGTAAAACGCCCTGTACTCTTCCTCGTTCATGGGGCAGTTGAGGTAGTCCCCCTGCCCTGCCTCCCCGTAACGCGAGCCGGGAAACGCCACTGTCATGTCGATGGAATCCGCAGCCACAATGGGCGCGATGGCGTCGTAAAAATAGAGGTGCCCGCTCCCTGTCGCTTCGGCCAGGGAGGCGGAAAGCCCCTCGCTCGCCAGCGGACCGGCCGCCACCACGACGCGGGCAAAGCCCGCAAGCTCGGGCGCGTCCAGCGAGGCCACTTCCCGCCGGACGAGCGTGATCTCCGGCGCGGCTTCGATTTTTGCGGTCACTCCGGCCGCAAAGGCATCCCTGTCGACGGCCAGCGCCTTGCCGGCAGGCACGCGCGTCGCATCCGCGACAGCCATGAGATCACTGCCGAGATCACGCAATTCGCGCTTCAGCAGGCCAATGCCCGAATTGGGATCGTCTGACCGGAAGGAGTTGGAGCACACCAGCTCCGCCAGCAGGGGCGACGTATGGGCCGGGGAAAGGCGCGCGGGTTTCTGCTCGAAGAGCGTCACGGCAATGCCGGCGCGGGCAAGACGCAAGGCGCACTCGCACCCGGCCAGGCCAGCGCCGACGACCGCCACGGACAACGCCGCGCCGCCGGAAACGGGAGAAGAATCGGAAGAATGCAGGCAGGACATGGCCGTACCCTGCCACATCCCCGCCCGCCTGTCGAGCCGAAACGGGGCGGATGTGATCCGGGCAGGGGAATGATTCCCCTGCACCCCCAATGGCCGGCGCCTTGCGTCAGGCCGGCATCCGGTGGGGCGTGGGGCAGCGCCCCGCATGGAGTCTCCCATTTTCAGGCGGGCTCACTGTCCGCGGGCAGACCGCATTGGCAACCGGCAAAAAAATGGGTACTGAAAACCGACTCCACAGGAGCACAATCATGCGGCGCATCGCGATATGGAATACGGCCTTTCTCGGTGACGCGGCCCTGACGTTGCCGCTGGTTCGGGCCGTGGCGGCGGCCTGGCCGGACGCCGCCGTCGACATGTATGTACGGCGCGGGGTAGGGGCGCTGTTTGCCGCCCAGCCCGAACTCGCGGCCGTGCGCGAGTACGACAAGCGCGCAAGCGAGCGCGGCGCGGCCGCCCTGTGGCGGCTTGGGCGCGACGTGGCCGGACGCGGCTACGACATGTGGCTCGGCGCGCACCTCAGTCCACGCTCGGCGTTCATGGCGCTGTGTTCCCGGGCCGGAACGCGCGTGGGCTACACGGGCGGGCCGCTGCAACGCCTGGCCTATACCGTCACCGTGCCGCGACGTTTCGGGGAGATTGACGAGATCGAGCGGCTCATGGAGCTTTTGCGGCCGGTCTTGCCCGCCGGCTTTTCGCCCGCCGACGCGTTTGACGATCTCTATCCCCCGTCCCGCCCGTCTTCCGCCTCCGCGCCTCTTCCGCCGCCCCTGCCCGCTCCGTGGCCAAGGCTTGTGCTCCCTCCCGCCGCCAGAGACAAGGCGGCCGCGTTCCGGCGCGGGATCTCCGGCCCCCTGCTCGGCATCCACCCCGGCTCGACCTGGCCGACAAAACGCTGGATCCCGGCAGGCGTTGCCGAAATCGCCCGCCGCGCGGTTGCGGCGGGGGCGCATGTCCTGCTCTTTGCCGCGGGCGCGGAAGAAACGGCCCTTGCCGCCGCCGTCGCCAGCCTTGCCGGGCTTGCCGGGCATCCCCGGCTGCACGATGTTTCGGGCGCGCTGAGCCTGCCCGAGCTTGCGGCGTTCCTCGCCATCCCTGACTGCTGCCTGATGAACGATTCCGGCCCCATGCACCTCGCGTGGATTCAGCGCACGCCCGTCACGGCGGTGTTCGGCCCTACCGTGCCCGCCTTCGGCTTTACGCCGCGCGGGCCTGACGCTTCCGTCATCGACGTGCCGCTGGACTGCCGCCCCTGCGGACGGCATGGGCATGTCCGCTGCCCGCGCGGGCATCACGACTGCATGAAGCGCATCGACGCGGATCGCGTATGGGCGGATGTGGAACGCAAACTGTTCGCCGCGCGCGCCGGCGGCGCAAGCTCCGGCCGTCCGCGCGCGACGTCCTGACACGCCCCCGGAAAGCCCATGCCACTGTGCATCGCCATTGACTTTGAAACGTCGGACTACCTGCCCGAAAGCGCCTGCGCCGTGGGTCTGGCCCGGGTGATCCTTCCGGACGGGGAAGGCTCCTCCCTGTCGCCCGCGCCAAAACGCGCCGACACGCCGGAACATCCCGGCGATCCCGCGCATACGGACGAAGCGGAGCGCGCGAACGGGCCGGGACGCATCGACGGCGTGTTCTACAGCCTGATCCGGCCGCCCTCCTCCCGCGTGCGCTTCACGCATATTCACGGCCTGACCTGGCCGATGCTCCGGGACGCCCCCCGCTTTGCCGACATCTGGCCGGACATGATCGCCTTCATCCGCGGTTCCGGCGAGCATCCTGGAGAACCCGATTTTTTCGTCGCGCACAACGCGCCCTTTGACCGCAAGGTGCTGCACGCCTGCTGCGCAAAGGCGGGGCTTCCCGCGCCTGCCGCTCCCTTCCTGTGCACGCTCAGGGGTTCACGCCGCGCCCTGAAGCTCCCTTCACACAGCCTGAACGCCGTGTGCGCCCACTGCAACATCCCTCTTGATCACCATCACGCCGAGTCGGACGCGCTGGCCGCGGCCGCGCTCTTCCTCCGCCTGCGCGCGCTCGGCCTGGATCTCGACGTCATGCGCTCCGGGTGACGCCAAACCGCGAAGACCGTTTTCCCCAGCGCCCGCCCCGGGACGGCGCAAGCCGGGCGCCCGAAGCTTGCCCCCGTATTTTCAAGGCGCGTTGCGCATTTTCCCCGGAAGATATATGATGAACGGAATCCGTTCACTTCATTCCCTCGCGATCCTCGCGGGGAGGAGGCCGTAATGTCCAAACGCGTCATCGTCATCGGCGCCGTGGCTCTGGGACCCAAAGCCGCGAGCCGCTTCAAACGTCTTGATCCCTCCGCCGAAGTCACCATGCTTGATCGCCATACCTACATTTCCTTCGGGGGGTGCGGCATTCCCTATTACATTTCGGCTGAAGTCGATTCGCTGGACGCCTTGCGCGCCACCCCCTACGGCACGGTGCGCACGCCGGAATTCTTCCGGGATCGCAAGGGGATCACCGTGCGCAACCGGACGGAAGCCCTGTCCATCGACAGGCAGGCGCACACGGTCCGCGTCCGGGATCTGCAAAGCGGGGCGGAAGAGGATCTCCCCTACGACAAGCTGGTCATCGCCACCGGATCCACGCCCAAGATGCCGCCTGTGGAAGGGCGGGATCTCGGCAATGTGTTCGGCGTCACCACCCTGGAAAACGCGCGCGACGTGCGCGAAGCCTGCGCCTCCGGCAAGGTGAGGAACGCCGTGATCATCGGCGGCGGCTTCATCGGCCTGGAAGTCTGCGTGGCCCTGGCCGACATGTGGGGCATCCACACCAGCGTCGTGGAGTTCATGCCGCAGATCCTGTCGGGCGTGCTTTCCCCCAATCTCGCGGCCATGGCCGAACACGATCTGCGCTCCCACAAGGTGGACGTGTTCACGTCGGAAAAGGTTCTCCGGGTGGAAGGCGAAAACGGCGTGGCGCGGCGCGTGGTCACGGACAAGCGCACGCTTGACGCCGATCTGGTGATCTTCGCCACCGGCTTCGCCCCCAACACGGAGCTTGCCCGGAAGGCCGGTCTGGACATTGACCCCGCCAGCAAGGCCATTCTGGTCAACGAATTCATGCAGACGTCCGACCCGGACATCTACGCCGGCGGCGACTGCGTGGCCACCCCCAACCTGATCACGGGCAAACCCTTCTGCCTTGCCCTCGGCTCGCTGGCCAACCGGCAGGGGCGCGTGATCGGCACGAATCTCGCCGCGGATCAGCCTGTCGCGACGTTCCGCGGGGCGGTCGGCTCCTGGGGCGTCAAGCTCTTCGGTCTGTCGCTGTGCGGAACCGGCCTGACCGAGGATCGGGCCAGGGCAGCGGGCTTCGACGCGATCAGCGCCGGCATCGAACAGATGGACCGCGCGCACTTTTACCCCGAAAAACACATGATGAGCCTTGAAGTGACGGTGGACCGCGCCACCCGCCGCGTGCTCGGGCTGCAAGGCGCGTGCGAGGCCGGGGACGCGCTGAAGGCGCGCATCGACGCCGCGGCAACCATGCTCCAGTTCGGCCAGCCCACGGTGGACGACCTGGCCAATGCGGAAGTCGTCTACGCGCCGCCGTTCGCCTCGGCTCTCGACACGATCAACGCCGTGGCCAACGCGGCCGACAACGTCCTGGCCGGCCGCATGAAGCCGGTTTCGGGCAGGGCCTTTGCGGAACTGTGGGAAAAGCGCGCGGAAAACAACGTCTACTTCATCGACTCGCGCCCGGCCGCGGCCGCGAAAGCCCTGGCCGCCAAACACCCCGGCGAATGGCACGCCGTGCCCCTGGAAGAAGTGGACGAATGCCTGGCCGACATCCCGCGGGATCGCCCGGTGGCGGCCGTGTGCAATACCGGCCTGCGTTCCTATGAAGTCAACCTGCACCTGCGCCGGAACGGCATCGACAACGTGATCAGCGTCCAGGGCGGCATGCAGTCGCTCCTCAAGCAGGGCAAGGAAATCAGGTAACGATGAACCCCCGCCCGGAGCAGCGCAAAAAGGCTCCGGGCGGAGTATGCGCTGTGTGCGATTTTTCGGGATTTCCTTCCTTTCGCAACCACCGGAGCGTTTGCCCGGTTTCAACAGGGAAACGCCGGCGAACATTTTGCATCATCCGCATTGCGAAAGGCAAACGATAAGGCATAACGCACGGCTGCTTCTTTTCACTCGACTGCCTGCGCTCGGCGCGGCGCAAGCCGGAAAAAGCACGGCCATGAGACGGTTGGGGTCAGCCCTCATGAAAACGCCGTCCGCGAAAAGCCGATTTTTTTCCGGCCGGCAAGGGGCAAACATTGGCCGAAGCTGTATTGAACATACCGCAAGGTCAATGTTGGCCTTGCAACGCCGCCGGA
>CAJUHZ010000027.1 GCA_910585945.1 uncultured Bilophila sp.
CCCGTTTTGGAAGCACCATATATTCATATCCTTATTTTTGCAATTAGGCACTAGTTCGATTCAGACATGAATACTGCTATTCATATCTGAATACCATGCAGGGCATTCATCCCTTCACAAAGCGGGCGATTTTACGGGCGGCCGAAGGCTGACTGATGTTGAGGGCGCGAGCCACGCCCACAGTGGTGCCGTGCCGGCGATACGCGGCACGGATGATGTCCCGCTCGCAGGCTTGCAAGGCGGCCTTGAGATCGCGCACATCCTCGCAGGCCGGTGCGGAACCGTCCGCATTGAACGCGATGTGGCGCGGCAGATTCTCCGGCAGGATGACGTTGCTTTCGGCAGTGATGACGCTCTGCTCCACAGCGCTTTGCAGTTCGCGCACATTGCCCGGCCAGGCATAGGCGCGCAGCAGATCCCGCGCCTCCGGGCTGAAACGCTTGCGGGTTCCGTATTTGGCATTGGTTTTCCCCAAAAAAAAGTCGCAGAGCGGAAAGAGATCTTCCCGCCGTTCGCGCAGGGGCGGGATATGGACGGGAAAGGTATTGAGACGGAAGAAAAGATCACTGCGAAAACGCTTTTTTCTGACCAGAGCGTACAGATCCTGATTGGTGGCGGCGACAAGACGAAAATCCACCTCGACAGGTCTGTCTCCGCCAAGTTTGGTAAACTTCTTTTCCTGAATGACTTCAAGCAGCTTGGCCTGCAAATGCAGCGGAACTTCCCCTATTTCGTCCAGAAAAAGCGTCCCGCCCCGGGCCTGCTCGATGCGCCCCGGCTTGCCGCGCCGCCGCGCGCCGGTAAAACTCCCCGGCTCATAGCCAAACAGTTCCGATTCGAGCAGGGCTTCCGGTATGCCCGCACAGTTGATTTCCACCAGCGGGCCAGTGCGCCGTCCCGTATGGTGGAGCAGACGCGCCGCCACATTCTTGCCCACGCCGGATTCCCCGGTGATCAGCACGCCCATGTCCAGGTCGGCCACCTTGCGCAGCTTTTCCAGCGCCTCCCGCATGGCGGAACTGGCGTAGATCACGCCGCCGCCCGGAAGGTTCCTTTCGGGCGGCCGGACTTGAAGTTTTTTGTATTCATCGTGAAGGCGCAAGGAATACGCCGGATCGATGGTATAACTGACCACGAACGACAGTTCGCCGTCCTCGTCGTAGACCGGCACGCCGGTGACAATGTTCATCTGACCGGAGCGAAGCGATTCCGTCAGCGTCACCACCCGGCGCGTTTTGAGCACAAGCGCGGCAACTGAAGGATTGAACACCCTTTCCGCCGCCAGATCATAGGTAGTGCGCCCCACCGCCGCCTCTCGCGCGATGCCGTAATTGCGCTCAAAGCAGGAGCTTACCCAGAGGATGACGCCGTCCTTGCCCACAATGACAATGTTGTCATGAAGAGCTTCCAGTACCGGAAAAAAGGAGCGGAGGGAGGGGTATTCAGTGCAAAGCCGGCGGTATTCCACAATATTCATGGCATGAACCCTCCGAACATTCAGTTCCCCGCTCTCAATCCCGCACGACGTAACATCCTGGGAAACGGGACAAAAGCTGCCGGACGGCGCTTTCCGCCCGGCCGGGATCGGAGAAGGGACCAGCCTGAACCCGCCACAGTTTGCGCGCCGGCTCGAAAATCGCGCGGCCGCCGAACCTGCCGATCTTGAGGCCCCGCACCAGGGCCTTGGCCGCGGCTTCGCTTCGCAACGAGGCGATCTGGATATACAGGTCGCCCCCGCCTGTCGAGGATGGCGGGGGTGACGAGGACGGAGCAGAAGGCGAAGAAGCGCCCTGCCCGCTGAGGGCTTCAATCCGCACGCGCGCCGTGCCCGATCCGATCATGTCCAGCTTTGTGGCCGCGGTATAGGAAAGATCGATGACGCGGCCGTCGACGAAAGGCCCCCGGTCGTTGACGCGCACCACAATGCTGCGCCCGTTGGAGAGATGCGTCACGCGAACGCTGACGCCCAGAGGAAGGATCTTGTGCGCGGCCGTCATGGCGTACATATTGTATATTTCGCCATTGGCCGTTTTTTTGCCGTGAAAATCGCGTCCATACCAGGAAGCCACGCCTGTTTCCCGAAACCCGTCGGCGGACAACAGCGGCCGGTAGGTTTTCCCCCGGACGGTATACGGCTTGCCGCGGGGGCCGGAGGCGGTGTCGCCCCCGTCGGAACGCGGCAAATAGATCAGCGAAGAACAGGCCCCGAGCCAAAAGCAAAGCGCCAGGAGCAGCGCGCACGCCACAGCGCGCCGCAAGAGCCGCCGGCCATCCGGCATGAGGGGACGGCCCGCCGCCAAACCGTCATCCCTGCGCACCGGCAGCGCAAGCCCGGTCCAGGTCTTCCAGATATTCCGGGCGCACGTCAAAGCCGAGTTCCACCGCCTTGTTCGCGCAGGCGCGCGCCTCCTCAAAATCTCCCTGCTCAAAACAGGCCAGAGACAGATTGTTCCATGCCGGAGCAAAGGCGGGTTGCTTTTCCACAGCGCGACGCGCGGCGTCGATACTGCCTTCCACATCGCCGAGAGCCAGCCGGGCGGAACTGAGCGTGGCCAGCGCCTGCACGAAATCCGGATCCCACTTCAGCGCCTTTTTCAGCGCGGCCACAGCCTTTTCCGGCTCGCCAAGCTGCATATGGACAAAACCGATGTTGCCCCACGGCACGGGAAACTTGGCGCGGCATTCGGCGGCTTCCTGATTGTAATGCAGGCAGCCTTGCAGATCCCCGCGCTGCATGCAGATGCCCCCAAGCTGCACATAGGCTTCGGCCAGGTGCGGCGAGGACCGCACGGCGTCAAGAAAGGCCTGTTCCGCCCCCATGAAATCGCCCTTGCTCAGAAGCGCCACGCCAAGATTGTAATGATGGTTGGCGCACTGCTCGTTGGCGAGGATTTCCGTTTTGAGATCGGCGATGTATTCATCAATATCGCTGTATTCACTTTTCATGCGAGAAGCCTTCCTTTTTCATGAGATCGTCGTACCAGCGAAAAAACGCATACGCGCCGAGCATGTGTTCATCCTTGTTCACCACGCCCAGAGCGGCGTCAAGCGCGCCCTTGCGGAAGTCGTTCCCCACTTCGCCATCCCCGAGCGCATGGAAAAACTCGCGCACCAGTTGCTGCGTGGTGCGCCGGGTGACGTCGGTGCGCAGATCAAGCGGATCGTTCGGTTTCTGGAAAGGATCCCAGACATCATAGCCGAGACGATCGATGAATTTGCGGCGGCGGGGATTGAGCCGTTCGTAGATTTCGCGTTTCAGGCGCTCTTCCTCGGGCGTCAGCCGGGACGCGGAGGCGCGAAGCGGATCAAGCGGAGAAAATTCGGCAGGGACCGGACTCACAATATACCTCGGGGGTTCTCGTGTCTGACGGCAACCATTTCGCGCACAGAGAGGGATTACTCCCGTGCCGGCCCAACGCCGAGGTACGCCGCGTCGTAATTGGTGAGCAGCGCCATGGACACAGGCACATACACCTTGTGCAGTTCGGAATAGCGGGAGCCTAGCGTATCGCGGATCTCCAGGCTCAGGGCGTCAAGGCGATCCTGAATCTTGTCCATGTGCACGGTGGGATAACGGCCGCCCGTTGCAAAGGCGCTCTTGCCGCACACATGCGTCTGCCCGCCGATGACGGCAGGCACGCCGTACAGCCGGCAGGTGATCGGACGGCTGTCGTACAGGGCGCAGGTATCATCCGCCAGGAGCAGAGGGCAGCGCACGCGAGCGCGAGCGGCCTCCTCCAGCACATGGCCGATGGCGCGTTCGGCCGCCTGTTCCGGCGCTTCGGCCGACGCGGCGGCCTCCTTGCCGGCATCGCGCACGCTTTGATAATAGCCGCGCTTCAGACGCGTGAGCGGCCTGTCCACTTCGGCCGCGGCCTGCAAAATGGCGGAACGCAGCGGCCCGTGCGGGATGACTTCCGCAAAGCGCCGGTTGAGATACATGGCCTCCACCAGGGAGAGGTCAAAAACCGCATGACAGCAATCGCCGCATCCGGCCGTGCAGGTCACGCAGTCGGGATGAAGCTGCTGCACTCTGGCGAACAGGGCGTCGGCTTCGGCCGCGACACGTTCATAAGCGGCGAAAACAGCGCCGAGATCAGGTACGGAAACGCTCATGTCGTCCTTGGGGGAAAAGGTCCGGGAGAACAGGTCAACACCGTGTTCTCAACGATATACGGGAAGATCGCCCTTCCGACAAGAGGCAAGCGCGGTCGACGCCGGGCCAAAAACAACAAGGGAAGCCATGAAGGCTCCCCTTGACTGCTTGCCGCAATGCTTTGCCCGACGTTCCGGAATGACCGATGCAAGCCGCGGCCGGGCACAAAAGCATGTCGAAATCAGTTTTCTTCGACAACGATGGCGTTGGCCTCGCAAACTTCCACGCAGGATTCACAGCCGAGGCATTCGTCTTCGTGCGCGGGAACGGACTTGCCGTCGTTCAGTTCGTACACTTCCACGGGGCACACGTCCACACATTCGCCGCAGCCAACGCACTTGTCGGCGTCCACGCTCACATTCCAGCCCATTTTCGATCCTCCGACGGTTCGCGGACCGGGTTTCGGTCCTGTTTGGTTTCACCGAATGGCGGCGCGGTTTTCATCGCAATCATCTGCAAACCGCGCAAACGCAATGTGTCTTTGCCATTAGCTTCCGTCACACGGGCTGTCAAGCGATTTCCGGCGGAAAAGGCGTGCCTGCCTTCCGGCGGCAAACCCGCCGCGGCAAGAGCCGGACCCTGCCCCGGAGTCTGCACGGCCGCGCTCCGGAAAGGCTTCGGGCCGGCGCGCAAAACGCCGCGGCCCGGAAGATCGCCCGATACTGGACGAAGACGTTGAAAATGTTTATAAGGAAAAAAGACAGGAGTCCGCCATGCTCACTTCCGCCGCCTTCGACACCCTCGGCTATTTTGACAGGCTCACCGCCGCCGGCGCGCTGGAAGCGCATGCCAGAGTGCAGGCCGAACTGTTTCGGGAGCAGGCCGATCTCCAGGCCAGAGAAATCCAGCGGGCAATCGAACGGTACGATGAATCCCGGCGCGCCGAACTCTCCACCAGAGAAGATGTGCAGGAAGTCCGCCTGGAGATAGAAAAGGTCCGCGCGGAAACCGAAAAAGTCCGCCTGGAGATCAGGGAAACGGAAGCCCGGCTCAGAACCGACATTGAGCAGGTTCGCGCCGATCTCAAGATTGATATTGAGCAGGTTCGCGCGGATGCCAGGGAGACGGAAGCCCGGCTCAAGGCCGATATTGAGCAGATCCGCTCTGATCTCAAGCTTAATATCGAACAGGTTCGAACAGAAGCCAGGGAGACGGAAGCCCGACTCAAGGCCGATATTGAGCAGGTCCGTTCGGAAACCGAAAAAGTCCGCCTGGAGATCAGGGAAACGGAAGCCCGGCTCAGAACCGAGATCGAAAAGGCAAAGTACGATCTGCTCAAGTGGCAGATAGGCGGCTGGCTGGCTCTTGCCGCCATCATGGCCAAGGGCTTCGGCTGGCTCGGTTTTTAGGGGCATTCCATACATGCGATGGGCGCATACCCCGCCTTCGCAAGCAGCGCCTGCCCTTCGGGGCCGAGAATCCATTCGTGCAGATCCCTGGCTTCAGCGCTCAAGGACCGGCACAAACCTGCCCGCCAGAGTTTCGGGAAGTTTCGCCCTGGAGACCAGCAGCCACCCCGCAACCAGCGCGCCAAGCGCCATGCCCCCACAGAACAGATAGGCCGCGCTTTGCGGCGTGCGCAAGTTCCAGCCTGTCAGGCTTGCCGCAAGCAAAAGCGGTTCCTCCCCGGCAACGCTCCCCAGCACCCCGCCAAACGTCGCAATCAGGGGGACAGTCAGACTGACGAAAAAGGCGAGCAAACAATAGCGCATGACAATCCCGGCAGGGCAAGCATCCACAGGCGCAGGAGCACCCGCCCGCGGAACGTGAAAGGGCGAGGATCTCCCCGCCCTTTCGCCGCGGCGCGCCTGCCGCGCCCCGTCACCGGCCGTGACGATCAGACCAGCCACAGTTCAAAGGTGGCTTGCGGCACGTCGAGCTTGTTGTCTTCGGTTTTGACCAGCAAGCCTTCCTTGAGCATCATGTATTCCATCAGGTCAATGTACTTGCCGAATTTTTCGCCCCCGAGGTAACGCCGCATGGCGCTGTTGACCTCGCGCGTGACCTTGGCGAAGGGTTCGCTGTTTTTCTTCTCGTACTTGCCGACTTTTTTGGCCCAGTCATGGCCGTACTTGAAATAATAGCCGCGGTAGATGCTGTAGAATTTTTCCTGTTCAGTCATGGTTTCCTCATCAGTACGACGTGATCAAAAAAGGATGGGCCGCCCGCGCCGCGCATCGCGCGTACAGACCGGCAACCGCCGATTGTGCGCTATTCGTCGCCCACTTGCAAGGCGGCAAGAAAGGCTTCCTGCGGCAATTCCACGTTGCCCATGCGCTTCATGCGCTTCTTGCCTTCCTTCTGTTTTTCAAGGAGCTTGCGCTTGCGCGTGATGTCGCCGCCGTAGCATTTGGCCGTCACGTTCTTGCGCAGGGCGGAGATGGTTTCCCGCGCGATGACCTTTTGCCCTATGGCGGCCTGAATGGCCACCTCGAACATCTGGCGGGGAATGGTGCGCTTGAGCTTCAGGGCCAGGGCGCGCCCGTAGGGATAGGCCTTGTCCTTGTGGACGATGACGGCCAGCGCGTCCACCGGCTCCCCGTTGAGCAGGATGTCGAGCCGCACGAGGTTGGAAGCGCGGTAGTCGATGACTTCATAATCCATGGAGGCATAGCCTCTGGTCACGGATTTGAGACGATCGAAGAAGTCAAAGACGATTTCGGCAAAGGGCAGTTCGTAGGTGATGACCACCCGGTTTTGCGCCAGATAGCCCATGTTCTTTTGCACGCCGCGCTTTTCCTCGCACAGCTTGAGCACATTGCCGACAAACTCGCCGGGAACATGGATATCGATCCGCACATACGGCTCGTACAGCGCGCTGATGCGTCCGGCGTCCGGCAGCCTGGAGGGGTTGTCGATATCCGTGGTCTGGCCGTCCGTGGTTTCCACCTTGTAGATGACGGAAGGCGCAGTGGCGATAAGCTCCACCTGAAACTCGCGCTCCAGCCGCTCCTGAATGATCTCCATGTGCAGCAGACCAAGGAAGCCGCAACGGAAGCCGAAGCCGAGCGCCTGCGAGGTCTCCGGCTCGAAAGAAAAGGCCGCGTCGTTGAGCTGGAGCTTTTCCAGCGCGGCCTTGAGCGGTTCGTAATCGTTGGGATCGGACGGGTACAGTCCGCAGAAGACCACGGCCTGCACTTCCTTGAAGCCGGGCACGGGATCGGAACAGGGGCGATCGTCCAGGGTGATCGTGTCGCCCACCTTGGCGTCCCCGAGTTCCTTGATGTTGCCGCAGAGAAAGCCCACCTCCCCGGCGCGCAGTTCGGGCAAATCCCGGGCTTCCGGCGAAAACACGCCAAGGCGGATCACTTCGTAGCTCTTGCCCGTGGCGAAAAGCCGGATGCGATCCCCCTTGCGGATCACCCCGTCCACCAGGCGGAAAAGCACAACCACGCCCTGATAGGAATCGTACCACGAATCGAAAATGAGCGCCTTGAGCGGCGCGTCCGGATCGCCCTCCGGCCCCGGCAGGCGATGCACAATGGCCTCCAGCACTTCCGGCACGCCCTCTCCCGTTTTGGCGCTGACGGCCAGCGCCTCCGAGCAGTCAAGGCCGATGCCTTCCTCGATTTCCTTTTTCACCCGTTCGACATCGGAACTGGGCAGATCGATCTTGTTCAGGATCGGGATGATTTCGTGGTTGTGATCCAGCGCAAGATAGACATTGGCGAGAGTCTGCGCTTCCACGCCCTGGGTGGCGTCCACCACAAGCAGCGCCCCGTCGCAGGCCGCGAGCGAACGGGAGACTTCATAATTGAAGTCCACATGGCCGGGCGTGTCGATCAGGTTGAGGATGTACGACGCGCCGTCCGCCGCCGTGTACGGAATGCGCACGGTCTGCGCCTTGATGGTGATGCCGCGCTCGCGTTCCAGATCCATGCGGTCCAGATACTGATCCCGCTTTTCGCGATCCGATACCAGACCGGTCAATTCCAGAACACGATCGGCCAGCGTCGATTTGCCGTGGTCGATGTGGGCGATAATGCAGAAATTGCGGATATGTTCTTGTACGGGCACGTCAAGTCTCCGGTGCGTCCCGCCGGGTCAGCGTTTGCCGAAACCGGGAATGGCGAAGCGCTTTTCCAGCGTGTGCAGCAGCCATGTCGCCACGGACACCATGCCGAGGTAATACAGGCCGGCCGCCAGATACACCTCTGTGGGACGGAATGTTCTGGAAACGAGGATCTTGGCCTCGCCGGTCAGTTCAATGCAGGTGATGATGTAGGCCAGGGACGAGTACTTGATAAGGTAGATGATTTCATTGCCGCAACCGGGCAGGGCGCGCCGCGCCGCCTGGGGAATGACGATCCACAAAATCGTCTGCAACCGGGTGAAGCCAAGGGCCGAGGCCGCGCGGATCTGCCCCTGCCGGATGGAGAGCAGCGCCCCGCGCACATATTCCGACTGGTACGCGCCGGTGCAGAGGATAAAGCCGATGACCGCCGCCGGGTAGGGTTCCAGATACAACCCGAGATTGGGTAGGCCGAAATAAAGGATCATGAGCTGCACCACCAGCGGCACGCCCCGGAACACAGTGGCGAAGGCATCCCCCGCGGCGCGCAGCCACCGCGGGCCGAAAACGCGGGCCACCCCCGCCGCCACTCCGAGCACAAAGCCGATGCTTGCGGAAGGCGCGATGAGCGCAAGGGACATGAGCAGCCCCTCGTTCAGGCCGGGCAAGACCCTGTCCACAAAAAAGGCGGGATCAAACCAGCTCACGGCCGCTCCGCCTCGTCCGGGACGGACGTTTCTTTCCCTCGCACGGGCAGATCCGCCCGCGGCGCGGATTTGGAAGCAGCTTCGCCCTCCTGCAGGGCGCACAGGCCGCTGCAAAAGTCGCTCGTCCGGGTGCGCGCGCCAGGGGCCAGCAAGACGGACGGCGCGCCCTGTTCAATGATCCGCCCATGCTCCATGAACAGCATTTCCGTAGCCAGGGCGCGGGCGAAATCCATCTGGTGCGTGGCCATGACCATGGTCATGCCGCCGTCCGCCAGATCACGGATCACAGCCAGCACTTCGCCCACCAGTTCCGGGTCAAGCGCGGAAGTCGGCTCGTCCAGCAGCATCACCTTGGGGTCCATGGCCAGAGCGCGGGCAATGGCCACGCGCTGCTTCTGCCCGCCGGAAAGCTGGGCCGGGTACAGGCCGGCGCGGCCTTCAAGCCCCACCCGCGCAAGTTCGGCCAGGGCGCGCTCCCGCGCGTCATGACGGGAACAGCCCGCCACCTTGCGCAGGGCAATGGCCACGTTCTCTTCCGCCGTAAGATGATCAAACAGGTTGAAATCCTGAAAAATCATGCCCACTTGCCGGCGAAAGGCGCAGAGTTCCCGCGTGTTGGCCGCGTTGACCGGCATCCCGTCCAGAACGATGCTCCCCGCATCCGGGGGCACAAGGTAGTTCAGACACTGGAGAAAGGTGCTTTTGCCCGCGCCGGACGGGCCGATGAGCACTTTCAGTTCTCCGGCCGCGACGTCAAGCGACACGTCGTCGAGGATCACTTTGCCGCCCAGGCGCTTGCTGACGTTGACGGCGCGAAGAACAGGCGTTCCCATCATGCCTCCATGCCGCCGCTGACGGCGTAACCGGGGATGTGAACCTTGCGCTCAAGCACCCTGAGCAGACGCACGCCAATCAGGGTGATGACGAAGTACAAAAAGCCCGCCGTGATGTACAACGGCAGATGCTCATAGGTGCGGGACGCCACAAAATGCGTCCGGGCCATGATCTCCGGCGTGCCGAGCACGAAACACATGGCCGAATCCTTGAGCAGGATGGAAAATTCGTTTGACCAGCCGGGAATGGACAGTCGCAACGCCTGCGGCAGAATGATGGAAAGGATCGCCGTTCCGTCACTCATGCCGAGCGCGCGCGCCGCCTTGAGCTGCCCGGCGGGCAGGGTCTGGATCGCGCCGCGAAAAATCTGCGACTGGTACGCGGCGCTCGCCATGCCAAGCACGAGGCAGGAGGCCGCGATTGTCGAAAGATTCAGCCCAATCGCTTCAAACAGGCCGAAATAGAAAAGAAAAAGCAAAAGAAGAACCGGCACGCCCCGGAAAAACCAGACGTATGCGGCAATGAGCGCCCTCGCCCACGCCGGCCCGTAGACCTGAAAGACCGCCAGCGGCACCCCCGCCGCCAGGCCAAGCGAAAGCGCGCCGCCCACAGTGAGCAGCGTGACGAGGCTCCCCCGGAGAATATAGGGCAGAGCGTTCAGAACAACGGACAGAGTTTCCATGCAGGGCAAGCAGGGCGAACGCAGCCCCAAAGCGCTGTCGAGAGTTCAGCAGGTTGCGCCGCACGGCCTTGCAGCCGCTTGCAGCGGCGAGACTCTCCCGAATCGCGGATGGACCGTCCGGACCGCCATGCGAGCCGGGAGAGCGGCGTGTGCGGCCGGGCCGCTAGTTGTTTCCGAAATACTTCGCCTGGAGTTCCTTCCAGTACGGATCGGCCATGAGCAGGCGGTAGCCTTCATTGACGAGGCGGGCCAGCTCGGCGTCGTCCTTGCGCATGGCCACGGCGAAAACATCGCCCTTGGCGAACTCGCCGGCTTCCTTGATGGCCTTGCCCTTGCGCATGGCGTCCTCGGCCGGGGCGCTGTCCATGGCGGCGGCGTCGATGCGGCCGTTCAGCAGATCCTCCACGGCCAGGGGCGCGGAATCGTAAAAGCGGAGCTTGTAGGTATACCCCTTGGCCTTCTGCTCCTGTTGCAGGAGTTCGGCCTCGTTGGTGCCGCGCTGCACGCCAAGGCGCACGTCGCCGGTACGGATGGTTTCGGGCGTGAGCGACGCGCCCTCGCGCACCACAAAAACCTTGCGGATGTTCCAGTACGGCTCGGAAAAGGCGACGACTTCCAGGCGCTCGGGGCTGACGCTCATGCCGGAGCAGACCATATCAATCTTTTTGGCGAGCAGCGCGGGAATGATGCCGTCCCAGTCCATGGGCTGATGCGTGACGGTGAAGCCCATCTTCTTCGCGATCCAGTTCATGGAATCCACGTCGAAACCCGAGGGCACGCCCTGTTCGTTGACGAAACCGAAGGGGGGATAGTTGGCGTCGATGCCGTTCACATAGCTTTTGCCGGCATCGGCCGCGCCGGCCGGAGCAGCGGCGAAACAGAGCGCCAGGACAAGGGCGGCAAGCCCGCGGCAGGCGGCGCGAAAACGCATGTTCATCTCATGTCCTCCAAAAAACGGGAAGAGGTTCGCAATATCAGGCGGGAAAGGGTTCGGTTAGCACACATCCCGCCGCCGCGCAACACCGTCCCCGTCGCGCCGGGGCAAACGCGTCAGCCGCGATCCCCGCTGTGCCGCACGAGAGCCGTTCCGCGCCCGCCGGCGCGGTAAAGAACTTTGTACGGCATCACGGTGTTTACAAGTCGCTCTTATATCCTATTATGAATCCGTACAAGGCCGCGCCCCGCCCTTGCGCCGAGAGGCGGCACGGGCGGGAGCAGCCGGCTCTCCCAGGACATTGGCAAGGAGAATTGAATGATCCGCATACGCAGTACCCTGGTCGCCCTTGCGGCGACAGCCCTTTTGCTGGCCCCGACGGCGGCCCCCGCCGCCTCCGCCCCCGATTTCGTCCCGCTGGTTCAGGCCACGGGCAAGGCGGTGGTCAACATCAGCACGGAAAAAACCGTGAAACGGCGCGGCGGGATGCCTTCGGAAATGTTCCGCGGCATGCCTCCGGAATTTGAACGCTTCTTCGAGCAGTTTGAACGCGGCTCCAAACCCCGCACCCAGCGTTCGCTCGGAACGGGCTTTCTCATTTCCGCCGACGGCTTCATCGTCACCAACAACCATGTGGTGGAAGGCGCGGACACGGTGCTCGTGAACCTGCAAAACACCGCGGGCAAGGACCAGTCCCTCAAGGCCAGGGTCATCGGCACGGACAAGGAAACCGACCTCGCCCTGCTCAAGGTCACGGCGGACAAGCCCCTGCCCTTCCTTTCCTTCGGCAATTCCGACAAGATGGAAGTGGGCGAATGGGTGCTGGCCATCGGCAACCCCTTCGGTCTGGGTCACACGGTAACCGCCGGCATCCTCAGCGCCAAGGGGCGCGATATCCAGTCCGGCCCCTTTGACAATTTTCTCCAGACCGACGCCTCCATCAACCCCGGCAACAGCGGCGGCCCGCTGATCAATATGGAAGGCAAGGTCATCGGCATCAACACCGCGATCATCGCCAGCGGCCAGGGAATCGGCTTCGCCATCCCGAGCGACATGGCCTCGCGCATCGTGGATCAGTTGAAGTCCGACAAGAAGGTCAGCCGCGGCTGGATAGGCGTCACCATTCAGGATGTGGACGCCAACACGGCCAAGGCGCTCGGTCTGCCCGGCGACAAGGGCGCGATCATCGGATCGGTGATGGATGGGGAGCCGGCGGACAAGGCCGGCATGAAGGACGGCGACGTCGTGCTTGAAGTCAACGGCAAGTCCATTGGCGACTCCAACGCCCTCCTGCGCGCCATTGCGGCGGAAGCCCCCGGCTCCACCGTACGCTTCACCATCTGGCGCGACGGCGAGAAGAAGGAACTCTCCGTGCGGCTCGGTGAACGCGGCGGCCATACGGCCGACGCTTCCGACGCACGCAAG
This sequence comes from uncultured Bilophila sp., assembly GCA_910585945.1. GTDB lineage: Bacteria > Desulfobacterota > Desulfovibrionia > Desulfovibrionales > Desulfovibrionaceae > Bilophila. Next base: position 12,751 of record CAJUHZ010000027.1, read on the forward strand.
GAAGCCCCCACCGCGCTCGGCCTCTCCGTCCGCCCGCTGACGGCGGAAGAAGCCCGCTCCGCCGGCCTGAAGCGCGGAACCGGCCTGCTCGTCGTCGGCGTGGAACCCGGCCTGCCCGCCGCCGAAGCGGAACTCCGCGAAGGCGACATCCTGCTCACCGCCAACTTCAAGCCTCTGCGTTCGGCCGCGGATCTCGGCCGCATCGTCAACAGCGACGCCAAAAAACGCGGCGCGGTCATGCTCCAGATCCAGCGCCGCGGTCAGACCTTCCTCCGCGCCCTGCCCCTGACGACGGAAGAGAAGAAATAGCCTTCGGGCCGCTTTGAGGAATGGGGCTTCGGGAACAACGAAGCCCCATTCCCTTGTATGAAGCGGCTTCTAGAACTCATTTCATGATTCAGCCTTTGGGCTGAATCATGAAGATCATTCGCCAAAAAACGTGGTTTTTGGCTCATTCACGGCGCTTTTCGCGCCGCGCCAGACTCTCGTCTGGCGTTGGAAGCCATTTCATGCGAATCATGAAATGACTTCTATCCAAAAATGCGTTTGCCAGTCGGCAACGCGCTGTGGTATCAGACAAAGGCGAACATCGCCCCGGGGAAGACAAAAAAGGAAGGCGATCATGAACCCCGTCGACGCCGCCAGACAGCTTTTGCAGAACTATTGGGACGGCAGTATTCCCGTCAACCCGATCGCCATTGCAGGCCGGATGGGAGTCTATGTGTACCCTTTGGCCGCAAATGATGGACACAGCGGGCTGTACAAGGTGGAAGCAGGCGTTCCCCGCCTCTTTGTCAATCAGTGCGAAAACGCCATGCGCCGGCGCTTTACAGTGGCGCACGAACTGGGGCACCACGTCCTCGGCCATTTGCGAAAGGCTCTGGACGAGCGGGGAAACGGCGAACTCCCCCGCGACAGCAACACCACATACAGTTTCGCCAACTCCGTGCCCGAAGAAGTCGCCGCAAACAAGTTCGCGGCGGAACTGCTCATGCCCGCTTCCTCCGTGGCCTACTATGTTGACGCGACCTCTCTGAATTTGCGCGAACTGGCTCGGGCGTTCAATGTTTCCGAAGCAGCCATGAGCAACCGCTTGAAGAATCTCGGGTACTTCTGATGAGCGAACCACGTCTGCCGGAAGGAGCGATTTCTTCCGAAACCCTGAACGAGCAATCGGTTGAGACGGGGTATCTTTCCACCCAAACCCCGAATGAAGCGGCGAACTATGCGCTTGAGCGGCACAGACAGCGCCTTGCCCAACGCAAGTGGATATTTTGGCTTTTTGTTCGCTGATAAAAGGGATCTACTCCGTACAGATGGACGCCCTGGAACAAAAAAAGGATGAACCTGATATTGAAAGCCTGGCAGGCAAAGTTGCGCAAGACATGCTCCTGAAAAATCTTTCCGCAATGAAATGAAGAACGCCACGCAGCTTTTGCAACAATGAACATGCAACAACGGCACATAGTAAAAAGGATTTTTCGATGAAGCTGCTCGTGCTCGGCATCGGCAACATGCTGCTCACGGATGACGGCGTCGGCGTCTTTGCCGCGCGCGCCCTCATGGAAGAAGCATGGCCCGAGGGCGTGGACGTGCGCGAAGGCGGCACCTTCACGCAGGATATCTTTTACAGTTTCGCCGGGTACAGCCACCTTCTCGTGCTTGACGTGGTTCATGCCGGCGGCGCGCCCGGCACGCTGTATCGCCTGAACGAGGACGATCTGGTCGAGGATCAGAAACAACGCCTTTCCATTCATGACATCGATCTGCTTGATTCCCTGCGCATGGCCGAACTCTATTTCAAAAAACGCCTGCACATGCGCGTGATCGGCATGGAACCGGCCGACTACACCACCTGGAACATCGGCCTTTCCCCGGCGTGCGAGGCGGCCTTCCCCGCGTATCTCGATCTGGCCCGGCGTGAAATCGCCGCCATGCTCTCCCCCAGCGCCGCGGGCACGAACGCGAACGCAACGCCGGCGCGCCCGGCGTAACAAAGGCTCCCACCGTGAACACCACCAGCACAGACCGCTCTCCCGCCGGCACAGGCGGCGATCAGCCCGCGTCCCGTTCCGGCATCCATATCGAAGGCGCGCGCCAGCACAACCTCAAAAACCTGAGCCTGGACATCCCGCGCGATCAGCTTGTGGTCGTCTGCGGGCCTTCCGGCTCGGGCAAGTCCACCCTGGCCTTTGACATTGTGTATGCGGAAGGGCAGCGGCGCTATGTGGAATCGCTCTCCGCCTACGCCCGGCAATTTCTGCCCCAGATGGACAAGCCGGACGTGGACAAGATCGAGGGGCTGTCGCCGGCGATTTCCCTGGAACAGCAGACCACCGGCCGCAACCCCCGCTCCACCGTGGGCACGGTGACGGAGATTTACGACTTTCTGCGCGTCTTCTTCGCCCGGCTCGGGCGCATGTACTGCCCGCATTGCGGACGCCCCATCGAGGCCCGTGCCGCGGACGAGATCATTGCCGATATCCTTGCCCTGCCCGAGGGAACGCGCGTGATCCTCATGGCCCCTCTGGTGGAATTGCAGAAGGGCACGCACCTTGACCGCATCAGGAAGCTCAAGGCCGAGGGCTTCGCCCGCCTGCGCGTGGACGGGCGCATTCTCGCCCTGGACGACATCCCTCCGCTGGACAAAAACAAGAAGCACAGCCTCGATCTGGTGGTGGATCGCCTGACGATCCGGGAAGGCATGCGCGCCCGCCTGGCCGATTCGGTGGAACTGGCCCTGCGCTACGGTGAAGGTCGCCTTATCGTGCACGAACCGGACAAGGCGACTGAAGAGGCCGACACCATTCATGCCTCGGAATCCGTCTGCCCGGTCTGCCGCATCAGCCTGCCCGCGCCAAGCCCGCAACTGTTTTCCTTCAACAGCCCCCAGGGAGCCTGTCCGCGCTGTGCGGGTCTCGGCAGTGTGGATTATTTCGAGCCGTTGCTCATCGCGCCCAACCGGGGGCTTTCGCTCAACACAAAGGCCATTCTGCCCTGGGCCAATCCCAAGGTCTTCGCCCGGCACGAGGCGGCTCTGACCGCGCTGGGCAAACGGCACGGCTTCACCCTGTCCACGCCGCTTGCCGAATACACGGCCGAAGCCCTGGACGCGCTGTTCCACGGCGAAGCCGGCACATCCGGCAAAAGCGGCCTGCGCCGCAACCGGCTTGGCGGGGCCGTGGTCATGAACGGCGATGAAAGCGGCGGGGCAGCCACGGGCGGAGCGGAGACAACAGACACCAGAAGCGCAAAGGGCCGCGAGGCCGATCCGGTCAGGGTCTGGCCCGGCATCGTGCCGTTGCTGGAGCGCGGGATGCAGTACGGCGACATGTGGCGGGATTTCCTCTCCCGCTACCTCCAGACCACGGATTGCCCGGCTTGCGGCGGGGCGCGCCTGCGTCCGGAAGCCCTCGCCGTGCGCGTGGATGACCTGACCATCCGCGATTTCTGTTCCCTGCCCGTGGAACGCGCGCTCTCCTGGCTTGAAGGACGCTCCTTCGGCGGACGCCACGCCGCCGTGGCCGAACCCTTGATCAAGGAACTGACGCACCGGCTGTCCTTCATGGTCAACGTGGGGCTTGACTACATTTCCCTGGGGCGGACCATGACCACCCTTTCCGGCGGGGAAGCGCAACGCATCCGCCTTGCCTCGCAGCTCGGATCCGGGCTGGTGGGCGTGACCTATGTGCTGGACGAGCCTTCCATCGGGCTGCACCCGCGCGACAACGAACGACTCATCGCCACCTTGCGCCGCCTGCAACGCCGGGGCAACACCGTGCTTGTGGTGGAGCACGACGAAGCCACCATCCGCGAGGCGGACGCGATCATCGAACTTGGCCCCGGTTCCGGAGCGCTTGGCGGGGAACTCGTGTTCCAGGGGAGCTTTCACGAACTGGCGGCCACGGCCGACACGCTCACGGCCAAATACATGCGGGGCGATCTCTCCGTGCCCATCCCGGACGAACGGCGAGAACCGCGCGGCTGGCTCACCCTGCGCGGCGTGACCACCAACAACCTGAAAAACATCGACTGCCCCGTGCCGCTCGGCACGCTGACCTGCGTCACCGGGGTTTCCGGATCGGGCAAAAGCTCGCTGGTGGTGGACACCCTGTACAAGCACCTTGCCCTGGCGCAAGGCGTCCGCGTGGATCAGCCCGGCACGGTGGCCGGCATCGACGGTCTGGAAGCCGTGGAACGGATTGTGGCCATCGATCAGACTCCCATCGGGCGCACGCCCCGATCCAATCCCGCCACCTACACCAAGGTCTTTGACGAAATCCGCCAGATCTTCGCCATGACGCCGGACGCGAAAAAACGCGGCTACCAGCCCGGGCGCTTCAGCTTCAACGTGCGCGGCGGGCGGTGCGAAGCCTGCGGCGGGGATGGACAAATCCGGGTGGAAATGCACTTTCTGCCCGATGTGTACGTCACCTGCGACGTGTGCGGAGGCAAACGCTACAACCATGAAACCCTGGAAGTGCGCTACCGGGGCCTGAACATCTCGGAAGTGCTCAATCTGCCCGTGCGCGAAGCCCGCGCCTTCTTCTCCAGCTACCCCGTGCTGGAGCGCCGCCTTGCCGTGCTTGAGGACGTCGGCCTCGACTACCTCCGCCTTGGCCAGCCGGCCACCACCCTTTCCGGGGGCGAGGCGCAACGCATCAAGATCTCGCGCGAACTCGGCAAGCGATCCCTGCCCGGAACCGTGTACATCCTCGACGAACCCACCACCGGCCTGCACATGCACGAGGTGGGCAAGCTTGTCACCGTGCTGCACCACCTGGTGGATCTCGGGGCCAGCGTCGTCGTCATCGAGCACAACACCGACGTCATTCTGGCTTCGGATTACGTCATCGATCTCGGCCCCGGCGGCGGGGAAAACGGCGGACGCATTGTGGCTGCCGGCACGCCAGAGGCGATCATGGCCGATCCGGCGTCGGTGACGGGCAAATTCCTCATTGAAGAACGCCGTACCCGGCGCACGGTCCGCAAGACCGGCACGGCCGGCTGATCCCCGGGCTGATCCCCGGTTCGGCTTTACCCCGGCATCCGCCTGTTGTACAAAGCGGAGCGGCGCCTTATTCGATCCGGCATCGGTCCGAAAGTAGAACCGCGCCCGGAAACCACCCTTGCCCGCCGGAGATCCCATGCCAAACATTTCTTCCGTCACCCTTGGCTTTATCGGCTTCGGCAACATGGCCGGAGCGATTGTGGACGGGCTTTTGCTCAAACAGGTTCTGCCGGCGGATCGTATTTTCGTCTGCGCGAAGGATCCGGACAAGCTGGCGATCAAGGCCGGAGCGCGCGGCGTGATCCCCTGTGCGGACGCGCGGGAAACAGCGGAGCGGGCCGATCTGGTGGTGATCGCCGTCAAACCCTACCTTGTGCCGGACGTGATCGCGCCCATTCGGGAGATCCTGCGCGAGAAAATCGTCGTTTCCGTGGCCGCGGGCCTGCCCTTTGCGGCGTACGAACCGCTGCTCCTGCCCGGCACGCGCCACATGAGCACGCTGCCCAACACGCCGGTCGCCGTGGGCGAAGGCGTGTTCCTGTGTGAAAAGCGCCATTCCCTGACGGATGAGGATATGGCGCTGTTCGAGGCGCTTTTTTCGCCCATTTCGCTGGTGCGGCTGGTGGAAACGCCCCATCTCGGCATTGCCGGGACGATCAGCGGCTGCGGCCCGGCGTTCGTCAGCATGTTCATGGAAGCGCTGGGCGACGCCGGCGTGCAGCACGGCCTGCCGCGCGCCCTGGCCTACGAACTGGCCGCGCAAATGACGGCCGGAACCGGGAGGCTCCTCCTGCGTACAGGCGATCACCCCGGCGTCATGAAGGACGCGGTATGCTCGCCCGGCGGCACAACCATTGTCGGCGTGGCCGCCCTGGAACGCGGCGGCCTGCGATCCGCCGTCATCGACGCGGTGGACGCCATTCAGCACAAGTGACGCCCCCGCGCCCGTCAAATTTGCCAGACCGCATAGCGAACCAGACCCGCACAGCAAAAAGGAACAGCCATGCTTGACAAACGAACTGTGGAAAATCTTGCCGCCGATCTCTTCCGGGCCGAACGCGCCGGCGTGGCCATGACCGCCGCCAGCGCCCTCCAGCCCGAACTGGACATGGATGACGCCTACGCCGTGCAGGCCGCCCTGACCGCCCTCAAGATCGCCTCCGGCGACACGGCCGCGGGGTACAAGATCGGCCTGACCTCGCAACCCCTCCAGATCGCGCGGGGCACGAACGAACCGATCTACGGCCGGATCATGAGCAGCGGCGTGCATTCCTCCGGCTGCGATCTGCCAATGGCTTCCTTCATCCAACCCCGGATTGAGGTAGAGCTGGCCTTTGTGCTCAAGACGCCGCTCGTCGGGCCGGGCCGTACCCTGCTCGACGCCGTGCGCGCCGTGGAATATGTACTGCCCGCCCTGGAACTGGTGGACACCCGCGTGACCGCGCCCGACGGCGCGCTGCGCCTGGAAGACTTTGTGTGCGACAACTCGTTCGGCGCGGGCGCGGTGATCGGCTCCTGTCCCTTCACGCCGGACAAGGCCGATCTGCGCTGGGTGAGCGCGATCTGCCTGCGCAACGGCGTGATTGAGGATTCGGGCGTGGCCGCTTCCGTGCTCAACCATCCCGCGGCGGGTCTGGCCTGGCTTGCCAACCGCCTCGCCCTGGACGGCGAGAGCGTGCCGGCCGGTCAGGTCATTCTTGGCGGCACCTTCATGGCCCCCCTGGCCGTGCGCAAGGGCGACACCATCCATGCCGACTATGGGCCGTTTGGTTCGGTTTCCTGCTATTTCGCCTGAAATGACCAAACGCTTTTGAGATACGAATGCTCACAAACAGCATGTTGACGCTTCTGCCGTTCGCCTTTGTCGCATCGTTTACGCCCGGACCGAACAATATTCTGGTCATGTCGCGAGGCGTCAACGAGGGCCTGCGGGCGACACTGGCGTATCAGGCAGGAGCGGGATTCGCCTGCTTTCTGATTCTCTTTGTCTGTATCCGGTTCGGGGTTCGCCTGGAGCAGACGCTCCCCGCTCTTGTTTCCGGGGTGAAGTATGTCGGCGGAGCGTATATGCTCTGGCTGGCGTGGCTGACGGCAAGGGCGCAACCGCCCGCCGCCGGCGACGCCGGCGCTCCGGCCACGCTGACGACGGGCTTTGTTCTGCAATTTGTAAACCCCAAATATTATTTGTATGTGCTGACATTGGCGGCAGTGCTTGCGCCGGCGACACACTCCACAGCCGACATGGCGTTGTGCGCGTTCGTTTTTTCCCTCATTGCCGTGATCGGCATGTTCGTATGGGCGGCGGCGGGCGCATTGCTGCAACACGTCTTTCTGCGCTGGCGACGCTGGGTGAATGCCTTCCTGGGATTGACCCTGGTATGGAGCGCCTGGGAAATATTGAAAACGGGGTGATGTTTTCTGAACTGCCTATGCGGCAGTGAACATCGACACGGCCACATACGCCCTGGCCGACATTTTCTAAGCTGCCTATGCGGCAGTGAACAAATCCTCAACAAGGGAGCGCAAGGAACCACTTTTTCTAAGCTGCCTATGCGGCAGTGAACGAATAGGCAGAAAAAAAGCCCGGCCTAGACCGTTTCTAAGCTGCCTATGCGGCAGTGAACGCGCCCTGCTCTCAAACCCGGTCATGAGCGACTTTCTAAGCTGCCTATGCGGCAGTGAACACCGGCTTCGAGTTCCTGCTGACGCAACGCGATTTCTAAGCTGCCTATGCGGCAGTGAACCCCGTGCCCCGGAGGTCGAGGTATCCGCCGACTTTCTAAGCTGCCTATGCGGCAGTGAACACGTCATCCTCGCCTCCCGCCCCTCGCCCGAGTTTCTAAGCTGCCTATGCGGCAGTGAACTTCATTGTCCGTTCTCTCCTGTGGCGCGGCATTTTCTAAGCTGCCTATGCGGCAGTGAACACGAATTGATGCACATTTGCCTGTGCCTTGAATTTCTAAGCTGCCTATGCGGCAGTGAACCGAGAGCAACTTGTTGCTCAAAAGGACAAATTTTTCTAAGCTGCCTATGCGGCAGTGAACCTGTCTTTACTGCCCATTGATCACCAGCAAGCTTTCTAAGCTGCCTATGCGGCAGTGAACCGGCGTTTCTGCGTCTGAAATTCGCGCCGCTTTTTCTAAGCTGCCTATGCGGCAGTGAACTGATGGTTCGGCCTATTCCTGTGTATGCTCAATTTCTAAGCTGCCTATGCGGCAGTGAACGTGGATGCAGGCGGGATGCAGGGCGCGCGGTATTTCTAAGCTGCCTATGCGGCAGTGAACGATTCAAGCTTCTCTGGAACTGTACGTTTTGAATTTCTAAGCTGCCTATGCGGCAGTGAACAAGGGTCCTGCTGTGACTGTGCCCGTAAATATTTTCTAAGCTGCCTATGCGGCAGTGAACCGAAGGAGTCGAGTCCGTCAGTGTGAGAATTCCATTTCTAAGCTGCCTATGCGGCAGTGAACGAACAGCGTGAAGCACTATCTATATTCGCTAACTTTCTAAGCTGCCTATGCGGCAGTGAACAATCAGGGCCACTTCCAGTTCCTCGTTGAGCGTTTCTAAGCTGCCTATGCGGCAGTGAACGTAAAATTCGCTATTATGCATGTGGTGAGTATTTTCTAAGCTGCCTATGCGGCAGTGAACGAATTCAAAGTAGTCATAGTATCTCCTACATATTTCTAAGCTGCCTATGCGGCAGTGAACAATCTGGTCAGCGAGCGAAAGCCGAGGCTCGCTTTCTAAGCTGCCTATGCGGCAGTGAACCGTATTTTTGCAAATCGGCCGGCACTCAACTCTTTCTAAGCTGCCTATGCGGCAGTGAACACGCCGTCCGGCGTAGCGTCGTCAAGCTCATACTTTCTAAGCTGCCTATGCGGCAGTGAACCGCTGGCGAATTTCGTACGAATCAAGATTTCTTTTCTAAGCTGCCTATGCGGCAGTGAACTCTTCAAGATGCTGCTTGCTGATGCAGTTTATTTTCTAAGCTGCCTATGCGGCAGTGAACTGACCGACCATATTCTGCAAGACCCACGGGTATTTCTAAGCTGCCTATGCGGCAGTGAACGCCGGGCATCTCAGTCATGGCTCTCTCCTTGTGTTTCTAAGCTGCCTATGCGGCAGTGAACAACGCCGTCCGGCGTAGCGTCGTCAAGTTCGTATTTCTAAGCTGCCTATGCGGCAGTGAACACAGGTGGAGCATTGCGAAATGGTCCAATTGCTTTTCTAAGCTGCCTATGCGGCAGTGAACTCCACATACGCTCAACACCTTGCGCGTACACATTTCTAAGCTGCCTATGCGGCAGTGAACGCGAAGCCGCTGCTTCTTTTGGGCAAGGAATTTTTCTAAGCTGCCTATGCGGCAGTGAACAAAGGAGATCAAGTGTCCCGTCCTACACTTCCGTTTCTAAGCTGCCTATGCGGCAGTGAACGGACCGGTGTCACCTAGCACAGTACATAACAATTTCTAAGCTGCCTATGCGGCAGTGAACGATGAAGCACCATGTGCACAGGGTGCATTACATTTCTAAGCTGCCTATGCGGCAGTGAACGGTGAGTGATGGGACTCGGTTCTGTTGTATCATTTCTAAGCTGCCTATGCGGCAGTGAACATCGTAGGATCATCGCCAGTAGAACCATGGACATTTCTAAGCTGCCTATGCGGCAGTGAACAAAGTCCCCCCGCTCTCTACTTCTTGATCTTTTTTCTAAGCTGCCTATGCGGCAGTGAACCACGCCGAAGCGCGGGTGGTGGAAAACAAAAATTTCTAAGCTGCCTATGCGGCAGTGAACATCATGGAGGCTCCCATTGCCCAGGCTGAATAATTTCTAAGCTGCCTATGCGGCAGTGAACGTTTCTGCTCTTCCGTTCCGGGCTTATAATATTTTCTAAGCTGCCTATGCGGCAGTGAACAGATAGCGGCCCTTGTCATCTCGAACCCAGCCTTTCTAAGCTGCCTATGCGGCAGTGAACCGCTGTTCACACGCATGGCAATGCAACTCGTTTTTCTAAGCTGCCTATGCGGCAGTGAACCTCGCCGTCTGACACAGACAATGACTCGTCGCTTTCTAAGCTGCCTATGCGGCAGTGAACCGCCAGCCAGCTTTTTGCCCCGGCCCGGACAATTTCTAAGCTGCCTATGCGGCAGTGAACGACGAGACCATCGAAGAGTATCGGCGGGAGTGTTTCTAAGCTGCCTATGCGGCAGTGAACAACAGGATTTGATCATGCGGCCACCCTCCTGTTTTCTAAGCTGCCTATGCGGCAGTGAACGGCGGAGCCGGATTCTCCGGACGTGCGCGAAGATTTCTAAGCTGCCTATGCGGCAGTGAACGGTTTGACCGCCAGAATCCGGCAGTCCTGTTTTTTCTAAGCTGCCTATGCGGCAGTGAACGGAGGGTTCGCACATGCGCCTTGCCCTCTGTTTTTCTAAGCTGCCTATGCGGCAGTGAACGTCACGTCGCAAAAGCCGGCGGTTTCCGGCGATTTCTAAGCTGCCTATGCGGCAGTGAACAGAAGCCAAGGCGCAAATCTTCGCGCCAGTCATTTCTAAGCTGCCTATGCGGCAGTGAACACTCTTTTGCCGGGGAATTGGGTAATCTTGCTTTTCTAAGCTGCCTATGCGGCAGTGAACATTCGCCGACCATTCCCGCCCCCTTGCAGAGCTTTCTAAGCTGCCTATGCGGCAGTGAACGTTCAGGTACTCGAACATGGCGTAGTAGCCGATTTTCTAAGCTGCCTATGCGGCAGTGAACGGCACTCTCCAAAAGCGCCATTGATCTCCTGCTTTTCTAAGCTGCCTATGCGGCAGTGAACGATTGCAGAGAGGCGGGGAGGGCGGAGGCGTCTTTCTAAGCTGCCTATGCGGCAGTGAACGGTGCGGATCTCCTGCGAAAAACGGTACGGTGATTTCTAAGCTGCCTATGCGGCAGTGAACACTGAAATTCTTCGACCCGCTCAACGAGGAACTTTTCTAAGCTGCCTATGCGGCAGTGAACAGGCTTACCTCGCAACAATCAATACAGTTTAAATATCTTATATGGTTCCTCCTGCAAAAGGGCTTTTTTGACAAACATCCCTAACCTGTTGAAAAGAATATTTCTTTTCAACAGGAGGGAAAAAGGGTCAAAACCAGGGAATGGTGGCTGTCGCGCTCAGCCCGTAGGCGGAGAAGCTCCCGGGGCATTCCTGCCCCTGTAAAGCGCCATGTTCCACAAACAGGCAAAATCGTTGTCCGGTGCTGGAGCTTTTCAATTGTACAAAGGGCAAGGCGCTCCTCTGGCCCTGTTGATCGAGAACCTGCCGTGCCGCTTCTTCCGCCGAAAGCCCATGCCGTCGGGCGTGCCGCCTCATCAATCGCTCAGGGCTGCTTTTGAACTGCCGGCGGCTCACTGTCCGATAGCCTTGCACGCAGTCAGGAACAGGCGCTATGGCCTCCTTGAAAGCATGACTTGCCAGAGGTCCGATCCAGTCCAGATCATCCAGGCGCGAAAGCTCGGTTTCCTGCCCATGCAGGCGCAAACAGGCCCCCAGGGTGCGTTCCACCTCCGGAAAGCTGACGCCAATGCCCGTACTGCGCAAGTGAACAAGCGCCCCATGCAGACGGGCAAACAACATGCTCATCAAGACGGGCGCGCCTGTTTCCTCGTCCGGCGACAGGTGAATATCCTGATAATGAGTCATGGCCTACTCCTTGTCGGAAGAGCCAAAAACGCCGCCACGGATGAACATCGCCATAACATAGTGCTGATTCCCCGAATCCGGAGACTTGTCCTTGAGCATCCAGTCATCAAGCAGCGAATAAAAATCGCTCTTTTTCGTCGGCTGACGGCAGGCCATGCCCTGTGAAGTAACGGAACCATACGGTTCCACGGCAATGGGATTGCCCGCATCCGGATACCAGGTATCAATGGTGCGCAAGGCATTGCCAATCTTCTGGCTGTGCATTCCGGCTACGTCCTTGATGGCGTACAGGGTCTTGCTCTTGCGTTTGCCCCCCTTGTCCAGGATCAGTTCCTGAGAGGGAAAGACCTCCTGCCCATTGCCCATGCGGACAAAAGCCGTCACTTCCAGCAAGCAGTACCCTGCCTCCGAGGACAGTCCGGAGGCTATCACGCCAGCCAGTTCTTCAAGATCCTTTCTGCTGCTTTCAGGAACCTCAAAACTGTTTGTGGGCAGGGCAAGGGCGTCAAACCGCCATATCGCCTCTGCCTTGCCTTTCACAAGACGCCGCACCTCAACGTGAATCTGTTCCGCGGACAGGCGATTCCGCCACAGGAAACGCCCGTTGGCCAGATTGAGGGCATACCGGAACGCCAGATCGTCAAACCCGAAATCCTGCCTGTAGGCGGCGACCACGTCTGCCAATTTTTGCTGGTATTCATTGCTGTTGCACGCGGAAGGACGGCCGACGCCGCCCAGAATGCGCAACGTGAACCGCACGCGCAAGGTGTCGCACTCTTCCGGCAGGGACGCCACATCTATCGTCTGCAGATTGGGCTTTTCCACTGACGCGTTCAACTTGGCCGGATCCGCAGCCTTGGCCGGCAGGCGGTTGGAAATCGTGCCGCGCACAGATTTTTCATGAATGACGACAGGTGTCCAGATCCCGGCCCAATCATCCCATTTCCCGGCGGCAAACAGGGCGTCGGAAGGATCGAGCTTGCGTTCAAAAGCCAGCACGGAAGGGGTTTTCATATGGAATCTCCTTGTTGAGTGCAAAGATACAAACCTGCGTTTTCATCATCATGGTACTGCCACAACAATTCACGCGGGGATGACAAACGGTGAGGGCTTTTCCATTCGCCCAACGTGTACAGACTTTCCACAAAACGGAATGGCGTTTCCCTGTCGCGGGCATTGCGCACGCTGCCGGGATCGTACAGGGGAGAAAGGGCGCGGAAGCCGACAGGAATGGGCGCCAGCCACCCCTCACGCCGGCGGACAGTCCAGATGCCCCGATCCGGATTGTCCGGATCCGGCTCCACCTCCCAGTTGATGCGGCAGAGATCCAGCAGGGCATCCACCTCGCCCGCCTCCGGGCGGACCTTGCGCATTTCGTCAAGATGTTCCAGCAACAGATCTCTCCGCTCAAGCAGCGCAAAGCCCGGAAGCAAGCGATAGCGAATGTTGCGAAACGCCTCGCTTTGTTCGCTGAGCGCATCCGGCAGAGGATGCCATGCCGGCTGGCGTCCGCATGGCAAGACAGAACCGCCGGCAATGGACATGCCCTGCAGGCGCTCCCCCATCTCCTCCGCCCATTTTGGACCTTCGGCCTCTGTTTCCAGCTCGCCCGCAATCCCCAGCACAAGCGTGATCTCCAGATGGGCGCGGCCTTCTTCTATCACCGAAGCGGCAGAACCTTTTTCATCTACGGGAAAGCGGTTCAAGTGCAGGGCGTGGATAAAATTGCCGGGCGCGCGGGAAGCCTGCGGCCAGAACCCATGACAGACAACCCCCACCCCAGCCGCTTCAAACGGGAAATCGCTCTCCCGGAAAAGACGATGCACCGCGCCCAGAAACGCCGTCATGGCGGGAAAGCCCCAGGACAGCGGGCCGGAAATCATGTTGGCGTTCTGGATATGAATATGAGGAAACACCGCCAGCGCATTCAGCCGTTTCATGCAATCCCCCCTTCTTCAAGCTGGCGTACAGCCGCGGCGATTTCCCGTTTCCAGACATGGCGTTCTTCATCACCCATACGCAGTTTTGGGGTCGTCAACCGGGCATTGAACCATGTGGCGGCCCGTTTCAGCAGAGGCTCCAGCCACTGCCCGTCAGCACGCCGCTGCCGCCATTCGGGATCAGTCTCGCCCCGTCCGGGATCAAGCCAGAAGCGTTCTTCTTCGGAGAGGCGACATTCCGGGCCGGCTGACCAGCCCCCCTCCTGCCCACGGATGCGGGCGGCCCACTGCACCACGACGCTTATCATGTCTTCCAGCAAAGCCGCACGTTTTTCCCGGATGTGGATGTTGGTATACGCTCCCGACGCCTTTTCCAGAAAGGCAATCAACGCCGTGCGCGCCTTCTCCAATTCCGGCAAACCATCAAGCACGGCTCCGAAAACACTCTCCACGCCAAGCGGCAGCCGGACCCGGTTCTGCTTCCATACGGGCGGAAGCGAGGCCAGCAGCCAGTTTTCGCCATGCCTTTGGCTGTTGAGCCAACTGATGTTCTGCTTGTTGGCTCCACCAAATTTCATCGCCAGTATATCGGGATACTCGCAATAGCCATGTGTGCAGAAGCGTTCTTCACTCCGGGCCTTTTGCGCCTCTTTGGCCGACTTGCGAGCTTCCTGCAAGGTCAAATAAACGTGCTGGACAAGACTTGTCGGGAACAGAGGGGCCAGCAGATGATAGCCGCCCTTCTCCAGGGGGAAATAAACCTGTCTGGCCAGCGTATGGGACGCGGGACGCCCCTCGCTCTCCTTCATGCGCCGAAATGCCGCCATCCAGACTGCCGCCAGTTCGGCGTCATCGGAAAAAGCGGCTCGCAGGTTATCGTCATTCTCCATGACGCGCTGCAGAATGCTTTTCCCGTTAACCACCATTTGAAAAAAATCGAATAGCGGCATATTGGGTGCATTATTATTTGATGATAAATCAATAGGACAATTTTTGAATGAATGAGTCCCAATAAAACCTTTTGGTATAGATGATAATTTGTCATCATAAATTTCTGACGCATCTTCTTTTTTTATTCCTGAATGCGTATATTTTATACAATGTGTTACAATTTGAATTTTTAAAGCTTTTTCAGCCGCGTCGGCAAGCCATGCTTCCCGCTGAAAACGCGCCTTCACTTTGGCCCGTTCGGCCTCGTCCCCACTGCCTTTCAGCTTCTCGGCGCAACGCTCCTCCAGAAAAGCATCCATGCACTGTCGCAGTTCCCGCACTTCCGCGCTGTGTTCCATGCGCTCCCCCTGTCAGTCTCGTTTGAAAAAACCAAGCTGGGGATGGTAAAACCAGCCCCGGTCAGCGTCCCGCCTCGGCAAATCCACACGCCCGAACCGGAACGCGCATTCCCGCAAGGAAAGTTCCTTCTCTTCGGCAAGCCAGCGCAAAAGGGACAGGTAGCCGCGTTCTTCAAGGAACGACACGTTCTCATGGATGGAAATGTTCAGCGGCGTGCACAGGCCCTGTTGCGACGTCGGCTCCTGCCCGCGTTCCAGTCTGGAAAATGTGCAAGAGTCTCCGTCTTCATCCGGCAGCCAGACATAGGCGTCGCTCGGCTCCTGCTTCCGAAAACGCGTTGTGCGCTGCACTTCCCCGCTCAGCGTGGCGTGATCTCTCCACCACACATTGACGCACGGCAGGCGACAAACTTCCGAACCCAGCATGACTTCACGCAGGACAGCGTGCTCCAGATCGGCAAGATTCCCTGCACGCAGACTATCGCCACAAGGACGAAGCGCAAGCGGGTTCCGTTCCGCCACGCGCGCCCCGGCGTCCAGACGCGCCAGTTGATCCGGCGTCAGCAGGGAGGTCACATCATGCGTCTCCAGCATGAAAGACTTGCTCTCGAAGCCGGGGCGACAATACGCCGGAACAGGTTCATTGCCGCGGCCCGCAGGCGTCAGCGCGCGCAGGTTCCTGTCCAGCAAAAAAATATTGGGGCTGGCCGGACTTCCCGCCCGGTGCCGTCGCACCCGCCCCGCCAACTGAATGAGCGAGCGCATACTGGAGGGTTCGACAACAGCCCAGTCATAGTCGTGATCCCGCCCTACCTCCGCCACGGACGTGGCCATGACAATGACGACATGATCCCGTTCCGGGGAACGGGCCAGAAGACGACGCACGCCGGGTTGCGCCAGAAAGTCCGCATCCGCGCCTTTTCGCGTCAGCAAACGATCCAGCGCGCTTTCCAGCGCCGAACGCATCAGCATGGGATATCGGGAATGGTAACAGCAGAGATGCCAATGCATTCCCCGCACCGGCGGCCCGTCACGCAGCAGGCGCTGCGCCGTCCGGACCAGAGGCTCGATGTTGGCCATGCGCGCCAGCCCGAAGCTGATCCGTTTCCCTGTTGCCGCATCCGTCGTGTGGTGGGCGGCGTGCAGCTCCGCAACAGCGGTCCGGATCTTTTCCGCCCAGAAATCCAGACGCGCCTCGTTCTCCGCCGGGCATCCGTCCACAGCCAGAATGATCGGCTTGCGGCGGATCTCCTGTTGCGCCAGCCGACGCAGACGGCCGCGCGCAAAAGCGTCATGCTGTTCCGCAAACGCATCCCTGTCCGCAACATCTTCCGCATGACAGCCGAATTCGTCAAACCAGGCGCACACGACAGGCAGAGGACGGGCAGGGCCTCTGTTGCGCCGGTAGTGTTCGCGCCCTTCCCGGTAGGCGATGAACAGGCCCTGCGCGAGGGAAGGCGTTATGGTTGCCGAAGACAGGATGACCCTGCCGCCCAGCATCCCGGCCCAGAACACCAGACGGCTCAGGGCATGCAGATCGGCAGTGTCAAAGTCGTCCGGCTCGTCCAGGACAAGATCGGATGTCATCAGGCGCAGCATGGGCGCGATCTGCCGCCCGCCGCGGATGCCCTCCGTGGCCGGAACAAGATGATCTATCGTGCAGGCCAGAACGGGCGCGCTGACCAGCGCCGCCGCTCCCCGTGTTGCGGCCAGCCACTCGGCCAGCGGCCCATCGAGCGCGCCTTCATACTGCACATCCGCCTGAAACAGCGCCTCTTGCGACTCACTGCCTTCGTCATCCGTCTTTTTCTCCAATGATGCCGCTTCGGGATCCCACTCCATGCCATAGATATCGCGCACGGACGGATCTCCCGCCAGCACGGCGAGTTCATCCCCGCCCAGATGCAGACGGGAACGGTAGGCGGCCCCTGTCTGCAACGTCAGCGTGCGCAAGCCCAGCGCCACGGTAAAGCGAAGCCTCCCATCCCCGGCAAGCGCGTGGCAGATGCGCCCGTTGGCCAGCGTCTTGCCGCATCCTGTCGAGGCAAGATTGATGCCGAAAAAGCCCTGTTCAGCGCTCCGCGCCGCAACGGACGCCGCAAGATCGTACGCCTTGTCCTGCCAGCGGAAACGGGCGTCTTCACTGCGCTTGCGAAAGCGGCGGGAAGACAGGGGACCGACAACGGGCAGCGTCGGACGCAGACGCCCCAACCGCCAGAGGATGGACGACGACAAGCGCTCGACGCCTGCCAGGTGTTCATCCAGCTTCTGACGCGGCGTGCGTGTATTCCGATCGCTGTTGGCATAGGGCGCGTAGGCGGCATCTCCGCAAAGCCGCCTTGCCGGGTCCGTCAGGGCGGAATAGATATGGTCGGCCAGCATCAGCCCCATCCGCGAAACATGCAGCGCACAGGTGTTGCCAAGCCAGTCCGTTTGGCAGACCTCCGGCCTGTCAAGAATCTTGCGGGCAAGCTTTGCCGCGCGCTTGCGCCACAGACGGCTGTAACAGGGGAGGTCTTTCGGAGAGATGGTCCACGTTTCCCGGAGGCGTTTGCTGTCGTGCGCGTGTGTGTAGCCCCAGCCGGGCACAATGCTTTGCAGGGGATTGCGCACAATGCTGCCGGGCGTTGCCTCTCTCCCGTTCTTGACCGGCAGACGATGATGCCCCAACACCAGCCAGGCGATCACCCGGGCGAAAGGAGGCAGTTCCGCAAAGGCTCCGGGACAGGACGACGACTTCCTGTTCCTGCCGCCGGCATCGGGCAAGCCGTCATCCGCATCCTTGTGCAGCGCGCCAAGCCAGCCCTTTGCCAGACCGGCAAGCTTCACATCGTCTTTTTCCAGCGCGGCAAGGCGCTCCAGCCATGCCCGATCGTCTTTTTCCGTCCCCACAAACGCCTGAAAAAGACGCAATGACAGCCATTCATGCCGGAAGGCGTCCGCCGTGGGCGCGCCGCCATGCAATTTTTGCTGAAAGGCTTTGCCGATCTTGCCGACATCGTGCCACAGGGCCGCCATTGCCGTCAGAAGACGACAACTTTCCGCAGTGAGCCAGCCGTTGTCTTCGGCAGGAACGACAGCCTGCCCTGTTCGGTTTGTCGGCACGGCGCCGGACGAATTGAAACGCCGCCTGTCACCAATGACCCATACTATCTCGCTCTGATTTCGCCCACGAATCCAATGACAGGCGACAGCGGTGTTCTTGCGCGCCGTCTTGCGCAACAGACGGGCGACAACGGCGAGGCCCTCTTCGGTAATGGGCGTCTGCCAGACGCGATCGCCGCAACGTTCGCCAAACTGATCAAGGATACGGCGCGTTTCAGCAAGAGCATTGCCGGAACACTGCGATACGAAAAGGACATTCATGCAAGAACTCCCTCCGAACGTGCCGCCTCCTTGAGCGTATCCAGCATGAAATCCAGAGCTTCCGTTCGAGTCAGCACGTCAATGCAGGCTTTTCGGAACTCCTGTTCGCTGTCGCCCCGCATGGCTCCCAGAAAAGCTTCCGGCATGATGACGGCATCCTTGATCAAATCAGCGACGTCAAAAACAAGGCCGCCGCGTCGGGTTTTGCCGTGCATGACGGCGAACGCGTGTGGAATGCCCAGGACCCAGGCTGCCGTCGCCGCGAGACCATACGCAAGATAATTGCCATGATCGAGAAAGCGGTTGGCCCTGTCCAGCCCCATGCCGCGCTTGACGCGGGTGAATGGCCCGTAGTCCGTCATGCGGCAGGCCAGTCCATACAACTGTTTGGAAAAACGGGCTTCAACAAGGAAGAGATCCGAAAAGGACGCGGCGCGCGCCACAGCGTCTTTCCCGTTGGCTACAAGCTGTTGCAGATCATTTTCACAACAGCGAAACGCATCTCCAAAGCGTTGCCGTGTCCAGCAAATACCGATTTGATCCAATCGCTTACGCTGAAAAAAACGCGCTACAGCAAGCCGTTGCTCTTCATCAAACCAGAACCGCAACCATGCCTGGACATATTCTGTAGGACGGTATTCGCTTTGCGGCTGAAACCAGAGGACAGGCAACTCATGATCGCTGGCGCTGTACAGCGGCGTCCCGTTGCCGCCGCAAAAGCCTATCGGCACGCCGGCCCTGGTCAACTCCCGTACAGCAGCCTGCGTGATGGATGTCCCTGTGCCCAACAGGATGACGGAAGTGTTGGCGACAGGAATATTCCAGTAGCACGACTGCTTTCCGGAGCTTGTCAGATATTCTACGCGCCCTCCATTGACGACGACACGGCAATGTTCAAGATAATAAATATTTGCACGTTTTGAATATAAAATGCCCTTCATGTCCGACGGAGAAAACGATTTCATCCGACCTCCCGGCGACGCATGAGACACCATTGCCCGCCCGCTGCAAAGCTGTCCTCTTGCGGCCGGCGGCATTTTCATGAAACCTGATTCTGAGTACAAGGCTTTTAACAGAAATCATTGCATACATGATTTCAGTAATTTTTACTATCCATCTTTTTCCAAAATTGGAACAAGCTGGTACATATTTGATTTACGATTTCAGTAGCGGGTCAGCTTGAAAACGGGAGACTGCCATGTGGGGCACTGCCCCACACCCCGCAGGGGG
>CAJUHZ010000028.1 GCA_910585945.1 uncultured Bilophila sp.
CACGGTATTTTCCAGTCTGTTCTGCATGGCTCCGAGGTGGGCGCGCACGTTGTCTTTTTTGACGATGGCGTTGTCTATGCGTTCCAGAGCCTGTTGGGCTTTTTCCTGTGTTTTGATGGAGATGATGTCACCCTGGGGAAGAGCAGGGTCAGGGCCGGGACCGGGTGGGTCTGGCGGGTCAGGCGGATCGGGAGGATTGCCTGCCGTGGGCATGTAGGTCCAGTTGGCAGTGACGTTAAATGTTCCTCGACCAGCGACGATGAAGATTAAGTCTTCTGTGACATTATCAATTGTTAACTTTTCAATAGAGTTGCTTGGCCAGTGCCTAGTACCATCACCGGTATAACCTATATTCATTCCGTTATATATAATATTTTGATATGTATTTTCATCCACAAATGTAATATTATTACCCGTTCCATTGAGGGCACTTCCATCATAAGAAGCTCCAGGGGAAAAACCATTAGCTTCAGTTATAAGAGTAGATTCTGTAATCGGCGGGGCAGTAAACCAATCGGCCAGTTGGATACCTGCCAAATGTTTTCCTGAACGAGTGAATATCTGAATTGTATCCTCTTGACCATTATCATCCATTATAATGTTAATCCCTGTAGAACCTGCTGGAATAATACCGACGGCAATACAACCAGAATTTAATTGTTGTTGGTTATTTTTATTAAGCGCATCACTCAAAATCGGCACTCCGCCATAAGGGTCAGCCCTTGCGCCATTTGCCGCCTTTATTCCTCCCGCATTCCCGCCGACAGCGTTGATGGTTGTTACGGCTTCATCCCGCAAGCCCAGGCCAGCCAGCGTGCAGTTGCCAATCTCCACATAGTAGTAATCTTCGGCGGAATCATTCCCTGTGCCGAAGTGAATTTTCATTTTGCCTGTGGCGTTGAGGCCGGAGCCGTCATGCGCCCCGGTCAATGAGCCGTCCAGCAATTTTATGCCATTGAAATCGGTGGCGTTGGCAATGCGGTCAATCTCTTCCGCCATTGCCACAAATTCGGAATGGATAATCAGACGTTGCGTTGAATTGTAGGTGCCTGTTGCGGCCTGTTCGGCCAGTTCCTTCATGCGGATGAGCTTTTCATCAATGACGGCCAGAGCGCCGTCCGCCGTCTGAATCATGGAAATGGCGTCGTTGGCGTTGCGCACGCCCTGATGGAAGGTGGCGACATCGGCGCGCATCAGTTCGCGTATGGCAAGACCGGCCGCGTCGTCGGCGGCGGAATTGACGCGCAGGCCGGAAGAGAGGCGCTGCACGGATTTGGCAAGCCGCGCATAATGCGTATCCAGACTGTTGGCCGCGGTCAGCGCCATGAAATTTGTATTGACGGAAAGAACAGCCATTTGCACACCACCACGTTTTACGATGTGTATAGCCTAATCGGCATTACAGCCGAAAACAATAGGCATAGCTTTTGGTAATATTTTTTATAGTTATATGTAAAAATTTATATTTTCACGGATGAGATGAAAGGCGGGAAATAACGCCGCCGGACAGGGGGGATCCCCCCTGTCCGGCGCTCCCTGTGCGGGCTTTGAAGCCCGCACAGAAGAGAAGCGTCAGGTTATGCTCTGGGGGGCGTCCATGTCATAGGGCATGGGCGCATTGCCCAGATCGATTTCCACCGGTTCGATCGGAGCCGGTTCGGCGTGGCCGCTTTCCTGCGAGGTTGCCGCAACGGACACAACCGGATCAGGCGTATTGAACGAGGTTGAGGATTCAGGGAAGCTGAAGTCCTCAAAGCGGAAATTTCCATGTCCATAGAACCGGCATGCTCTCAAGCAACATAACAATCCCCCCCGGCTCTTCGCCTGCCATGCGGCAAATTGAAAGTTATGTTACCGGTGCACACCAAATCCTCTGTTGGAGGAAAGACTCCGCATTGGTGGAAATCAAATTCAGGTTATACCACTCATCACGTTTTGTCTATAGATTTTGAAAAGGGGGGTGAACATAATTTTTCAAAACATTTTTCGGGGGTTATCTGATGGAGAGAAATGTTTGGGGGGTGCAGGGGAATCATTCCCAATGCGTGCAAAAAAGGACGCCACGACAACGTCGCATGGAAGCATGCTCCATGCGGCGTTGCAGCAGGGATTCATGAGGGCTGACCCTATTTCGCGTCGCCCGGCTCATGCCCCGGCAGGAGGACGGAAAACGCCTCGCCGCCCGCCGCATTGCCCTTGGGGCAGTCGGCGCGCATGGCGCAGATTTCGCAGCCGCCCTTGAACGGCATCGGCGTCAGCACGGCATAACGCCGGGAGAGGGCGGGTCCGTCTCCCGCGTAGGGCGCTCCGGCGGCGGCCAGGGCTTTTTTCAATCCCGGGCCTGGCCGGGGCGCGGGCGCGCATCCCGCATCGACGATTTCCGGCACGACAGCGCGCACCGTGGCCATGCACAGCGTCTGCGCCAGCGCGTTCAACTGAAAACCACCTGAAGGCGAAGCGCCCCATGCCTCGTCCACGGCGCGTTCCACCTCCTCGTCAAGCCAGACAAGCAGGTAGTTCCGCCCGTCCGCGTGCAGGCGTGAGGCTGTGCAATGCCGGCTCCACTCCTGCCATGCTGTCGCCATTTTTTCCATGACCGCGCCGCCGATGCGGCGTTCCTGGCTGGTGAGCAGAAACAGTTCAAGATCAAAGGGGATCGTCAGCGAAAGCTGTTCACATGCGGCCGAAGCCATGAAAACCTCCGGAATCCGCCGGTCACAGGCGGGGTTGGGAATGGATGGGGCCTTGCCGTTTTCACGCGGGCTGATCCGGTTCGGCGTTTTCGTCTGGTTGAGGGGCTGCTTCTCCATCCTCGGGCTGACCCTCAAGCCGGCGGTACAGCGCGGCGTAGGCGAGCGCCATGGCCCGATCGGTGAATTGCCATACGCGTGCCCGTCCGCGGGCGCTCAGACGCGCGCGCAGAGGGTCTTCCATCATGCAGCGGGTCATGGCGGCGGCCAGGGCAAGGGGGTTGCCCGTCGGCGTGACCAGACCGTCAATTTTGTCCCTGACCAGTTCCGTGTTGGAAGGAAGGGACGAACAGATGACCGGCAGACCGGTCACCCAGCCTTCCTTGATCGCGGCGCTGCTTCCTTCCCCGTCCACGGAGGGAACCACAAGCACGTCGCAGTCAGGCAGAATCTTCCGCCCGTCCTGCCGGCCGAGAAGCGCAAGGCGGGATTCCACCCCGAGTTGAACGGCTTCGTCCAGAATGTCGTTGAAAAGCGGCCCCTGCCCGACGATGCGGACTTCCCACGGGGGCAAATCTTCCATCTCCTTCAGGACAGACATGGCCTGGAGCAGCACGCTGTAGCCCTTTTGCGGGGTGAGCGCGCCAATGCTCAGGAACACCACGCGCCCGTCGTTGCGCGCCGCTTTGGGTCTGTATCGGGAAGGGTCGATTCCGGAGTGGATGGTGCTGATCCTGTCGGCAGGCACGCCCGCCTGTTCGACTACGGCCGAAATTTCGGCGCTGACGCCCACAACGGCGTCCGCCAGCAGGTATTTTTTCAGCCGCATCCCGTTGTGCAGGGGATACGAGACGCGGCGGGAGTGGATCAGCCGCAACGAGTCCCCGTGCAGCGTCTTGAAGATCCAGCCGAGGCTGGCGGCATTGGCGTCATGCGTATGAATGATGCGAAAGGCATGCCGGCGCAGGGCGCGTTCCACCGTGAACAGCACAAGAGGGTTGAATGGCGCGCGCCCGGGCAGGGGGAGCAGAGGGATCCCTTCCCTTTCCAGCAACAGGGCAAGGGCGCTCCCGCGAGGGCAGGCCACCACGGGCGCGATGTCATCGCGCCGCATCAGCGCCCGCGCCAGATAAAAAACCTGGATTTGGCCGCCCCGCAGTTCATTGCCGAGATCCACGAGAAGAACATGCATGTTTTTTGCCTGCCTAGGGTCAGACCTCATCACCCCGCCTGCTGCAAAGCCGCCTTTTTGCATCTGGCGGCGTTGTTGCGGAAAAGCGGCGTTACATTATGTGTGCTGCCAAAATTGATCATGCCATAAAATGCCGTCTGCGAAAA
The DNA here is from genome assembly GCA_910585945.1 of uncultured Bilophila sp. Classification (GTDB taxonomy): domain Bacteria; phylum Desulfobacterota; class Desulfovibrionia; order Desulfovibrionales; family Desulfovibrionaceae; genus Bilophila. The sequence goes on from CAJUHZ010000028.1 coordinate 4,029, forward strand.
GCCGAATTTTTTCGGCCGGACCGGCTGTAAATTTTTTTTTGCTGTCGTCCAGGCGACAGACAGTGCTCTAAAATTTTTTTAAAGAAATGCAGGCATGCGGCGTCTTGATTCGACCTTCTCCCCCCCCCCAACGGGCGATCGAGGCGTCCGCATGCCGCTTGCTTGCTCCGATATCTCTGCCGGAGCGTGTTTCAGCTCGCTGAATCCCCATTTACGGCGAAGATCTTCTGCTGCAACTCGTTGCATCAATTCGCCTTCGGGCGGCTCATGCGAATCACTCCCCGAAAACGTGGTTTTCGGCTTGCTTGTGGCGGCCACACCGTTACGGGCTTCTTTTTTGCGGAGGCGCTTGTGAAGGCGCGTTTTCTTATGCGTCGCGCGCGGAGCGTTCCGCAGCGAACACGGCCTCAAGCAGACGCTCGGGCGAGAGCACCCGGAGGCGTCGGGTGCCGGTCACAATGCCTTCCCGACGCAGGTCGGCTATGGCCTGACTGACGGTGGTCCGGTGCAGCCCGAGCACGTCCGCTATGCTCTGGTGCGACAGGCGAAGGGGATCGTTGTACGGATCGGCCGCTCGCGCCGACGCTTCGTGCATCTGATGCAAAAAGAGGGCCGTGCGGGCACGTGCCGGAAGAAAGGCGATGGTTTCGAGCTGGGCGCTCATGTGCACGTTGACCGCGGCCAGACAGCGGATGACGGCCAGACTGACTTCGGGGTAGTGCGGAATGAGCACTTCTTCAAGCGTGCGCCGATCGTAGACGTAGGTGTCGCACGGCGTCAGGGCCGTGAGGGTATGCAGGTTGGGCGCGCTGTTCAGGACAGCGTGAATGCCCACGATGCTTTGCCCCGCGTAGAGGCAAAGCGTGCGCAGTTTGCCTTCGCTGTTGGTCGTCGCCAGTTTGGCGATGCCCCGGCGGATGAAGTACGCTCCGGGCATGGGATCGCCCGCGCGGAAGATTTCCACGCCTTCGGTCCAGCGAAAATGTTTGCCGAAAGAAAAAATCGGGGTCCAGACGGCTTCAAGAGGGAAGCTGATCCACGGAGACAGGGAAAGTGCTGCTTCAGGATTGTACGGCACGATAAACAGATCTGCAAAAGGTAATGCGGCGCGTGGAACACTTCTCGCATCCGCGGTTTCATGGCGGAGCAGGCGCTCAGAACGGATCGCCTGCTGCAAGCAGGGCCTGCCGCAGCACGCCCCGCAGGCGCGCGGCCACAGGCCCGGGACGTCCCTCGCCAATGGGGCGGCCTTCAAAATGGGTGACGCCCACGCACTCGTGCGCGGTGCCGAGGATGAGCATTTCCCGCACGGTGGCGATTTCCGCCGCCGGAACGCGCCTGATTTCCACCGGCATGAATACCCTGGCAAGCTCGGCCGCTTTCATGGCCGTGGTGCCGACAAGCGCGTTGCGGAATTCCGGGAGCACGAAGGTTCCGTCAGCGTCCACCACGGCCACGTTGGCGATGGCCGCTTCGGTCAGGCAGTCCTCGGCATCGAATGACAGCGCCACATCCATGCCTTTTTGCCGCGCCTCCAGGGTCATCAGCACGCCGGAGAGGTAATTGGTGGTCTTGAGGCGGGCCAGCATGGCCGGCTTGACCGGGATTTCACTGCGAAAGGCGGTCAGCCCCCGTTCGTACCAGGCATCGGAACGGAGCGCCACCTTGTACGCCGCCACATACAGTGTGCTTTGCGGGCACTCCGAAGGCGAAATGCCGAAACCGCCCGGCCCTCTGCCCGCCAGCACGCGCAGGTTGCCTTCGGGCGCGTCGCCGGCCCGCGCCACCTCCAGAATGATGCGGCGGATCTCGTCGGACGGGCAGGGCAGGGTCAGTTCCAGCCCGGCGGCCGAAGCCGCAAGCCGCTTGAGGTGGGCGTCAAGGTGGATGACCTTGCGTTCGGTGAAGCGGATGGTTTCAAAAACTCCGTCCCCCCGGTGCACAAGGTGATCGTCAAGGGGGGCCGACATGAGCCGCGCGTCCCGGCAGATCGCTCCGATTCTGTGATCGTAGAAGGCAAGAATGGCGTCCGCGCCGGGGCGTTCGGCCTCAAGAAGACGATCAAGCCAGGCTTGCGTATCCAGAACGGGAATCATGTCGCCTCCCCCACGGATCATTTGCGTTCAAAAACGTTGCGGTCCCCGACTCCGAGCAGATCGCGGCGCAGGAGTTCTTCCGCAATCTGCACGGCGTTGAGCGCCGCGCCCTTTCTGATGTTGTCGGCCACAATCCACATGTTGAGACCGTTGTCGATGGTTTCGTCCTCGCGGATGCGGCCGACGAAGGTGTCGTCCTCTCCGGCGGCATCAATGGCCATGGGGTACATTTTCTCGCCGGGGTTGTCGTAGACCTGCACGCCCGGAGCCTGGGCCAGAATGGCCCGCGCTTCCTGCGGGGTCATCTTGCGTGCGGTCTCGATGTTGACCGACTCCGAATGCCCGTAGAACACGGGCACGCGCACGCACGTCGCCGTGACCCTGATGTTGGCGTCCCCCATGATCTTGACGGTTTCGTTGACCATCTTCATTTCTTCCTTGGTATAATCGTTGTCAAGGAAGACGTCGATATGCGGCAGGCAGTTGAAGGCGATCCGGTAGGGGTAGACCTTCACGTCAGGTTCCTGCATGTTGAAAAGCTGGCGGACCTGGGTTTCCAGCTCGGCAATGGCCTTTTGCCCGGTGCCCGAAACCGCCTGGTAGGTGGAAACCACGACGCGCGTGATTTTGGCGGCGTCATGCAACGGCTTCAGAACCACCACCATCTGGATTGTGGAGCAATTGGGGTTGGCGATGATGCCGTTGTGCCCCTCCAGGGCATCGGCGTTGACTTCGGGCACGACAAGCGGGCACCGTTCGTCCATGCGCCAGGCGCTGGAGTTGTCCACCACAACACAGCCCGCGCCGGCCGCCCAGGGCGCGAAGGTCTCCGAAGTGGAGCCTCCGGCGGAAAAAAGCGCAAGGTCAATGCCGGCGAAAACGTCTTTTTTCAGTTCCCGCACGGTCAGCTCTCCCCCTCGGAACGGAAGCTTGACGCCAGCGGAACGCGAGGAAGCAAAGGGGATAACCTCCGCGGCCGGGAAAGCCCGATCCTCAAGCGTTTTCAGCATTTCCCGGCCAACGGCGCCGGTGGCCCCGACAACAGCGACAACAGGTTTTTCCTTGGTCATGGTTCTCCTCAAGCAGTTGCGCGCCCGAGATATCAGACGCGGGGTAGCCGGGCCGCGAACAGGCCATGCGCCAGGTTGTCCGGCAGGCGCGGCGGCGCTGCTTTCGCCTTTCTGAGCGGCGAAGCGTGGACAGAACATCAACCTCCTTGCGCCTGCTGTCAAGTCCGGTCCGGGAGGCGTGCAGGGCAATCGCATGAATATGGATAACATTCTGAAATAATTGATAAAAGCTTTTCAGGTACGAGATGGGATATCTTTTTATTTCAAGTGGTTATCATGAATGACCCGATTGTCTTGGGGAGGCGTGGGGCAGTGCCGGCCCCTGAGGGTTCCGCAGGAGCCGGGCGGTTTTCCCGGATGTCGTAACCTGGCGAAAGGCAGGCGCATGGCGCTTCTTGACAGGGATGAGACCGTGGGCTAGCTTTTCTTCCTGCCGTGCGCCCGTAGCTCAGGTGGATAGAGCAGATGCCTTCTAAGCATCCGGCCGGGAGTTCGAATCTCTCCGGGCGCGCCAGACATTTCAGGCGGTTATTGCATTGCAGTGACCACCTTGCTTTTTGGGCATATGCCGGCATCGCCGGAAGAGCTTCTGTGATCTGTTGTGAGGCCGCACGAAAAATGAGAACGTGCCGGAGCGGATTTTTTGCTCTGGCACGTTTTTTTGTACAGCACTCGCGTTGTATTCCCGCGTGTCCCAAAACGCGCTCATTTTCAGCCCTCGATTATCCATAGGTCAAAGCCCAATGGCCGATAGGCATGAGGTCGCCTTCCTTGTCAGGCGCGCTTTGACAAGCCGCCCGAACGTGCGTAGTTGAAACCATACAGGAGGCCGTCATGACCGCCATTACCTTTGATACGCTGGCATACAGCAAGACGCTTCAGGATGCCGGGATGCCCGTGAGCAGGCGGATGCCCTGGCGAATGCCCAAAAAAAGGCCATTGATGAAATGGTCACAGCCAGGGAACTTGCCGCCAGGGCTGATATTCAGGACGTGCGTCTTGAAATTGAAAAGGTGAGATCCGAACTGCTCAAATGGCAACTCGGCATCGGGCTGGCCCTTGCTGCGATCATGGCCAAGGGCTTTGGCTGGCTCGGGTTTTAGGCGTCGCTTCACGGCTTTTTTCCTGCCCCGCTCCGGCGGGGCTTTTTGATGAATGGGCATATCCGAACGGAATAGGTGACGGTTACCTCTTTTGATGCAGCGACAATAAATGTATCGCCATTTTACAGTAAATGGAAAGCAGTGGACCCTGACAGCGCCCGTGGCTGTCGCCAGCCTGCCAGAGGAGAGAGTAACGTCATTGGCTGATATGTAAAAATATCTGCTGGTGATGTTTCCGAAGTGTTGATCTTCTCCCGAATCTTGCGCTCAATGATGAACTCAAGCTGATTGAAGGGTGTGGCGGCGGCAAAGGCGTCGCGCCGGCCGCGATTTTCGCTCATGCGCGCTCCGATTCGGCCTGTCCTTGACATTCGTCGGTTTTGCAGTGAACTATGCAGGAAATGGGGAGGTTCTCATGACCGCCGTGACATTTGATGCGCTCGACTATTTTGAAAGGCTGAAAGCCGCGGGAGTGCCTGAAGCCCAGGCGAAAGTTCAGGCCGAAACCCTGCGCCGGCAGGCAGACGCGCAGGCCGCCGCCCTGCAAAGGGCGCTGGACAAATACGATGAGGCCAGCCGCAAGGATCTTGCCACAAAGGGCGATATCCAGGACGTGCGTACGGAAATTCAGGATGTGCGTAATGAAGTTCAGGACGTGCGCCTTGAGATGAAGTCCATGGAGATGCGGTTGCTGAAGTGGCAAATAGGAATTGCCGCCGCCACAATCACGATCATGGCCAAGGGCTTTGGCTGGCTCGGGTTTTAGGCGTCGCTTCACGGCTTTTTTTCTGCCCCGCTCCGGCGGGGCTTTTTCGTTTATTGAAACCGGCAGAACAACGCGGGTCACGCTTGAAGACTTGGACAGGCTGTGAATATTGAGCTTTCGGATCAGGGCAAAACAGATATATGCGTTAGAGCAATTTTTCATAAAAAATTGCTCTGGCGGACGCGTATAAGCGGACGCCCGCGCCGTAATGAGCTTGAAAACCGCGCTTTTCAAGCGAAATGAAGGCAGCGAAGCGTTTAAAATTTGAAAAAATTCAAACGCAAAATGCTCTAAGAGATGATGGGGATAGGTCTCTATGTGAGACCGTACGCAAAATAAATGCCTTCCGTGTAAAATAAAAGAGCGTGTCAGAGCGTTTTTCTGCTTCGACACATGTTTATTGGAATTTTCCAGTTCATGCAAATACGACAGGCTCCGCACGGCGGGCGTATGTCCGCTCCAGATCGGCCTTGTGAAAGAGGTAGCCGGCATCGTCGTAATATTTTGCATGGACAGGGCATTTCTTGATGCATGCTCCGCATTTGATGCAGACGCCGATGACGTTCCGCACATTTTCCGGGTCAATCGAGGCCATAGGGCAAACGCGCGCGCACAGACCGCAGCCCGTGCATGTGTCTTTTGTTTTGGGCTTGACCTTTCGGATATCAATCCGCTCGCCGTTTTCGTTCTTTGGCTGGTAATAGCCTGCAAGCGGACCTTCATTGTCGAGACGAACCGGACTTGTCGTCTGCCCCGCGCGCAACGCGGCTACAATGCTTTTCGCAAAGCGGGTCGCCACGTCCAGATCGTTTTTGTCCGGCCTGCCCTGCCCGAGCGTGCGGGAAAAGGCGTGTTCGCCTACGAACGCGCCGGCGGCGATCGTCCGGAACCCACGTTCTTCCAGAATATCGCGGAGTTCCTTGAGCGCCTCGTCGTGGTTGCGGTTGCCGAAAACAACTACCGGCACGGCCAGCGCCCGATTGCCCTCCAGTGTTTGCAAATACGGGAGCAGCACATTGGGGACGCGCCCGGCATATACGGGCACGCCAAAAACCGCCAGGCTGTCCTCTTCAAAACACGCCGCCCGTTGCCGTGCCGGCGGGAGGGTCCAGTCAAAGCGCTGTTCTGGCGTTTGCAGGTTCGCGGCAAGGCATCCGGCAATGTGCGTGACCACCCTTTCCGTTGTTCCCGTGGGGCTGAAATACGAAGCCCAAACGCGCTTGATGTCCATCATCCGTTTCCTTGTCTGAGGGCAGTCCCCGACGGGACGATACGGCAGTCAGAAACCGATCCAGCCGAAGCCCTTCGCCATGATGGCGGCAAGGGCGAGAGCAATGCCGAACTGCCATTTGAGCAGGCGGAGTTCAAGGGCTTTCATGTCCGCACGGACTTTTTCAATTTCAAGGCGCACGCCCTGAATATCGCCTTTGGAGGCAAGTTCCTTGTCCCTGTCGTCCAGAATTTTCTGCACAGCCGCGCTTTGCGTTTCCGCGTGTTCCCGCAGCAGTTCGGCCTGAGCTTCGGCCTGCTGACGGGTGAATCCGGCGGCTTCGAGCCTTTTTGCATACCCCAGGGTATCAAAAGTTGTGGTGGTCATGATGACCTCCTGCATGATTCAGCCAGTGTCTGATTGCGAAAAAACGTGGTTTTTTCGTTCACTCATGGCGACTGCGCCGCCGCGAGACCCTTACGGGTTCTGTAGTGTCCACGTTTGCAAGTAAACGCTAGGCACATTGAGGCGGCTTGTCAAAGTGTGGGGGGAGGGCAGGCTTGCGGATGTTTGTATTGTGGCGTTGTTTTGTCTGGCGGAAGGGGAGGGATTTGAACCCCCGGTGGAGTCACCCCCACAACGGTTTTCAAGACCGCCGCATTAAGCCGCTCTGCCACCCTTCCGCGCTGGCCGCGCCGCGTATGCGGCAAACGACAGGGACACCTTACCGCAGCGCCCGAGTTGAGGTCAAGGCGATCGTGCGATTGCCCGGGCGATTGCCCTGGGGGCTGCTCCGTGCGGTTTTGCCCCTCCTCGAATCAGGGCTGGATTTTTTTTGTCCGGGATGATATGGAGGAAGAAGGGGGACTTTCGGAATGGCTTTTTCATGGAAGCAGGCGTTCAGCAAGGGGGCATTTCCCTGGACTGGCGGAAACGCTTTTTCCGACGTCATTGAAATCACGGGCCTGGAAGCGCTCAAGCGCTTTCTGGACGAGGCGCACATCAAATGTTGCCTGCTCCGCCCCTGGTGCGAAACGGAAGCGTACCCCCTGGTGGAAGCAAAGGATCTCCTCCCTTCCTTTGAAACCGAACTGTGGGAGTACAAGGGCTTGCCCGGGTTTTCCATGGTGGCCTTTGATCGCCCGCTGGAAAGCTTCAGCGAGATATTTCAGTACGACATCCTGCATCCTGTCATGAGCGACCTCAGCTCTGCCGAAGGCGCGTTCTGCCCCCTGGAAACCCACGTCATCGCGCGCAATGTGCAGACCTTTCAGAGCCGTTTGCCGAAGCGTCTGCAGGACGCGTTCCGGAGCGAATTTCAGCGGGTGGACACGGCGTTGCTCGACTACTACCCGGCCCTCATGTCGTACATCGTCAATATGGATCGCGCGCATGTCTTCGCCACGGACCGTTTCGGGCATTTTCATCTGGCCGGTCTGTTCGCTTCCTTTCCTTCCGACATGGACGGTGAAGTGAAGCGCTTCGGCCTGCGCATCGGCAAGTTCCGCTTTGGCGACAATGAGATGTACGAGCGCAACCGGCCTTTCGTCTATCAATTCCTGATGGAACTGTACGGTTTTCCCGTGGCTTCGGAGCGCCGCACTTCCGCCTGTCTTTTCGCCCGCCGTCTGCACAAGCTCGGTGAACGGTTCATGATCCGGGTGCTGGGCCAGTCGGATCGCGTGATCACGACGATCTGGAACAATGGCGAGAACCGCCCCTATCCGCGGGTGGAGAAGATCGCGCTGATCAGGGTGGACCCGGAGCAGAAGGAACTTATCCGCATCATTGACGAGAAGGGCTATTTTGTCGATCGGGAACAGCGCGTGGTGATCGTGCGCATTCTTTACAAGCAGCACAGCTACAATCCCGACAACGTGCGCCAGGATCGCGCCCTGTCCGTGGAACGGCAGGAACTGATCCATCCATTCACGGGGCAGGGTCTGTCCGACGTGAATGTGGTCAAGGACACGACTACCATGATCCTCCGCCTCAACGACATGGTGCGTGGCGAATATGTGGGGCGTGTGGTCTACAAGCGGACGGAGCTTGTGGAAAATACGGATACGGATGAAAAGCGCCTCAAGTTTCTGTACGCGTGGCTGGCCAAGAACCAGCGCCGCATCATCGGCTACAGCGACGATTTTTACGCCAGCGCGACACGGGTGCTTGACGCGTACCTGAAGAACCCCGACAATCAGGATGCGTTTGAGCCGTACAACGATCTGTATCAGGAAGTCATGAGCCGGTACGCCTATATCCGCCAGGCGCGCACCGTGCGGTATCTCGAAGATATCGCGGCGCGATCCTACAAGGGGGAAAGACTGGGGTACGGGCGGATGCTTGCCGAGGCAATCAATCTCTTGCGCGATCTCAAGTTTGAACTGGGCAATTACTTTGAACCCCTGGTGCAGAGCGTGCTGCACAATATTGAAAGCATTCTCGACAACCGTTATCTGCGCCGCACCTATATTGAGAATCAGGAAGAACGGCTGAGCAGGGCGGGGATGGAGATTCGCAAAAACTACGGCCGGCTTGTCAGCCTGCGGGACGAATTCGAGTCCGTCCGCAAATCGCGGCGGCCCGCGGCCTGAGAGCAGGCGTCCTGAGAATGCGCGGCCTGCACGGACTGGTGAAGTGAAACGCGGGAAGGCCACAACCCCGGGGAGACCCCATGCCTGTTGACGAGAGCAAACGTAATGATCCGGCCTGGAACGATCACCGGACCTTTTTTCTTCCCCCCGCGGCATGGCGGCCGCCCTACGAACTGGATGCGGGGGAGACGCGCCATCTGACCCGCGTTCTCCGTCTGGGGCCGGGCGAGGAAATCCGGGTGCTGGATGGGGAAGGGCGCGAGGGAATCTTTGTGGTGGAGGCGTGTGACAGACACCGCACGCGTCTGCGCCTTGTGGAAGAATGGCGGCATCCCCGCCCGCATTCCCGCGTCATTCTGGCCGCCGGCTGGACCAAGGCGGCGCGGCGCGGCTGGTTTCTGGAAAAAGCGGTTGAATTCGAGGCCGAGGGCGTCTGGCTCTGGCAGGCGGAGCGGAGCCAGTTCCCCACGCCGGAGGATATCAGGACATCGTGGCGGGATCAGCTTGTGGCCGGGGCCAAGCAGTGCCGCAATCCCTGGCTTCCCGAATTGCGCATTTTTTCCGGCGGCGTGGAGGAACTGCTTGCCGGCGTTGCCGCTCTGGAAGCGGAGCGCGGGGCAATCCGCAAGGTTGTTCTGCTGGAGGAGGGGCTGGGCGCGCCCCTGCCGCTCACGCCGGATCGTCTGGCCGAACCCGGAACCACTCTTTGCGTCGTGGGGCCGGAAGGCGGCTTCACCCCCCGTGAGGCGGATCGCCTTCAGGCCGGGGGCTTTGAACCTGTCACCCTGGGCAAGCGGGTGCTCCGCTGGGAAACAGCCGCGATGCTCTGCCTTGGCCTGTACTGGTGGCGGCGGGAGCTGGCCGACTCTAAAACTCCGGCGGCAGGGCCAGCATTTCCGCGTAGGTGAAAACCGGACCGTCCACGCACATGTAGTGCGCGCCGACCTTGCAGTGCCCGCATTTGCCCACGCCGCAGCGCATGTTTGTCTCCAGCGTGGTGTAAATGTCCGACGGCCTCATGCCAAGCCGCAGCAGATCGCGCGCCACGGCCTTGATGCGCCGTGCCGACGCGCAGACGATAGCCGAAGTTTTTCCCCACTCCAACCCGAGATCGGGCAAAAGATCGTTCACATAGCCGATGTGCGCCCTCACCTTGTCCGTAGGGCGAGACAGCGCGTAATGCACTTCGACGTCGGCGTCCTCTTTCCAGCGCTCCAGATCTTCCTTCAGAATAAGCCCGTCATACGTTGTGGCGCTGGCCATGACCACGATGCGGCCGAATTCCTGCCGGTTTTCAATGGCCCGGATGAGCGCGGCGCGCACCGGCGCAAGGCCGACGCCCGAACCTACAGCCAGCAGATCGCGTCCCTTCAGGGTTTCGTAGGGCAGAGGAACGCCGAACGGGCCGCGCAGACCGATCACGTCTCCAACCTTCAGCTTGTGCAGGGCGGCCGTCACCGTGCCGACTTTCTTGACGTAAAAGGTGAACCCGTCCCGCACACGGGCGCTGAATGGCACGGAAATGGCCGATTCTCCGACGCCGAACACGGTGAGCATGAAAAACTGTCCGCGCAATGCCGGCCGCCCCTGTTCGGGGCGATCCCTGCAGCTCACCGTGAACCGTCTGATGTCGCGCGCTTCCTCATGAATATCGGTGATCTCCGCGATCAGCGGCGTGTACATCCGGGGATCGAACAACCGCTCCTCGCGTGAGAAGTGGACCAGGGATGCGGCGTCGGGCAGGGGGGAAAGGCCGGCCGCGTCTTCGCCGTTCAGGCCGTTGACGAGCTTCACCATGTCGATGCCGGCCGGGCAGCAGGCCGTACACCGCCCGCAGCCGGTGCAGCCGGCATGACCGAAGCGCTCTTGAATGTACTTGAACTTGTCATGGATGCGGTAGCGCACGGCCGCGGCGCGCGAACGCGGGTTGTGCCGTTCCGCATTGCGGGTGAAGCTTACGGACTGGCAGGAATCCCAGACCCGCGTGCGCACGCCGGACCGGGGGCCGTCGCTTTCTTCCTCGGTGGTGAAGCAGGTGCAGGTGGGGCAGACGCGCGTGCATCCGGTGCAGCCGATACAGGCGGCGGCCGTTGTTTCCCATACCGGGTTGTTGAAGTGCGCGGCCAGCAGCGACGGCAACGCCTCCGCATCCACCGAACGCGCAAGGGTGCGCCGTGCCGCGGCTTCCAGCGTTTCCCGCCGGGCGGCTCCCCTGCCTTCCACGTCGCGATGCAGCCAGGCCGTCACGTCGCCAAGCAGCACGCGGCCGCGCGCCGTGCCGACTTCCACCCAATAGCAGGTCTCGCCGCCCGCCGTGTCGGGAGTGAGCAGGAGATCATAGGTCATTTCCCCGGTCGTGCCGGTGAGGTTCGCGCCGGCAGGGGACGGCGCGAACGGCCCGGCGCCGAACGACGCGCAAAAGCACAGCGGTCCGGCTTTCAGACAGTTGACCGCGACGGTCAGAACGTGTTGACGGCGCGCATGGTAGTTGATGTCCGCATGTTCGCCAAGGAAGAAGCGATCCAGATAGCCAAGCCCCGCCACATCACAGGGGCGCACGCCGAACAGAAGGGTGTCTCCGGCCTGCCCGGCCGGGCGGGGTTCGCCGGTTGCCGTGCAGGTTTTTTCCCCGCCCCGCCAGCGGAAAAGCGTTTCCCGCTCGTTGAACACAAAGGATTTGGGCGAGAGGGAAACATTGACATATTCGTCCGGGGTCAGAAAGCGTTCTCCGCTGGCGTCCGGCGTTTCGTCCCGCTCTTCGCCGTGTCGCGTGGGGTGGGAGGTCATCGGATCTGTCTTCGCACCCGCCTGCCCTCCCGTCTGGCCGTCTGGCGGCCAGGAACGGAAGCGGACATTTCCGGGGACGCCCGCGGGCGCGAAGACCCTGTGGCGTTCCGCCCATCGCGTCAGAATGAAAGGCAGATCCGTCGCCCTGAATCGGTGCATGTGTTTTCCTTTATGAGAACTCTGGAAGATCGCATGTCATGCAAGCTTCCAACGCTGCTTTCATGGGGGTAAGCCCCTATTCCTCCGCTTTGCGCGGACGGCGTTTTCATGAGGACTGACCCTGATGAGATCGCACCCTGAGATTTTTCTTGACCCTATAGGGACTATAGACCTTATTGTCTGCTCATGAAAAGAAACCACCGCCTTCCCCATCCTACGCCACCCGATGGGGAAGATGCAAGGAGTCGACGGCGGGAGGCTTTCCGCAAAAATGTTTTCGGGAGGAACACGATGAGCGGCGATACTCTGGTCTTGTGCCCCTGTGGAGATTGTCACCCCGTGGGGTTCATATGCGAAAAGGCGCGGCAGCCCGGCAGGGAGCCTGCTTCGAACTGTCCGCAAGCGCCTGGAGATCATGAATGTCTTTCGGAAGCCCATGTCCACGCGGCCTGTCGCGATCACGATCATCATGCGCATGGGCAACATGCGCACGCCCATGCGGAGGGCGGCTGTTGCTGTCATGCCCATGCCGCCCCGCAGGAGATTGATGCCGCGACGCTGGGCGAAGCCTCGGCCACGCGGGCCATATACCGCATTGTGAATATGGATTGCCCAATGGAAGAGGCGCTCATCAGAAAAAAGCTCGCCACGGTTCCCGGCATAACCAGGCTCACGTTCAACCTCATGCAGCGCGTGCTCACGGTCGATCATGAGCTTTCGTCCACGGCGTCTATCGAGGCGGCGCTGAAAGCCATTGACATGACGCCGGAGCCGCTTGCCGCGCCAGGGTGTTCGGCGGCGTTTTCCGCAAGAGGGGCTGGCGGCGTCCCTGCTCCCGAAATCCCCTGGAAGAAACTGACTGCCGCCGGAATGTTCGCCGCCCTGTCGGAAGTGTTTGAGTTGATCCGCGAGTGGGGAGTCGCCCCCTTCGGTCCTGACATGCCCGCATGGACCTTCGGCGCTTCTCCGGCGCTGGAGCATCTGCCGCTGCTGTTCGCCCTCATCGCCATCGCGCTGGGCGGCCTGGTCACCTACAGAAAGGGCTGGCTGGCCATTTCCAACGGTAACCTGAACATCAACGCGCTCATGTCCGTCGCCGTGACAGGCGCTGTCCTGATCGGGCAGTATCCGGAAGCGGCCATGGTCATGGTGCTGTTCAACCTGTCGGAAGCCATTGAAGCCAGGGCCTTGGACCGGGCGCGCAACGCCATCAGGGATCTGCTCGCTCTTGCGCCGGATACCGTCACGGTCTTGCAGCGGGATGGAACATGGAAGGAGACTGATATTCGGGAAGTGCCCGTCGGCAGTCGCGTGCGCGTAAGACCGGGCGAGAAGATCGGCCTGGACGGCGCTGTGGTCTCCGGCAGCTCAATGGTCAATCAGGCCCCCATTACCGGCGAGAGCATGCCTGTGGAAAAAACGGAGGGGAGCCTCGTCTATGCCGGCTCCATCAATGAATCCGGATCGTTCGAGTTTGACGTGACCGCCGCGGCCACGGACTCCACGCTTGCCCGCATCATTCATGCCGTGGAAGAAGCGCAGGGAAGCCGCGCCCCCATGCAGCGCCTTGTGGACGCTTTCGCCCGGTACTACACGCCCGCTGTTTTTCTTGTTTCCGTTCTGGCCGCGCTTGTTCCGCCGCTCCTTCTGGGGGGCGCATGGCGAGATTCCATCTATACCGCGCTTGTCGTGCTGGTTATCGGCTGCCCGTGCGCTCTCGTCATTTCCACTCCGGTCAGCATCGTCAGCGGCATGGCGGCGGCGACCCGCTCCGGCATCCTGATCAAGGGCGGGATGTTTCTGGAGCAGGGGCGGCTTCTCAAGTGGCTGGCACTGGACAAGACCGGCACCATCACCCACGGCAGACCCTGCCAGACCGACGCCATCCGGGTAGGGACTCTGGATGAGGACCGCATCGTCTCCCTTGCCGCCAGCCTTGCCGCCCGTTCCGACCATCCCGTGTCCGGAGCCATTGCCCGGGCCGCGGCGGAAGCCGGCATTCCTCTGCAGGAGGTGGAAGATTTTGCGGCGCTTCCCGGCCAGGGCGTCAGCGGCGTGGTTGACGGGCAAATATGGCGTCTGGGCAATCACAGGATGGTGGAAAACCTGAACAAATGTTCGGAAAAGCTCGAAGAACAGATGTTCAGCCTTGAACGGCAGGGGAAGACAGTCGTCGCTCTGGTTGGCGAATCCGGAGTGCAGGGGGTGTTCGCCGTGGCCGACACGATCAGGGACAGCAGCATCGAAGCCATTCGGGAACTGAAAAGGCTCGGCGTGAAAACCGTCATGCTGACCGGGGACAATGAGCACACCGCGGCTGTCATCGCCAGGCAGGCGGGCGTGGATGATTTCCGGGCCAATCTGCTCCCGGAAGACAAGCTTTCCGCCATTGAGCGGCTCGAACAGACCGGCGGAAACGTCGGTATGGTCGGTGACGGAATCAATGACGCCCCGGCGCTGGCAAAAGCTGATATCGGCTTTGCAATGGCGGGCGAGGGTACCGACACCGCCATTGAAACCGCCGATGTCGCCCTCATGGACGACGATTTGCGGAAAATTCCCCGTTTCATCAGCCTGTCCAGATCGACATACGCCATTCTGGTGCAGAACATCACTCTGGCGCTTGGCGTCAAGGCGCTTTTCTTCGCTTTGACCTTTACCGGAAACGCCACCATGTGGATGGCCGTTTTTGCCGACGTGGGCACGGCGCTTCTGGTTGTCGCCAACGGACTGCGGGCGATGCGGAAGTAGAAGCTGTCTCACCGTGGCAGAAGTCATTTACAAATGGCTTCTGCCACATGCCGGATACCGAGTGGAATTGTTGCAGGCATTTTTTGATCAGCTTTGGGAGAATGACGGCAATGTTTGGCCGCATCAGTCGGGGTAGACGAAGCATACCACGGGTATGCCGCCGTGGGTTGTCGTGCCGTTCGCATGAAAGCGGCACTTGCGAAATGTCGCCAGCGAAGCCTGATTGTCCGCCTTGACGAGGGCATGAATGCGCTGAACTCCGGTCTCTTCCAGGACAGTCCGACATGCCGCCAGAAGCATTGCTGTTGCAATGCCTTGTTGACGATATTGAGGATGCACGGCCAGGGAAACCACAACATCAGGAACACCCGGCCGCCACGGGCCTGAATCCCTGTTCTGAAAACGCACATAGCCGCACGGTTCACCGTTGCGAGAGGCCATGTAAAACGGCACTCCTTCAGAAAGGCGTTTTGCAAACCAACGGCAATGCGTGTTCCAGTCCACAGGATCGCTCTGGAATGACATGGCTCTGACCTGCTTGTCATTGACAAGACAAAAAATAAATTCTCTATCCTCGGGCGTCGCATGACGCAGCGTCAGTTCTCTCTCTAGAAGGATGTATTGTTGCTGTCAGCATATGATGCCCTTGTACAAGGTGATAGGAAAAATTTTTGAATCCGGTTATACTGTTTTGCTGCATGTTCACTTGTGTTTCTGACGCGTCTTCAGAGTATGCAGAGGTGTCCGGAGAGCGATGACGCTCCCTCAGGCGCGCGCTTCCTCCACGGCCACGGCAGTCATCTTGAGCGCCGGAATGCCCGCTACAGGATCGACGCGATCGTGGCTGGTCAGCACGTTGGCCGCACTCTCGGCAAAGTGAAACGGCAGGAAGACCACGCCGGGCAAAATTTCCGGCGTGACGTGCAGCCGGGCGACGACGCTGCCGCGGCGCGAGCGGATGCTCACCTTCCAGTCGTTCCTGAGACCGAGCCGGGCCGCGTCGTCCGGGTGCATTTCCAGAAACGCCTCGGGCGCTTCCCGCTGGAGCGCCCAGGAGCGGCGGGTCATGGTGCCTGTGTGGTAGTGGGTCGGCAGGCGGCCGGTGATCAGCGTGAAGGGGTAGTCGGCGTCCGGCCTTTCCCCCATATCCGCCATGTCCGGACCCGGCTGTTCGCAAGCGCCTCCGTTCACGTCCCCCCGCCCGGGGCAAGCGCCTTCCGCCACGTCGAACCTGTTCACGGTGAACAGGCCGCGCCCGCGGGAAAAGGTCTGCACATGCAGAATGGGCGTGCCGGGGTGTTCTTCATCCGGGCAGGGCCAGCACAGTCCGTCATGGGCGGCAAGCCGGGCGTAGCTCATGCCCGCATACGCCGGGTTGGCCTTGCGGATTTCGGCAAAGACAGCCTCCGGCGAGGCGTAGTCGGGCGCGTCCGCCGTGCCCGCAGGGCGCATGATCCGCATGAGATCGACAAGGATGCGCCAGTCGGGCCGCGTGCCGGGCAGGGGGGGCAATGCCTCGTTGACCAGTTGCACCCGGCGTTCCGTGTTGGTGAAGGTTCCCTGTTTTTCCAGATAGCTGGACGCCGGGAGCACCACGTCGGCAAGCTCGGCCGTTGGCGTGAGAAAGAGATCCTGCACCAGCAGGAAATCAAGCCGGCGGAATCCTTCCGCGACGCTTTGGGTGTCCGGGTCGGACTGAAGCGGATTTTCCCCGATGACGTAGGCGGCGCGAATGCTCCCGTCGCGCATGCCGGACGTGATTTCGGTAAGCCGGCGCCCGACGCTGTTGGCGAAGTTTCCCCACAGGGGCGTGAAGCGCGCGCGGGCTTCTTCGCTCCCGGCGCGGACATAACCGGGCAGGGTTTCGGGCAGTGCGCCCATGTCGCAGGCGCCCTGCACGTTGTTCTGGCCGCGCAGGGGGTTGAGTCCGGTGGAGGGCCGCCCCACCATGCCGCAGAGCATGGCCAGGTTGGCGAGGGCCGCGCAGGTGCGCGTTCCGGTGACGTGTTGCGTCACGCCCATGCAGTAGAGAATACTGGAGGCCGGCCCGGCCGCGTACAGGCGAGCGGCCCGGCGGATGGCGGCGGGGTCAAGGCCCGTGAGCCGCGCGGCCCATTCGGGAGTGCAGTCATGGATCGAGGCGCGCAGGGCGTCGACGTTTTCCGTGCGCGCGGCGATGAAGGCGCGATCTTCCAGCCCTTCCCGCAGGATCACATGCAGCATGGCGTTGATCAGGGCAAGGTTGGCGCCGGGGCGCACGGCCAGATGCTCGTCGGCCAGGGCGGCCACGGGCGTTGTGCGCGGATCGGCAACAATCAGGCGCGCGCCGTGGTTCTGTTTGGCGTCGATCACCCGCGCGTACGCCAGGGGATGTTGCGCCGAGGTGTTGGAACCCAGAATGAAAATGACGTTTGCGGAACGGATCTCCTCAATACTGTTCGTCGAAGCGCCGGAACCAAAGGCTGTGGCCAGACCGGCCACGGTGGGGCTGTGTCAGAGC
Organism: uncultured Bilophila sp.; assembly: GCA_910585945.1. GTDB lineage: Bacteria > Desulfobacterota > Desulfovibrionia > Desulfovibrionales > Desulfovibrionaceae > Bilophila. The sequence goes on from CAJUHZ010000028.1 coordinate 21,065, forward strand.
CGGGCGCAGTGATCGATGTGCGGCGAACCGATCACGGCGCGGGCGAAGCGGGCGGCCAGATAATTTTCCTCATTGGTGCAGCGGGCGGAACTGAGCAGGGCGAAACTTTCCGGCCCGTGCTCCGCCAGCGTGCGTCCGAGGCGCTCGCGGATGAAGGCGTAGGCTTCGTCCCAGCCGGCTTCACGCAGGGGCGCGCCCCTGTCCTCGCGCAGCAGGGGTGAGGTCAGACGGTCGGGATGCCGCACGAAGCCGTGCCCCTGCCATCCCTTGGCGCAGAGCATTCCCCGGCTGACGGGATGATCCGGTTTGGGGCGCACCCCCACGATGCGGTCGCCTTCCGTCGTCAGATAGAAATTGCAGCCGCACCCGCAGTACCCGCACGTTGTGAGGGTTTCTTTCATCTTCGCTTCCCCTTGCCGTCTTGAAAGCTGCAAAACCGCCGGCGTTTTCACGGGCGGCGTTTGAATGCGGCCTGACCCTAACGCGAAGCCCTCCTTTTCGGCAAGGCCCGGTTTCTGTGGAACCGGCTGGAACCATTCGGGGCTGGCGGGGGCGGTTGCGGCGGTCATGCGCGCCGGGAGACGAACTCGTGCTGAGCGTGGGGTTTGACGCGGGGCGGGCGGCAACGTAAGAGGACGGGGATACGCCGGTTGCGAGGCCTGTCTGGCCGCCAGCCACGAGGAGATGCCATGCCTTCCGCGGATATCCTGAGCGCGTTTTTCGCCACAGCCCTGCTCATGGCGCTTGTGCCCGGCCCGGACAATCTTTTTGTGCTCACGCAGTCGGCAGTGTACGGCGCGCGGGCCGGCTTCGCCACCACCTTCGGGCTGATCACCGGCCTGTGCGCCCATACCGCCGCCGTGACGCTGGGGGTGGCCGCTCTTTTTCGCGCTTCGGAGGCGGCCTTTCTCGGACTCAAAATCGTGGGCGCGCTCTATCTGCTGCATCTTGCCCGGCTTTCCTTCCGCAGCGGGGCGTCAAGCGCGTCTCTGGAGCGGAGCCGCTTTCCCGGCTTTCTTGCCCTGTACCGCCGGGGCGTGATCATGAATATCACCAATCCGAAAGTCTCGCTGTTTTTTCTCGCCTTTCTTCCGCAGTTTGCCGATCCGGGCCGGGGCAACCTCTCCGCGCAGATCATTCTTTTCGGCGCGCTGTTCCAGTGCGCCACGCTTCTTGTTTTTGGCGGAGTGGCGCTTCTTGGCGGCAAGCTTGCGATATGGTTCAATAAATCTGTACGGGGGCAGATTCTTCTCAACCGCGCGGCCGGCTGTGTCTTCGTGGCGCTGGCTGTTGCCCTCGCGTTCACGGGGCGCTGACCATGCGCGCCCGCATGGCCCCCGGGGCGGCTGTTCCGGGAAAAAAAGCCCGAACCGGTCCGAATAAAAGCACTTTATACCTCTAGACAAGCTCTTGAGTATTTCATAGATATGGTATATATGGAGAAGAAAGCGGAAGCCTTCATCCTTTGAGGAGACTGACATGCCCCAGGTCGCCGCGCGAATAAGCGAGCAACAAGAGCGCTGGCTCAAAGACTATTTCCGTACCAAAAGCGCGGGAGCCGAGTTCATTCTGCCTTGGGCCGTCGATACGTTTTTTCGAGCCATTACGAGCATCAAAAGCATTTTTTCCAGCGCCGAACTGAAGACCATCATTGAAGCCCACAAGGATCTCCGGCTGTTGCCGGATCACACCCGGCTTTCCTATCTGCTTTTGCGCGTGGCGGATCTTTGCGATGTTTCGGGCATTCACAACCAGTACGGGGTCAGCCGGTCCAGCCTGGAAGCCAAGCTGAAGCGTCTGGACGATACGCAGGCCACGGCGCTGATGGTATGGGCCTCGGCCTTCTGGGTCAGCCGCAACTGTTCGGCCGAAAGCCTCGACGAATACATCAAATCCTATTAACCGCGGCGCCCCCGCCTTTGCCGCACAGCGCCGCGCGCGGCAAGGATCTTCACGGAATGGACACGACAGCACAGGGCGCCGCTCCGGGCGACGCGGAAAGAAACGCGAGGGGGGCCGTAGGCGTTGTCGGCGGCGTCGGGCCGTATGCCGGCCTTGACCTCATGCGCAAGCTTTTTGATCTGACGGAAGCGCGCCGCGATCAGGAGCACCTCCCTGTCATCGCCTTTTCCCTGCCCGGCGAGATCGCCGACAGAACCAGCTTTCTTCTCGGTGAGACCGATGTGAACCCTGGCGAAGCGTTGGGGCGCATCATGGTTCGTCTCGCCAGGGCGGGAGCCGCCGTCATTGGCATTCCCTGCAACACGGCGCACAGTCCGCGCATTCTGGAACCCGCCCTGCGTCGACTTCGGGACGAGGCGGAGGACGCGCGTTTTGTCCATATGATTGATGCGACCATGACCGCTGTGGCCGAAGCGGTGGGCGCGGGCGACGCGCCGCGCGAGGCCGTGCGCGTCGGGGTGCTCAGCACCAGGGGCACATACGCTACGGGCGTGTATCAGGATGCCCTGAGCCGGGCCGGCTTTGTCCCCCTTTTTCCGGATGAGGCAGGGCGGGACAGGGTGCAGGCCGCCATCAGCGATCCGCGCTTTGGCATCAAGGCCCAGTCCAACCCGGTGACGGACACGGCGCGAAGGTTGTTGGCCGATGAAGCGAAACGGCTGGCGGAGCAGGGAGCACGCGCCGTTATTCTCGGCTGCACCGAAATTCCTCTGGCGTTGACCGAACCCTGTCTGCACGGCGTTCCCCTGGTGGACGCCACGGCCGCTCTGGCCCGCGCGCTTGTTCTGGCCTTTGCCCCGGACAAACTGCGCCGGCCGCCCCGGGGGTGAATCTCTCCGGCGGGCGAGGTTCCCCCGCGCGTCGCTTACTTCAGCCAGGCGAGAAGACATGACCGTCGATCTTCCCTCTCTTCATGATTTTCAGGAACGCCGTCACCCGGTGGCGGTGGTGGGACTCGGCTATGTGGGGCTGCCGCTGGCCGTGGCCTTTGCCCGCCATTGCGATGTTGTGGGCTTTGACGTCAACGAGGCCAGAATCGCCGGCCTTGCCGCCGGCGAGGATCGTACCGGCGAGACCGGCCGGGAAGAGCTTGCGGCTTGCACAGTGCGCTTTACCGGAAATGCGGAGCTTCTGCGTCAGGCCCGGGCGATCATCGTGGCCGTGCCCACGCCCATTGACGCGCACCGCAATCCGGATCTCTCGCCCGTGATCCGCGCCTCGGAAACCGTGGGGCGTCACCTCTCGCCGGGGAGCGTGGTGGTGTATGAATCCACGGTCTACCCCGGCGTCACCGAGGATGTGTGCGTCCCGATTCTGGAAGCGGAATCCGGCCTTGTCCACGGGCGCGACTTTGCCGTGGGGTATTCGCCGGAGCGCATCAATCCCGGCGACAGGGTGCACACGCTGGAAAGCGTCGTCAAGATCGTCGCGGGCGACGATGCCGACACGCTGGATCTCCTGGCCGGCCTGTACGGACTTGTGGTGAAGGCGGGCGTGCACCGCGCCGGCAGCATCAGGGTGGCGGAGGCGGCCAAGGTTATCGAAAACACGCAGCGTGACTTGAACATCGCGCTGATGAACGAGCTTTCGGTCATTTTCGACAGGCTCGGCATTGATACCCTGGAAGTGTTGCGGGCCGCCGGAACCAAATGGAATTTTCTGCCGTTCCGGCCCGGGCTGGTGGGCGGCCACTGCATTGGCGTCGACCCGTACTACCTGACATTCAAGGCGGAGGAACTCGGCTACCATCCGCAAGTGATCCTGGCCGGGCGTCGCATCAATGACAGCATGGGCAAGTATGTGGCCGAAGTGTGCGTCAAGCAGATCATCCGGCAGCAGAGGCTGGTCAATGGAGCGCGGGTGGGGGTTCTTGGCTTCACGTTCAAGGAAGACGTCCCCGACTTGCGCAATACGCGCGTCATTGATGTGGTGCGCGAGCTGGAAGAGTACGGCGTGACGGCGCTTGTGCACGATCCGCTGGCCGATGCGGCAGAGGCGCAACGGGAATACGGCATTGTTTTTCAGCCGCTTGAGGCGCTGGTGGAGCTTGACGCCGTCATCCTTGCCGTGCCGCATACGGCGTTCGCCACAAGCGGCGTCCTCGGATTTTCCGGCTTGCGCGCCCGCTTCGCCAATCCGGCGGGGGCGCTGCTGCTTGACGTCAAGGGTCACTTCGATGCGGCGTGCGCCCGCAGGGAAGGTTTTACCTATTGGCGGCTGTAAACCGGCTCACGAAAACGCTTCGGTCTTCGCGCGCTGTGATGAGGTTGCAGGGCGACGGGCGAAAAAACGCGGCGGCAAGGTTGCCGTGAGCGGGCCGAAACGCATCTTGCTGTTTTGTTTGTCGAGCAGGCCCGTCAGAGACCGGGCCGGGAGAGAAGATATGCTTCGCGTCCTGTCTCTTGTTTGTCTGGCTGCGTTTTGGGCCGTCTTGAGCGTGCCGTGCGGGACAGTGGAAGCCGCGTCCGTCGCGGCCTGGCCTGCCCCGTCGCAACATGCGCCGACCGCGGCCTGGACGCCTTTGCCGGATGCGCATGTTGTGGCGCGTGGTTCGGCAGAGCGGGAATTTGAGCCTGTCGTGGGGCACAGCCGGCTGGTTTCCCCGCAGGTGTGGGAACGCTACAGCCGCCGGCCCGTGTTGCGTGGACGGGAAACTGTCCAGACGCCGGTGACGCCCGCGCCGAAGCTTTCTCCCGCCCGCCCCGCCAGGCGGAAGCCGTCTTCGGGCAGCATCGTCGCCAAACCCGCCCCGAAAAAAACGACAACCGTCGCACCGTCCAAAAACACGCCGGCCCCGACCGTGTCGCCCCAGCCCGTACCGGCCAAAGAGGAGCCGGCCAAGACTGCCGGAGCGAAGCCCGATCCCGCCCCGGTGGTCAGCCCGACCCCCGTGCCGACTCAGCCCGCGCCCGTTGTTGTCAGGAAGGAAACGCCGCCCCCGGCTCCGGAGGACAATATTTCGGCTTCATGGATCATTCGTCGCGAACCCGCTCCTGAACAACCCGCGCCGAAGCCTGTTGTTACGCCGCAGAAACAGGCAACGCCTCCGGCGGGAGAAAACGCCGCCGGGGCGGGAACCCCGGCACAGACGTCATCCGGAATGCCTTCCGGCGTTTGAGCAGGGGGAGCGGGGAGCCATAAAACATTCCAGCGCAAGCGCCGGAGACTGGAAGCCCCCGCGCGTCTCGTTTCGATCCGGCGGAGCGTTTCCGTCCAGGGGCGGGACGCCCCAGAGCGTCAACTGGCACAGGGCCAGACGTTCCGCCTCGTCGAGACGGGCGAGGGCGGTCTCGCTCAGGGACGTGCCGTAGTCCAGACTGAACGGTTGCAGGCCGATGAGGCGGATCTGCCGGGGCAGGCAGTCCTTGAGATCGGCCAGGGCCAGAATTTCGGAAAAGCTGTTCTGGTGCGGGCTGATCTTGCCGGTTCCTCCGAGCCAGGCGGGGATGCCTTCATCATCCCGCACAACAAGCGTTCCCGGCGTGAGGGCGAAATCCACAGCATCCAGGATCAACAGTCGATCCGCCCGTTCCACAAAGGGAAGCAGCATGTGGCCGAGCGTGCCCGCGTCCACGATTTCCACAGTGGGCGGGAAAACGTGGCGGGTGTGCAGTCGTTCCGCCGCGCGCACGCCAAAGCCCTCGTCCCCGTACAGGATGTTGCCAAGCCCGAGCACAATGATCTGTTCCGCGCCCGCACTGTTCAGCATGATGCGCGCTCCTCTTCACGCCGGTCTTCTTCGCAGCGTTCCGCGTCGGCCCGCACAAGGCGATAGCCGCTGAACATGGCGCTGACCAGCGTTGTCGGCCCCATGATTTCCTCACGAATCACCATGTACAGATGGATGACGATGAAGCCCATGAGCAGCAACATGCCGAGGCGGTGCCAGCTGTGCAGATCAAGGCTGTTGCCGCCGGTCAGATAGGCAAAATCAAGGACAAGCCGGAAGGGTTGCAGAACGCTTGTGTCCGAGCTGGTCACATACATGCCGAAGCCTGTAAGGATCATGAGGATGATGAGCGCCACGGAGCTCCACATGCCGAGCTGGGCCAGGGGGTTGTGCCCCATGTATATCCGGGGGCAACGGTCAAGAAAAAGATACCAGCGGATATCGGCGACGAGATCGCGCCACCACGCGCCGCGCCATATCGGGGGGAAAAAGATCTGGCGCGAAATTTCGTTGCCGATGAACATGTACAGCGCGCGCCAGACCAGGCATACGGCCAGCGTGAAACCGGCGCTGAAATGAACAAGGCGCGTATAGCCCATGTAAAAAAGGAATGTCGGGTCTCCGTCCAGAGAGTGCCACGGCTTGCCGATGATGTAGCCGGTGGGGACAAGCACGGCAATGGCCGCAACCGTTACCCAGTGCCACAGCCGGATCGGCAGTTGAAAAACGTAAACCGGTTGTTGTGGTGCGGAAAAGCGTTCCATACGATATGCTCCTTGTTGCCTTGCAACGCCGGCGGATGCAGAGGCCGGCATCCGCCCGCGTCTGATCCGGGTCAGCCCTCATGAATCCGCCTGCTGCAAGGCACCCCTTTTACGTCCGGCGGCGTTGCAAGGCCAACATTGCCTGGATGTTCAAGGCTTCGGCCAATGTTTGCCCCTTGCCGGCCGGAGAAAACGGCTTTTCGCGGACAGCGTTTTCATGAGGTCTGACTCTGGCTCAATCAAGATGCACGGTGAGCAGTTCGCTCCCGTCCGGTCCGAGGAGATGGGTGGCGCAGGACAGGCAGGGGTCAAAACTGTGCAGGGTGCGCAGAATTTCCAGGGGTTGTTCCGGAACGGCCAGTCGCGTTCCCATCAGCGCGGCCTCATAGGGGCCGATCTGGCCCTCGTCGCTGCGGGGGGCGGCGTTCCAGGTGGTGGGCACCACGCACTGGTAGCGATCCACCTTTCCGTTTTTGATGCTGATCCAGTGGCCGAGCGCGCCGCGCGGAGCCTCGTCAAAGCCTGCTCCCGAAGCCTCCGCCGGCCAGGTGTCCGGGTTCCATTTGCCGGTAAAGGCGGTGGCCCTGTCGCCATTGCGCAGGGAAGCGATCAGCTTGTCGTGAAAGTGCGCCATGGCGTCGGCGGCCCATGCCGCTTCATTGGCGCGGGCGAGGATGCGCCCGAGCGTGGAGGAAAGCGCGCTTGCCGGCACTCCCAGCGTCGCGCGGATGGAATCGACGGCTTCCACCGCGTAGGGGCGCTTGAGCGCGTAGGCGACAAGGGTGCGCGCCAACGGGCCTACTTCCATCATGTGCCCTCGCCAGCGCGGCGTTTTGATCCACGAATAGGGCGCGCGTTCGTCCAGTTGCCGGATGTCCGTTCTTGTGCCTTTGGTCGCCGGGCCAAGAGTGAAATGGGGCACGGTTTCACCGTGCGAGGGATGCAGGGAGGTTACGCCCTCGGGGTAGACGTACCAGGAACTGCCGACTTCTTCGCGGATCTGGTCTTCGGCCATGAGATCCACGGGCAGCACCTCCGTAAAGTCGCCGTTCACCACAGCCCCGCGCGGGATAAGCAGGCTGTTGTTCGTATAGTCGTTGGCGTTTTCCGGAAACGCTCCGTAGGCGAGAAGAAAACGGTCGGAGAGTCCTGTGCCGGTCCGGAGCCATTCCGGATAGAACTTGCCGAGGGCCAGACTGTCCGGCACCAGCACCTGCCGGGCGAAGACGCGGCAGCGATCGATGATTTGACGGACAAGTTCCAGACGTTCCATGTTGATGACGTCGGCCCCGCCCTTGGCGTCCAGATTGAGCGCCAGTGGCACGCCGCCCACCAGCCAGTTCGGGTGCGGGTTTTTGCCGCCGAAAACGGTGTGGATCTGCACCACGTCCTTCTGAAAATCCAGGGCTTCAATGTAGTGGGCCACGAGCATGAGATCGGCCTCGGGCGGCAGCTTGTATGCCGGATGCCCCCAATAGCCGTTTTTGAAGATGCCGAGTTGCCCCGATGCAAGGATGCCGGCGAGCTTGTCGCGCACCGCCTTGAAATAGCCGGGCGAGGCGTTGCGCCAGGGCGAAAGGCCTTGCGCCAGACGCGCGGTTTCCTCCGGGTCGGCCCTGGCCGCGGCGACGACGTCGATCCAGTCCAGCCCGCCCAACTGGTAGAAATGGACCAGGTGATCGTGAAACCACAGCGCCAGCCCCATCAGATTCCGGATGGTATTGGCGTTTTCCGGAATGGCGATATCCAGCGCGTTTTCCACGGCGCGCACCGAAGCCAGGGCGTGCGTGCCGGTGCAGACGCCGCAGATGCGTTCGGTAAAGGCCCATATATCGCGCGGGTCGCGGTGTTTGACGATGGTTTCCAGACCGCGGAACATCGCGCCGCAGGACACGGCGTTGGTGACCACATTGTTCTCATTGATGTTTACTTCGCAGCGCAGGTGCCCCTCAATGCGCGTGATGGGATCGATGACAAGGCGACGCCCCGCGTCGCTGATGGTGTAGCCCTGGCTGGCGTACTCGTAGGCCATTAGCGTGCCTCCCTGTTTTTGGCAGCGTTGCGGCGTTCAGCCCCCGGTTCCGGCATATGGCTTTCGGGATCATTCGTCTCGAAAGCGTCCCCATTGTCGCTTTGCGGAAAAAATGCGGTTTTTTCGCCTGTCCGGCACGGGTGATCGCTCTCGCAGGCTTCGGATCGCTGGCCTGCCCGCGATGAGGAAAGATTCTCGGGGGGAGCGTTTCGGCTCAGGTGCACGGCGGCGCTGATGGCCGCATGCACGCCCACTCCCGCGCCGATCAGGCCAAGCGCGCCAAGCCCCACTTTTTCCGCCGTGGTGTTGGTTCCGAACTGGGGAATGTTGGTGATCCGATCGTAGAACGAGCCGTGATCCCAAAAACCCTGCTCCGAACAGCCGAGGCAGCCGTGGCCGGACTGGATGGGGTAGGACACGCCGTCGTTCCAGCGCGTGGCCGGGCAGGCGTTGAATGTCGTCGGCCCCTTGCACCCCATTTTGTACAGACAGTAGCCGAGATCCGCGGCTTCGTCGTCCCATGACTCCACAAACTGCCCGGCGTCGAAGTGCGCGCGGCGCACGCACTGATCGTGAACATGCTTGCCGTAGAAAGCCAGGGGGCGGCCCTGCGCGTCCAGTTCGGGAAGGCGATCGTAAGTAAGGATGTAGGCAATCACGTTGCTCATGATTTCGGGAATCGGCGGGCAGCCGGGAACCTTGATCACCGGCTTGTCGGAAATGAGCTTGTGCACGGGCGTCGCGCCGGTGGGGTTTGGCCTTGCGGCCTGCACGCACCCCCAGGAGGCGCACGATCCCCAGGCGACAATGGCTTTGGCTCCCGTGGCGGCGCGTTGCAGCTTTTCGATCCACGGGCGTCCGCCCTCAATGCAGAATACGCCGTCATCCTTGAGGGGGGCGTTTCCCTCCACGGCAAGGATGTAGTGTCCCCTGTTCGCCGTGATGCTTTCCTCAAACGCCTCATGCGCCTGAGCGCCGGCCGCGGCCATGATGGTGTCCTGATAGTCAAGGGCGATCATGGACAGAATGATGTCGGAGGCCAGAGGATGCGCCGTGCGGATGAATGATTCCGTACAGCATGAACAGGAAAGCCCGTTGATCCAGATGACAGGCAGATGGGGTTTGCTCTCCATCGCATGGGCGATTTCACGGTGCGCCAGGGGGCCAAGCCCCAGAGACACGGCCGCCAGGGAACAGAATTTCAGAAAATCGCGCCGGCTGACCCCGCGCTGGCGCAATACTTCGTACTCGCTTGGCATGGCGTTTTCTCTCCAGTGTTTGAGTGCAAGCCTTCTCTTGCGGAAGCATGCCCGATCAGCGCCAGGGGCAGGCCCATGAGAGCTTTTCCCATCTGGGAATGGGCAAAGGAAATGACGGCGACGCCGCGATTGAAAACGGATGTTTTCCAATCGCAAAATGCTCTCAAATGATGCCCGCGAAAGCCGGCTTTTTCCGGCCGGCAAGGGCAAACATTGGACAAGGCTGCATTGAACATGCAGTCAATGTCGGCCCTGCAATGCCGCCGGACGCAAGACGGCTTTG
>CAJUHZ010000029.1 GCA_910585945.1 uncultured Bilophila sp.
GAGACGGTTGATCATGGTCTCGCTTATCGCCCTGGCTGTGGTGCTGTTGCTGGCGTCTGACGCCAGATAGCAGAATGCCCCGGCCCATTGCAGCGATGGGCCGGGGCTGTTGATGAAAACCTCTAGCTGGCAGCCGTGCGGGGCGCTGTAACGCGCCGCGCCAGCCCCGGTTTCTGTTAGCGCAGGAACCGGGGTTCCCTTTGTGTATACGTCTTCCCTTCGGAACTGGCAAGGGCTGATCGCCCGGCACGCGGGGGCCGGGAGGGCTGACTAATTCTTCAAACTGTGAATGGGCGCGGGGATCCGCCCGCCAAGGCGGATGAAGGCGGAAGCGTCGCCCCCCGGCACCGGAATGATGTCGGCCTCGCCAAGCAGGCCGCCAAAGGCAGCCTTTTCGCCCACGCCTTTCCCCGGCACGGGGATGACGCGCACGGCGGTGGTCTTGCTGTTGATCATGCCAATGGCCATTTCATCCGCGATGATGCCGGAAATGGTGGCGGCCGGGGTGTCGCCGGGTATGGCGATCATGTCGAGGCCCACAGAACAGACGCTGGTCATGGCTTCCAGCTTTTCCAGAGAAAGCGCGCCGGATCGCGTGGCGGCCTCGATGCTTGAATCTTCCGAAACAGGAATGAACGCGCCGGAAAGCCCGCCCACATGCGACGAGGCAAAGGCCCCGCCCTTTTTCACCGCATCGTTGAGCATGGCCAGCACGGCCGTGGAACCGGGCGCGCCAATGGAGGAAAGCCCCACGCTCTGGAAGATTTCCCCCACGGAGTCCCCCACCGCCGGCGTCGGAGCCAGGGAAAGGTCAGCCACGCCAAAGGGCACGCCAAGCCGCCGCGCCACATCTTCACCGATGATTTCGCCTACTCGCGTCACCTTGTAGGCTGTGCGCTTGATCACCTCCGCCACCGCGCCCAGGGTGGGGGCGGATCCGTTCTGCATGGCCCTGTCAATGGCTTTCCTGACCACACCGGGGCCGGACACGCCCACGTTGATGACCACGTCCGGCTCGCCCACTCCGAGATAGGCCCCGGCCATGAACGGCACGTCCTGCGGGATGTTGGCGAAGACCACGAGCTTGGCGCAGCCGATGCCGTCACGCTCGCGGGTGGCTTCGGCCGTGTCCAGGATGCGCTGGCCCATCAGCGCCACCGCGTCCATGTTGATCCCCGCGCGCGAGGAAGCCACGTTGATGGAAGAGCAGATCCGGTCCGTGGTGGCCAGAGCTTCGGGCAGGGCGTCGATAAGATTGCGCTCGCCGGGGGTCATGCCCTTTTCCACCAGCGCGCCAAAGCCGCCCAGAAAATCCACGCCGGCTTTCTTGGCCGCCTCGTCCAGCACCTGACAGGCCCGGACCATTTCGTCCCGGCTGAACGAAGCGCCCACAACGCCGATGGGGCTGACGCTGATGCGCTTGTTCACTACCGGGATGCCGTAGCGATCGCCCACCTCCTCGCAGGTGGCGACAAGCTTTTCCGCATACCGGGCGATCTTGGAGCGCACCCGGTAGGCGAACACGTCAAAGCTGTGGCTCGCGCAGTCGAAAAGGCTGATGCCAAGGGTCACGGTGCGCACGTCCAGATGTTCGTTGCGCAACATATTGAGAGTGCTGAGGACTTCGCGTTCTGTAAGCATAGAAAATCTCCGCTCCCCGCCGGAGGCCGGCGGGCGTGATGGCGATGTTCCGCCGGGGGCGGCGTTATGACAAGAGCCGCCGCTACGACGGCAAAACCCGGTGCACGGCCTCGAAAATGTCGCGGTGCTGCATACTGAGTTGCAGGCCCAGGCTGTGCGCCCGGTCTTCCAGGGTGCGCCGCAGGGCCACGCGATCGAGGGACAGGGGCAGGGCGATCTCGAAGACAAGCAGGGCCTTGCGCTGCTCGGCGTCGGGCATGATCGCCTTGAGGTTCTCGATGTTCACCCTGTGTTCGGCAAAGATGCCGGAAATGGCGGAAATGATTTCAAAGCGATCCTCGCCGTCCACCGTGACGACAAACGGTTCGCTCTCCTCATTGGCGAACAGGCAGCCCTCTTCAAAGGGTCTGATGGTCACGGACAGGAGCATGTCCTTGTCCGCAATGGCGGTGGTCAGCACCTTTCCGATGAGGGCATCATCCAGCCCCTCAGGCTTCCGAACCACGAAAATGGCCGCAAACTGTCCCTTGAGAATGGTCTGGCTCACTTCCTCGATATTGCATTCCAGCCCCGACAGGGAACTGGAAACCAGGTACACCACGCCGGGGCAATCCAGCCCGATGACCGAAACAACGACTTTGTCCACATGCAACCTCGTATGCGCGTAACGGATGCGCCCCCTCCTTTTGCCAGCGGGAAAGACGTTGCGCAAGTCCAAAGTGACGGGATCCCCGGGGTTCTCCGCGCGACCGGGCGGGCCGGAGCAGGCAATGCGGGCAGGAATACATGTTAATGGATTTTGAACCATAACATGTTGATATAGATTGTAAAAAAAATACCCCGGCAATTACCTCAAAAAGAATGGGGGATCACCGGGTGTTATTGCACTACTTTGGCTAAAAAACAGAAAGAGTTATTCTTTCCATATAAAAAATCCAATAACTCATTACCATAAGAGCTAGATTGCTTCAGAACTATTTAAATATTACTTGTTATTGGATCTTATTCTAAAATTTTTCTGTATTTCGATAGATAAAAAATAAGTGGCAAATCTTTATTTAGGTCGATAAAGCTAAGTATAAAAAATTTATTTTGTTTTATCTACATTAGTTTAGTTTTTCTTCATCTTCAGAACTATCATTTTTTATTTTAGAAGACATCATTTCAACTGTTTGGTGGAATAATATACAAGGATCGACGTTTAAAGCGCGAGCAATCATCACAATTGTAGAAAGAACTGGTTCATTTTCACCCCTTTCAAGCTTAGCTAGCTGCTGTGGTGTACGGCCGATGAGTTTTGCCAAACGGTAACGTGAAATGCCTTGTGCATTTCTAGCATCTACAACAATTTTTCCAAAAGGGCAAGGTATTGTTTTTAGTTTTCTCATTTTCCTTTCATATGGGGAAAATGAGTTTTATTGTAGACAGTAAAAATACTGCCCAAAAAGAGCTAACATACTTCTTCCTTACATACTGTTGCTTTATCCCGCTCCTTCATCTCTTCGCCCTCTTGGGAAAGAGTCATCAGCTTGACCGTTTCACGAAATAATTCACAGGGATCCAGCCCGAGAGCACGGGCAAGACCAATAATTGTGGAAATCACCGGTTCATTTTCACCTTTTTCAATTTTTGCAAGCTGTTGTGGGGTTCGGCCGGTCATCTGAGCGAGCTTATATCGAGAGATATTTCGTCGTTTTCGAGCCTCAAAAACGATTTTTCCAAAAGGACATGGTAGTATTCTTACATTTCTCATTCCTTATTCATACGAAGAAAAAAAATCTAATTGTAGACAGTAAATTTACTGTCTACTATCTAGACCTGCACACGTTCTTCATATTCTGTGGAGGTCAAGCGATGAGTTATGATCAAATCATGCAGCGGATCCGGTTCGTCACCCGGACACGAACCCAGGTTGAACTGGCTGCGATCTTGGGAATAAAGCAGTCCAGTATTTCTGATGGCAAAAGGCGGCAAAACATTCCGTCAGATTGGTATATGAAATTATTTGAAAATCTTGGAGTAAATCCTGATTGGCTAAAAAAGGGTATTGGCCCTATATATTTGCGTACTGAAGAGGGCTATTGCTCCAGTAATAGAGAACTACAGGCTACTAATTCCAATTTTTTGACAGGATCTTTTGTAAGATCAGAAATTGTTAAGGTATATTCTATGCATAGCAATTATACCAAAGAAACACTTCTTCTTACAGAAGATAATTGTATTGAAGAAATAGTTATTCCAAAATCGTATGCTAAAAATAGTATTATTGTATTTCAGACTTATAATGATGAGGCTTTACCATTAGTGCGTAAAAATTCCTATATTGGCATAGATACATCATCAATATGCCCGACAAGTGGAGAATTCTTTGCTATAAATATACCCTATGAAGGGATAGTATTGAGAAAAATATTCTGGAATCAGGAAGAAAAACGTTTTATTCTTCGATCTGAAAATGCAGAATTTCCTCAAATTTCTATTAGTTTAGAACAAAAGGAATATATTTTGGGAAGACTGTGTTGGGTTATGCAGAAAATATAAGATAAAATTAGGAATATAGGCATATCTAATAGATGATATTCGACACTATGAGGTCTTGTCCATGGCAGGGGGTCTCCGCACGGCCGGGACGGGCGCAAACGGCTTCAGCCCCGCCCCGTGATGGACGCCATACCCATGCGCCATGGCCCATGTCCTATGGCAAGTCCGGCCGGAACATGCTAGGGTCAGCCCTCATTGCCGTGCCCCGGTTGAGGGGGACCGGGGGATCATGCCCCCGGCAGGGCGGGGGACGGGTAACCCTCCAAAGGAAGGGAGACGCGCGCATGGCTCTGGACCCGAAACAACATGCGGACTGGGAAATCGCCCGGGACGCCGAAAGCCGGATGAAAACCGTTTCCGCCCTGGGCCGGGAATTCGGCCTGGAAGAAAGCGAGCTTTTGCCCTACGGCCACTACATGGGCAAAATCGACTACCGTTCCGTGCTTGCCCGCCTTGAAGGCAACGCGAACGGCAAGTATGTGGACGTCACCGCGATCACGCCGACGCCGCTCGGTGAGGGCAAGTCCACCACCACCATCGGGCTTGTGCAGGGGTTGGGGCGGCGCGGCAGGCGCTGCTCCGCGGCCATTCGCCAGCCTTCGGGCGGGCCGACGATGGGCGTCAAGGGTTCGGCCGCCGGGGGCGGACTTTCCCAGTGCATCCCGCTGACCCAGTATTCGCTCGGCTTCACGGGCGACATCAACGCGGTGATGAACGCGCACAATCTGGCCATGGTCGCCCTGACGGCGCGGATGCAGCACGAGCGCAACTACGACGACGAAACCCTGTTGAGGCTCTCCGGCATGGAACGCCTCAACATCGATCCCACCAGCGTGAACATGGGCTGGGTGATGGATTTCTGCTGTCAGGCCCTGCGCAACGTGATCATCGGCATTGATGGGGTGGGGGGCAAGTCCGACGGCTTCATGATGCGCTCGCGCTTTGATATCGCCGTTTCGTCCGAAGTCATGGCCATTCTGGCTGTAGCCAAGGATCTCAAAGACTTGCGCCGGCGCATGGGCCGGATCATCCTCGCGCGGGACCGGCACGGCAAGCCCGTGACCACCGCCGATCTGCAAGTGGACGGCGCCATGACCGCCTGGATGGCGGAAGCGGTGAACCCCAACCTCATCCAGACCATCGAAGGCCAGCCCGTGCTTGTCCACGCCGGGCCGTTCGCCAACATCGCCATAGGGCAAAGCTCGGTCATAGCCGATCGCATCGGGCTGAAACTCAGCGAATACCATGTCACGGAGTCCGGCTTCGGCGCGGATATCGGCTACGAAAAATTCTGGAACCTCAAGTGTCATTACAGCGGCCTCGCGCCGGACGCCGCCGTGGTGGTGGCCACCGTGCGCGCGCTGAAGAGCCACGGCGGCGCGCCGGTTCCGGTTCCCGGCCGCCCCATGCCCGAAGAATACAAGCGGGAAAACGTCGGCTTTGTGGAAGCGGGCTGCGCCAACCTCCTGCACCACATCAGCACGGTGAAAAAATCCGGCGTGTCCCCTGTGGTCTGCATCAACGCCTTCGTCACCGACACCAAAGCGGAAATCGCCAAAATCCGCGAGCTGTGCGAGGCCGCGGGCGCGCGCGTCGCCGTTTCGACGCACTGGGAACATGGGGGCGAGGGCGCGCTTGAACTGGCCGACGCGGTCATGGACGCCTGCAACGAAAAAACGTCGTTCCGCCCGCTCTACGCCTGGGACATGCCGTTCAAGGATCGTATCGATCTGGTGGCGCGCGAGGTTTACGGCGCGGAAGGCGTGGACTACACGCCCGAAGCCTCCCGCAAGCTTGACGAGATGCAGGCGCGCGACGACGCGGCGGAACTCGGCCTGTGCATGGTCAAGACGCACCTTTCCCTGTCCGATGACCCGTCCCTCAAGGGCGCGCCCAGGGGCTGGCGGCTCAAAATCCGCGACGTGCTGATCTACGGCGGGGCGGGTTTTGTGGTGCCGGTTTCGGGAACCATCACGCTCATGCCCGGCACCGGGTCCAACCCCGCCTTCCGCCGGGTGGACGTGGACACGGAAACCGGCAAGGTGGAAGGAATCTTCTGATGGCCGAACGCATCGACGGCATGGCCATGCGGGCCGCCATTCTTGACGAGACGCGCGCGGAAGCCGCCCGGCTCCTGGAGAAGCACGGCCGGAAACCGGGGTTGGCGACCATTCTCGTGGGCGACAATCCCGCCTCGGTCAGCTATGTCTCGCTCAAGGTCAAAACGGCGCTCGCCCTCGGCTTTCATGAAATTCAGGACAACCAGCCCGCCGACGTCAGCGAGGCGGCGCTGCTCGCGCGCATTGAGGCGTACAACCGGGATCCGGCCGTGCACGGCATCCTCGTGCAATTGCCCCTGCCCCCGCACATCAATGAAAGCCGGGTGATCCACGCCATTGATCCGGACAAGGACGTGGACGGCTTCCACCCCGTGAATCTGGGACGGCTGGTCATCGGCGGCGAGGCCGTGCGCTTTTCCCCGTGCACGCCGGCGGGCATTCTGGAAATGCTTGTCCGCTCCGGCACGCCGACATGCGGGGCGGAAGTGACGATCATCGGGCGTTCGGCCATTGTCGGCAGGCCCCTGAGCATCATGCTGGGGCAAAAAGGCGTGGACGCCACGGTCACGCTTGTCCACAGCCGGAGCGCCAACATTCGGGAGCACTGCCGCCGGGCCGATATCCTTGTGGCCGCCGCCGGATCGCCCCGTATGGTCAAGGCCGACTGGGTCAGGCCGGGGGCGACGGTCATCGACGTCGGGGTCAACCGGGTGGGCGTCAACCCGACCACCGGCAAGGCCATTCTGGCCGGCGACGTGGATTTTGACGCCGTGGCCGAAGTGGCGGGCAGAATCACGCCCGTGCCCGGCGGCGTCGGCCCCATGACCATCGCCATGCTGATGAAAAACACCATGCGTTCCGCCTGGCTGCACGCCGGCGAACGCCCGTGACGCAAAAGCGGGGGGAAGCGCCCGGCCGGCAAAAGCCGCTTCCGGGACGCTTCCCCCTGCCCATGCCTTATCCCCGTTGGGCCATTTTCCTGCGTATCCAGACGACAGTAAAGCCGACAAGCCCTCCAAACAGCGCCCCGAAGAGCGCCTTGCCCAAAAGGCCGGCGGTCCCGGTTTTGGAAGCGGCCGGCGCGATGTCGAGCCGACGGATGAAGTCCGGAGCCTCCCGCCTGAAGTCGTCCAGTTGGGCCGGCACGTCCCCGGCGGGATCGATGTTGCGGTACTGGGTGACGACGACGATCTTTCCGCTGGCAAGCAGGTAGGTTGAAGCGGCCGCCTGCCTGATCGTGAGCGCGCCGCTTTCGCCCGGGATCGTCTGCTCGGCAAGCGTCAGAAAGGACAGACTCGTGTCCGTCTCCTCAAAAACGCCTTCCGGAATGTCGCCCTGGGCCATGCCGTCCCGGGGCTGATTCCCGGCGGCGCTCCGCGTGTCTTCCCGCACGCTCCGGGGCGTGGCGTCAGGCGTGAGCCGTGGCCGCGCGGCGGCGATGCCCTGCCTGATTTCGGCAAAGTCGGCAACATCGAGATCCGGCCTGTCCAGCGCCGGCAGCGAGGCGAGAAAGACATAGCGATCGGGAAAGGAAGCTTCGCCCGCCGCGAAGCGTTCGTGCGCCTTCCGCTCGACGTACAGGGCATGAATGCGCAGTTCCGGGGCCGACGCCTCGGCGGAACGCCGCATGGAGAGGTACGGCTCTTCCTGTACTTCCATATATTCCGCAGGCACAGTGCAGACGAGGCGCGCCCGCCCGATGGTCAACGTCGTTGCGCCGGCTGTCGCGGCGAACAGCAGACACAGGGATCCCGCCGCCAGAAAGTGCTTCATTGTTTCCCTCGCAAGGAACCGATTTCACAGACAGGGCGCAGGGCCGCCCGGCAGGGGAGTATATGCCCGCCGGAGCGGCGTCAAGACGGAACGCGCGAGGACTTCATGCTCTTGCCAGAGGGAACGGAAATGGCTACAAGGAAAGCCGGGCAGTGAGCCAACACCGCCCGGCCGGGGCAGTCCCCCGAGTTTCTCAGCTTTTCATGCCGAAAAGCTCAAAGTTTTGCCCCTGGAGAATGGTCAGTTCCCCAGGGGCAAGCTCATTTGATCGTCAAAGTGACGAAGAAAGAGAGCCGCGAGAACGGCGGCCAGAAATGGCGAGCCGACAAGCCTGTGCCCGGGAACGCCGGACCCGACAGATGGAGCGGGCAGACGAAGCGGGCGGGGAGGCGGAACAGAAGCGTTCCCCCCTGGCGTCTGATGCGCGCGCCGCGCCAGCCCTTGTCAAACCGCCGATGAATCCTTAAATTTCCCCCCGAACGGTTCATTCCAGCGCCTTTCATGAATCGCCCTCCGGACGATTTGCGGGGAGCGCGTTGCCGAAAACCGTGCCTTGCAGTGAAAAGGAGTTTTTTGTGACCAGCCAAGTCAAGACTTTCATGTTGCTTGCCCTGCTGTCCGGCCTGATCATCGTCCTTGGCGGCGCGTTCGGAGGACGGACAGGCATCGTCATCGCCTTGGGCCTGGCCGTATTGATGAATGTGGGGAGCTACTGGTATTCGGACAAGGTCGTGCTGCGCATGTACAACGCCCGCGAGCTTTCGCCCGAAGAAGCGCCCGCCATTCACGCCATGGTTCGGGAACTGTCAATCAACGCCGGCATTCCGATGCCGCGGGTGTGCGTCGTGCCGGAAGAAGCGCCCAACGCCTTTGCCACCGGCAGAGACCCCGATCACAGCGTGGTGGCCGTCACCGAAGGGATCGTGCGGCTGCTTTCCCCCACCGAACTGCGCGGCGTGCTGGCGCACGAAATCGCCCATATCGCCAACCGCGATATTCTGATCCAGACGATCGCGGGCGTCATGGCCTCGGCCATTGTTTCCATCGCCAACTTCATGCAGTTCACGGCGATTTTCGGCGGGCTGCGCGGCAACGACGAGGAGGGCGGAGGCTCCAACCCCCTGATGGCTCTGGTGCTGGCCATTGTCGCGCCTGTGGCGGCGGCCCTCATCCAGTTCGCCATTTCGCGCTCGCGGGAATACCTGGCCGACGCGAGCGGCGCGCGCTTCAGCGGGCAGCCCCTGGCCCTTGCCTCGGCCCTGGAAAAACTCCAGACATGGAACCGGCAGATCCCCATGCGTCAGGGCAATGCGTCCACGGCGGAGATGTTCATTGTCGCCCCGCTTTTCGGCGGGGGCATGGCCAATCTGTTCAGCACGCATCCGGATATCAACGATCGCGTGGCCCGGCTGCGGGCCATGGCCGGGCGCTGAAGGTTGACTCCGGGATCGGGACCCGGGCGATCCGCAATGGCGGCGAGATCCGCCCCCAGGGCGGGGCGGTCTTTACTTTTGGCGTGATTACGCGCACAAAACAAAGGCCGCACGGCATCTTTCGCCAGGAGCCGGCGGCCCGGGGCCAGCCATCTTGCCCCCCTGGCACAACCATGCGAATCCGGGCGCGCCGCCCCGCGCGATCCGGCGCGGAAGGCGCTTTCGCGCCGCGGCAGGAGATTGTATGACGACAACGCACCGTTGCGGCCGGGTGGCGCTCATGGGGCCGCCCAACGCGGGCAAATCAACGCTCATCAATGCGCTGGTCGGGCGAAAGGTGGCCATTGTCACTTCCAGACCACAGACCACCCGCAACCGCATCGTGGGCATCCTTACGGAACGGGACGCCCAAATCATCTTTATGGACACCCCCGGCGTCCATGCCCTGCGCGGACAGACGCGGGGGCATCTCGGGCGGATCATGGCCCAGTCGGCCTGGCAGAGCCTTGACGCCGCACACTGCGTGCTGCTGGTGCTTGACGGCGATCTGTATGTGCGCAAGCCCGAGTACATGGAAAAGGATCTCGCCCCGCTTATCGGAGCGCTGAACAAGGAGGAACGCCCGGTCATCGTCGCGGTCAACAAGGTCGATCTCTTCCACGACAAGTCGCGTATGCTGCCCCTGCTGGAATCCATCGCGGAGCTGCTTCCGCGTGCGGAAATATTCCCCCTTTCCGCCCTGCAGCGCGACGGGATCACGGCCCTGCGCGACATCATCAGGCAGACGCTTCCCGAAGGAGAAGCCCTGTTCCCCGAAGATCAGCTCTCCACAGCGCCTCTGCGGTTCATGGCGGCCGAAATCATCCGGGAAAAACTTTTCGACAGACTGTACCAGGAAGTGCCGTATTCCGTGGCCGTGGACATAGAACAGTGGGACGAAGAGGCGGATCGGGCGATCATCCACGCCGTCATCTATGTGGCCCGGCCGTCGCACAAGGCGATGGTCATCGGCCGCGCCGGCGAGGGCATCAAGGCCGTCGGCACGGCGGCGCGCAAGGAAATCAAGGAATTGCTCGAAAAAAAGGTGCATCTGGAGTTGTGGGTGAAGGTGCGGGAAAACTGGGTGGACGATCCCCAGTTCCTGCACGCCATCGGCTTCGGCATGGAGAACATGGAATGACCGAAGGAGAAAAACAGCAGCTTGGCGAGCGGCTGGCGACAGTCCGCGAACGGCTGGTCGACGCGGCCCGCGCGGCCGGACGCCGGCCCGAAGAGATCAGGCTTGTGGCTGTCTCCAAGCTTCATCCTGTGGAGGCTGTACAGGCGGCCTTTGCCCTCGGCCAGCGGGCATTCGGGGAAAACTACGTTCAGGAAGCGCTTGCCAAGCAGGAGGCTTTCCCCGAGCTTGCCGCGCAAGGCGGCGAGTGGCATTGCATCGGCCATGTGCAGACCAACAAGGCCAAGGATGTGGCCGGGCGTTTCGCCCTCATCCACACGGTGGATTCCGTGAAATTTGCCGAAACCCTTGCCCGGCGTCTCGCCCCCGGAGCGAACCGCCAGGCTGTTCTTGTTCAGGTGAACATCGGGGACGAGGCGCAAAAGGCCGGCGTGCCCGAAAGTGACCTGCCGCGGCTTGTGGAAAGCATCCTGAATCTGCCGCGGCTTGAGTTGCGCGGCCTCATGTGCCTGCCGCCGTTTTTTGACGACGGGGAAGCGGCGCGGCCATTCTTTGCCCGTCTCCGCGTCCTGCGCGACGAGACGGCCGCGCGTTTCGGCATGACGTTGCCGGAACTTTCCATGGGCATGTCAGGCGACTTTGTGCAGGCCGTGCGGGAAGGGGCGACCATTGTCCGCATCGGAAGCGACATCTTCGGCCCCCGTCCTGCCCGGACGACGGCCTGAAACAGTTCTGCAAACATTTCAGGCAAGGCTCTGATCCTGCCGAAATCTTTGCAACCACATACAGGAGGAAACCATGCCGCCCAAAGAATTGCCCAAGGGGCAGCCCGCTCCGGAAAAGCCGGTCAAGAAACGCTCGCGCTTCAAGGTCATCATGCTTGGCGTCGGGCTTCTGCTTCTGCTTGCCGGAGGCGGCGGGGCAGGGTACTGGTGGCTTTATCTGCGGCCTGACGCCACAGGGCTGGCCGGCCTTCTCAGCGCCTTCGACAGCGGCGGGGAAGAAAGCCCGGCAGCCGGCGCGGGCGAAGCCCCCGCAAGCGGAGCGGATTCCGCCGCTTCCGGAAACGCCGCGAACGCCACGCGCAAGGGGCAAAACGCCACGGCCAGGGTTGCGTCCGCGCCGCGCTCGGTGCAGCAGCCCGTGCCCCTGCCCGAATTCACCGTCAATCTGGCCGACGCGCCGGGCAACCGGTACCTGAAAATCGGCATGGAAGTGGAATTCAACACGCCCGAAGCCGGCAAGACGATTCAGAACGAAACGGCGCGCGTGCGGGACGCGATCATCCTTCTGCTTTCGGGCAAGACCGTGCGCGAATTGAGCGCGCCCGACGGCAAGGTGATGCTCAAGAACGAAGTGGCAAGCCGGCTGAACCAGATCCTTGGATCGGCTCAGGTGGTTCGCGTGTATTTTACCGATTTTGTGATTCAGTAGCCTGAGCGGGAGATCTGTTTCCCGACAAGCCGTCGGATGGAATCGGGCGGCGTTGCGGCAGGCGGATTGACGAGGGCCAAGCGTGAACAACGCGCCGTCCGGCGGGCGGCGGGAGAACATCCGGAGGGACGCAATCATGGCTGAAAACGACAACCAGGACGATCTTGCCGCCGCCTGGGCGGCCGCTTTGGACGGGCAGGGCGCCGACGCCAAGGCAGGAGGGGGAAACGCGGACGACAAGCTCGCCGCGGAATGGGCCGCCGCGCTCGCCTCGGACGAGCAGGGGGCCGTCCAGCAGGAAAAAGCGCAGGCCGCCCTGCGGCCACAGGCCATGGACGCCCAGTTCAAGGACATGACCGATATCGCCAAGGCTCCCCGGCCGGACGGCCATCGCAGGGAACTTGACTTCATCCTCGACATTCCCCTGGACGTTTCCGCCGAACTCGGGCGCACCCGGCTCCTGATCAACGAGCTTTTGCAGCTCGGACAGGGATCGGTGGTGGAATTGAACAAGCTTGCCGGCGAACCGCTTGAAGTTTTCGTCAACGGCAAACTGGTGGCGCGCGGCGAAGCCGTGGTCATCAACGAAAAGTTCGGGGTGCGTCTGACCGATATCATCAGCCCCATTGAACGCGTCAAGCAGTTGGCGTAGGCCGGAGGCGTCGGGATAATGACATATCCGCGTCGTCTTTTCGCGGCGGGCGCGGCAATCGCCCTGCACATGGCGGTTGCCGTGTCCCTTGCCGCGAGTGCGGCCGGGGCGGAAGCTTCCGAATCGCCCGTCGGGAGCGCCGCGCCCGGGGCCGATCCCGCGCCTCTGTTTTCCTGGGGCGGGTATTTTCAGGCTGTCGGCTTCATGTGCCTGCTTCTGGCCCTGCTCTGGCTGGCCGTGTGGACGGTGCGACGCTCGGGAAAATTCAGGTTTCTTCCCATGCCGGGGGCCTTGCCGCGGGATGCGTTGCGCATGGAAGCGCAATTGCCCCTGGGAGCGAAAAAGAATCTTGTCGTGGTACGTTTTTTGAATAGACGTCTTTTGCTGGGCGTAACCGACCAGCGGATAACGCTTCTCAAGGAAACGGAACTGCACGATGATTTCGCGGATACGGACAGCGGCGAACGATCCCGGTCAGCTTCAGAACAGTCTGGATCGCCCCGAAATCCCGGGGTGCTCTTCGCCTCTCTTCTGGCAGGCGCCCGCGCGGCGCGGGAAGACGGACTCGAGCCGCAGGAGCGCGCTGAAGCGGACGCTTCCGGCGGCAAGTGACCGGCCCATGTCGCCCCGAACGACAGAGCACGCCGAGGCGGTATCCGCCGGAGCGGAACGGGAGCGGGGGCGCTTCTCCGTCAGTTGGCAGGCGCTTTTCCCCATTTTTTCCCTGCTGTGTGTCGTTTTTATGCCGGCTGTGGCGCTGGGGGCGGAAAACACGGCCATGCCCTCGTTGCAGCTTTCCCTTTCCGGCGGCGAAGCCAGCCCGGAAAAGGTTTCCCTGACGCTTGAAATTCTTTTCCTGCTGACGGTGCTTTCTCTTGCGCCGGCCATCATGTTGACGGTGACGAGCTTTACCCGGATCATCATCGTCTTTCACTTTTTGCGGCAGGCAATGGGCGTTCAGCAGATTCCGCCCGCGCAGATCCTGGCGAGCCTGGCCATTTTCATGACCATCGTCATCATGTTCCCGGTGGGCAAACAGATCAACGACGAGGCGCTCCAGCCCTACCTTGACGAACGCATCGACTTTACCACGGCGCTCCAGCGGGCGCAGGCCCCATTGCGGACATTCATGTTCAAGCACACGCGGGAAAAGGATCTTTCCGTTTTCTATTCCATCGCCCAGATGGAAGCCCCGCGCACAAAGGAAGACGTGCCCACGCTGATGCTGGCGGCCGCCTATGTGATCAGCGAGCTGAAAACCGGGTTTACCATCGGCTTTCTCATTTACATCCCCTTTCTCATTCTGGATATGGTCATCTCCAGCATTCTTCTCGCCATGGGGATGATGATGCTCCCGCCCATGATGGTTTCCATGCCGTTCAAACTGCTGCTCTTCGTCATGGTGGACGGCTGGAATCTGCTTGTGGGATCGCTGGTCAACAGTTTTCTTGGCTAGTGTCTCCTTGCAAAAGTGGACACTACAAAACCCATAAGGGGTTTGCGGCCGTTTTGTGAAATGAGTTGCAGTCAGCCTCGTTAAAAATACCGTCCGCGAAAAGCTGTTTTTTCGGCCGGCAAGGGACAAACAGTGAGCGAAGCTGTCTTGAACATGCCGTCAATGCCGGCCCTGCAGCGCCGCCGGACGCAAAAACGGTTTTGCAGCAGGCGGATTCATGAGGAAGGAGAAACAATGACGCCCGAATTTGTTATCGGTTTTGCGCGCCAGTCCATTGAGCTTGCGCTGATGATCGCCATGCCCATGCTGGGGATCGGGCTGCTTGTGGGGATTGTGGTCAGCGTTATCCAGGCGGCAACGCAGATCCAGGAAATGACGCTGACGTTTATCCCCAAGGTCGTCGCCATCTTCCTTGCCCTTCTGCTGGCCTTTCCGTGGATACTTGACAAGATGGTCACCTTCACCCGCAATCTTATCATCAACATTCCGAACTATGTGCGCTGAGACGCACTTCGCCCGGCAGGCGCAAGCCGGCGCGGCGGCAAGGTTGCCCAGGGGGGCGAACAGCATGGTTCCCGGCGAAGCGCTTCCAGGTTCAGCCCTCATTGACCTGCCTGCCGCAAGGCCGCTTTTTTGCGGCCGGCCTTTTCATCAGGGCTGACCCCAGGAAATCGTCGGGGGGCGATGCATGCAAAGTTGATCCGCCCCAAGGAGCCTGCACCACGTGCCGAACGCCTCCGTAACCAGTCGTGATCTCCCTTTCGGGCTGACGCGCTTTCTTTCCTGGATTTCCCTTGTCCTGATTCTCGCCTCCAGCGTGACCCTGGCCTTTTTCATCGGCAATTCAGCGAGGAGCACGCTTCTTCTGCGCCAGCAGGATTACGCCCGCCTGATGGCGGCCAATCTCAATCATCAGATATACCGGCGTTTTACCCTGCCGACATTTCTGGCCTTCGGCCGCATTGCCCTGCGTCAGCCCGTGCAGTACCAGCAGTTGGACGAAGTGGTGCAATCCACCATTCACGGGTTGCATGTGGAAGAATTGCGCATTTACGGCGGGGACAACATCGTCAACTATTCCATAGAAAATTCCGAACTGGGGCGCACGGATCTGACGCCGGAAGGCGTGCCCCTGGTCATGAAGGACGGCAGGCCGTCCTTTGAAATCCTGTCCAATGTGGACATGTTCAAGGCCATGTTCACCCTGGATCTGCCGCGCCGCAGCTACATGTTGCGAACCCTTTTTCCCCTGAGTGTGGAAATCGGCGTCAACAAGGCGACGGGGCAGAAGGAATCCCTCACTACAGGCGTTCTGGAAATCAAGCAGGACATTACCGACGACTACGACAATGTCATCCGCTTCCAATGGCTTATTCTCGCCACCTGCCTTGGATCCTCCACGGTTCTGTTCGCCTTGCTGCAATTTTTCATTTTCAAGGCCGAACGGACGCTGAGGGAGCGCATGGCGCAAACGCGCAAGCTGCAAGACGAACTGCACCAGAACGAAAAGCTCGCCGGCATGGGGCGCGTTGTCGCCAGCATCGCCCACGAAATCCGCAATCCGCTCGGCATCATCCGCTCAAGCGCCGAATTGCTGCTCCGTCGGGCGGAGGGGGAAAACACGTCACGCCGCATTCTGGAGGCTGTATACGACGAGTCGTGCCGCCTGAGCCAGACCGTCAACGACTTTCTTGACTACGCGCGCCCGCGCATACCCCGTCGCGAACATGTGGACGTGAACGCGTTGCTCAATCAGGCGCAGGCGTTTTTGAACGAAGAACTCCGCCGACACGGCGTGGAGCTTGTGCGCCATGTTCCGGAAGGGCTGAGCGTGCTTGGCGACAAGGATCTCCTGTATCGCGCCTTCTACAATATTCTTGTCAACGCCATGCAGGCTATCGAAAAAGAGGGCGTTATCCGCATTCGCGGCAAAAGGCGGGAAGACGGGATGGTGGAACTGGCGTTTCACGACAGCGGACCGGGGTTTCCGCCCAATGAATTGCCCCGTATGCTGGATCCCTTCTTTACCACAAAAGATCATGGCACAGGTCTCGGGCTGCCCATTGTCAATACTATCATCGCCAGTCATGACGGTTGCATGGAATTGAGCAATCCGGCCGGCGAAGGCGCTCTTGTGACCCTGCTGCTTCCTTCGCCCGAGGCGGCGGGGAGTCTTGCGGAACCCGCCCTGATCGGCGGCGCGAGCATGGAAACGTTCGGCATCCAGACGCCGGAGGGAGCGCCAGCCGCCCCGTTGAATCACCAGTAAACACGACGCCACGTCCAAAACACGCGCCGCCTGTTCGCGCGCCGGAGATATGGCCATGAATGACAGTGTGCACCTGCTTGTCATTGATGACGAGCGCAACTACCTTCTCGTGCTTGAAACATTGCTTGCCGAAGCGGGCTATACCGTAACCGCCCTGAACGATCCGGAAACAGCGCTGGCGTTTCTGGAAGAGTCGGAAGTCGACGTGGTGATCACCGACATGAAAATGCCGAAGGTGACAGGGCGGGAAGTGCTCGAACGGGTCAAAAAAAACTGGCCGCATATCCCCGTGCTGATCATGACGGCCTTCGGCTCGATCGAAGGCGCTGTGGAAGCCATGCGATACGGCGCGTTCAATTACATCACCAAGCCCTTTTCCAATGACGAACTGCTGCTTTCCATCCAGAACGCCGCCGAACTGGCGAGGGCGCACCGCCAGTACCAGATTTTGCGTGAAAGCCTTGAGGAGCGGTACGGCAAGCATCAGATCATCGGCCGCAGCAGAGTGATCCGGAACATGCTCGATCTGGTGGACAGGGCGGCTCCCAGCCGGGCCACCGTGCTGATCACGGGCGAGTCCGGGACAGGCAAGGAACTGGTCGCGCGGGCCATACATTTTTCCTCCCCGCGGGATCAGGCGCCTTTTGTTTCGGTCAACTGCATGGCTCTCAACCCCGGCGTTCTCGAAAGCGAACTCTTCGGACATGAAAAGGGATCGTTTACAGGCGCCGTCGCCATGCGTCGCGGGCGCTTTGAACAGGCTGACGGAGGCACGCTCTTTCTTGACGAAGTGGGGGAACTCACCCCGGAACTTCAGGTGAAACTGTTGCGGGTTCTTCAGGAGCGGCGTTTCGAGCGCGTCGGCGGTACAGAGGAAATCGAAGTCAACATCCGGGTTGTCGCCGCTACCAACAAGGATTTGTTCCCTCTGGTGCAGTCCGGCCACTTTCGGGAAGATCTCTACTACCGGCTCAATGTGGTGCACATCCCCATCCCCCCGTTGCGCGAACGGCGAGAAGACATTCCCCTGCTCGTGGCCCACTTTGCGGAAAAAGTCGCGCGTGAGAACAATATCCCTGTCAAGACGTTCAGTACGCAGGCATTGAACTACCTGACCGGCTACGAATGGCCGGGCAATATCAGGCAGGTCCAAAACGTGGTGGAACGGTGCATGGTTCTTGTCCCGGGGGAAATCATCACGCTGGAGGATCTGCCGCCGGAAATCCGCGATGAAGAAGCGCAGTTCAAAAGCGCGGTCGATTTGCTCCCGGTACAACTTGATCTGGCGGATACCCTGGAACGCATGGAGGCGGCGCTGATCCGCCGCGCTCTGGTCAGGGCGGATTTCATTCAGGCCAAGGCCGCCGATCTTCTGGGCATTTCCAAGAGCCTGATGCAGTACAAGCTCAAGAAATACAGCATTACCGGACATTAGAGGCCATTTCATAATTCGCATGAAATGGCTTCCAACGCCAGACGAGAGTCTGGCGCGGCGCGAAAAGCGCCGTGAATGAGCCAAAAACCACGTTTTTTTTGGCGAACTCATTTCATGATTCAGCCTTTGGGCTGAATCATGAAATGAGTTCCAGAGCATTGTGCGATTGAAAATATCCAATTTCAATCGCGGCGTTGCCGTCACTTCCCCGCGGAGCGGAAAAGACGCGGCAAAACGCGGTTTGCCCGCTTGTTCGGCACGGGCGTCCGCTCTCCCGGCCGCCCGACGTTTGCCCACAATTCATTGGGAAATCTCTAACGCAGGAACCCTGAGTCTGTACAAACTCAGGGTTCAAAAATGCGTTCTCTTCGACGCCGGCGGCAGATCTCATCACAACGCCGTACGCGAAAAGCCGTTTCTTTCGGCCGGCAAGGCATACAGCAACTAAAGCTGTATTGAACATCCAGTCGATGCTGGTCTTGCAATGCCGCCAGACGCAAAACGGCTTTGCAGCAGGCGGAGTCATGAGGGTTGGCCCTGGTATTTTCCGGCTGGCAAAGGCAAGCTGTCTGTTTGCGGCTTCGCCCAGGTATTGCCTTACGCCTTGCGCAGAACCGCCCCATACATGAGATCCGTTCCGCAGGCGTCGGGGGTGTTTCGCCATTCCCGATGCAGTTCCGCTTCGGAATGCTCCGCAAGAAAGGCTCGAACCTGTTGTTCGTTTTCCCCGGGGTTGACGGTACACGTCATGTAGACAAGCCGCCCGCCCGCCGGGGTTAGCTCCCAACAGGCACGAAGCAAATCTTTCTGCAATGCGACAAGTTCGGAAATCTGCTCCGGCCGGCGCAAGCGCCGCAGATCGGGACGTCGGGCCAATGTTCCCAGCCCGCTGCATGGCGCGTCCACTATAATAAGGGGAGGCCCCTTGCGCAAGGCTGGCGCAGCAGCCGAAGCGCAAAAGATCGGAGGAGGGGACAGATGAAGCCGTCTTGCTTCACGCCGGATGCCCTGCAAGCGGGAAAGATTGATATCGCTTGCCGCCCAAATGTTCAGCCCAAGTTCCGCCAGAGCAAAGGTTTTCCCCCCGTATCCCGCGCAGGCGTCCCAGAACGGTTTCCCCCGATACCAGTCTTCAAGAACAGGAGCGCTCCGCAACCTTCCGGGAGGTGTTGCCAATGATCCGGACAAGACGCCTGGATCTTCCTCACCTTCACTCAACAATGCGGCCAAAAGCGCCTGACTCCCCCCGCCCTGCCGGGAAAAATCCCCGGCAAGAAGCCCCTGTCGCAGACTTGCCTGATTTTTGCCTGGCGGAAAACGAACGCCGGAAAAACCAACTTGTTCCCCACACGCAGCAGGGAGCGTGCCATTCATGCATTCATCAAATCCTGATGAAGAAGGAGGCCGGCAAAAATGCTCCAGAGAAGCACGCCAGCCCGGGCGCAGTCTGTTGATCCGGATACATGACCAGGGTGTTTTGGATGCCGACTCGGCAAGTTGATGAGCTGTCTCTTCACCATATGCCGAATGCCAGAGAGAGAGGATCCATTGCGGCACACCGCTTGTGATTTCCAACTGTTCTAAAGGCGTCAGTTGATGATCTTGCGACGTCAGGCAAACCAGCACACGGTCAAGCGATCCTTCCTGCTCATGCAGGCGGACCAGGTTTCTGAGCAAACCGTTTGCCACCCGAGACAAGCCTTGCCCAAACCGTTTCTTGATTTCAGAGACAGTCGTGTCAACAGTTGCGTGTGCTGGAATGCGATCCAGGCAGAAAAGTTCATAGGCAGCGGATTCCAGACGTTGCAACATGGCCGGGGGAAGTTTTTCCGGCGCTTTCAGATAATGCGCGACAAGCCAGCGCAAGCTTGGTTCCCGACGCAGATATCCATAGACAAGTTCGGTCGTCAATGCTTTATCTTGTTCAGAAAGAGTCACACGATCCAAAATTTCATGCAAGGCGGCCTGGACAGGCCTATGGAGAGCGCAACGCTCCAGGACCAGAAAGACGGCCTCTCTCGCGGAATGACATGAAGGAGTGCTCGAAGAGGTGCTCGGGGAACAACATTTTCGGGAAGTTTTCACGTGAAACATCTTCCTTCACATGGATATGGATTGAACGTATGTAAAAAATCGGCACTTCTGACTGACAAGAAAAATAGTAAAAAAACTCTATGGAGATACGATCAAAACATGTCTTGCAGCGTACCGGGTACGCCAAGGTAGCTCTGAAAAGATGGGAAGGGAAGCCCCCGGGAGCATTTTGCCACTCAAAGGTCAATCCGCTCCAAGACCGCCCTCATGAACATACCATCCGCGAAAAACCGTTTTTTCGGCCGGTAAGGAAACAAGCAGATGAAGCTGTCTTGAATATATAGGGTCAGCCCTCAAGAGTCCGCCTGCTGCAAAGCCGTTTTTGTTTCCAGCGACGTTACAAGGCCAACATTGACCCTGCGGCAGATTCAATACAGCTTCGCCCAGTGTTTGCCCCTTGCCGGCCGGAAAAAACGGCTTTTCGCGGACGACATTTTCATGAGGGCTGACCCCAGTCAATATTGGCCCTGCACGCCGCCAGAAACAAAAACGGCTTTGCAGCAGGAAGACTCTTGAGGGCTGAAAAAATCACGCCGGGCAACATGCGCTCCATCGACTCAGAGCAGGAGCCGGCAAATGCCTGATGGCTTCTGCAAGCTCCTCTGGAGAAACTGTCGCCGCTCCCACTCTGGCCACAACAAGACCGGCGGCGTAATTGGCCAGCATACAGGCGGCAAGAAGATCCATTCCGGCCGCCAGCCCCAGGCCCAAAGTGGCGATGACGGTATCCCCGGCCCCGGTCACGTCAAAAACATCTCTGGCCATTGTGGGAATATGCCAGATCTCATCTGATCCGGAAAACAGGGCCATACCTTCCGCGCCAAGCGTGATGAGAAGGCAGGGGCAGCCCGGATCTTTCAGCAGGCGAAGCCCTGCCCGCACAATATCTTCCCTGGCATGTACGGGACACCCGGCGCACTCTCCGGCTTCACGCGTGTTGGGCGTCATCAGAAAAGCGCCCTGATACAAGGGGGCATTGGCAGGTTTCGGATCGACGAGCAAACGCTTTTCCCGCCCCGCCAGATCGATCCGACGCATCACATGCGTCATGAATTCAGGCGAGACAATTCCCTTGGCGTAATCGGAAAGAATGATGATATCGTGCTCTTCAAGCAGGTCATCAAAATGGGAGAGCACGGCAAGGAGCGTGTCTTTGGGCAGAGGAGAGGCATCTTCCCGATCCAGACGCACCATCTGCTGCCGCCTGGCCATAACCCGTGTTTTTACTGTTGTCGGACGAGAGCTTGCGGAAACAAGACAGGGAGTGATTCCTTCCCGATCCAGCAGAGAGCGGAGGATAACGGCTTCCCGATCCTCTCCTGTCACTCCAAGCAAGGTGGCCTTGCCGCCAAGAGCCGCAATGTTTCTCGCCACATTGCCCGCTCCGCCAAGGAGATGGCGTTCCTCTTCTATTCTGACGACAGGAACAGGCGCTTCCGGAGAAATTCGTTCCGCATCACCAAAGAGGTAGGCGTCAAGCATGAGATCGCCTACGACAAGCACACGCCGGCCGCTCAAATCCTCCACGCACTGCGGAGAAAGCACCTTTCGATGCATCGCCTCTTCCTGCCCGCTCCCGGAAACTCCCTTTTCTGTCGGCGCTACGCATCCTGACAAAGTCATGCGTTCTCTTCTCCCTCTGACATGCGGAGGGATTCGTCCTCCGAACCCTCAGCCTCCAACGGCGTTCTCCCCTCTTCATCAGCAGACGCGCCCAGTCTGGCAAGCAGATGCGCCAGTTGTTCGGCTGATTCGTACGGCAGGGTGATTCTGCCGATTTTATCTGTCCCGGCGATGGTCGCCTTGGGATGCACTGCGGAACGCAGACCAAGAATCATCCGCTTGATCGTTTCCGATTTCTCGGTTCGCGCGTTTTTCGGGCGAGACTGAGCGGCTCCGGTCACGGCCGGGGGCAGGACGCCGTGCCGCTTCCAATATACAACTGCCGCTTCAGCGTCGCGTACCGAAAGGTGCGCCTGCACAATGGCTTCAAACAGAACTTCTCGCAGATCTTCTTCAGGGAGCGCCAAAAGAGCGCGTGCGTGCCCGGGCGACAGGCTTCCGTCGCGCAACGCTTCCCGCATTGCTTCCGGCAGTTGCAACAGGCGCAAGGCATTGGCGACGGCGGAACGACTTTTGCCAAGGCGCTTTGCCAGCTCTTCCTGTGAACCGGCCAGGCGATCCCGCAAGGTCTGAATGGCGAGCGCCTCTTCCAGGGGATTGAGATCCTCACGCTGCAAGTTTTCAATGAGCGCCGCCGTCAGGGCATCTTCGTCCGACATATCCCGAATGAAAACGGGAACCTCTTCCAAACCGGCCATTCGGGCCGCCCTCCAGCGGCGTTCGCCAGCGACGATTTCATAAATGGTCGCGGTCTCGGTCCGAAACGGGCGGACAAGCAAGGGCTGAACCACACCCTGGCTGCGAATGGATTCCGCCAGTTCCTGCAGAGCCTCTTCATCAAAGGTCACCCGCGGCTGCCCCTGCGCCGGACTCAATGCGGCAATGGGCAGACGGGTTATGGCCGCTTTTGTGGAATCTTCGTGGCTGTTTTTCTCTTCTTCCCCATCGCCTGCATTTTGCCGCAACGCTCCGGACTGCATTGCAGAGTTGCGAAACAATGCATCCAATCCTCTCCCCAGACCACGATCAGTCGCGCTCATCACATTTCCTTCCTGTAAGAAACTGCCTTTCGGCTTTTCTGCAAATATTGCCCGGGGTCAGCCCTCATGAAAACGCCTGCCGCAAAGCCGTTTGTGCGTCCGGCGGCGTTGCAAGGCCAACATTGACTGTATGTTCAATACAGCTTCGCCCAATGTTTGCCCCTTGCCGGCCGGAAAAACGGCTTTTCGCGGACGGCATTTCCATGAGGGCTGACCCCACTGTGCCCGAGCAAATCCTGTGAATCCGTTTCATGCCTTTCCCTGCAAGCATACATAAGGGATGCCTTTCAAAAATATGCCTTTGGGGGGCGCTCACAGAGATCTTGCCGTTGTGTCAGATTTCTGCCTGACGACGAACATCATGTATGAACTGTATGAAATGGATCCCAAAACAGCTTAAAAAACTCTGCTCCGGCTGCCCGAGAAAACCCGCTATTCCTCATTAGCCCTGATGACTTTTCTTCGCGCGATTTCTTCAGCCAGGTTCAGATACGCTTCCGCGCCCTTTGACTTGATATCATAGTGCAAGATGGATTTGCCGTGGCTTGGCGCTTCGGAAAGCCGAACATTACGCGGGATGATTGTTTCACAAAGATGATCCGGAAAACATTTGCCGACTTCATCCTTGACCTGACGCGTCAATTTATTGCGTGTGTCATACATGGTCAAGACAACACCGAGCAGCGTGAGATCGGGATTAAGGCGCTTTTTTACCTGCTCATAGGTTTGCAAAAGCTTGACGATCCCTTCCAGAGCGAAAAACTCACACTGCAAGGGAACA
This sequence comes from uncultured Bilophila sp., assembly GCA_910585945.1. Taxonomy (GTDB): domain Bacteria; phylum Desulfobacterota; class Desulfovibrionia; order Desulfovibrionales; family Desulfovibrionaceae; genus Bilophila. The sequence goes on from CAJUHZ010000029.1 coordinate 23,410, forward strand.
AGGATTTCCCGGGCGGCGCAAAGCGCGTTCAATGTCAGCAACCCCAGGGAAGGCGGGCAGTCAAGGATGATGTAGTCAAATGATGAGGCCACAGGATGCAGCAGCTCGGCCAAAAAGAATTCTCTCCCCATCTTGTCCACAAGCTCAAGTTCGGCCGCTACAAGGTCTGTCCCGGAAGGGAGCAAAAAGAGAAAGGGAGAAACCGTCGGGATAATGGCTTCCTTGACCTGGGCGGGTTGGAAGTAAACAGAATACAGATTTTTTGCCAATGTCTCGGGGCCAAAGCCAAGACCACTTGTAGCATTTGCCTGAGGATCGCAATCGACAAGCAGAACACGCTTTTCCATGATCGCAAGCGATGCGGAGAGATTGATCGCTGTAGTGGTTTTGCCGACGCCACCTTTCTGATTTGCTATGGCAATGATTCGGGTCATATGTTTCTCCACTTCATATCCTGTTCATTCCCTGATTTCTGGTTGCACGGCAATCCTTGCCGGGCTTTCAGGAATTGTTTTGCAGGCTCGTTCTCAAAAAATTGATTTTTGCCTGTTCAAGGCCGGCATGTCCTCAACCTCCTTGTGGGGTTGCAATATTTGCCTTTGCCAGCCGGCATTGACGAGGGGAACAGCCAAAAACGGCTTTTTCATACCTGATTGCAACAATACTCTCACAGCATCCTGCTTGAATCGATAAAACGACACATAACAAGAAAATGCGATTTTTCCAAGCCGCTTTAACTCATTTCATAAAATCGCCTTTGGGTAACGCATGCAGAACTTTTCAGAGAAAACGCAAATTTCGATGCATTCATGGTTGTACTGTCAATAGCTCAGGTTCTCATCTGGCGATGGAATCGACTCTCTGGAATGCGGTCCAAAAATCATTCATGATCCATTGCAAGTAGAATCATGGGATTCACTTGCTTAAAAACAGTCTTTAGGGTCAAGGCCCTCATTAAAACGTCGACTGCGAAACGTCGCTTTTCCCCGGCTGGCAAGGCAAAGACTGGGGAAGCTGTATCAAGCATACCGCGAGGTCAATATCAGCCCTGCAACGCCAGTGGACACATGAGGGCTTTGCAGTAGGCGGGTTCATGAGGGCTGACCCGAGACACACAATCTGACATACCGTCGTGCCAGGTTCAAAAAATCTCTATACCGAACATCATGTTTCACGGGAAACATTGAAGGCTTTCGGGTTACCCTTGTAGCAGGCTTTGAAAAAATATTTCTTTCTTTTTCTGCCTGCTTGCCATGTCTTCAAGAAAAAGACGGCATTGTTCTTTCAGATCGTCCAGTGTCCCTTCATTATGAATAACCTTGTCACAAGATGCCATCTTCCGGGCTTGGTTCCATTGTTGCCCGTCCATATAGGCCATGAACTCAGGGGACCACCCTCTCACATGGAGAAGGCGTCTCCGGCGTTCGGCCTCATCACAGGCAATGCCAAGCAGAAAAATATCTTCTTCGGGTTTTGTTCCATTTTTAAGGCTTTCAAACCATAACGGCACTTCCGCCACGGCAAGTTCTTGCCCCTGCTCTTCACACCGTAACCAAAATCTTTCCAATTCTTGAAAAACAAGGGGATGGATCAGCGCCTCGATTTCTTCCTTGTCGATCACTCTGTTTTCAGAAAACTCGTTATCATTGGAATCGTTCTTGGCAGTACAGGGCAGGAGCGCAAGAGCCAAAGCCTTTCTGTCAACAGCCTTGTCCCTTGCGGGGATAAATCTTTCCCCAAAACGTTCAAGCAGTATTTTCCAGCCTGCTTGTCCCGGTTCATAAAGCTGAATAACAGCGGCATCGGCGCTCCAGACAGGGATCCCCTGTTCGGACAAAAACTGCATGAATGCGGATTTTCCGCAGCCTGCAACGCTTGTCACAACCACTTTTTGCATATGCTTCTCCAAAGACAGAATGGTCTGAAAAAAATCCTCTGGCGGCGGGCAAGAGAAGCGGAGAGCTTTCCCTGTCACGGGATGCTCAAATTCAAGCTTCCAGGCATGGAGCATTTGCCGAGGGGCGCAATCTTCCGTCCATCCCCGCATTCCATATACCCTGTCCCCCAGCAGTGGGTGACCCATATGCGCCATGTGCACCCGGATCTGATGTGTTCTCCCGGTGTGGATCTTTACAGATAAAAGTGAATACAGAGATCTCGATCCAACATGTTTGATCTGCCACTCTGTACAGGCGGGCTTGCCCCTGTCAACCACAGCCATTTGTGTTTTTTTGGTAGGATGCCTACCTATAGGCAGATTGATGACACCATAAAGATTTGTCCCTGAATCTCCCCCTGGCACGCCGGACACCAAGGCAAGATATTCCTTGTGGACTCTCCGCGCGGCAAAGGCTTCAGCCATGCGGAGCCTGGCTTCTTCTGTCAGGGCGATGCACAGCAGCCCGCTTGTGTCCTTATCAATCCGGTGAACAATGCCGGGCCGAAAACCGCCTTGAATTTCCAATTGTGGAAAACGGGAAAGCAAACGATGCACGAGAGTCCCTTCTGGACAACTCGGCGCGGGGTGGACGACCAGACCAGGAGCTTTGTTCACAATAAGAAGGTGCTCATCTTCATAGAGGATATCAAGATCGCCCTGTTCCGGCATGACTTGAGAAGGTGATGCTTGCAGACATAGAGAAATATTTTCCCCAGGAAGGACCTTGCGATCTACATCCAGGCAAATCTCTTTTTCTACCATGCAAGAACCATTACGAATGGCTGTCTTGATTTTTTCACGTGAAACACCTTCGGATCTGAGTTCTTCACTCAAGAAACGATCCAAGCGAATCGCTTTAATTCCGTTCAAAACAAATGAAAAAAATTTTTCAGGATGCTTTTGCATATGGATAAAGAGTTTGTTACTGGTCCTGTTTACAAATTTTTTCAAAAAACCTCTGGATAGTCTATGAGGAACATTAAGCCTAAAAAATGCTTTTCATCTGAGCGCCGGGCAATCCTCGCATAAACCTGCTTGCGGTTTCTGGCAGAGACTGTCTGCGAAAATTGTTTTTTGCCAATCATGGCGAATACCATTCCAGGCTTTTGCAAATTTTATAGCAAGTCGCATGGCTGTTTCAAGCAAGCTCGTGAAATACCCAAGGCCGCCTCTCGTTGCCTGGAATACTGTAATGCCTTCTTTGCATCTGGAGGCGGGCAAGGCCCATATTGAAATTGCGACATGCTCAAAAAACAGCTTCACTTTATCCCTTGCCGGCTGGAAAACCTGTCCTTCCTTGGTTTGTGTCTTCATGATATCAGCCCCTTGAACAAGAGAATTGGGGAAGCCGGAACTTCCTGTACACAGGTAACAAGAATACATTGGATCTGGCAAACTTTTTTCTTTTGGCATACATTGATGCCTCAATATACCATTGCCAAAGGAGTATTTTTTATGGCTTACGATCTTGTCATGCATATGGATGCTTGCGACATCTCGTTGCTGGAACTTACACTTAACAACATCACCAATTATCTTGCCGGACTGGAAGGAACTCCCTGCTCGGTGAGCCTGGTAGCAAACGCGGCTGCCGTAAAACTTTTTACAAAAGATTGCCCCAAGGCGGATCGAGTTAATGAACTTGCCGCCAAAGGAGTGGCGTTCAAACTCTGCGCCAATGCCCTGCGCGCGCAACAGTTGCAAAAGGAAGACATGCTTGCCGCCTGCATCATTGTCCCGGCGGGTGTGGTGGAACTGGTACGTTTGCAGGATGCCGGCCACGCCTACGTCAAACCGTAGAGAAAAGGGAGATCTTGCACCTCGTTTATTCATCATGCAGTACCGGTGAACAGTGAAAATCATTCACCAAAGCTGCGTTTTTTGACGAATCGCCCCGTCCGTACCGGCACGCCGGATGTGCGGACGGTTTGAGATTCGGACAGATCAGCGTCAGGGCGGTTACCTGTTTCAACGGGTAAGCGCCCTGACATTATAAAGGATATCGTTTCAAACGGACGAGGTCGGGAGCAGGTTTGTAAAGATTCTCCGGCCTCAAAAATGTGGTTTTTCTTCCGTTCACTGTGCCTCCGTCACAGGGGCAAATTCTCGCCGGGCGCTGGAAATCATGTGCGCAGCGCCTTCTACTCCCTTCCTACTCCCCAATCTATATAAATATATCTATTTAAAATAAAACAATTATTTAAAAAGCAAAAAAATAATATTATTTTATATATATTATTTTGTTTTCTTCATGTACATTTTATTCCAGCGGAAAAAATGGAGCCCGCGCGGGGAGTATACCCCCTCGCCATATTCACCGTAACCTGCAGCTACTCCTTGAATACTCCTTAACCTATCACGGATCTCGGAGCAAAAAGAGGTTTACAGATATGGCAAAGCGAATCGGATTGGCCGATTCCTCCGCGAAAAGCGCACGTCAAAACAAGCACGCGGTCCCCGCACAGGAGTTCCATCATGGCCAACGACCTCATCACGACCGTTCACGATCTCGTCCTTGAAAGCCCTATCGGAGCCAAAGCCATTGCCCAGGCTGTCGGCAAGCCCTACTCCACACTGCTGCGTGAAGTGAATCCTTACGATACCGGCGCGAAGCTGGGGGCGGAAACGCTCATGCATATCATGAAGACCACCGGAAACATTTCGCCCCTTGAAAAAATGGCTTCCGAAATGGGCTATCGGCTTGAGCCGAACAAAAAAGGCGGAGCCTCCGCCAGCCGTCAGCAATAAAAAACGCCTGTCACGAGTACAGGCGGGTTAATGAACAGTTTCAATCGCAACATGCTCTAGGGCGTCGTCCGTGAAAAACCGTACTTGCCCGTCCGGCAAGACAAACATTGGGCGAAGCAGTTCTGGAAACACGCCGCAGGGTCAATGTTGACCTTGCAACGCCGCCGCACACAAAAAGGTTTTACAGCAGGCGGGTCAAGGCGCCCTGACCCTGGAATCCGGTTTCCGGTTTTGCCCGGGCCTGACCTCGGGCAAAACCGGAACCGGGCGGACATCTCAGCGCAAGGAAGCTTTTTTGACAAAGGACACATAGTTCTGATCAGTCCCCTGAATGTGCTTGATCAGCCAGTCCTTGAGGAAGCGCAGGAGATCCATGCTTACCTTGCCCTTGCCGGTATGCACGTTTTTGCTGAATTCCTGAATGGTTTCCACGAATTTCTTGTGAATGGCCATATGCTCCCTGGTATTGGGGTATTCGGAATGGCTGAAGATCTGCTCTTCGGTGCTGAAGTGGGTTATCGTGTATTCCTTCAGCTCTTCAAGAAGCTTTCCCATGACCGCGTCGCTCTGATGTTCGCACATGGCCTGATGCAGGGCATTGATCAGAGAACACAATGTCTTGTGCTGATCGTCGATAAGCGGGATGCCTGTGGCAAGGTTGCTCGTCCATTGCACCAGCTTGTTATCCCGGGAAAGCGTTGACGCGTTGCCGCTGGACAGCGCAATGACGATCATTTCCAGCTCTTCCATAAGGCTTGAAACCTCAAGCAGGCTGGCCGTAAAGTCTTCCATCCGCTTGGCCGTGCTCTGTGAAACCTTGCTGATTTCCTCAATGGCCTTGCCGGCCTGAACGCTTTCGGCGGATTGCAGTTCCGTCGCGCGGGCGATGCTGGAAAGCTGCTCGGCCGTCGTGTCCATATTTCTGACGATTTCCGACATGGCGTCGCCGGCGGTGGAGGCTGTCTCCGCGCCTTCCACCGTATGGGCGGCGGCAAGATCCACCGCTTCCATGTTCTGGCGGGCCTGTTCCTGGATCTTGCCCACCACTTCCTCCACCTCTTTGGTGGCGTTCATGGTGCGTTCGGCAAGTTTGCGCACTTCATCGGCCACCACGGCGAAGCCCCGCCCGGCCTCGCCGGCGCGGGCAGCTTCAATGGCGGCGTTGAGCGCCAGAAGATTGGTCTGATCCGCGACTTCATTGATCACGCCCATCACCCGCCCGACGGACTCGGCCTGCGTCGCCAGTTCGCCCATCGTCGTTTTCAGGGCCAGGGTGCTTTCCTTGACGTTCTGTATGGCGCCGACAGCGGCCCTGACCGCTTCCGCGCTGTGCTCCGCCCGTTTTCTGGAAGCGGCGGCGCCTTCGGAAGCGGCGGCCGCGTTGCGGGAAACCTCCTGAACGCTGGCCAGCATCCCCTCTATGCTTGTCGTGGTGTCGCCAAGACGGTAACGCTGAGTTTCCACGCCATTGTCCACCTGCGCCACCACCTGGGAAAGCGCGCGCAGGGCCGAATGAATGCGCGAGGCGATATCCTTGCCCTTGCTTGCGCCGAGCGACATGCCGGAGAGGAGCGTTTCCATTTCGGCGCGTTTGCTTTCAAACTCCCTTGACATGGTTTCAAGATCCTTGCGGCCGCTTTCCGCCGCCTCGGCGCAGGACGCGCGCTCCGCCCGCGCGGCTTCAAGCTCGCGCCACAGTTCAAGAACGGCGGAAGCCGCAGCGCCGGCTTCTCCCCCGCTTTCGGCCAGAGCGGCAAGCTGCGGAACCGGGTCGGCGTCCCGGCGGGCGGCAAGCGCCTCGCCTATCTTCCCGAACGGGAGCATGTGCAGGCGCGTCGCCCACCAGAAGACAAGCGCCGTGACGACGAGCGCAAGGCCAAGGGCCAGGGAAAGACCATCGGCCATGTTCCGTCCCAGCACGGCCAGCCCAAGCGCGAAAACCAGCAATGAAAACACCGCGCACACAGTTCGTAATGACATGACGCACACTCCTTCTCTGCTTATGCCGCTCCGGGCGAAACGCCGCATGTCGGCAAACAGGACTTTTCCGGCGAAACATTCGATACTCGCAGAAAAAATAAATGGCAATCCCGAAATGGGCGCGGGAGCGCCAGGGGTTTTTCCCGCGCCTGATCTCCCGCCCGGGCTATGGATCGCCCGGCCGGGCAGCGGATCAGTTTGCACTCTTGGGAGCTTCTCGCCCCCAAACCCCTCGGCAGGGGAATGATTCCCCTGCACCCCCAACAG
>CAJUHZ010000030.1 GCA_910585945.1 uncultured Bilophila sp.
CCATAGCGGCATCCTGTCTCGCACTGTGCCGGGAAAAAACGGGATGGTCAATCGGATCGCCCAGCATTGAACAGCGCGCGTGCTCGCGCCTTTACGGACGGCGTTGTCAGGAAGGCTGATCCTGAAGTGAACTGGCGCGCTCCGGACCCTGGGGCTCCCCGGCGGGGCAATCGTCTCTTTTCGGCGTGGCGTCTCCCAGCATGGCTTTTGCGGCGTCGAAAAACGCCGCCAGAATGCTGTCGGAGACAAGCATTCCCCCCCTGGTCAGGCTGAAATAACCGTTGCGGATGCGCACAAGCCCTTTCCTGTGCAGGGCGCGCACCAGGCGCTGGTGATCCTTGAGAAAGTCGCGTCCGGTCAGATCCCGGTACGCCTTGACGCGCAAACCGCGCACCGTGCGCAGACGGAGCATGAGGAGTTCAAGCAGACGCGCACGGGCGTCAAGCTGCTCGATCTCGTCGGGGATCCGCTTGGCGGTGATCATCCTGCCCCAGAGGTTGAGGTCGGCAGGGTTGGTCCAGCGCCGGGCCATGATGGTGGAAGTGGCCGCCGGGCCGAGGCCAAGGTACTCCGCACCTTCCCAGTAGCCGAGGTTGTGCCGGCACTGGTAGCCCATGCGGGCGAAGTTGGAAATTTCGTACTGCATGAGGCCGGCCTCTTCCAGGAGGGCCGCCCCGTCGAGATACATGGCGGCCTGATCCTGTTCCGGCGGGAGGATCAGCAGGCCGTTTTCGCAGTCCTCCGCAAGGGGTGTGCCCGGCTCCAGGCTCAACCCGTAGGCGGAAATGTGATCCGGCCTGAGCTTGACGATTTCCCGCAGGGCCGCTTTCCATTGCGCGACCTTCTGCCCCGGCAGGCCCCACATGAGGTCAAGGCTGAGATTGGCGCAACCGGCCTCGCGCGCGGCGTAACAGGCGCGCACGGCGTCCTGCGCGCTGTGCGGCCGCCCGAGAAGAGCCAGCAGGTTTTCGTCCAGAGCCTGAAAGCCGAGAGAGATGCGGTTCACCCCCGCGCGGAGATAGTCGCGGGCCAGGGCGGGACTGGCGAGCGAGTCCGGGTTGGATTCCAGGGTGATTTCCGCGCCTTCGGCCACGTCAAAGCAGCGCCGGGCCTGATCAAGAATGGACCCCACAGCCTTTGCCGGCAGCAGGCTCGGAGTGCCGCCGCCGAAGAACACGCTTTCCACCCGGCGACGGCCCAGGCGATCCGCCCACTGGCTCATTTCCAGACGGATGACGTCGAGATAGGCGCGCACCCGGCGCGGCCCGTCACCGAATCCGGTGTCCAGCGGTTCGGAATAAAAGGCGCAATACCGGCATTTGCCCCGGCAGAAGGGAACATGGATGTACAGAAGCATGATCGATCTCCGCCGACGCGGCATGAGGAAAAACGATTTCGCCTTGTAACCTGTTTCCCTTTTTCGCACAAACAGCTTTACAAGTGCGGCGGCGTCGCCCTATACTTGGGCAGGACGTGGTTTGCGCGTTCCGAAATCGTTACCGGAACCGCTCCCGTACCTGCCCGGGAGCGCCTTCCCTGTTCTTTCCGGCCCGTTTTCAAAAAGGTTCGGGCGTTTCCCTGAAATTTTTCCAACAGCCGGCAGGACGGCGCGGGCATCGCCAGGCCGCAGGCGTGCAGGGCCGACATTGCCGCCGGCAGTTCCGACTTCGATCGCGGGTTCACTTTGGTTATGTGCAGCAATTCTTCCTTTCAAACAGCCTGTGAATCACCAGCATGGTGACAGTCGCCCCCCGTTTCGGGGGCTTTTTTTTGCGAACGGCCCGGACGGCGCTGCCGCCCGAACCATCAACCCCAGGGGACTCATGCAGCACGACGCTTTTTTCCACTGGAGGCACAAGGACCTGCTGGACGTGGATCAGTTGACGCGGGAGGAGCTTTTCCACCTGCTCGACACGGCCGCGAACATGCACGAAATCAACGAGCGCCCCGTCAAGAAGGCGCCCGTGCTCAAGGGCAAGAGCATTGTTCTCTTTTTTGCCGAACCGAGCACCAGAACCAAAACCTCGTTCGACATGGCGGGCAAGCGCCTCTCGGCCGACACGTTCGCCCTTGCCAAGTCGGGATCGAGCCTGCAAAAGGGCGAAAGCCTGCGCGACACAGCCCTCACGCTCCAGGCCATGAATCCGGACGTCATCGTCCTCCGGCATTCAAGCAGCGGGGCGGCGCGTTTTCTGGCCGAGCACCTGCGCTGCGGAGTGGTCAACGCCGGGGACGGCTGGCACGCGCACCCCACCCAGGCCCTGTTGGACGTGTTTTCCCTGCGCCGCGTCTGGGGGGACGACTTTGCCGGCAAAACCCTGCTCATTCTCGGTGACGCCGCGCACAGCCGGGTGTGCCGCTCCAACGTGCCCCTGCTCCACTCGCTCGGCGTGAACGTGCGGCTGTGCGCGCCGCGCACGCTGTTGCCCGCGGGCGTCGAAAACTGGCCGGCGGAGGTGTTTACAGACTTGCGCCGCGCCGTGGCCGGCGTGGATGCCGTCATGTGCCTGCGCCTGCAACTGGAGCGCCAGCAGGCCGGCCTGCTCCCCGACCTGCGCGAATACTCCAAACGCTTCTGCCTGGCCCCCCGCCATATGGAACTGGCCGCGCCCGGCGCGCGCATCCTGCACCCCGGCCCCTTTCTGCGCGGGCTTGATCTTTCTTCCGAGCTGGCCGACAGCCCGCAGGCGATCATCCTCAATCAGGTGGCCGCCGGCGTGGCGGTGCGCATGGCCGTGCTTTTTCTCCTGGCGACCCGCCAGGACGCCACCCCCAACGGAGAATGCTGATGTCCGCCCTCTTTGTGCATAACGCCAGGTACCTTGGTGAGATTGTTCATGTTCTGGTCAGGGATGGAAGCGTCGCGGCCTTCGGGCCGGGCGGAAGCGGCGGGGACGGCCCGGCAGACGCGGAACGCGTGGACGCCGCAGGGCTTGTCCTCTTCCCCAGCTTCATCGACGCGCACGTCCACTTGCGCGAGCCGGGTTTTGAATGGAAGGAAGACGTGGCTTCCGGCCTGGCCGCGGCCGCGCACGGCGGATTCGGCACGGTCATGTGCATGGCCAATACCGATCCGGTCAACGACAGGGCAAGCGTGACCGAACAGATCCTCGCGGCCGGCCGGCGGGCGTTCCCGCACGGGCCGCGCGTCCGCCCCATCGGCGCGGCCACAACGGGTCTGAAAGGCGTCGAACTCGCCCCCATGCACGAACTGGCCGAAGCCGGCTGCGTGGCCATTTCCAATGACGGCCTGCCCGTGGCCGATACGGAAATCTTCCGGCGCGTCATGGAATACGCGGCGGATCTGGATCTGATCGTCATCGACCATTGCGAAGATCCCTGCCTGGCCCGCAAGGCGCAAATGAACGAAGGACGGGTGAGCGGGCTGCTCGGCCTCAAGGGTCAGCCCGACGTGGGCGAGACGATCCAGGCCGCCCGCAGCGTGCTGCTGGCCGAATACCTGAACCTGCCCGTGCACATCGCGCATGTTTCTTCCGCGCGGACGGCAGACCTCATTGCCTGGAGCAAGGCGCGCGGCGCGCGCGTCACGGCGGAAACCTGCCCGCATTACCTGACGCTCGATGAAACGGAAGTCATGGGCTACAACACCAACGCCAAGGTCAACCCGCCCCTGCGCACCCCCGCCGATGTGGCCGCCCTGCGCGCGGCCGTGAAATCCGGGGTTATCGACATGCTCGCCACCGATCACGCGCCCCATGCGCCGCATGAAAAGGAGACGCCTTTTGACGAAGCCCCCAACGGCTTCACCGGTCTCGATCTCGCCGTCAGCGTGACGTATGGGCTGACGCGCGAAGGCGTGCTGACGGAAAGCGATCTGGTCCGCCTCTGGTGCTTCGCCCCGGGCGAGCGCTTCAAACTGCCCGTCAACAGGTTCCAGACCGGCGATCCGGCCGATTTCTTCCTGTTCGATCCCGATCTGGAGTGGCAGGTCACGGCGGAGACGCTGTTTTCCAAAAGCCGCAACACGCCCTGGTTCGGGCGCACATTGCGCGGACGGGTGACCGCGCACTGGCTTGGCGGGATCAGGGTGGCGTGAGGCGAAGATGAAAGGAGATTCCTGTGACTGCCGCTTGGATTGCCACCGTATTGATCTGCATTGGCGCATTTGCGTACGCTGTCCATCTTGGAAAACGCGGCGAGCATAAGTAGAAGTCATTTAAACACCTGGTCAGCTTACGGGCGGGACGTCTCCGCTCGGCCCGCGCGGTCACGGGGAAAAACGCGCACGGCAAGCAGGCCGATGCCCGCCGCCATGCCCAGGCCCATGAGGTACGGGCCGGACCAGCCCGCAAGCGTCCAGCCGATGCCGAAAAAGAGCGGGGCCGCGCTTTGGCTCAGGCGCAGAACACTGCCGTTCATGGCCATGACCACGGCGCGGTTGCGGGTTTCGGCCAGAGAGGCCAGCGAGGCGGTCAGCAGCGGAAAGGTCAGCCCCTGCGCCATGCCGCCCGCACAGATCGGGATCGCCAGCGGCCAGATGGAGGCGAAGCAGCGGGGAAAGAGCAGAATGAGGCTCTGCCCGATCACATAACACCCCGTGGCCGCCAGCATGAGCGTGTGCCGGGAAAAGCGCCGGTTGAGCCTGCCAAGGTTGCAGGCCACGCCTGCCGTGCCCAGAGAGGCCAGAGTGAACACCAGACCGATCCGCGAGGGAGACGCCTGGTAAAGCTCGTCGGCCAGAAGCGGAAAATAGGTGATGGACGGGCCGTACAACATGCAGAAGCAAAGAAACGTGAGGCAGAAAATGCCGACGGCCTGCGGGCGAAGAATGACGCTCCGGCTCTCGGCGGCGTAGCTCTTCCAGTCGGGACGCGCGGCCGGGCGGTGCAGGGGAACGCAAAGGGCAAGCCCGGCCACGGGCAGGGCCAGCAGGGAGAACCAGAACGGCAGTCGCCAGGAAAATTCCCCCAGCGTGCCGCCGATGAGCGGATACAATGCCGTGGCGATGCTGATTGTCGCGCCCACAAGGCCCATCATGCGCGGGCGCTCCTCCTCGGTGCAGCAGTCCCCCGCCAGCGTGCCGTACAGGATGCCGAGAGGCGCGGCCCCCAGCCCCTGCACCGCCCGGCACAGGAGCAGGGTCTCAAGATCGTCCGCAAGGGCGCACCCGACGCCGCCCGCGGCAAAGAGCGCAAGCCCGGGCAACAGAATGGCCTTGCGCCCGAAGCGATCGGCCAGAATCCCGGAGGGGGGCGTCGCAAGCGCGCTCGGCAGGGTGAAGGCGGCGACAAGCCACCCCGCCCGCGCCCCGACCAGGTGAAAATGATCCGCCATGCGCGGCAGAACCGGCAGAATGATCGAAACGCCCATCACCCCCATGAAGGCAAGGGAAAGAATGAGCAGGATGTGGGATCGACCGGGCATGGGCGTCTCCGGATTCAGCGCTGTTCGGAACCCTCTTCGGGCGCATGGGAAAAGGCGAGAGGAGAGGGCCGTTCTTTCCTGCCTCGGCGTTTTCGCCCCGCCGCGGCGCATACCCGCGTCATCGTCGCGATGTATTCCTCGTGGCTGTCCAGGTAGAACGCCAGCGCCCTGGCAAAGGCGGGGCCGATCAGCCCGTCCACGAAAAGCTGGCTCACCTCGCGCACCCGCACCAGCATGAGCTGGCCGCGCGCGAGGATGATCCGCTCTTCCCGCGTCATGGTGCGCAGAAGGGAGAGGAACGTCTGCCGCGCGTAGGGCTGATACATCCAGAAATACATGAGATCCAGAAGATTGATGATGTTTGAAATATAGAGAGGATGCGCCTCCCTGGCCGTGAGCCGGGCAAAATCCTTGGGCCGGGAGAGCAGGGCAAGGATGTCCACGTCCGAAAAACGCAACTCCAGTTTGGCGTAAGTATCAAAAAAGCGCGCGAGCTTTGTCTTGTAATCCCAGTAGCGAAGGCGGCGGTTGTTCCGGGCGTCGGCAAAGCCTTCGATAAGTCCGGCCACCGTGTCGGACGCCCCCTTGGACGTGATCGCGGCGCTCTGATCAAGCAGGAGCATGGGGGAAGGCAGATCCAGAAACAGGAAAAAGCCCAGCAGGATTTCGTTGTACACAAGCGAGGTGGGAATGGCGAGAACACTTCGGAAAATGTTCCCCACAATCGCTTCCTTGGGAAAGCCGCGAAAAATGTTGTGCCCCGCAATGTACAGACTGTTGGCGAAGGCGATGATGGAAAAAACGAGCAGCGGACTGTTGTTTGTCGTCAGGCCCATGCCCCGCGCCAGCAGAAGATCGCGGATGATCCATTCCAGCAGCACGACAGAAAGCCCCGTGTACATGAGCGAATCGCTGATGCGCGTCCAGTCGATGAAGTCGCGCCATTGCAGCAGCGAACTTCGGCGCACGCCGCCCCCGCCAAGCACCGCCTGGGCGATGTTGCGCATTCCGGTAATGGCGAACCAGATCGGCGCGCCGAGCCAGGCGAGCACCCACCAGTCCTGCGTGCAGGCAAAAACGAGCATCGCGGGAATGAAGCCGATGAGCACCTTCAGCACATTGGAAAGCCGCGTGTTGAGATAACGCAGGCCAAGATCCCTGCCGCGGCCGAAACGCGCCGCCGAATCGGCAAGAAATCCGTTGCTCTGCGCGCCGCTCAGGCCGCCCATGGTGATGACGTTGCTTTCCCCCCCGGTCTGGATTGCCGAAGAATCGACGAGCCATTCCCTGACCCGTTTCAGCCCGAAGGTGCGGAAGCCCCACAGCTTGCGCACTGTCGGTCCGATTTTCTTGACCAGGGAAGAAGGCCGGGACGGCAGAGTGAAGGTTTCACGCAGGGCCACCTTGAGTTCGACAGGCAGAAACAGGGGGTGAAAGCCCTTTTTCCGGTACGCCAGATGGCGCGCCCGGGACGGGAGCGACTCCGGAATGGCCAGCCCCATGCCGTAACGCATGCTGGAATGACTTGTGGAGTCGGTGCCGATGCGCGATCCCAGGGGATTGATCTTGTAGGGAGCCTGCAACCTGGCGATATTGTGTAAAATGATGCGGAATTTTTCCTGACGGCTGTCCCCCGCTCCCTCCTCGCCTTCCCCGAGCGAACGCGTCATGGTGCGGAGCATGTGTTTGAGATGCAGGGAGCTTCCTTCATTGAGAGCGATCTGAAGGGCATTGATCGCTTCCAGATTGCGCAGGCGATTGTCCTGCCATTCCTTCAGGTTGAACATCTCCAGATGGGTGATCCGGCCCTCGCAGTCCCAGAGCAGTTCCATCACGTCTTCCGGCGTCAGATCCGCGAGTTGCAGCGTGATGCGGTACCCGCTTCGCACGTTGGCCAGCCATTCCATCAGCACTTGCGGGGGCAGGCGGAGCAGCTTGGGAGTCTCGGGGCTGGGATCCGGCACATTGGGCGAGGGGAGATCCGGGTTTCGGGCCGGCTTCAGCCAGGTGTCCATGATAACTTCCGGCGTCAGCGCGTCCATGCGCCGGATGAGTTCATTGATGCGCGCAACGCGATCCGCGCCAACCGCTCCATCCGCTCCATTCGGGCGGCCCTCTTCGCCCTGTTCGCCCCCGTCGGCACGGTTTGCCGGGTTGGCATGGCTGGCCCGACCGGCATGATCCCCTGAGGCGATCGCGGCCGCTTCGGCCCGCAGCTCATGCACCCTGGCGCGCAGAAGCGGCAGGAGCGACGCGTGAATGAATTCCGCCAGATGCACAAAGGAAGGACGCCCCGTGTTGACAAAGCCCATGAAGGCGTCTTCCTCAAGTTCGGGCAGTTCCAGTCCCAGTTCCTCGGCAAGAGCCGGCCGGTGACGGACATTCCATGCGTTCAGCGTGGCGAAGACATGGCGGCGTATCCATGCGGACACCTTCCGCCCTTCCTGCATCAGCTCCTGCATGGGCTGTTCGTCCAGAAAGGCCAGAAAGGTCTGGTAATCGCTGAAGCCGCGCGGCGCCCAGACGAAACTGATGAAGCGCCCCCGGAACGGCGCGCGGAATTCCAGCCCGATGCGGACGGAAAGCCCCATGATCGATGCGGCCTCCAGCAGCTCGCGCGCGGCCGCCGGCTCCACATAATTGTAATAAACCACCGTAAGATAGCGGATGCCCTTGACCCAGGCGTCCATCATCAGGTGCGTGGGGTTTTTTCGCCCTTTCGTGTTGGCGTCATGGATATGGTGATCCATGGTCAACTGGTTCCATTCCTCGGGCATTTCAAGGAGGTGATGACGCCTGAGAAAAAGGCGCACAAGGCGCGGATTGCCCGAGGCCGCGCGGCGGAAATCCCGCACGAGCCTGAGCTGGGCGTGCTCGTCGCCGCGGGCGCGGACGATTTCCTTCATGATCTGGATCAGCACGCGCCCCGTGTTGTAGCGGAAAGACGTGCGGGCGCTGTGCAGGACCTCGTCGCGCAGCGTGCGGAGGGCCACAAGGCGGTCCTCGACCTTGCCCGTTCTCAGATTGCCGAGCAGGTTGACGACGGCGTGCGCGATGCGGAATTCATGCGTGGTGGTGAGTTCCAGGATGCCGTGCGGGTGGAGATTGGCGTCGAAAACCTGGTGCTCCATGTCGGCCGAGGCGCCATGCTCAATGGTTTCATTGATCATGTGAAGGAGCTGGTAGTCCTGCCTGTCGAAAAAAAGACGGTTTGGCATCGTGGTCAATCCTGAAGAAACATTTCGGCTTTTCACGGACGGCGTCTTGCCGGGTTCCCGCCTCTCTGCCGCGAGTCACGGGAACCAACGCGAAAAAACGTGGTTTTTCGGTGAAGTGATCCTCATAAATCGCCCACAGGGAGATTTATGAAATGAGTTGCAGACATTCAGAATGCCAAAGTGGCGTCAAAAGGTCGAGAAAAAATGCCCCCTTTGCGGGGCGCTGGCTTCGCGCAAGGCGGGGAAGGGGGACTCCCCTGAGTTCCCTTGCAGGCCCGTTCGTGAAAAAGGGCGTTTTTTCGCTTGCTCAGGGCGGCCATGCCGCCGCGGTCTCCTTGCGGGTCCGGAGCGTCCGCCCCCGGTGCGGAGGGGGACGCTCCAGGGATATCTCGTCACGCCCGTATTTCGTTACAACAGCCTTTCCTCATAACCGCATCTCATCATAACAGCATCTCATCGAGGGCCGCGCCGGCGGGCACGGTGGGGTAGACGATTTCCTCACGCGCCACATGCACATCAATGACAGCGGTTCCCGGGCTGGAAAAGGCGCGGCGCAAGGTAGGCTCCAGTTCGTCCGGCCTGACGATGCGGTAGCCTTCCGCGCCGCAGGCTTCGGCCAGCCTGACGAAATCCGGCTGATCCGAAATGTCCACGGCGTTGCAGCGCCGATCATAGAAAAGGTGCTGCAACTGCCGCACCATGCCAAGATAGCGGTTGTTCAGCAGCACAACCTTGACCGGCAGTTTGTTGCTCGCGGCCACGACAAGTTCCTGCATGTTCATCTGGAAGGAACCGTCGCCCGACACGCAGATCACCAGCTTGTCCGGAAAGGCAAGCTGGGCGCCGATGGCCGCGGGGAAGCCGTAGCCCATTGTGCCGAGCCCGCCGGAAGTGATCAGCGTGCGCGGCTCGCGGAAGGTGTGCAGTTGCGCCACCCACATTTGATGCTGGCCGACGTCAGTCGTGATGATCGCCTTCCCTCCGGTGATCGCGTCCAGCATTTCCACCACCTGTTGCGGCTTGATCACATCGGCCGGCGTCCAGGTGATGGGCTGTTCGGTCTTCCAGGCCGTCACCTGGCGGATCCAGTCGGCATGGCTTGCCTCCCACGCTTCAGGCGTGCGGCGGTCTTCGCGAGTTTCCAGAAGATTGTGGATGGCGTCCAGCGCGTTCTTGCAATCGCTCACCACCGGGGTGCGCACGTTCACGTTCTTGTGGATGGAGGTGGGATCGATATCAATGTGCACAATGGTCGCCCGGGGCGCGAAGGCGGAAATGCGCCCGGTCACCCTGTCGTCAAAGCGAACGCCCACGGCCAGCAGCAGATCGGCGTTGCTGACAGCCTTGTTGGCGGCATAGGTTCCGTGCATCCCAAGCATCCCGAGCCAGAGCGGATCGTCGCCGGGGAAGGCCCCAAGCCCCATGAGCGAGGTGGTCACCGGTATCCGCAGATTGTGCGCCAGGGCGCGGAACGACTCGGCCGCATTGGAGGAGATCACGCCGCCGCCGCCGAAAAGCAGAGGGCGCTCCGCCGTGTCCAGAGCCGCCGCCACCCGCCGGATCTGCGCGAAGTTGGGCCGGTAGGTGGGGTTGTAGCTCCGCATGCTGACGTCCTCCGGCCAGGAAAACGCCGTGACCGCCTGGAGCACGTTCTTGGGCAGATCCACCAGCACCGGGCCGGGACGCCCGGAGCGCGCAAGGTAAAAGGCCTGCCGCACGGTACGGGCCAGATCCCGCACGTCCTGCACGATGTAATTGTGTTTGGTGCAGGGGCGGGTGATGCCGGCGATATCGATCTCCTGAAAGGCGTCGTTGCCGATCAGCCCGCTGGCCACCTGCCCGGTAAAAACGACGACCGGGATGGAGTCGCAATAGGCGGTGGCGATGCCCGTCACCGTGTTTGTCGCGCCGGGGCCGGAGGTGGCCACGCACACGCCCGTCTTGCCGGTGGCCCTGGCGTAGCCGTCGGCGGCGTGGACCGCGGCCTGCTCGTGCCGGACCAGAATATGACGCACGGCCGGGTACTTCGGCAGTTCGTCGTAAATATCCAGAACCGAGCCGCCCGGATAGCCGAAAACAAGGTCAACGCCTTCACGAATCAGGCATTCGAGGAGGATCTGCGCGCCGTTCAACTGCATGGGGTACTCCGTAGGTGGGGCCTCGCGGCGAGTTGCCGGGCAAGGCGGAGGTCAGGGGCGGCCTTCCGCATCCCGGATGTTGCTTTTTTTGTTATTATACAGCAGGTACTTGGATATATTGAAATAATCTGCCGCGAAACGCCGCATCCCCGCGGCGCGCTCCGGCTCTTCGGCAAGAAGGTTGCGGCCGTCCGGATCGTCGAGGCGGTACAGCGCCTCTTCCGCTTCCGTGATATAGCAGTAGCCGTCTTCCACAAGACGCATGAAGGCTTCATTGTTGCCGGCGACAAACTGCCGGGCGTCGCGCCGGGTATCGGGATCAAACAGGTTCCGCCCCATGCCGGTGTACCGGAAGGGAATGCCAGCAAGCGTGGCCAGCGTCGGAAAGACATCCGGCTGACCGCAGGGCTGGGGGTACACGCCCGGCTTGAACCTGCCCTCCTTTGTCAGGCCCGGCGCATAGATCAGCAGCGGGACGTGACTGTCCTGCAAGTGGCAGGCAAGGTACCCCGGCGGCATGTTGCCGGGCGGATCGGTAAGCCCATGATCTCCGAAAATGGCGAAAACAGTCCTGTCGAACCAGTCCCTCCCCCGCGCCGCGCGGAAAAATTCGCCAAGCGCATGATCGGAAAAACGGAGCGAATTGTATTCGTCCGCGCCGGTGAAGCCGTAGTTGCGCATAAGCTCCGGCGGGAGATCGGCGGGAACAAAACCGGCGTTGTCGTCCGGGATGGTGTAGGGGCGGTGAAAACCCGCCGTCTGCACCACGGCCACAAAAGGTTGCCGGACAGCGTCAAGCTTTTCCGCCGTTTCGAGCAGGAGCGCAAGATCCGAGACGCCCCAGACGTCCACGTTGGGAGCCTGCCACGCGCCCTCCTCCAGCAGGCGCAGCCCGTCGATATTGGAGGCGAGCACGCCCCGGATGTTTGCCCAGCTCGCACTGCCGCCGATCATGTACAATTTCTCGTAGCCCTTGAATTCATTCATGAGCACGAACTGATCGACAACGAAGGGATTGCGCGAGCTGGTTCCGCCGGACCGGTTGACGTCCGGCACGCCGGTCATGGTGGTGAAAATCGCCCGGGACGTCGTGCGCGTGGGCGCGAAAAAGTTGCAGAACAGCGCGGATTCCCGCGCAAGGGCCGCCAGATTGGGCGTGGCGTCGCAAGGGATCGCGGTATGGTTCGGCGCAAGGGACGACTTGGCCCACGCCAGCGACTCCATGACGATGATCATCACGTTCAGCCGCCTGTCGGCGCTTTCCCTGTCGGGGGTGAAGGAACGGAGAAGATTGAGCCGATTCCGTTCGGCGGGGGGCACGCGCAACCAGGCGGCGATGCCCGGATAGGCGCGGCGCACGGCGTCCATGTCCGGCGGCGTGCCGTGCATGGAATGCGCGCTGTCGCGCAGGTTCTGGATCGGATTGAGCGCGAGCAGGGTGAGATCCTTGTTCACGCTGAAATAGGCGTCGCTCCAGCGGAGGGGAAAGAGGTTTGAACTCAATTGCGCATACGCCATGAGAAAACAGAGCGCGAACATCGCCACGCTCAAGCCTGCCCGCCGTTTCCAGCCAAGGGCCGGCGTGGGCCGGTGCGAACGCAGGATGGCGTCCGCCAGCACGGTGTACGCCGCGGTAACGGCCATGATCCCGAGGGTGATGAACAGCACGGGATAACTCTCCCACACCATCCGGCCCGAGATCTCCGCATTGGCCAGAAATTCAAACAGCGACACGTCAACCCGCTGCCGCAGGTAGAAAAAATAGCCGAAATCCACAGCGTACACGGTGGCCACCGCGAAAAAGAGCAGACCGTACACGGCGTCAAGCCACGGCCGCAGACGGGGAAGCGCGCGCTCAAACGCCGGCACGGCAAAGATGACGCCAAGCGGGATCAGCCCGAACACCGCCGCCCGCATATCGAACTTTGCTCCGATGTACAGGGCGTGAAACAGGGCGGAGAGCGGCTCGGCGCTCACCCCGTCCCGAACCAGCGCCAGCATGACCACGCGCGCGGCCAGCAAAAATCCCCACGAAAGCAGAAAAAACAAAGCCAGAGTGCGGGGGAATCCCGCAAGCGGAGTCCTGGAAAATGGGAGGTGTTTCATACAACCCCTTGATTGGCACACATGCGTGCGGCACTGTAAACATTGCCGGGGCAAAAGTGAAGCCGATCGCGGGCCGCGGCCCCACACCCCGCCGGGGGGAATGATCCCCCCGGATTGTGGCCCCCCTCGGCTGCGGCCATTGGGGGCGCGGGGGAATGCCCGCACCCTCAAAAGCCGGCCGGCGCGTTGCGCCAGATCGGCAAGGGGATTCTGGATATCAGAATTTCAATACGGTACGCTTGTTCATGCGATTGCCCTGCTGATTCCCCACATTGCGGGATGAGAAAGGATAAGCTATAGGACAAAGCGCACGGCTGCTTCTTTTCACTCGACTGCCTGCGCTCGGCGCGGCGCAAGCCGGAAAAGGAGCACGGCCATGAGACGTTTGATCATGGTCCCGCTTATCGTTCTGGCTGTGGTGCTGTTGCTGGCGTCTGACGCCATGTAACGGCTGACCCCGGCCCACTCGCGATGGGCCGGGGTCGTTGGGAAAAACTCCAGGCGGCAGCCGTGCGGGGCGCTGTAACGCGCCGCGCCAGCCCCGGTTTCTGTTCGTGCAGAAACCGGGGTTCCCTTTTTGTATAAGCCTTCATTTTCGGCTTGGCAAGGGTTGCCCGGAAGTGAGACATTTGCTCCTGTGATGATTTCAGGAAATTTTTCCTTTGGATTTCAGAATGATAAAAAAATCCTTTCATTGAAAGGGTGAATCTCTCCCGGAAGTTCCGCCGGGCAATGTTTGCCTCTCCCTGCCGTTCGTGCCAGAATGGATTTTCATGCAAAAGGAGGAGCAATGCCGCCACATTTTCATGCCGTCAAGGCCGATGTACGCCGTGGGCTTGCGGAAGAGCGTGACGAAGACTGGCTGGCCTGCCTCGCCCGGCTGGAAGAGCGCCCCGCGCGAGAGATCGCCAATCCGCTGCTGGCCTGCCTCCCTCTGGGCGGCCGGTCAACACGCCGGGCCGCCGCCGCGCTCGGCCGCGCCGTGGCCCGCATGGCCGGAGAGGACAGCCTGGAAGCCGCCCGCAACATGGTGCGCCGGCTGATGTGGCAGATGAATGAGGAGTCGGGCAATATCGGCTGGGGGGTTCCCGAAGCCTTTGCCGAGATTCTGGCGTGTCACCCCCGGCTGGCCGAGGAGTTTCACCGCATCCTGCTTTCCTACATCCGCAAGACGGACAAGGACGATAACTACTGCGATCATGCCGTGTTGCGGCGATCCTGCTTTTGGGCCGCCGGGCGTCTTGCACAGGCGCGCCCCGAACTTGCCGCAACAGGGCGTGACGCGCTCGTGGCCGGCCTCTCCGATGAAGATCCCGAATGCCGCCAGGAGGCCGCCGCGGCGTTGCGTATTCTGGATTCGGCGTCCGGCAAAACGCTGTCTGGGAAAAAATAATTTTTTCAGTCGGCAAGGTGCAGATGGAAGGGGTCCGGGCGGTGGTCAGGCATCCGCACAGCCCACTCACACCCTGAGGGAAATACCCGTTCCCCAGGGAGCCAGCGCCGTTTCGCCGTTCACGCGACGGTAGACAGCCAGGGCGCGTTCCGTGGAAATGCCGGACGCGTTTTCAGCGGACGCCGCGGCAAGCCCGGACATTCCCAAGCCGAAATCCCCCATCGGGGCCGCATGGCCGCCGCTGAGATCGCCGCGTGCGGTATATGTGGGGTAGTTCTTCCCGACCATAAGGCCGCCGAAAACGGCGGGAGCGTCGCTCCCCGACGTCCGGTCCGTCAGGGCGGGCGCGCCCTTTGCGGCCGCAATGGCCTTCTGTACTTCCGAAGAGACGCGCAAGCCCGTCGCGTCGGTATTGACGCGCGCGACGGCCCGTCTTTGATCCGACGTGTCCCGCTGCCGTTGCGAACTGGAGAAGAACGAGTTGTCCAGATCCACCAGTGTGGAATGAAACGAAGAGCTGATGCCGTCGATCACGATGAACTCCTGAAAGCTGAAGACGCCCGACGCGCGTGCGCCGGAACTCCACATGCCTTTCTATCGGCGGAGTTCATGAAAACTTTAGAGCATTTGTCTGATGAAATCAGGTAAATGCCCTGTTGGCCGCGCAAGCGGACAATCGCGCCGAATGAGCGGAAAAACCACGCTTTTTCCGCGAAATGATGGCGGCCCCGCAACGCCGCCGGGCGCACAAACGGCGTTGCAGCGGGCGGATTCATGAGGGTGACCCCGGGGATAAAAAAAGCTCCGGGGCGAACTCTCGTCCCGGAGCCGGAAGCGATCCCGCGCGGGCGGTTCGCCTTACTTGCCGCTTTCTTCCTTGTGACGTTCTTCCTCAACTTCGGCGCGGATGCGTTCAAGCACGTCGGAGATGGTTTGCGCCTGCTTGAGCATTTCCTCCACTTCGGCGGTAGCGCTTTCCATGGACCGGGTGATGCTGTCGCTCAACGCGCTGACGTTGCCGACGTTGCGGTTGATTTCTTCCGAAGCGGCCGACTGTTCCGTGGCGGCGGCCGCAATGGCCTGCACCTGAGAGCTGGAATTTTCCGCCAGGTTCGTGATGTGGGCCAGGGCTTCGCCGGACTGGCGGGCCTGACCGGCCACCGTGTCGATGGCCTCCACCGTGTTCTGCACGGTTTGCGCGCTCTTGTCGGTGCCGGCCTGGATGGCGCTGATCACGTCGTCCACTTCCCGCGTGGCGTTCATGGTTTTTTCGGCCAGCTTGCGCACTTCGTCGGCCACCACGGCGAAACCGCGTCCCGCTTCGCCGGCGCGGGCCGCTTCAATGGCCGCGTTGAGAGCCAGAAGGTTGGTCTGGTCGGCGATGTCGCGGATGATGGTGAGCACTTCGCCGATATCGCGGGCATGGCTGTCCAGCGCGCTCATGTCTTCCTTGAGGCTCAGGGAGCGCGTCTGCACTTCCTGCATGTCATGGACGGTCTTTTCCATGGCATGTGTGCCGGACGCGGCTTCCTCCTGCACCGTCATGGAGGCCCGGGCGGCTTCCTCGGCGTTTCTGGCCACTTCAAGCACGGTGCAGTTCATTTCTTCCATGGCGGTAGCCGTTTCGGTCAGATTTTCCGAAGCCTGCACCACCTGATCTTTCACCTGACCGATTTCGTTGGTCAGGGCTCCGGCCACCTGATTGAGCCGGTCCACGGCGCTGGAGAGGCGCTGCACGGTGTCGAGGCGGCCGCTCATGGCGGCTTCCCGCGCCTGACGCTGGAGTTCCTGCTCCCGGGTGATATCCCTGCTTATTTCCACATGGCCGATTTTCGCGCCCCTGCTGTCGGTCAGGTACTCAAGCTCCACGCTCATCAGGCGGCCGTTCGGCAGGGAGTTGGTGAGCTTGTTGACGCCACGGCGCAACTGCTCGATCCCGCAGTTGGGAGTATTGCACAGATTGCCGCGCTTTTCCGTGCAGGAGCGCCCCAGACACTCCGTCGCCTGCTTGCCCATGGACGCGAGCGCCGCCTTGTTGCAGAAGGTCCAGCGCATGTTCATGTCCGTGACAGAAACGCCGAAGGGGATCGTGTTCAGAATGCCTTCATACCAATGGGCGCGTTCTATATTGGCGCGGTGCGCCTTGGCGATGGCTTCGCCCACCGGGCCGGCGGCCCTGACCTCGGCCGGATCCATCGGCTCGGTTCCCGCGGCCGCCTCGGCCAGACGCAGAAGCGCGCCCTCTCCCTTCAGGACCACAGCGGCCAGGGCGCAGGCCACGATCAGAATGACGACTGTGACGGCCGCGCTGAGCGCCAGGCCTCCAGACATGCTCGCCAGCATATGTTGAACAACGAAAGCGACCACCAGAGCGACGGCGATGATTGCCAGAATTTTTGCCTGCTGCCTGCCCACTGTCTTTCTCCTCAAGGACTGAAGTGACTCCGCGTCGGCGGCCGGGATCGTCCGGCTTGCTCGGCCCCGCCCCATGCGTTTAACGCCGCCCGCGAGCAAGAGTCTCCAGTATAGGTTCGCCATTCCGTGAAGTCAAACGCTCTGTCCGATTTGCCGTTTGATATCGCAAACCGCCCCTTGCGGGGTTCCGCTCGCAGCTTTTGCGGGTCCGTTCACAAAAAAGTGTGGTTTTTCGCCCGGTCACGGGGGTGATGGCGTTGCGGCCCCGTATGTTTCCCGAAACATCTCCCCTCATTACATATACGCGCGGGGCCGGAGACGGCGTGACTTTTTTCGGATTGCGCGGCCGCCGCGGGCAGGCACAGGGCCGCGATGCGGCCGGAATGGCGCAGACTGGGGGCCGGGATGGCGTGGCCGCGGGAGATTTCGGCTTTACGCTCTTTCGGGTTTCGGGTAGCTTGAAACCCCATCTCAATGCAAGTGGGCCATGCCCCAGGCGACCGCGAGAATCAAAAACGGTTTCAATCGCAAGCCGGGGTCAGAGATCCTCAGGATCAGCCCTCATTAAAATGCCGGCCGCGCAAAGCCGGTTTTTTCGCCCGGCAAGGCGCAAGGCAAATGTCGGGGCGAAGCTGTATTGAACATGCGCAAGGTCAATGGTTGCCCCGCACCGCCGCCGGACGCAAAAACGGCTTTGCGGCAGGCGGATTCACAAGGGCTGACCCCAGAGACCGCCGTTGAACCTCACAACGTCGCAGCAGGAGACCCAATGGACACGAATCAGCAGGCGAACGGCTTCCGGGGCGCGTTTACCGCGCTGTTGACCCCGTTCAGGGACGGCAAGGTCGATGAAGAGGCGTTCCGCCGTTTGATCGAACAGCAGATCGAGCAGGGCATTCACGGGCTTGTTCCGTGCGGAACCACTGGAGAATCGGCCACGCTCAGCCATGCCGAACACGAAGCGGTCATCCGCATCTGTGTGGAGCAGACGCGCGGGCGCGTGCCGGTAGTGGCTGGCGCGGGATCGAACAACACAAGCGAAGCGATCGCCCTGACGCGCTTTGCCCAGAGCGTGGGCGCGGACGGTGTCCTGCACATCACCCCCTATTACAACAAACCCACGCAGGAAGGTTTGTACCGGCATTTCAAGGCGATTGCCGAAGCCGTGGAGATCCCCTGCATCCTGTACAACGTGCCCGGCCGCACAAGCTGCAACATGCAGCCCGAAACCGTGGCCCGGCTGGCGCGGGAGTTCCCGAACATCGTCGGGATCAAGGAAGCCACGGGCGACATGGCCCAGGGCGCAAAGGTGATCGAACTCTGCCCCGAAAGCTTCCGGGTGCTCTCCGGCGACGATCTGACGGCCTTCCCCCTCTTTGCCCTGGGCGGCTGCGGCGTGATTTCCGTCACGGCCAACATCGCGCCGGGCGCTGTCGCGTCCATGTGGAACGCCTGGACCGCCGGCAATGTGGAGGAAGCGCGCCGCATCCACTACCGCCTCCTGCCCCTGCACCGGGCCATGTTCATGGAAACCAACCCCATCCCGGTGAAAACCGCGGCCGCCATGCTCGGCCTCATGCCTCTTGAACTGCGGCTCCCGCTTGTGGAAATGGCGCCGGCCAACAGGGACAAGCTTGCGGAAACGCTGAAAGCCGGCGGTTGCCTGAAGTGAGCGGGGCCGTCAACATCGCGGAAGGCCCGCTCGCCTTCATGCCCGATTTCGAGAAGGGCGGCGGGCTGATCGCCGCCGTGGCTCAGGACGCCGCCACGGGGGAAGTCCTCATGCTGGCCTGGATGAACCGCGAGGCATGGGAAAAAACCCTGGAAACCGGCGAAGCCCACTACTACAGCCGCTCGCGCCGCGCCCTGTGGCGCAAGGGCGAAAGCTCGGGCAACGTCCAGAAAGTCAAGGCCGTCCGGCTCGACTGCGACAGCGACGCGGCCCTGCTCCTCATCGAGCAGATCGGCGGGGCCGCCTGCCATGAGGGCTACCGGAGCTGCTTCTCGCGCGAATGGCGCGACGGGGCGACAACGCGCTGTTCGGAACTCGTGTTCGATCCGAAAGAGGTATACGCATGACGCAACCCGTGCTCAAGCTCGGTCTGCCCAAGGGATCGCTGGAAGACGCCACCATCGATCTTTTCGGCCGCGCCGGCTGGAAAATCCGCAAACACCCGCGCAACTACTTCCCGGAAATCGATGACCCCGAAATCACCGCGCGGCTGTGCCGCGTGCAGGAAATCCCGCTCTACATCCAGGACGGCGTGCTTGATCTCGGCCTGACCGGCAAGGACTGGCTGCTGGAACGCAAGACGGACATGGAAAAGGTGGTGCTCGTCTCCGACCTCATCTATTCCAAGGCTTCCAAGCGCCAGGCGCGCTGGGTGCTGGCCGTGGCCGGAGACTCCCCCTACATGAAACCCGAGGATCTGGCCGGCAAGCGCGTGGCCACCGAACTGCTCGGGGTCTGCACGGAGTATTTCAGGGATCGCGGCATTCCGGTAAACGTCTACTACTCCTGGGGCGCCACCGAGGCCAAGGTGGTGGAGGGTCTTGCCGACGCCATTGTGGAAGTGACGGAAACGGAAACGACCATCCGCGCCCACAACCTGCGCGTCATCGCTGAAGTGCTCGCCAGCAACACCGTGCTCATCGCCAACGCGGCCGCCTGGGCGGACCCGGTGAAACGCCGCAAGATCGAACAGATCGATCTGCTGCTTCAGGGCGCGCTGCGGGCGGAATCCCTTGTCTGCCTCAAGATGAACGCGCCCTCGTCCGGGCTGGAAAGCATTCTGGATCTGCTCCCGGCGCTCAATTCGCCCACTGTCGCGCCCCTGCGCGACGGAAGCTGGGTTTCGCTGGAAACAGTCGTCGGCACGGATCAGGTGCGCGATCTCATCCCCCGCCTGCGGGCCGCCGGAGCCGAGGGCATTCTGGAATATGCGCTGAACAAGGTTATTTAGCCTGCCAAGCCATGACGTATTGACGCCGCGAAAAATCCTGTCTTGATGGAGCACGGGATTTTTCGTGGCGTCAACGTGTCTTGGAGCATTTTGCTTTTGAAATGTTGCCATTTCAAAAGCGACGCTGCCGCCATTTCGCCTGAAAAGCGCGGTTTTCAGGCTCATTCGGCGCGGGCGTCCGCTCTCGCGACGCCGGCGGCAAATGCCTTTTTCAAAGGCGATTCGCTCTAAATTTCTTCACCATGCCGCTCCGCCCCTGCTGCCGACTCCTGGGTTTCCACCTGTAGGGTCAGCACAAGGCGCGTCACTCTTCATCCTCCTGCACGGCATATTTCAGCAGTTCCCTGTCCTGGCCGAGGATATGCTTGTGAAGCCATTTTTCGCAAATGGTGAGAAAGCTTTCAACAGACTCGTCGGAATAATCTGAAACTTCCAGATAGGAATAGAGTCTGGGGATGATCTTGTCGCGCATTCCGTCGTGGATTATCTTGTGATTCTCATAGTCCTTGAACCCTATGAGCAGCATATACGCTTCTTCATCCTGAAAGTGTTTCAGCGTGTAGCTTTTGAGATACTTGATGGCCTCGCTTGCGGTCCATTTGGAATTGCCGCCCGTCCGCATTGCCTTGCGCAATCTGTTGACGATGGAAAAGATTTCCTTGTGCGCATTGTCAATGCTCTCCACCCCGACGCTGTACCGCTCATTCCACTCCAGCATGTCTTCCTCTCACAAATAGTCGTTGAACTTTCCGCGTTGGGAAGCCCGGTTCAGTTCCTGTTCAGCCAGGACCAGGCGGAAGCGATCATTTCCGGCAGGGTGGAGCACCGCGCCTCCCAGCCAAGCAACGTTTTCGCGCGCGCGGCGTCAGCCACAAGCACGGGAGGGTCTCCCGCCCGCCGTGGAGCGATGCGCCGGGGAACCGGACGCCCCGTGACTTCTTCCACGCCACGGATGATGTCGAGCACGGAAAAGCCGGTTCCCGTTCCCAGATTGAGCGTCGTCGAAGCGCCGCCCCGTTCGAGATGCTCCAGGGCGGCGACATGGGCGCGCGCCAGATCCCGCACATGGATATAATCGCGGATGCAGGTTCCGTCGGGCGTCGGGTAGTCGCTGCCGAACAGTTCGAGGGCGGGCGCGGTTCCGGCCACGGCCATGAGCGCGCGGGGGATGAGGTGGGTTTCCGGATCGTGCCATTCGCCGCTTTCGCCTTCGGGATCGGCCCCGGCCGCGTTGAAATAGCGCAAGACAACGGACGCGATGCCGTGCGCCGCGGCAAAATCGGCCAGCATCCGTTCCATGAAAAGCTTTGTCGCGCCGTAGGGGCTTACCGGGGCAAGGGGCGCGTCTTCGGTGATCGGCACGCGCTCCGGCTGGCCGTACACGGCGCAGGTGCCGGAAACAACAAGGCGCGGCACGCCTTCGTCGCGCATGGCCTCAAGAATGTTGAGCGTGCCGCCCACATTGTTGCGCACATACAGGCCCGGATCGCGGACAGATTCGCCCACCTGCGATTTGGCCGCGAAATGGATCACGCCCTCGACGCGTTCGCGCCGCATGACCCGGCGCAACGCGGCCAGATCGAGGATATCGCCGTGCGCAAAAGCGCCCCACTTCACCAGTTCGTGATGACCGGTGGAGAGGTTGTCGAAGACGATGACGTCATGCCCCTGGCGGGCCAGTTCCTTGCAGGCATGGCTCCCGATGTAGCCCGCTCCGCCTGTGACGAGAACACGCATGGGATCTCCGTTCGGGTTACAGGAAAAGGGATCCGCCCCCGCAGACGGCCGGGCCGTCGTCCGAAGCGAGCAGGCGGTCAAAGTAGGCGATGGTTCGCGCAAGCCCCTCGCGCAGGGGAACTTTCGGCTCCCAGCCAAGGGAACGGGCCACGGAAATATCGGGCCGGCGCTGGCGCGGATCGTCCGCCGGCAGGGGCCGGTGCTCGATGACGGAAGAACTGCCCGCCAGATCAATGACGCATTCGGCCAGTTCGCGCATGGTGAACTCGCCGGGGTTGCCCATGTTCATCGGCCCGGTCACGTCGTCCGGCGTGCGCATGAACAGGGCAAGCAGATCCAGAAAGTCGTCGATATAGCAGAAGGAACGGGTCTGCTCGCCGTCGCCGTATACCGTCAGGGGACGCCCGCGCAAGGCCTGGACGATGAAGTTTGAAACCACCCTTCCGTCGCCCGGGTGCATCCGCGGGCCGTAGGTGTTGAACAGCCGGCCGACCTTGATTTTCAGGCCGTGCTGGAGCCGGTAGGCGAAAAAGAGCGCTTCGGCGCAACGCTTCCCCTCATCGTAGCACGAGCGCGGCCCGATGGGATTGACATGGCCCCAGTAGCTTTCCGGCTGGGGATGGATCTCGGGATCGCCGTACACTTCCGAAGTGGAAGCCTGAAAAATCACGGCCCCGGTGCGCTTGGCCAGCCCGAGCATGTTGATGGCGCCGTGCACGCTTGTCTTGATGGTCTGCACCGGATCGTGCTGGTAATGCACGGGCGAGGCGGGGCAGGCCAGATTGTAGATCTCGTCCACTTCCACATACAGCGGAAAGGTCACGTCATGCCGGAGAAGCTCAAAGCGCGGGTTCCGCCTCAACGCCTCCACATTGCCGCGCGTGCCGGTGAAAAAGTTGTCCACGCAAAGCACTTCATGCCCTTCGGCCAGCAGCCGTTCGCACAGATGCGAACCGACAAAGCCGGAACCGCCTGTAACAAGAATCCTTTTTCGTAAGTGCATGACGCTGTTTCCTTGCGGCTTGCCGGCCGGAAAAATGCTGGACCGGAAAATGCCGGTTTTTCGCGAACCGCGTTTTGCTCGGATATATGGAAGTCATTCAGGAAATGACTTCTAAAAAAAATCTTGAAGAGAGGCAAGGCGCTTCGCCGCGGGGCAGCGGTCCGGTTTGAATTCCCGGGGTTTTCTCACCCCCGGACCCGACTGTTGCCCGCCCTGCCGCGCACAGATGCCGGCGGAGCCAGGTTCCGCCGGCGCGCGGCATCGCTCAGCGCCGCACGCGGCGCGCCTGCCGGCGGTCACAAGGCATGTCGCGCCCTCGCCGCTGTCTCCTCAACGCGCGGCTTGCCTTGCGGGAAATAGTTTTATACCGTGACGGGAAACCATGAAACACGGAGGAGAGTCTTACATGTACAAAACGCTTATCGCGGCCGTGCTCGGGGTCGCACTCGCTTTTTCCGGGGCAGGCCGCGCCGAAGCCAAAACAACGTTCATCACCATCGGCACCGGCGGCATCACCGGGGTGTACTACCCCACCGGCGGGGCCATCGCCAAGATCGTCAACGCCAAAAAAGACAAGTACAACATCCGGGCCACGGTGGAATCCACAGGCGCGTCCGTGTTCAACATCAATGCGATCATGTCCGGAGATCTCGAATTCGGCATTGCCCAGGCGGACCGCCAGTACCAGGCGTACAACGGCCTTTCCGAATGGGAAGGCAAGCCTCAGAAGGATCTGCGCGCCGTGTTCGCCCTTGCTCCCGAAGCGGTGACCTTTGTGGCCGCCGAAGATGCGGGCATCAAGACCCTGGCCGACGCCAAGGGCAAGGTCATCAACCTCGGCAACCCCGGTTCCGGCAACCGCCAGAACGCCATCGACGTCCTGCAGGCCGCCGGCATCAATATTGAAAAGGACCTCAAGGGCGAAGGCATCAAGGCCGCCGACGCGCCGCGCATGGTGCAGGACGGCCGCATCGACGGCTTCTTCTACACCGTCGGCCACCCCAACGGGAACATCAAGGAAGCCACGGCCGGCAAGCGCAAGTGCCGCATCGTCTCCATTCCGGATATCGCGCCCCTGACCAAGGCGTTCCCCTACTACTCCCTGACCCATATCGACATGAGCCAGTACCCCGAAGCCACCAACAAGGACGAGGACGTCACCACCGTCGGCATGCTCGCCACCCTGGTGACCTCGGCCAAGGTTCCGGACGATGTGGTGTACGCCGTGACCAAGGAAATTTTTGAAAATCTTGACGAGTTCAAGAAGCTGCACCCCGCTCTCGCCGGCCTGACCCGCGAAGGAATGCTGGAAGGGCTGACCGCCCCCCTGCACCCCGGCGCTGAAAAATACTACAAGGAAGCCGGCCTGATGAAGTAGGCCCTGCGGCTGATTCACGCGGTTCGCGCCGCGCCGGCCGGACCGGGACCGAGCGGACTCCGCCCGGTTCCGGTCCTTGGATCTTTACACCACAGGAAGCCCCATGCCCCATAAAACAATCGAACACGACCCCAGCGGAGACAAGTACAAGGAAAAGCTTGCCGCCGCCGAACACGGCCTGCGCGGCGACACTGTCGGCGTCACCCGGACCATCACGGTCATCATCGCCTTTTGCTGGTCCCTGTTTCAACTCGCCTCGGCCAGCGTGCTGCTTATCGACACCGTCTACATCCGCGCCATTCACCTGGCCTTCGCCATAAGCCTCGTCTATCTGAACATTCCCATGATCCGCACGGCCGGCACGTCCTGGCGCTGGGATCTGCGCATCCTGCTCGCCATGAACAGGGTGACGGTGCTTGACTACATCCTCGGGATCATCGCGGCCTTCAGCGCCCTGTATATCGTCCTCGACTATACGGGGATCGCCTCCCGGGCGGGGGTGCCGAACATGCGGGATATCGTGTTCGGCGGCATGCTGGTGGTTCTGTTGCTGGAAGCCACCCGCCGGGTCATCGGCCCGGCCCTGCCGGTCATCGCGTCGATTTTTATCCTGTATGTGTTCACGGGGCCGTATCTGCCCGATTTCATCGCTTTCAAGGGCGCGTCGCTCTCGCGTTTCATCTCGCAGATGACCATGGACACCGAGGGCATTTACGGGGTTCCGCTGCATGTTTCGGCCACCGTGGTCTTTCTGTTCGTCCTGTTCGGGACGATGCTCGAGCGTGCCGGGGGCGGCAGTTTCTTCATCAAGCTGGCGATCAGCGGTCTGGGCGGCTTTCGCGGCGGGGCGGCCAAGGCGGCCGTGCTCGGCAGCGCGCTGACCGGGGCGGTTTCCGGTTCCAGCATCGCCAACGTGGTGACCACGGGCACGTTCACCATTCCGCTCATGAAGCAGGTGGGCTACCCCGCCCCCAAGGCGGCGGCCGTGGAAGTGGCCGCCTCCATCAACGGGCAGCTTGCGCCGCCGGTCATGGGGGCCGCGGCCTTCATCATTGCCGAATACGTCAACGTGCCCTACATCGAGGTGGTCAAGGCCGCCGCCGTGCCGGCCTTCGCGTCGTATGCGGCGCTCTTGTGGATCACCCATGTGGAAGCCTGCAAGCTCGGGCTGCGCGGTCTTTCCCGCTCGGAACTGCCTCCCTTCTGGGAGACGCTGCGGGGCGGCCTGCACTTTCTCGTGCCTTTGGGGATGTTGCTGTACGAGCTTGTCATCGCTCAACATTCTGCCGAGCTTGCGGTGTTCCGCGCCATTGTCATTCTGGCGATCATCATGGTCGGCCAGCCCGTGATTCTGGCCGCGCTGACCGGCGGATCCAAACGCCGCGCCCTGGGGCAGGGCTTCAGGACGCTGTTTTTCGCCATGTCGGGCGGGGGGAGCAACATGGCCGGGGTGGCCATGGCCACGGCGTCGGCCGGGATCATTGTCGGCTGCGTTTCCCTCGGGCTGGGGCAGCAGATCACGTCCTTCGTGGAAGTGCTGTCGCACGGCAACATCTTCCTTCTTCTGCTGATCACCGCGGCAGCGAGCCTTCTGCTCGGCATGGGACTGCCCACCACGGCCAATTACATCATCATGGCCTCGCTGACCGCGCCCATTCTGGTGAATCTGGCCTCGGGCGTGACCATTCACGGAGTGGCGCTCGCCGTGCCGCTCATGGCCGCGCACCTGTACTGCTTCTATTTCGGCATCCTTGCGGACGATACGCCGCCGGTGGGTCTGGCGGCCTATGCCGCGGCCGCCATTGCCGATGCCTCGCCCATCGCCACGGGCATTCAGGGCTTTTTCTACGATATCCGCACGGCCATTCTGCCGTTGATGTTCATTTTCAACCACGATCTCATCCTGTGGGGCATCACCAGCCTGCCCGAGGCGCTGTTCATCTTCGCCATGACCGTGATCGGCTGCATGGCCTTCGCCTCGCTCACCCAGGGCTGGTTCTTCGCGGCGAACACCCTGCTTGAAGGGGCGCTGCTGGCGGCGTCCACGGTGATCATGCTCTTCCCCGCGCTGCTGACCGGCTTTTTCCTGCCGCATGAGGATCGGTACTGGGGGTACCTGGTCGGCATCGCGCTCCTGGCGCTGACCGCCGGGATGCAGCGCGCCCGAACAGCGCGCCGGTCCGCGCCGCCGTTGACGGAGGCTGCGTCATGAAAAGAAAAACGCTGTACACGGGCCGCCGGCCCCGCAAGACACCCGCCGGCTCCGGAGCGCCCCGCACGGACGATCGCGTCCCGCGCGAATTGCAGTGTTCGCGGTGCAAGGCCATTTTCCCCGACTATCTCGCCCGCTGTCCGGAATGCGGAAGCGAGGAATGGGCCGGCCTTGTCGAGGTCAACCCGTATACCCGGATGCCGATGGAAACATTTCTGAAAGCGTGCGGCCACCTGCTCTGGCTTATGGGAACCGTGGGCTTTCTGGTCCTGCTGTGGCAGACGGATTCGGCAAACGAGGAGGCGGACAGCCTGTTCATGTACGGCGCGGTGCTGCTGCTGTTTTGCAGCGTGCTGTTCTCGGCGGCGTATTTCGGCATGAGCGAAATCATGCGCCGCATTCTGCGCCTGCAACGCCGTCTGCGCGCCTTCCATGAAAAATACCGCGAAACCCACCGCGATACCCGACGCAAGGCGGCTGACCCTGCCAGAGCGCGCAAACGGGCGCTGGCCCGCGCCCTGGAAATCCGGCGTCTGCGCAGCGGCGGACGCCTGCCCACAAACAAGATGGTCTGAACCTGAAAACACAGCGGCCCCGGTCAGCGCACACTGCCGGGGCCGCCCTGTCAGAAGCGGGGGTTCCTTTGTTGCCGTCCGCGAAAAAGCGGCAGATTGAAAAACGGTACGTCTGTTGACGCCTACAGCGGTTCTTTCGCCCTGACGGTTTTCGCCAGCAGAGCACGAAAGGCCGGGAACGACTCCACGCGGTACACTTCAAGCGTCAGCCTTTGCAAGTCCCCGACATCGGTAATACCGGCGATGGAGCAGCCACATCCTGAGGCAACACGCCGAAACGGCTTTGCAACAACGCCTGCAAAACGCTTTTGACCCCTTTAGTTTCGCCTAGAGAAATGCCCTCATTACGCCCAATGGAGATGCCCTCCTTTTTACCGATAAGCATCCCCCGGTGAATATATTCATCCTTCCATTCCAAGGCTCTGTCCGCAAGCATGGAGCGTACCTCCTGCAAGCCATTGAATTCGGGAATCGTTTCCGTTATCCCCGCTCGTTTGAAGATCACCCGCCCTATCCAGGCGATAAAGGCGCGTTGCAGTCTCTGGTGTCGGGGCGAGTGGAGTTCGAGGATCAGCGCGTCAAGCAGGGGAATGATATCCTCAACTTCCCGCGCTCGTTCCAAACGCAGGAGCAACGCGGCAACGCCAGAGCTTTCGGCCAATGTCTCTTCTGGAACGCGCCCTTCGTCCAGAACTCATTTCATAATCAGCGACAAAGGGTTCCGGCACGAAATTCCGCACCAGCGACGCCACCATTTCGGGATCGCTGAAAAACGTCTTGTAGGCCGCGTCGTGCGGAAAGCGCTCCTGCATCATATTGGAACAGTAGCAAAAACAGACGGGCAAGCAAAGCTGTTTTCACAGGGCAGGAGCAGTCCTCATTAACAATGCCGCCGGCCGGAAACCCGACTTTTCACGGACGGCTTTGTAATGAGGGCTGCCTCCGGAAGTCCCTTCAGATTCATGGCAAAGCGAAATTCAAACGCCCCCGGCACACACAGTCGCGACGGCAACACCCATCAGCGTCGGCAGAAGCTTTCAGGGCAAACAGACCCAATACACTATTACCGCAACAACGTCGTCAGCATCTGCGGCAGGCTGTTCGCCTGCGAGAGCATGGAGACGGCCGACTGCGTGAGGATCTGGTTGCGCACAAAGGCGGTCATTTCCGTGGCGACGTCCGTGTCCGAAATACGCGATTCCGAGGCTTGCAGGTTTTCGGCCTGAATGGAGAGATTGGTTACGGTATTTTCGAGACGATTCTGAAGCGCGCCAAGATGGGCGCGAACCTGATCCTTTTTGACAATGGCGTCGTCGATGGTCTCCAGAGCGTTTTGGGCTGCCTCCTGGATCTTGATGGAAACCAGATCGCCCTTGGTGCCTTTGATCCTTTCCATCAATTCATCGGATATATCAGCCTCTATTTTCAATACATACTCGTTGCATCTACTGCTTGGAAACGAACAGCCTCCAATCATAAAGACTAAATCAGATGTGATTCTGTCAATCTCAATGTGCTCTTCTCCTCTCTGTTCACTGCGATCGCTTTTCATGGAGACTGTCATGCCTGCCGTTGTTATGGATTCGCCAACAGATCCTATCACGTCATTCCCATCATACTGGGCATCAGATTTCAGCAAATTACTGGCTTTCAAATTTGACATGACCTTGTTAACTGTATCCTTGTCATTCAAATCAAGATAACCCCACCATACTTTTCCTGGTAATGTGCGTGGGGGAAGCTTTGAGAGATATTGCTCTTCGTCAGGAGTAATGCCAGTCAACTGCTTGCCAGAATTTATAAAAAGATTGACATGCGGCTTATGCATGTATGTACTGTTTGCAACATCAGATGTAATGGTAATATTTTCAAGACCTATCGGTAACGTATAATAATCCATACCATTAACAGTAGGAATGGCGGCAGGGCTGTTATCCTGGGGTCCAGCAAGGCGACTGGAAATATCCAGAATTATCTTTTTGGTAGTATAATCTATGCTTACATTCGGATCATTAAACCAGTTGATACCTCCAACCGAACTATTTCCATATCCACCTGTTCTCAATCCCAGACCGCCAGTCGTGCAATCCCCCATCTCCACATAGTAGTAATCTTCGGCGCTCTCGTTTCCCGTGCCAAAGTGGATTTTCATCGCGCCCGTGGCGTTCAATCCGCTTCCGTCATGCTCTCCGGCAAGGGAACCGTCCAGCAAATGGATGCCGTTGAAATCCGTCGCCCGCGCTATCCGGTCGATCTCCGCGCCCATTGCCTGAAATTCGGAATCGATCA
>CAJUHZ010000031.1 GCA_910585945.1 uncultured Bilophila sp.
GTGTGTGTGTGTGTGTGTGTGTGTGTGTGTGTAGCAAGAATTGTGCAGATCATGGCAAGGCTGGAACGATCCAAATTCAAAAATATCACAGTATGGGTTACAGCTTACCCCACCCGTCTCACATCCCATCGGGTGATTCTCAAGAATCACGCGGCCGAAAAATGCGATTTTCGGCCCGTTCCCGGCGGCTCTGTCGCCGCGTCAGGCTCTCGCCTGATATGGTGGCAAGGGGGGCGTCATCACGTCTGCCGGCGCAGATTATACTACCGCCCTGTTCTTGTCCATATTCCACGAAGCGCCCCGGCAGGCCGCCTCGGAGCGGAGCGGGAATACGTCAATGACCACGCCCTAGGGTCAGCCCCCATTAACCCGCCTGCGGCAAAGCCGCCTTTTTGCGTCCGGCGGCGTTGCAAGGCCAACACCTTGCGGTATGTTCATACAGCTTCGCCCAATGTTTGCCCTTTGCCGGCCGGGAAAAAACGGCGTTTCGCGGACGGCGTTTTCATGAGGGCTGACCCTAGCGCAAAAGCAGCACCGCCGCCCCGGCGCACGCCGTGCACGCTCCGACGATGGAGGCCACAGCCGGGCGGCGGCGCTCCCACAAGCCGCTGACCACAAGCACGGCCACGGGCTGAAGCCCGATAAGCGTGGCGGCGACAGCGGCCGGCAAATGTTGCAGGGCCACGCACGAGAGCCATATGCCGCCTGTCGGCCCGAAAAAACAGCCGGCCAGCAGGTACTTGATGACCACCGGCGTCTCGTGGAGAGCGTGAAGCGCGCGACGCGCCCGGTGCAGCCCTACCCCGAACGCCCAGAGAATGACGGTTGCCGCCACGTTGCGCAGGAGGGAAAGCGCCAGGGGCGGCATGTCCAGGCGAAGCGCTTCCTTGGAAGCGATCATGCCAACGGCCATTGCGCACGCCGCGCCGCAGGCCAGCATCAGCCCCACATTCCGCTCGTGGGCCGAAACGCTTCGGGAATGAACGTCCCTCTGTTCCCCCACAATGACCATGACCACCCCGGCAGTCGCGATCCCCATGCCGGCCAGGCCCTGCCCGCCGAGGCTCTCCCCCAGAAAGGCCGCCCCCAGCAGCGCGGTGACGCAGGAGTTGAGGGAAAGACAGACCAGCGTCGAGCGGATGCCGATGCGCCCGATGGATTCGTAGGTGCACCAGTCGCACATGGCGATGCCCACAAAACCGGAAAGCAGGGCCATGCTTGCAGACCCCCACGGATAGAGGCGGAGTTCTCCCGCAAGCGCGCAGACGACGCACAGCACGCAGACCGCCAGCGGCTGGCGCAACATCATGAACGGGTGCACGCCGAGCAGGCGCGACGCCTGAGCGTGGACCGTGCTTGAGACGCTCCAGGAAAAGGCCGTGCCCACACCGGCGAGCACGCCGATCAATGCCGTCATTTCTTCTCTCCGGGAGTTGCCGCGCCGAATCGTCAGCGCGCCGCGATTTCTCCTGCATCCAGGGCGTCGCGCACGGCCGCGAAGACCTCGCCGAGATCGGCGTGCCGCCCCACGGCCCGGCTGTCCAGCGGCGTCGGATCCGCATTGACGATGGCAAGCCTGCCCCCCTGCCGGAGCGTGGAAACAGGCAGCCCCGCCGCCGGGTAGACGGTCAGGCTTGAGCCGAGCACAAGCATGAGATCCGCGCGCGAGGCTTCGTCGTCCGCCTCTCCGAGCACGGCGGGATCCAGCGGTTCGCCAAAAAAGATGATATCGGGTTTGACAATGCCTCCGCAGGCGTCGCAACGGGGAGATCGCCCCTGATCGAGAGTCCGCACAATGCTTTCAAAGGAGAACTCCCGCCCGCAGTTCAGGCAGTGGTGGCGGGAAGGCGAACCATGCAGTTCGAGCACCCGGCGCGAGCCTGCCTTCTGATGCAGGAGATCGATGTTCTGCGTCAGCACCGCCCTGACCACTCCCAGTTCTTCCAGGCGGGCCAACTGGGCATGGATGATGTTCGGCTCCTTGTCGGCAAGATTGTAGATGAAATCGCGGGCGTGGGTGTAATAGTAGTCCGGATCGCGCATGAAGTACGAAAGATCGAACAGCTTTTGCGCGTCCACGTCGGTTCGCCGGTAAAAACCGTTTTTGCCCCGAAAGTCGGGGATGCCCGAAAGCGTGGATATGCCCGCCCCGGTCAGCACGACGCAGTGCCGGGAGGCGCGAAGCAGATCGATAAAAGCGGCTGGGGACATTGGAACACCTCCGTGAAAAAACGCTCCGCCGCCATGCCGGGTGGTTCCCGAAAGGCAGGCGGGTGAAACGATATGTCATGTCGGGAGGGACGTCCATCAGGAAAATACTTCGGCTCCGGGCGACGATCCGCCGACAGGGCCGCCGCGCCGGACGCATCAACGTCGGGAAGGAAGCATCCAAAGCGCCTGGCGCATCCGGGGTATCGGGGGCATCGGGGGCATACGCGGCCGGGCGCAATCCTGACGCAATCCGGGCATGGGGCTTGCCAGCACGCCGCGACATGCTTATCATGGATCTGATTGCAAAACAGTTCATACCGGATCCGGCGTGAACCGTTTTGCGGGATCGCCCGCGAAAAGCCGGCGCTTTCCGGCCGGCAGGGACGCCGGGTGAAGCGGTATCGAACCTGCCCGCACTCTTCTACTTCTGGAGGCTTGGATGGAAACTCTTCGTGACGGCGTGCGCACGGCAAGCGTGAGCGTCGCGTCCGTATTCATGCGTCAGGTATACCAATGGATGACCGTGGGCTTGCTGGTGACGGCGGGCAGCGCGGTCTATGTGGCGAACAGCCCTGCCATTCTTCAGGCCCTGTTCGGCAACACGATCGGGTTTATCGCGCTGGCCATCGCGGTTGTCGCCCTGCCGCTGGTGCTGTCGGGCATGATTTCCCGACTCTCCTCCGGCGCGGCGACAGTCCTGTTTGTCGTGTACAGCGCGCTCATGGGCGCTTTTCTTTCCAGCGTGCTCCTTGTCTACACGGGCGCGTCGGTCATGCAGGCGTTCCTCACCGCCGCAGGCACCTTTGCGGCCATGAGCGTGTATGGAACGGTGACCAGGCGGGATCTGACGCAGATGGGGAGCTTTCTCACGATGGGGCTGATCGGCCTCATCATCGCCATGCTCGTCAACCTCTTTTTGCAGAGCACCATGCTGGAGTTTGTGATCAGCGCCATTGGTGTGCTCATTTTCACCGGCCTGACCGCCTACGACACGCAGCGCATCCGGGCCTTTGGCGAAAATGCCCCCCTGGGCGACACTGTTGCGGTGCGGCGCGGCGCGTTGCTCGGCGCGCTGACCCTGTACCTCGATTTCATCAATCTTTTCCTGATGCTGCTGCGTCTGATGGGCGACAGGCGCTGACGCGCCGCGGCGCATTCTTCTCCTGCCGATGCGGGCCATGCGCGGCCCGCATCGCGCCCCAATCGCTCCTGTTCCGTCATGTCGCTTCCGCACGGACAGCCAGATCCCGCTCCCCTCTCCCGTCCGGATCCTCAGCCCGCCCCGGCGCGCGTCCCGCACCCGCCCCGCCGGTTCCGCGTCTGGCGCTTCCTCATTCCTCTCCTGTTCGTCTGCCTTGCGGGCTGGACGGGAGCGGCCCTGATCCTGCCCCCCACGCTCGTCAGAAGCGCGCTCCAAACCTGGTTGAGCGAAGCCCTCAACGCGCCGGTGACCGTGGAAAACATCACCCTCCACCCACTTACCCTCCGCGCCACGCTGAACGGCGTCCGCCTCCCGGCGCATAACGGCGAGTCGCTGCTTTCCATTCGCGAGATCGAGCTTGTCCCCGGCGTGCGTCTCTACCGCCCGCCCGGCGCGGGCGACAGCAAAATCGCGCCTGACTGGCGCTTCCCGCGCCCGCAAGTCGTCATCTCTCTGCGAGTGACCGAACCGGAACTGGATATCGCCTACCTTGGCGACGGCGTTTTTTCCTTTTCCGATTTGATCCGGTCCGAAACCGAAACTCCGGAAGCCGAAGCGGCGAGCCGGCCGCATGGCCCGGCGCACGCTGACGTCGCCCCGCCCCTTTTTCTCCTGAGCGATCTGAAAATCATGGACGGCACGCTGATCCTGCGGGACAAGCCGCTGGGTTCGTTCCATGTGCTGAGTGATATCAGCTTTGACGTTCCCTTCCTCGTCCCGACTCCGCGCGAACGGATCGGGCAGGGCGGACAAGGCGGCGAGGAAGCTCCCGAAGACGAGGAAGCGGAGGACCTCCCCGTTCTGGCCGCGCCCACCCTCTCCGCCCGCCTGGACGGAACCCCGATACAGGCCGGCGGCAGCATCCGGCCTGTGGGCGACACCCTGCGCACCACCTTTGAAATCCGCGCGGGGCGGCTCGAACTGACCCGCTTTGCGGACTATCTGTCGCGTTTCACTCCCCTGAAGCTGACCAGCGGCGTGGCGGAGCCGGCCCTCACCTTCGTCATTTCCCAGCCCCGCCGGGGCAATGTGGAGGTGATGCTTTCCGGCCGCGTGCGCCTTGAGGACATGGCGATCGCCGCGCCTTCGGGCGAAACCGCCGCCCGGCTGAAGCGCGCGGATATCGCCCTCGGCGGCTTTACCCTGAGCGAACGGCGCGTAGCCCTGGAAAGTGTGGAACTGGACGGGCTTGAACTTACAATCAGGCGGGATCGCAAGGGGCGGATCGACTGGCAGGAGTGGTTTGCCGATCTGGCCGACTCCCCGGCCCAAAGCCCGGACACGATCCCAGACGCGGGGCGGAATGACGGCCCCGGCAGCAGTGCCGGGAGCGGCAAGGGCAGCGGCAAGGACGGCGCGCCCTCTCCCGAGCCGCTTTCACGGCCGGCTCCGGCTTTTGTTGTGGAAGGGGCGGACCTTGTCCTGCGTGACGCGTCGTTCGTATGGGAAGACGCCGCGTTTTCCGGATCGGGCCGCATCGGCATCACCGGGGTGGACGGCAGGATTGCCGAGTATTCGACGCGCCCCGGCGCGCGCACGGCCATGCGTCTTTCCTTCGGGATCGACAACGAGGGAGTGCTGGCTCTGGAAGGCGAAGGCACGATCAACCCGCCGACGCTTCGCGCCTCGCTGCTGGCGCGTGATTTTTCCCTGGCGGTTCTGCGCCCCGCACTGGGCGGAACGTCCCTCAGCGACATGAACGGCAGGCTGGATTTTCAGGGGAACGTCGAGATGAAGGACAGCGGCGCTGGCATGGCCCCCGCCTGGCGGGCGGAAGCCGGGGAAGCCGCGTTGCGCGCGTTTTCCTTCGGCCGAAGCGCGGGGAAAAACCCCGCCCTGAGCGTGGACGCCTGCCGCTTCCGGGGACTGTCGCTCAATACGGCGGCACGCACGTTTTCCCTGGACGCGCTGAAACTCGCCGCCCCCCATGCCCGGCTGCTCCTCGGGACGGACGGGCCGCGCCTTGCCCTTCCCGCCTCCGGGGGAAGCGGGAAAACCACAACAGGCGCGGTTCCGGATCTGGCGGCCGAAGCCAGACGCTGGCGGGTTCGCGTGGGCAGTCTCGCGGCGGAAAAGGGGCGTCTTTTCCGTGTCTCTGCCGCGGGCGCGGCAAAGGCGACGCCCCTGGTGTCGGATTTTTCCCTGAGCGCCGCCCCTCTGACACTTGATCCCGCCCAAACGATCGCCTTCACTCTGCACACGCGGGGCACGCGGGACGATACGCTCGACGTCTCCGGGAACGTGCGCCCCGCTCCCCTGAAGCTGGACGCCCGGATCAGGGCGACCGGTCTGGCCCTGGACACGCTGGACGGCTTTGTGCGGCCGTGGACCGACGCCACGCTTGCCGGCCGGGCCGACGGGGATATCCGGCTGGCGCTGGAGGCTCGCGCCGACGTCGGGAACAAGCCTTCCCGCACTGACGAGAGCGGACGGAACGGGCGCGGGCCGGACGTTCGCGTTGACGGGGATCTGACCTTGCGCGATGTCGTCGTGAACGACGGCGCGACAAACCGGCGTCTGCTTCGTTTCCGGCGTTTCAGCGCCACGGGCTTGCGCTACGCCGCATCCGGGGCAGGAACGCCCGGATCGGGCAAGCCCGTGCTGGAAGCCGCTGAACTGGTTCTGGATCGTCCCAATCTGCCTCTGATTGTGGACAGAAACGGCCGCCTCGCCCTGCTCGCCGCCTTGCGCAAAAAACCGGCGGCATCCGCCGCTCCGAAAACGCCGCACGCGCGCGAGGGGCGGACGGAGGCGGACTGGTTCAGCGGTCTGAACGTGGCAAAAGCCGTTGTGCGGGACGGACGGCTCCTGCTCAGCGATCAGCGCTTTGCTCCGCCGGTGACCGTGGCCGTGCAGGGGCTTGAGGTTGCCGCCTCCGGCCTGTCCGCACAGGCGGGAACCTCGGCCAGGCTCTCCCTCGGCGCGCAGCTTGACGGCTCTCCGGTGCGGCTGACCGGCGCGTTCAACGTGCTTGTTTCTCCACCCACGGCGGATCTGACGCTGACGGCCGACAACGTGGACCTCTCGCGCTATTCGGCCTACGCCCGGAAATACATGGGCTGCCCCATTGAACAGGGCCGGCTGAACCTGAAAAGCGTGATCAGGACCTCGCGCCGTGATTTTTCGGCGGACAGCGAGATCGTTCTGCGCCAGCTTGTCCTCGGCCCCCGAGACCCCGCCTCGGGCGCGCCCAACTACTCCGCGGGCCTGGCGTTGCTGTCCGATTTCAACGGCGACATCAGACTGAATGTGCCCCTCAAGGGATCCCTGGACAACGTCAGCCTGCAAACAGGCGGCATTGTGGGCAAGGCGCTCGCCGGGCTGTTCACCAAGGTGCTGACCTCGCCCGTTTCCCTGCTGGGCGGGCTGTTCAGCCTTTTCGGTGAAGACGATCCGCAGCTTCGCTTCATCAGCTTTGCGCCGGGCGCGGCAACGCTCTCCCGGGCTTCCCGCGCTCGGGTGGACGCGACCGCGGAGGTCCTGCGCCTGCATCCAAAGGAAAAAGCGCGCCTTGTGGGGCTGTACGAGCCGGAAAGCGACGCCGCCGGCCTGCGACGCATGGGGCTGCTGCGTCGCTTGCGCGAACTGAAGCTGGCCGGACTTCCAGCCGGGGAACGCGCCGCCGGCCCGTCCGCAAGCAGACAGGGAACGCCCGGGCCGGAAACAAACGCTTCGGCCGCGAAGGAGCGGGATGATCTCCGCATCGATCCGCGGGAATACGAGGAACTGCTGTTCCGCGCCTTCAAGGCCGCGCGGGCGAAGAGCGGGGCGTCCGGCCCGATCCGCCGGGAGCGTCCGGACGTCATGGAACGGGAGCTGGAAGCGCTGACCCCTGTGGGACGGGAGCAACTGGAGGAACTGGCGCGCGCCCGCGCCGCGGCTGTGCGCGCCCGCCTGCTTGAGATCGACCCGACACTGTCCGCCCGTGTCGGCCTTGCCGCGGATCGAAACGGCCGGCCTCTGGTCCGCGCCGGCGCGGCCCGCGTCGAACTGGAACTGCGATAGGCTCAGCTTTGGGGCCAGCCGTCAGGGAAACGCCGGTCAATCGTTCCGCCCGTTCCATCCGTTTCATCCGCGCATCAGGGCACGCTTTCCACGCGCACACGGCGCGTCGCGGCCCGTCCCAGGGCGTCCACCGCCCGAATTTCCGTAACGCCGGCTGTCGGAGTCCAGGCAAGGGACGCTCCGGGCGCGCTCGTGCCGAGAAAGCGGGTTCCCGCAAACCAGAAGATTTCCTCCGCGTCCGGGTCCGCCGCGGCGACAAGCGGGATGACGCTCTGTTCCGGGGCGGAAAGGCGGATCTGGTAGGCCACGCCGCCTTTTGGCGTCACAATCCGGGGCGGCCGGCCGGCCGGAGCCGTCGGCGCGGCCGCATGGAGAGCCGGATCGCGATCCGCCCGGAGATCGGGCGGCCGGATCGGACCGACCGAACCTGCCGGGCCTGCCGGATCTGGCGGGGCGGGAGCGACGGCAACAGGCGCGCGCTCCGTGCAGGTGGGGCCGTCCAGATCATAGGGGGGCGGCGCGGGCTTGATCACGCCCGCCCGACGGAAAAGCCGCTCCAGATCTGTCGGCCAGAATTCCCAGGGGATTTCTTCCGTGCGGCCGGGCAGGGGCGAACAGGCCCGCAGACCGCTCACCCGATCCACCAGAATGGTGCGGAACACGCCCGAAGGCCGGATCGGAGAGACGCCGGGCCAGAACCAGGTCTCGGCGGTATCGCGGCAGAGCGAGATATCCACATCGCCGGTGGCCGCGCACACGGTCAGGCGCTTCAGGTTGAGGCCCCGCGCCTGCTCCCGGACGAGATCGCGCGGCCGATCCGCCTCCGTGGC
Source organism: uncultured Bilophila sp. (assembly GCA_910585945.1). Taxonomy (GTDB): domain Bacteria; phylum Desulfobacterota; class Desulfovibrionia; order Desulfovibrionales; family Desulfovibrionaceae; genus Bilophila. The sequence continues at coordinate 8,248 of CAJUHZ010000031.1, forward strand.
CGGCGGCATGGAACAGACGGCCGCGGCAATATCCCGGAACAGGGGCAACGCCGCTGTCCGCCCTGCAAGGAGCGGATTGGCGCGGTTGTCGAAATGGCCCACCCATACCGCCAGCACATAGGGGCCGAAGACGCCGACGGTCCACGCGTCGCGAAACCCGTTGGACGTGCCCGTTTTCAGACGGAGAGGGAGGTTCGGCCCGCTCCCCTGCCCGGCCCCGTCTTCCAGCATGTGCAGGGTCATGAAGGCCGCTTCGGGCGCAAGCATCCGCCGGGGAATGGGGCGAGGGACGGGACAGGGGGCGGGGTTCGGGCCGGGGTGGGCCGACGCGCCGTCTGCCCGAAACGCGCCGGGCGCGTCGCTTTCGACGATCAGCCGCACGTCGCGCAAGATCCCCTGATTGGCCAGCATGGCATAGAACCGCGCGAGATCGCGCATGGAGAGTTCGGCCCCGCCCAAAACAAGGCTGAGTCCGTAATGCTCCTCGGAAAAAGGCAATCCCGCCCCCGCCCGTTGCAGAAAGCCGTACAGCCCCGGCTCATGCAGACGCGAGGCCAGGGCGACGGCCGGCACGTTCCGGCTGGCCCGCAAGGCTTCAACGGCGGAAAGCGGGCCGCGAAAGGCTCCGTCGAAGTTTTCCGGATCGTATCCGCCGAAACTGCGCGGCGTGTCCGCAAGCAGGCTCAGGGGATGGATAAGCCCCTGCTCCAGGGCCAGCGCGTAAATGAAGGGCTTCAGCGTGGACCCGGGCGAACGGCGGGCGCGGGTGCCGTCCACCTGTCCCTGAATGGCGGTGTCGCCAAAGTCGGCCGATCCGACCAGCGCGCGGATTTCCATGCTTGGCCAATGCACGAGCAGCGCGGCCGCGTTGTCCAGCCCGTACAGACGGCCCCGCGCCGCAAACTGGCGGATCAGCCGCTCCACAAGACGTTGCAGGGACAGATCGATGGTCAGATGGATCACACCCCCCTGCCGCGCGGCGCGAAACGCCTCGGTTGTGGCGTGCGGGGCTTCAAAGGGCAGATCCGCCGGCGCGAACAGACGCAGGCGCGGCGCGCCCGCCTCCTGCCCTGTCGCCCCCTGCCCGGACGTTCCGTGCCCCCCGGTCCCGGCGGAACCGCCATCCTCCGGCGGGAGCAGAGCGGCCAGCCGGGCGCGGGCCGCGTCGAAGTCCGGCCCGTGCAGGGGATGCCGCCGCGCCGGGTGCTGCGGCACTACGGCCAGGGCGATGCCCTCGGCCGCATTCAGCCGCCGGACCGGCTTGTGAAACCAGATGCGGGCGGCCGCCTCCAGCCCTTCCACATTGCCGCCGTAGGGCGCGAGATTGCAGTAGGCTTCAAGAATGGCGTCCTTGTCGTAATGATGTTCGAGGCGAAGCGCGGCCAGGATTTGGGCGATCTTGCCGGCCGGGCGGGAGGTATCAAGCCGCTGGCGCAGGCGAACCACCTGCATGGTCAGGGTGGAACCGCCCATCCGCCGCCCGCCAAGAAGCATATGACCCATCGCGCGGATCAGCGAAAGGGGATTCACGCCGGGATGACTGTAAAAAAAGCGGTCCTCATACCGCAAAACAGCCCGTATGACGCCGGGCGGCACGTCGGCCAGCCGGGTGCGCACCCGGTATCCGCCGTCCGTCGCCAGTCCGATGCGCAACAGATCGCCGTGCCTGTCCACCGCGACAGGGGAGAACGCCACCCCGTCCAGCAGGGGCGGACGCGGCGACAGGGCAATCCACAACCACAGGACGGCCAGCGCGACGACGCCAAGCCCGGCGGCCCCGGCCAGAGCCAGAACCGCCGTCGAACATCTCGAACGCAACCTGCCGATCATTTCCCGCACCCGCCCTGCCGCGCGGAGATGCACGCGGCATCGCTGTCAACGCCGCACGCGGCGCGCCTGCCGGCGGCATCATATTGGGGGCTTCTCGCCCCCAAACCCCTCGGCAGGGGAATGATTCCCCTGCACCCTCTTTCATCATTCTTCATCGGACGGCTGGCGCACCGCAAGCCGCGCCGACTCGCTCCGGGCGGAGAGCGTCGCGTCGTACATGGCTTCCGCCTGAGCGGGCGGGAGAACAAAGTCGCCTGTATTCACCGCGCGCAGGCGGCAGGTCCAGGTGCGGGGAGCGGCGTCAAGATCCACATAGAAGAGCACCCGATCCTCGCGCGTTTCCCGGTGCGTGACCGGCGCGTCCGCTGTTTCGCCTTCCCCGCGGAAGGGGATCGCTTCAAAGCCGCCCGGCAGGGGCACGGTGATCACCGCGTTGGGTATGGCCGGGCCGTGGGAGCGGGCCGTCACGCTCAGGGTGACCACGTCGCCAAGCGCGACGGACAGAGGAGCGTCCGGGCGGGGCGGGCGGGATGATCCTGCCTGTTTGGCCGATCCGGCCGCCCTGGCCGGTCCGCCCCGCTCGCCTGCTCCGTTCCCCCCGATCGTTCCGGGCGTTTCGGGACTTCCGGCGGGCGGCGCAAATCGCCCCGCGGCGTCTTCGGCATCAGGGCCGGCAAGGGCAAGCGTCACCTCCATCCCCCGGCTTTCGGCCCGGGCCGGGAGCGTCATGTCGTAGCCGCCGCTTGTGAGCTGCCAGTACCAGCTTTCACCCGCGGGCGCATGCAGGCGGAAGACGGAGCACGCCGCTTCCAGCCGGTACAGCCCCGGAATGGACAGGGGAGGCTCGCTCCCGGCTTCGGCACCCGCTTCCGGTTCCATGACGGCGGCGCTTCCGCCGGCCTCGGCGCACTCAATGCGCACGCCGGACTCATCCCGGGACGGCGGCGAGGCAAGGGTCAGAGCCAGCAGCGCGCGCACGCTGTGCGCCGCCGCAAAGGTTCCGCCCTCCACGCGCTCGTGCAAAAAGCGCGTCCATTCTTCCATGCCGGCCTGTCCGCCGTCTCCGGTCAGCCGTTCCGGAAAATGCCGGGCCAGAACCGTGACGCGCAGAGCGGCCGCGGCAGTCGCGTCCAGAATATCCCCTGTCGGGAAGGCGTCCGCCGCCGCGATCGCCGCCGCATCATTCTCAAGGGCCGCAGCAGGCCCGGCGGCCGTCGGCATGAGCAGCTCTTCCGCCCGCCCGTCCAGGCGCAGAATGGCGCAACTGCCGGCCAGCAGCGCGCCGGTGACGTCCCGCCGCCAGTCGATCCCGGCCTTGCCGTCCCGCCCTCTTGCGTTCAGGCCCATTTCATTCAGGCTCTGTTCAAGCTGATCCAGCGCACGGGTGACAATGCGCCCTTCCCGCGTCAGCACCCACAGGCCATAGGCTCTGACCCGCGCCTGAGCCAGCGTGGCCGGCGCGCGCTCCGTCAGACGCTCTATGGCGTCGAAAACGGCGTTTTCCAGCGAGGCCGGCGCGGTCCAGCCTGTTTCACGCAGGGCGAGCAAAAAGTCGCCGGCATAGACGGTCACGGTTTCATTCGGGATTGCGCCGGGCCACAGGCCCACGCCGTTGCGGCTGAACGACGCGCGCAACGCCTGGATCGCCGCGTCGATCACGGCGTCGCCGTCCCTGAGCACAGCCGCCGCGTCCCGACGCGGATCCGCAAGCAGATCCGGACGGCCGGCCAGCGCCACACAGGAGAACGCGCGGCTCAGCAATTGCTCGGTGCAGCCGTGCGGGTACATGTCCAGCCGGCGCGCCAGCCCGCGCAGCATGGGCAGAGGCACGCGCGACGCCTCGAAGACGTCGCTTCGCCGCAGGGCGTAGCGTTCGCGTTGCACGGGCACGCGCGTTTCCCCGGCCCGGGCCACGCCCGCGCGCACGCTTTGCCGATAGGGCGCGGCCGGCCGCACCGAGAGACTGACCGTGCGCGTTGCCGTCAGCGCGTTTTCCCACACGGCGTCTTCGCTCAACGCCGTGTCGAATGCTCCGCCGGATGCGGATCCGGATTCGCCGCCAGGCTTCGGGGCATCTCCACCGCCCTGTGCCCGGCCCTGCTGCCCGCCCGCCGCTCCGTCATTCCCTTCGGGCGCGGGCACAGCTTCCGCCAGAAGGCGCACGCGCGCCTCGCCGGGCGCGTCCGGCGTGTCGGCGGCGCGAAGTTCAAAGCGGAACACGGCCTCGTCCCCGCGCCGGATGCGCACCGGCGGCAGGCTCGCCTCACGTTCTCCGTCCCCCGCAAGGACAAGACCGCCCTCTGTTTCCACCCGCAGGCGGAACAGCCCGGCCTCGCCCATTCCCTCTGAGCTGTTGGCGACGCCCACGGCGGCTTCAAAGCGATCGCCGGGCGCGACGGCCAGAGGCAATTGCGGCGTGAGCGTCACGGGGCCGCGCGCGGCGAGTCGCGCCTCAGCGTTGCCCGCGGCCGCAGCCGACGCGCCGACAGCCATGATCCGCACCTCGCCGTTGAACCACTCCGGCACGGTGAACGAGAAGCGACTCCCTTCCGGAGAAACCGGAATAATGGACGACCATGCCGTCAGCGGCGGCTCGCCCCGGCGTTTGAACGGATTGAGAAAGCGCCCGCCGCCCGCGCCTTCCATGCCGCCGCCGAAAGCGGGCAAGCGCCCGGCCAGTCTGGCATGATCCGGCATGAGCAGATCGAACGCCTGCCGCGTTTCCACATCCAGAGCGCGATCCCGCAAAAGATATTCCAGCGGCGACGGCGTGCGGAAGTCCGTGGCGCTCAGCACTCCCTCGTCGACAGCAAACACAATGGCCCGCCCCGGCGCGCGGCTGGTCAGGGTCACGTCCACGCGCTCGCCCGGGCGAACCAGACGCGGGGCGCTCAGGGCAAGGCCCATGTCCCGCCGGCCGGGATCCACGCTGAACGGCGCGACGGCGCTGCTCAACGGTTCCATATAGATATCGGGAGAATCCGGCGAGCGGATCAGCGCCGCCGTGACATAGCCCTTTCCCTCAAAGTCGGGCGGCAGAACAATGGACTGCACGCTTTCCCCGGCCGGAGCGCTGAACCAGCGCCACGCGGCCACGCCGTCGCGCTCCACGGCGATCAGTCCGCTCCCGGCATAGGGCGCGTTGAGCGCGATGCGGATGGCGTCGCCAGGCGCGTAGGCATCCCTGTCCAGACGCAGACGCAGCCCGCCCGCCGCAAGACTGCCCGCGCCATGCCGCTCCTGTTCCGGCACGATCAGCGCGTCGCCAACCACGGTGAACGCCGTTTCGGCCAGCGGCTCGCCGGAGGAGGAAGCCACTGTCAGCAGGAAGTCGCCGGGCGTGTCCGTGGGCAGAAACCAGCGCAGGCTCTTTTTGTTGTCAAAACGCGCCACACTTTGGGCGAGCGGCGCTTCCACCGGCGTTTCATCATAGCGGTAGCGGCCCCGCGCGTCACGGATCAGGCTCCGCACGGAGCGCCGGGCGGCCACGGCGAACCGCAGTTCTCCGGGGTCCACACGATTGAGCGCCGGGTCCAGGGCAATGAAATCAAGCGCGGCCTTGCGGCCTTGCGGGATATGCCCGAGGTTCGCGCCTTCGCCAGCCGGGCGGAAGCCGAGCGCCACCCGCAGAGGGGAGAGCAGCACGCTGTCCGCCCGCGTGACGGCCCGGCCCCCGCCCGGCTCAAAGCCCTCGGTAAACAGGGTGGCGCGCATTGTCGCCGCCTGATGCCGCCCGACAGGCAGGGTAAAACGCGCTGTTCCGGCGGCGTCGGTCCGAACCTCGGGCAGGGTTTCGGCCGCGCCTGCCCCGCGGCAGGGCGCGGGATCGTAAAAATGGTAGTCCTCATAGCCGGGAAAGGCGAAGGCGGCCGGCGTCAGGCCAAGCGTGGCCCGGACCCGGCGATTCTGCGCCGGCAGTCCGTACAGGTTGCGCAAACGCGCCACGGCCTGCAATCCGGCATTGTCCCCAATGACGATCCAGCCGCGAGGGCTGCCCGGATCGCTCTTCCCTTCGTTGGGGGCGTCCCCTGGCTGGTCTTTTGGATCAGCGGGGGCGTCGGCGTTTGTCGCCGTGATGCTGACCCGAAGCTCCAGCGTGTCGGGCTGGAATTCTTCCACCCGCGCCGCGCCGGAGCCGATGACAGGCCCCCGCTCCCCGATGCTCACGTCAAGCCGGTAGCGTCCGACAGGGGCGGCTTCCGGCGCGTGCCAGGAAAGCTCGGCCAAACCGTCGGCCGGCACGGCAAAGGGCCGGCTCAGGACTTCATTGCCCAGCGGATCGGTGAGCACGGCATGGAGGGGAAGCTTTTCGGGCAGGGCCTGCCAGTCGCCGCGCCGCGCGATGCAGCCAAAATGCAGCGTTTCGCCCGGACGGAACAGCCCGCGCTGGCTGAAGACATACGCGGTCAGCCCTTCTTCCGAGGCGCTCCGCCCGCCTACGGGAAAGGCGGAAGTATCCACGATTCGAGTCGGATCGCTGAGAGAAAGCCATGTGAAATCAACCGGCTCGCCCCGGCTCCCGGAACGCGAGGCAACGATCGCCACGGGAGCGCGCTCGGCAGAAAGCCCGTCCGCAGAAAGTCCGCCCATTGAAAGCCCATCTGTGGCAGGCAGAACGGCGCGCCCTTCGCCGTCCGTCGCCGCTTCGGCCACAGGCAGACCGTTGCGCCCGAGAATGCGCACGCTCACGCCCGCCAGCGGCCGCCCCGAAGAGAGCGAGCAGACAAACACGTCCCGCCGGCCGTCGGAAGCCTTTTTCACAAACATGCCCATGTCCGTCAGGAGCACAAGACGCGAGGCGGCGGCCACGATCCTTTCGCCGTTCAGGCCGGTCAGACGCGCTTCCATCAGGCCGAAGGGCCAGCTTTCCGCCACATCCAGCGAGGCGAAGCGGGCGCGCCCCGGTTCGGGCCGGGGAGCCGATCCGGAACCGGAATCGACTTCGGCCCCGGTTTCGGCCGCAGTTTCGGGAGTCTCCGCCGGCAACGGGATCTCCCCGCGCGCGATATCCGTATACCTGTCCGGGGCGCTGTCGGCTGCAAAGCCGCCCCACTCCTGCGCGAAAAGGGCCAGAAAAGGCTCGCGCACCCGGCGGAGTTCCCAGCGGATCGCGGTCAGTCCGGCGGTCTGGAGGGCGATCTTGCGTGAGCCGCCCAGGGGGAGCACATTGCCCGGCTGGAGAAAATTGATTTCCGGCTCCGGCGGAACGGCCCTGAACACACCTTCCCAACGCCGCGCAAGGGAATAGCCCTCCGGCGAGGCGAAACCGGCCGGCAGGGAGACAAAAAGATACGATCCGGCCGGCGCGTCGACGCGAAAACGCATCCGGCTTGTCGGCGCATTGCCCGTATCGGGAGCGCCCGACGCGTTCAGCGGGGTCACCTTCAGGGGCGTGCCCCGCGCCAGATCTTCGGCCGAGACGACGGGCGCGCGTGTCCAGTCGTAGAGGCGATCCGTTTCGCTTCGCGCGGCGCTCCCCGGCCGGGGGCCTATGTTCCGCGGCAGAGCCGTCACGCGCAACGCCCTGGCCACGGCTTGCGGATCAACGTGCAGGGAGGTTTCAAGCTCCAGCCGGTATTCCCAATCCAGCGAGGCGTTGCGCCCGCCAGCGAGATCCAGCCGCCGCACCTGCAACAACTCCCGCCGCCCCGGCACGAGCACGCGCCCGGTCACGTCGCCGTCGGCCGTCGGCCGCGTGGCCTGCCGGCAGGTCTCTCCCTTCCGGTTCCAGAGGGGCAGTCCCCGCACCCGCGCCTCCACCGGGCCCTGGGCGGCGGCAAGGGAGAGAAGCGGCGCGCTGACGGTCACTTCATCGCGATCCTGATTCCAGACAAACTCTTCCTTTCCCAACCGGAGCTTGCGCGCGGATTCCGGCCCGCTCCCGGCCTCGGTTCCCGATCGGGCATCCTGCCCGGCCCCTTCCGCAACCGGACGGAGGGAGATCCGGCGCTCCATTTCGTCCGGGATCACAGGCCAGGAAAAACGAATCGTGGCCGAAACCACATGCCGGCCCCTGGGCGCGGGGTCGATCCAGACATCAAAGTCATCCGCGACGGCCGCCAGGGCAAGCGTGGGGATCGAGACGCGCCGCGCCCCGCCGGCGTCAGCCTTGGGAGTGATCAGCGTGACCCCGGGCGGCAGGGGCAGAGCGCGCAGGTCGGCGCTGTACACTGTCCCCGGCACGAGCGGCTCTTCGGGCGTGAACACAAGCCGGTTGCCGCGGCTCCAGCGCCAGGTTCCCGCAACGGCCGGGTGAAGGGCGATGCCCGGAACCGGCGCGCCCTCCTCGCCAAGCCGTCCGCGGCAGGCCGGGGCGTCTCGCCCCATCTGCCCGCGGCAGAAATTCCTGTCGGGGGCAAGGGTGATCGTCAGGGGCGTTCGCCACGAGAGAACCGGCTCGACTCCGGCATGCAATGGCACGCGGCCTGCCGGGGCCGCACAGGCGGCGTCCGGCGTCCCGAACAGCGGCAGGGCAAGCGCGGGAACAAGCGACAACACGCACGGCAGGGCGCACGCCGCGACGCGCGCGGCCGCCCCGCCCGCAAGGCAACGCTTCAGGAAGGCGCGGAATGAAAACACGAACCAATCAGTGCGCATGGAAGCCTCCCAAAACGTATTGCGAGCGGGCCGGCGCGCGGCTCACCCCCGTTTCATTTCTTCAATCAGGGCGGAAAGCGTTTGCGCCTGATCCGCCAGATCGCTGACGGCGCGCTCCGCTTCATCCATTGCGGCGGAAGTTTCGTCGGCAATGGCGTTGACTTCGTTGACGGACTGGCTGATTTCCGCGCTGGAGGCCGACTGCTGCTCGGAGGCCGTGGCAATCGCGCGGACCTGATCGGCGGAAGCCTGCGCCATTGTGACGATTTCCTGCAGCGTTTCCCCTGATTTCGTGATCAGATCCGCCGCGCCTTCAATGTGTTCGACGGCCCGCTCCACCTGGGACATGTTTGTTTCGGTGCTGTCCTGAATGGCTTTTATCGCCCCGCCCACATCGGCTGTGGAAGCCATGGTCTTTTCCGCAAGCTTGCGCACCTCGTCGGCCACCACGGCAAAGCCCCGCCCGGCCTCGCCGGCCCGTGCGGCCTCAATGGCCGCGTTGAGCGCGAGCAGGTTCGTTTGATCGGCAATGTCGGAAATGACGTCCATGACGTGCGAAATGGAGCGGGCAAAGCCGCTGAGCTGCGACATGTCCTTCTTGAGCCGGAGCGATTCTTCCCGCACTTCGCGGATGCCGGCGACAGCCTCGCGGGTCACCCGCGCGCCCTCTTCGGCCTTGCCCTTGGACTGTTCGGAGATCTCCGCGGCGGAACTCGCGTTTCTCGCCACCTCCAGCACGGCGGCGTTCATTTCGTCCATGGCCGCGGCGGTTTCCGCCATGCGCGCGGCCTGATGCGCCGCCCCGTCGCGCCCGCTGACGATGCGGGAAGAAAGCTGTTCCGAAGCGGCGGAAATAATGTCGGCCACGCTCGTCAGCCTGGCGGCCGCTTCGAGCATCCCCTCGCTGCGCGCCTTTTCGGCCTGCCTGCGCGCTTTTTCCGCCTCAAGCGTGGCCTCGCGCGCCTTCTCCGTTTCGCGCCGCGCGCGTTCGGACTGTTCCCCGGCTTCCGCAATCCGCTGTTTCAGCGTGGAGACCATGCTGCCCAGCGCCCTGGCCAGGGTTCCCGTTTCGTCCGTGGCCGTGACGGAGAGCGGAGCGTCAAGATCGCCGGAAGCGACAGCGACGGAAAAGTCCGTAATCCGCTTCAGCGGCCGCGCCATTCTCCGCCCGGCGATGAAGGCGATGACGGTGAACACGAGAACAGTGGCGAGAGCGGCCAGCAGCGCGCGCTGCACGGCCGTTTCATACACCTCCGTCACATGTTCGAGATGCAGCCCGAGGAACCACATGCCGACGGGCTTGCCTTCCATGTTCAGGATCGGCCAGTACGCCACCTTGTAGTCCTTGCCCCGCAGGGAGAGATCGGCATAGTTCGTTTCCCCCCGCTTCAGCACGGTGTCAAGAACCTCTGGCGCGTCCAGGCGCGTGCCCACAATGCGCCTGCCGTTTTCCTCAAGCGTGGTCATGACCCGGGTGTCGCCGTCAAAAATCGTGACTTCAAGGCCGGAATCCTTCTTGAGCTGATCCACATACGCCTCGTTGGTCAGGGACATGCCGATCCCGACGCTCCCGACCACAACCCCGTCGGCACGCAGAGGCGCGCCGGCACGCAGGCTGAAGGGAACTTCCGTGCCCCGCACCACGCCGGCCGTAACCTTGCCCTCCAGAGCCGCGCGCACGGTTTCCTGATTCCGCACGTCGTCCCCGGCCTTGGTGGAATGCCCGCGGGCGACCACCCTGCCCCCCGCATCCGTCACCGTGATGAAGTCCCACCCGTTGTCGCGCATCAGCCGTTTGGCGATGCGGCCCGCTTCTTCCGCATTCCCGCCGACAACGGCGCCGATCAGATCTTCCTCGCCGGCGACCAGCCTCACTTCTTCCTGATACCGGGCAAGGCGGATCTGGTTGTCGCGAACGACCATGTTCTTCATCATGCGCATGTTCGCGTCCATGCTCTCCTGCAACGGCGGCCCCATCAGGCTCAGCGTGACCACCAGAACGACGAGAGAAGAACAAATCACCGCAAACAGCGCCAGCAAGCTGATTTTACTGGCTATGGAAAAACGCATCTCTGCCTCCGTCGGGAACAATCCGTTGTTTCGTTTCCGGCGCCGCAAACGAGCGCGCGGAACGACGCGCAACGCGCCATGCCGAACAGGATCCGTCAAAAGCGGATCACGAACATTTTGTCGTGTTTTTATCGCGTAACAGCGCCAAGGGCAAGAGAGGCGCGCGACGCGGCAGGTCACTTCCCGCCCCGGCGGCAGGGCATCAGCGCCTCATCCCTGATCGCGCCGCATCAGGAGCGCCATGATCTGATCGCACGCGCGATCCGCATCAAGGTAGGGTTCGGAAGCGGGCGTGACCAGGGGAGCGCGCACGACGCGGACGCCGATGCGCTCAAGCCATGCCCGGGGGATGCCGCCGGCGTACCGGCGTTCGTCGACATCGACAAGCAGCAGGGAAAGGCTCCGGCCCACGCCTTCCCGCCGCTTTCCGGGCGCTCCCGCCCCGGAGGGCGGCAGGAGGCGCCCGAGCAGGAAGTTCACCTGATCCCGCACGCCAAGGCCGAAGAGTTCCGGATCGCTTGCCGGATTGGGCAGAAAGACCTTGGGGCAGTCTGCCGCGCGCACCGCCTCGCTGACCCCCTGCGGGAGCAGATTGGCGAGCACGGAAGAGAAAAAGCTCCCCACCGGGTAGCAGATCAGATCGGCGTTGCGGATGATTTCGCCAAGGCCGGGCGCGATGGGCGCGCGGATCGGGGCCGGATCGTCCAGCGAGGCGGAAAGCCAGAGTTCCCGGATGGGCGAGCGGATGGGCAGGGCGACCCGCCCGGCGACCTTGCCCGTGAACCGGTGCTGGCCGATGATGCGTTCGCCGTTGCCAAGGCGCACGCACAGGTGCGCGCTCGCCTCGGCCACGGGCAGAACCGTGCCCCGCACGCCGAGCGGGCGCGCCGCGTCTTCCGCCGCCGCCCGCAGGCTTCGACCCGAAGTCAGGTACGCGGCCGTCAGGATCAGGTTGCCAAGGCTGGCCCCGGCCAGATTCAGCCCTGGCGGCATGTGCTCAAGAAAGATCGTCAGCCGGTCGCGCGCCCACCGGGCCGCCGCCGGAGCGAGATCACGCGCCAGCGGGTGCTCGCCCGCCGCCAGCGCCTCCAGTTCCCGCACGAGATCGCGCGGGACGGGCCGCGGCGCTGTGGGCGGGCCGTCTGTCGCTTCCCGCGTCAGATCGCCGCTCGGGGGCGGCGTTCCGGGCAGGCGGGCCGTGAAGAGGCGCAACAGCGCCGCAATTCCTTCCGCGCCGGGGTCGGCAAGAGCCGCCAGACGCGCCCGGACATCCCCGACGGCAGGCATGGAAAAGGCGTCGCGCAAGACGGCCGAACTCCCCCCGGAATCGAACGTGGTGATCACATGCACGGCGTGCGGAGCGCGACGCGCCAGCGCCGACGCAACCGGCCCGAGGGCCGTGCCGCCGCTGAAAAAAAGCGGACGCCGCGCGCATGGTTCCGGTGAAATGGAAGGATCGCCCTGGTTTCGCATACCGCCTCGGGGGGCCGAATCGCCGCAACGCATGGCTCAGCGCCCGCCAAGCGAAAGAAAAAGGAGTTCGTCCAGCACGCCGAGCAGTTCCCTGTACGGCCCGCCGCTTTCCATGGCCGTGCCGAACAGGGCGTTGCGCTGTTCCGTCACCAGGCGGCGGGGCACGGCTTCCGGCATGGTGGCCGCCAGGCGAAAGGCCAGCAGGTTGTCGCGGACGCCTCTGGCGAAGATGCCGAAAAGGCTGACGAACGACGCCCCCCGCTCGCGCCAGAAGGCTTCGGCGGCAGGCGTGGGCGCGACGGACGTGACCACGCACAGCGCCGTATGCAGGTTGTTGAGGCCCGCGCCCGGCACGCCGGCGCGCCAGCCCGTGAGCCAGGGTGTGCGGGGGAAGAGCAGGCCGTGCGCCTCGCCAAGGCGCAACAGATCCTCGGTTTCGCGCCGGGCGTCGGCCAGGGAACGGATCGGGCCGGCCGCTCCCCGCCCGCTCCCTTCCTCTGCAAGGCCGGGCCAGAGGATTGGTTCCGCGCCGGGGTTCCAGGCCGGCACAACGTCGCAGCCGGGGGCCAGACCGCACAGCGCGGCGAGGATGCGGGCAAGCCAGCGGTTGCCCTCGGGCGATCCGGGCGTTTCCAGATGGCTGTAACTCAGGGTGTAGCTTCCGCGCCCCCGGCGGCCGTGCAGCACGCAGGGCTGCCCGTCCAGAAAGGCCGGAGCCAGAGAAACGCCGTAGATGTGCGCCCAGTCGCGCAAAACCGTGTCGGAAAGGCTGGCCAGCGGGAGATCGGCCACGCAGAAATCAGCAAAGCGGCTGTCTGTCCGGCACAGTTCCGGGCTTGTGTCGGCATAGCGGGCGAGAATGTCCACGCCATCCCCTGCTCGCTCCGCCGCGGGCGGCTCCGCAAAACGGCCGGGCCACCAGACGGCCAGGGCCGGGTCCGGCGTTTCCGCCGCTTCGGTCAGGGCATGACCCGGCGTCAGGGCCACGCGCACATGGCCGGAGACAAAGTGCTGGACCCATTCCGTGATCGGCGCGCGCCGCCACGGGCAGAGGCCGAGGCCGTGCCTGTGTTCCGGATCGCTCAGGCCAAGCCCGGCCCCGCCGCAAAAACCGATGTAGCGCCCGCCCCGCTCCACCCAGGAGAGTACGGCGGCGCGGCCTTCCGGCCCGAGGGCGGCGAACTTGTGCCGGGCTGTCCCGCCGGGCACAAGAAGGGCCGACGTCTTGTCAGAAAGCGCCCCATGCGCTATTTCTCTGGCCTTGACCAGCCGGAAGGGAAGCCCGAAAGCCTCGGCCGCCCGCCATGCGAGCAGGCCCCAGATGTGGGAAGCGTCCCAAAGAATGGCGAGAGCGGTCATGTCCTCTTGTAAAACATGCCGGACCCCGGCGCAACAGCCTTGCCGGCCGTCCCGCGAACGTCTCACCCCGGAGCCTTGTCCATGTCAGAAAACGCCCTCCCGAAAGGGTACGAACCCCACGCCGTGGAAGCCCGCTGGCGTGAACACTGGGAAAGCAACCGCACCTTCACGCCCGACCCCGCCGCGCCCGGAGAGGCCTTTTCCATCGTCATTCCCCCGCCCAACGTCACCGGGGCGCTGCACATGGGCCATGCGCTGAACCACACCCTCATGGACGTGCTCTGCCGCCACGCGCGGCAAAAGGGCAGGAACGTGCTCTGGATCCCCGGCACTGACCACGCCGGCATCTCCACGCAAAACGTGGTGGAGCGCGCCCTTGCCAGGGATGAAGGCAAAACCCGGCACGATCTCGGGCGCGAAGCCTTTGTGGAGCGCGTCTGGAAGTGGCGCGAGGAGTACGGGGCACGCATCCTGAACCAGATCCGCCGCCTCGGGGATTCCGTCGACTGGACGCGCGAGCGCTTCACCCTGGACGAAGGTCTGTCCCGGGCCGTGCGCAAGGTCTTTGTGCAACTGTACCGGCAGGGCTACATCTACAAGGGCAAATACATCATCAACTGGTGCAGCCGCTGCCACACGGCCCTGGCCGACGACGAAGTGGAACACCAGCCGCAGAAGGGCAGGCTGTACCACGTCCGCTACGATCTGGAGGACGGTTCCGGCTCGCTCGTCATCGCCACCACCCGGCCGGAAACCATCGTGGCCGACACGGGCGTCTGCGTCCACCCCGAGGACGAACGCTACGCCGGCCTGGTTGGAAAGAAAATCATCGTGCCCGTCGTGGATCGGCCCGTGCCGATCATCGCGGATCGCTACGTCGATCGCGCGTTCGGCACTGGCGCGCTCAAGGTCACGCCGTGCCACGACCCCAACGACTGGATGCTGGGGCATCGCCACCATCTCGACTTCATCCAGGCCATTGACGAAGACGGCGTGATGACGGCGGAAGCCGGACCCTACGCCGGCCTCGGCAAGGAAGCCTGCCGCGAGCGCATCGTGGCCGATCTGGAGGCCGCGGGCCGTCTGGTCAAGGTGGAAGATCTGGACCACAGCGTCGGCCATTGCTACCGCTGCAAGACAGTGGTGGAGCCGCACGTCTCGGAACAGTGGTTCGTGGCTTCCACCAAGCTCGCGCCGCGCGCCCGCGCCGCCGTGCCGGAACTGACGCGCATTTTCCCGGAAAACTGGATCAAGACCTATTACAACTGGCTCGACAATATCCGGGACTGGTGCATCAGCCGGCAGATCTGGTGGGGGCATCGCATTCCCGCCTGGACCTGCTCCGGCTGCGGCGCGCTGCTGGTGGAAGAAGAAGCCCCTTCCGTCTGCCCGCACTGCGGCTCCGCCGATCTTGTGCAGGAATCCGACGTGCTGGACACCTGGTTTTCCTCGGCCCTGTGGCCGTTCAGCACCATGGGCTGGCCGGACGAAACCGCGGATCTCAAACGCTGGTACCCCACCTCGGTGCTGGTGACCGGCTTTGATATCCTCTTTTTCTGGGTCGCCCGGATGATGATGCTCGGCCTGCACTTCATGGACGAGGTTCCCTTCCGGCACGTCTACCTGCACGCGCTGGTGCGCGACGCCGAAGGCCACAAGATGTCCAAATCGTCCGGCAACGTCATCGATCCCATCGACATGATCGACAGGTACGGCGCGGACGCCCTGCGCTTCACCCTGACGGCGTTCGCGGCGATGGGGCGCGATATCCGGCTCTCCGAAGACCGCATCGAGGGCTACCGGCATTTTGTGAACAAGCTGTGGAACGCCTCGCGCTTCGCGCTCATGAATCTGGCCGAAGAGGCTCCCGCCCCCGTGCCCCTGGCCGACGTGCCGGGGCTGCATCACAAATGGCTCCTGCACCGGCTGGAAGAGGTCAAGGAAGAAGTCGACACGGCCATTGAAGCCTACCGCTTCAACGACGCGGCCCAGGCCCTGTACAAATTCCTCTGGAACGAATTCTGCGACTGGTACCTGGAGCTGATCAAGCCCGACATGAAAGAGGACGGCCCGCGCAAGGAGCAGGCACGCTTCGTGCTGTGGACCGCCCTGCGCGAGATCCTCGTCCTGCTCCACCCGATCATGCCCTTTGTCACGGCGGAGATCTGGCAGGCTCTGCCCGGCGGGGCCGGTCAGGATCTTGCCCTGGAACAGTACCCCCCGGCCCGGCCCGAGTGCCGCGACGCGGCGGACGCGGCCGACATGGTGTTCATCCAGAACGTGATCGGCACGATCCGCACAATCCGGGCGGAACTGAACATCGCGCCTTCCTACAAGCTGACGGTTCTCCTCCGTCCGGATCTCGCCCGTGCGGCCGAACAGACCGCGCTGCTGGAAAGCAACCGGGAAGTCGTGATCACCCTGGCCCGGCTTGGCGAGCTTGTCGTGGATCGCA
Organism: uncultured Bilophila sp.; assembly: GCA_910585945.1. Classification (GTDB taxonomy): domain Bacteria; phylum Desulfobacterota; class Desulfovibrionia; order Desulfovibrionales; family Desulfovibrionaceae; genus Bilophila. The sequence goes on from CAJUHZ010000031.1 coordinate 24,032, forward strand.
ACGGCACGGCCCCCAAGGCGTCGGCCAGCCATGTGGCGCAGGGTTGCGAGGTGATCGTGCACCTTTCCGGCGCGGTGGACTTCGCCGCCGAACTGGCGCGCCTGGACAAGGAAATCGGGAAGATCGACAAGGAGCTTGGCGGACTCAACCAGAAACTCGCCAACGAGGGCTTCACCAGTCGCGCGCCCGCGGAAATCGTACAGCGGGAGCGGGATCGCGTGCACGAACTGAGCGACGCGCGGGAAAAACTCCTGGCCCTCCAGCAGCGCTTCCGCGACGCGCTGTAGCAGCCTGTACCATTGTATCTGTAGCGGATGCGGACTCATCTCGCATGTGGGGCGCTGCCCCACTCCCCGCCGGGGGCATGATGCCCCCGGACCCCGCAGTTGCCGGTCTGGCGCATTGCGCCGGACCGGCCATTGAGGGTGCAGGGGAATCATTCCCCTGCCGAGGGGGTTGGGGGCGAGCAGCCCCCAATCATCCCCTGTTCCCCGCGCACCTCGTGGAAGGAGAAGCAACGTGCGGAATCCCGTCTTTTCGCCCGCCCAGCCCTGGCTCGCGCCGCTGGCGGGCTGGTCGGACCTGCCCTTTCGCCTCCTGTGCCGCGAACAGGGCGCGGCCGTATGCTGCACCGAGATGATCAGCGCCAAGGGGCTGGTCTACGGGGGAGCCGCCACGCGGGAACTGCTGGCCGTCTCCCCCGAGGATACGCCCCTTGTGGCTCAGCTTTTCGGGGCGGAGCCTTCCTTTATGGCGGAAGCGGCCAAACGCCTGCTGGACATGGGCTTTGCCTGGTTTGACTGCAACATGGGCTGTTCCGTGCCCAAGGTCACCCGGACAGGCGCGGGCGCGGCCCTGTGCCGGGATACGGATCGCGCCCGGCGCATTGCCGAAGCCCTGATCCGCGTGGCCGGGGAAGGCCGCGTGGGCTTCAAGCTGCGCCTCGGGTGGGATTCCGGCCGGCCGGCTCCTTCCCGGACGCCGACAGCCGTTTCGCTGAAGGCCCCTGCACCTGATCCGACAGATACAAGGGCGGATGCGGGGGCAGGCGCACCGGCAATCGTCCCGGCAGCGCGCGGCGCAACGCCCCCTTCTCTCCCTCCGGGCGAGACCTGGCGGGAACTTGGCGTGGCTCTGGCCGGACTCGGCGCGGGCTGGTTGACGCTGCACCCGCGCACGGCCAAACAGGGCTTTACGGGCGAGGCGCGCTGGTCCGCCGTGGCGGAACTCAAGCGCCTGGTCTCCGTGCCGGTGATCGCCAGCGGGGATCTGTTCACGGCGCACGACGGCATCCGCTGCCTGGCCGAAACCGGGGCGGACGCCGTGATGTACGCGCGGGGCGCTTTGCGCGATCCGGCCATTTTCGCCGCGCACCGCCGCCTGGCGCAAGGAGAGCCGGCCCCGGAACCGGATGCCGCGGAGCTCTTCGCCCGCATCCGCCGCCATGCCGAACTCGCCAGATCCCTGACCCCGCCTCGTCCCGCGCTGCTCAAGATGCGGACCATTGTTCCCCGCTACGCGCGCGGTCCGGAACACGCGCGGAGCCTGCGCCTCGCCGTGATCGCCTGCCGAAGCTGGGAGGAATTCGACGAGGTCATCGCCCGCTTTGAAAACGCCGCCCGGGAGTCAGCCCTCGTCAAAGCGCCCGGGGACAACAACGCCACAAGTGTTTGAGATTGCACAACCTCAAGGTTGTTCTGTCCTCATGGCGCCGTCTCACCCGGAATCGGGGGCGCGGCCCCTGCCCCCGGCAGGGGAGGGATTCCCCCCTCAGCGCCGGGTCGGCACATGCCGGGTGACCTTGTATCATTACCCCTGCAACAGATTCATCAGCATGTGCGGGAAGCTGTTGGCCTGACTGAGCATGGCCGTGGCGGATTCGGTCAATATCTGGTTGCGGACAAAGGCGGTCATTTCCGTGGCGACGTCCGTGTCCGAAATACGCGATTCCGAGGCTTGCAGGTTTTCGGCCTGAATGGAAAGGTTGGTTACAGTGTTTTCGAGACGGTTCTGAAGCGCGCCAAGGTGAGCGCGGATTTTGTCCTTGGAGACAATGGCGTTGTCTATGGCGACAAGGGCTTTTTGCGCGGCTTCCTGGGTGGAGATGGTCGCGCCATCCGCTGGAATACTGCCCACCGCGCCAGGTTTGGGCACAAATTCAGTCTTTATGCCAGTTATGGTTTTGGCCTCCAGCCTGTCAATTATGGCTTTGTGCGCCGGATTTGCCGGATTGAGCAAATCTCTTTCTAAATAGGGATTTAGCGGATTGGAAGTAAAAGTCTTGCCTTCGTCCGGAGAGTAGTAAGTTATGTTCGTGGTTTTGTCTTCATAAACATAATACAAGTCTGGAAAGGGAGTTCTTTCAGATCTGATGGAGGTATCCCATATTTCTTCCAAGCGTTGCATGATGGCTAGATCATCGGGATCATTCTTGTCAAGATAGCGGTTCCAGCGGCTATCGTAAATCCTGTCTGGAGCGGCATCCACGGGGCGCCAATACCAGTTTAGGCCCGTGACAGGATCCAGCATTTGCCGCGCCTGATACTGGCCCAATTTCGATTCGCAACGGGGAATCAGATTGGCCGCCTCACTTGGGCTAACTGGCAAAAATTCCGGATGATCCTTATTCAAGAAAAAAGTCTTGCCGCCGTCCATTGTATAGTAGACTGAGCCCGGCTTGGAGGGATTGCGATATACGTCCACTTCCAGGCTCAACGTGGCCGTGGCGTCAATTTTGTTAAAATTGGCTATGAGCGCGCCATATCCAGGAGCGGACGCGTCCAGTACGCTGCCCTGGTAATCCGCGAGATTATCAAAAAAAGTTTTGCCATTATCCATGCTGTAATACTTTTTATTGCCGTTGGCCAGGTCTTCATACACTTTACAGGATATATTGCTCCAGGCTTTCATTTGCGTGCCCAGCAAACGGGCGATCTCCGCCGCGTCCGCTGCGGAGGAAGCGTCCAGAACAACATCCGGGTCCGATTTCGAAATATCCGTGAAAAATACTTTGCCATAATCCGCGCCTGAATAGAAATCGGCAAGTGTGTAATATTTCTGACCCGTGTCAGGATGCGTATAAATATCATATGAAAATCTAAGTTTGTCTTCCTTCATCTTCGGAACAAGACGGTCTATGATATCCTGCTCCCATCTGGGATCCAGCGGTGTGAGCGGCGATGAGTTTATTGAAAAATAAAAAGTAGCTCCATCCCTGCTGTAACATGTATTCCCCGTGACAGGATCGGTATACTTATTAAAAAGAATTATTATCTCCGGATTCTGAACTGTCTGCTTGATTATCGAAGGTTTAAGAGTATCTATAATCGCCTTGTCCTCCGGTTTGGAGGCATCAAGCGCGCTGTTGTTAGGTTGTAGCTTGCTGAGCGTAAAGCTCTGACCGCCATTGCATGTATAGTATTTTGTGCCATCTGGGTTCAGATACACATCCCAGAAAACTCTTGCGGAAAATCTTCTGCCAGCATCCACCAGCCTGTCGAGAACAAGTTTATCGCTGGCATTTGTCTCGTCCAGTTTTGACAGCGGGTCAAAAGCGTTGGACGTAATTATCTGGTTGCTGCCCGTGTTGAGTCTTTTGTAATACTCCTTATTTGTGACAGGATCGATCAGTATATCATAATTAAAATCGGCATAATCCCTTTCCGCGTTGGGAATCAGTCTCTTTATGATTTGCGCATGCGTCTCCACTTTCTCGTCAAGCATTGTGCCGCCTGGATTATTTATATCAGAAAACCATACTTTGCCGTCTGTATAATATGTTCCACCGGTATCCGGATCTTCATATTGATAATATAGATTCTCCTGCTTATATGTAAGTTGCACTTGGCCGGTGGTCTCAATCGGAACATACTCAACGCCTGGAACGACCTGCGTCGCTCCGGCGCCCACGCCAAGCGCGACCGCCGTGCAATCTCCAATGCTTACATAATAATAATCTTCCGCTGAATCGTTGGCGGTGCCAAAATGAATTTTCAGCGCGCCGGTAGCCCGCATCCCCTTGCCGTTGTGCGTGCCGGAAAGCGATCCATCCAAAAGTTTTATACCGTTGAAATCCGTGGCATTGGCAATGCGATCGATTTCCGCCGCCATTGCCTGAAATTCGGAATCGATCATCAGACGTTGGGTTGAATTGTACGTTCCGGTCGCGGCCTGCTCGGCCAGCTCCTTCATGCGGATCAGTTTTTCGTCAATGACCGCCAGCGCGCCGTCAGCCGTCTGGATCATGGA
>CAJUHZ010000032.1 GCA_910585945.1 uncultured Bilophila sp.
ATGAAATGACTTCTACCGCCAGACGAAAGTCTGGCGCGGCGCGAAAAGCGCCGTGAATGAGCCAAAAACCACGTTTTTTGGCGAATGATCTTCATGATTCAGCCCAAAGGCTGAATTATGAAATGGGTTCTGACACGTCGTTCCGATTTCCCCGGCAACAGGGGCGCATGATTGACCAATGCGCATTCCCGGCGTAGGGCTTTGCTCCCCGCAAACCGTGCATGCGCCTCTTTCAGGGCCGCCACTGCCCCGCCTGCCGCAAAGCCGTTTTTGCGTCCGGCGGCGCTCTGACAAGGGTCTGCCCCCGGCGCGCCCCGCTTGAGCGGGGAAATCGTTTTGCCGAAAAACGTGGTTTTCGGCGATCAAACCCGGCGCTGTCGCCGCATCAGGCGCTCGTCTGGAGGAAAACCGAATGCTGGTGGAAATGACATGCCTTGTGGGCGGCGTGCCTGTAGGCTACCTTCTGCGTTCCCGCAAGGCCGTGATCCGCGCGACGGAACAGAGCCTTGTCTGGTCCGTGCGCATTCTCCTTTTTCTTTTGGGTCTGAACCTTGGCGGCAACGAGGAGCTCATGGCCAACCTGGGGTCCATCGGCGCGCGGGGCGTCTTCATCAGCCTGTGTTGCCTTGTCGGCACGCTTGCCGGCGCGCGCGCCATCAATCCTTTTGTGGCCGCCTGTTTTCCCGGCGCGGATCGGAAAACGCCCGGAGGCAGCCATCATTAAAACGCCGGCCGGACCGGTAATGCCCCGCCGCCAGACGGCGGGCGAACGCTTCCCCGCTTTCGCGCGAGACAAGAGACTCAAGAGGATCGAATCTTGAAAGAATCATTCATCATCCTGCTCTTTTTCTGCGCCGGAGTTCTTCTCGGCCGGCTGGACGTACTGCCTTCCGCCATTGCGGAAAGCGACGCCGTGACGTGGATCGTCTACCTGATGCTGGCGGCCGTGGGCATGGGGCTTGGTTTTGACGTGCGGGCCTGGCGCATCCTGCGCGAACTCAAGGGCTGGGTGCTGGCGGTTCCGGCGGTGATCATCCTTGGCACCGCGGCAGGCGCGATCGGCGCGTGGCTTCTTCTCAACGACATGAGCCTGCGCGATGTCCTGGCCGTGGCCGCCGGCTTCGGCTACTACAGCCTTTCAAGCATGCTGATCGCGCGCGAGGCCGATGCGAGCCTTGCCTCCATGGCCCTGCTCGCCAACATGACGCGCGAACTCGCCGCCCTTGTCTTCGCGCCGCTCCTTGTCCGCCTGGCGGGCGGCCTCGGCCCTCTGGCCGCGGCCGGCGCGGCAAGCGACACCTGTCTCTCCGTCATCATCCGCACCTCGGGCGAACGCAACGCCATTCTTGCCGTCTTTTCGGGAATGTTGATCACGGTGCTGGTGCCCGTGTTCATCACGGCCATTTTCGCCTGGATGTAGAGCGTTTTCCCAATGAATTGCGGGTGAAGGCCCGGCGGCCGCGAGAGCGGACGCCCGTGCCGAACAAGCGGGCAAACCGCGTTTTGCCGCGCCTGCCCCGCTCCGCGGGGAAGTGACGGCAACGACGCGATTGAAAATGAATAGTTTCATCGCAAAATGCTCTGGAAGTCGTTTCATGATTCATGCGGCGCGAAAGCGCCGTGACTGAACCGGAAAGCAACGTTCTCCGGCGAATGACGAAATGTTTGTGCAGTCAGGGATCGTGAAAATGCCGGTCGCAATACGGATGCCGGGACGGCGGAGCCGACAGGTTGACGGCGTCAGCGGGAAAGACTATCGAAAAAACTCGCCCCGCCGGCCGCATCGCCCCCTTGGCGCCCCTTTGGCTCCCCCCTGGCTTCTTTGACGCCTTTAGCGCCGGCGGCCGATGCCCCAAAAACGCGCGGCGGCAAAACACGAGGTGAACATGAGGGTATTCCCGCGGGCAGGCGCGTTGCTTGCCCTTCTGGCGTTTCTTGTGCTCGGCGCGAGCGGCACATGGGCAAAAGGTTCCGATATAGACAAGGCAAAACCGAATCTCCCCAAAGAACTGGAAGCGGCCCTGACGGAGCTGTTTGAAGCCGTGCCGGCGGGGCGGGCCGATCCGGACGAGCACGTCGTCAACATGGTCCTGCGCTTTGTTGTGGGAACGGACAGCGGCACCTTTCTCCACCCGGCGAGCCGCGCGCACGGCGTGGGCGTTTTTTACCGCGACACGATCCGCCAGCCCCTCCGCGTCATTGCCGGATATATCGTCGATCCCGCCGTGCCGGCCGAGGCCGTCTACCCCGCCACCGTGCGCCGCGGCGCATGGCTCCCCGGCGGCATCGCCTCGGCAGGCCCCGCCCTGCTCAAGGCCGCCTGGCCGCCGGCCAAACCGCTCATGGCGCGCGGGCAGGAACGCGAGGAAACCACGCCGGAACTTTCCAGCGGCTGCTATTACAGCTATGCCCTTGATCGCCTCTTCATCCTCACCGGGATGGGCGGGCGCACGGCGCTGATGACGGTTTCCGTCATGCCCAAAGCGTCCGGGGTTGGCCTGAAAGGAGCCATCGCCGGGAAGGACGCCGACTGGAAGTACGTCTATACGGAAAAAAAGGGCACCAACCTCCCCATGCTCAGTTGGGCCGAAACCTACCTGTACGGATCGGCCACGCTGAACATCTTCATCGAATCCGCTCCGGGAAGCCGGCAGACCGACGTGTATACTTTCAAATGGGCCAAGGCGGGCTGGTCCGGCATGAATGTGGTGAAACCCTCCCACATCATGGCGGGCGTCAAACGCTATCTCGGCGGCCTCAAGACGTTCATGGAGTCGAGCAAGCGCCCGCAGGCGGCGGAAATAGCCGCATGGTCCGCCGAACTGCAACGCTGCTCCACCGATGAACTCCAGCACATGCTTTCCGCCTTCGCCGCGGATCTGGAAGAGCGGGCGGCCCACAACGAGATTCTCTCCCGGCCGGAGTTCCAGGCCGTGCTTGACAATGGCGGCTATGCCGCCCGCCTGAACAGGGAAAACGCCGTGGCCGAAATCCTGAAACTGCGCGTGCGCAAGGCGTTGGGGCTTTCCGTGCCGGTTGTGGCGCATCCGGTTCCGGCGCGTTCCGAAACAGCCGCCCGGGCGGATGAGGCAGGGACCGCTTCATGAGCGCCCCCTCCCCTGCCGGTTTCCGGACGGACGATCTCCTGCCGCGCGCCCCGGAAGACGACAGCCCGCGCCGGCAGGCGACGCCGCATCAGCCGGATCAAGCGTGCCAGCCGGATCGATCGGAGGAGGCGGAAGCCCCTGAAACATGGCCGGACGAGTGGGAGACGTGGCGCGTCCCCGACGCCGATCTGGAAACGGCCTACGAGGCCACTCCCGCCCCGGAGCGGGCCAGAATCAAGAGCACTCTGGCTCTCGTGCAGGCCCTGCACCACGAACAACCGGCGCTGTCCGAAGAACGTGTCGTCCCGGCCGGAGCGGGTTACGGATACATGCGCCGCACGGTCCCCGCGCCGTGGGCGCTCCTGCTGCTGGGGCCGGGCGCTCCTTCCCCTGTCCGCGTTGCGGCGGCGATCATGCCGGCCCACCTTGCCGGAGTTCCCCTGCTTGGGGCCATGTGGACAGGCGGCGGCCGCGCGCCGGAAGCGCTTCTGGCCGCTCTGGAGCTTGCCGGCGTGGAACATGTCTTTGCCCCGTCCGCGCCAATGGACCCGGCGGCCGCTCTGGCCGCAATGCGAACATGGCACGGCACGGCAGCGACGCCCGGCCGGCTGCTGCTTCTGGACGCCGCGCCGATCCCGCCGGATCGGCTGTGTCTGGCGGAACGCGCGGCAGCCGTTCCCGTCTGGACGGAACGTCCGTACCCCCGCATCGCCTCGCGCCTGACGCTGGCCCCGGGCGTTGACGATCTCCGGGCGCATCCGGATCTGCCGCCGGCGTTTTTCCGCAACACCTCCATAACGATTTTTCCCGCGAGCCATGCCGCGGCCGGCATATCCGACATATCGGGCGCGGCCGGCCGGCGGAATCCCTAACCCTGTGTTCGCAAAGGAAGTCCCCATGTCCGATCCTGCTCCCTCCGCCGTCCGGAATATCGGCATCATCGCGCATATCGACGCGGGCAAGACGACGCTTACCGAGCGGATGCTCTTTTACACGCGCAAAATCCACCGCATGGGCGAAGTGCACGACGGCACGGCCACCATGGATTACCTTCCGGAAGAGCAGGAACGCGGCATCACCATCACCTCGGCCTGCACCACCTGCGAATGGAATGGGGTCGCCGTGAATGTGATCGACACCCCGGGACATGTGGACTTCACCATTGAAGTGGAACGCTCCCTCCGCGTGCTGGACGGCGCTGTCGGCGTCTTCTGCGCCGTGGGCGGGGTGGAGCCGCAATCGGAAACGGTGTGGCGGCAATCGGAAAGCTTCGGCGTGCCCAAAATCGCCTTTGTGAACAAGATGGATCGAACCGGCGCGGATTTCGCCGCGGTTCTGGACGCGCTGGAAACGCGCCTCCACGCCGTGCCCCTGCCGCTCGTCATTCCCGTGGGCGCGGGCGAAAGCTTCAACGGTCTCATCGACCTCATCACCCTGGAGCGGCTGGATTTTGATCAGGCCGATCAGGGGCAGACCTGGACGCGCCGCCCCCTGGCCGAAGCCGCTCCCGAGGAACAGGATCTCGCCGCGACATGGCGGGAGCGGATGCTCGAACGCCTGGCCGAAAACGACGATGTCTTTCTTGAGCGCTATCTGGAGCAGGACTGCGACGCGGAGACCATCCGCGCCGCGGTGCGGCGGACCACGCTGGCCAGACGGCTGACGCCCGTGCTCTGCGGATCGGCCCTGCGCAATACCGGCGTGCAGCCCCTGCTGGACGCGGTGATCGCCTGCCTGCCCTCTCCGGAGGACGCCCCGCCCGCATCGGCGCACAACCCGAAGGACGGCAGTACGGAGGCGGTCTCCTGCTCCCCCGGCGCGCCGCTGCTCGGGCTTGTTTTCAAGGTGATCATGGACGGCGGACGCAAACTCGCCTTCCTCAGAATCTACTCCGGAACCCTGCGCGAAGGCGACGCCTGTCGCAACGTCACGCAAGGGGCGGACGAGCGGGTTTCGCGCCTGTACCGCCTCCATGCGGATCGGCGGGAACAACTGGCCGAAGCCCGGGCCGGAGACATCGCGGCCGTGATCGGCCTGCGATCCGCCCGCACCGGCGACACCATCGCCGCGCCGGGCGGCGAACTGCTGCTGGAGAGCATCGCCTCCTGCCAGCCGGTCATCTCGCTCGCCCTGGAGCCGCGCAACGCCGACGACGGAAAGAGCCTTGACGAAGCCCTCGCCCGTTTCACCGTGGAAGATCCCACGCTGACCGTGAGCGTGGATGAAGGATCGGGGCACCGCATCCTTTCCGGCATGGGCGAGCTTCACCTTGACGTCGTGCTGGAGCGGATCAGACGGGAATACCGCATCAGCCCGCGCGTGGGCCGGCCGCAGGTGATCCGGCGTGAAACGCCCGCCCGTGCGGCTGAAGCCGAAGAAAGCTTCGAGCGCGAACTCGGCAAGGAAACGCACCAGGGCCGCGTGGCCCTGACCCTGCTGCCCAGAGAGCGCGGGGCCGGCAACCGCATCCGCTTCGCCCCGGCTGTGACCGAAGCCCCCCTGCCGGACGCGCTCCGTCAGGCAGTGATCGCGGGGGTGGAAAACGCCCTGCAGTCAAGCCCTCTTTCCGGCTGCCCCGTGCAGGATGCGGATGTGGAAATCCGCGCCGTGCCCCGATCCGAAGGGCTGACCACGCCTGTCGGTGTGCACATGGCCGCGGGCATGGCCTTGCGAGCCGCGCTGGACCTCGCCGGCGTGACCACGCTTGAGCCGATCATGAATGTGGAACTCTCCATGCCCGAAACCTGCCTTGGCCCGGCCATCAGCCTCTTCGGCACACGGGGCGGCAAGGTGGAAGACATTCAGGATCGGGCCGGAATCAAAATCGTGCGCGGGCTTGCGCCGCTGAGCCGACTGTTCGGCTTTTCAACGGATCTTCGGTCCGCCACGCAGGGACGGGCCGGCCTGGTGATGACTTTCGAGCGGTTTGACGCGCTGGCCTAGGGCCTGTTCACACAAACAGAGAATAAACATAATTTTTACAAATGGTTATCCTCTTTTGGGGCGAGGCTGAATTTCCCTTCCAACCCGCTTCACTCATTGGAAAAACTCAGCATAGTGTGAACAGCCCCTAGTGTTGTGTCAAGCCTCAAATGTCGGATAAAGCCGTTTTTTTCGGCCGGCAAGGCAAGCATTGGGCGAAGCTGTAGTGGACATGCAGTCAATGCTGGCCCTGCAATGCCGCCGGAAGCAAAAACGGCCTTGCAGCAGATGGGTTCATGAGGGCTGATCAGGCATCAGGAATCCGCGCCGCGCCCCTTGCCCACAGCCCCCGGCGTGCGCCCGAACTGTTTTTTGAACGCGGAAATGAACGCCGAAACCGAATTGTAGCCGCAATCAAGAGCCACGGCCGTCACGCTCCGGCCTTCCTCAATGCGGGACATGGCCTGTTGCAGGCGCATGCCGCGCAACCATCGTCCGAAAGTCTGCCCTGTCTGGCGAATGAAAAGCCGCGACAGCGTTTTGGGGGACATGCCGAGTTCCCGGCTCCAGTCTTCCAGCCGGATCGGCCTGTCCGGCGCGGCAAGGGCTTGCGCGCACAGTTCCACCAGCCGCCGCTCGTGCGGCATGAGCAGGGGCGCACCCACCTCCTTGCTGCATTTCAGCCGGTCAATGAGCACACGGCCGATCCGCTCATCCTCTTCCCGCCGCAGATCCAGCTTGAGATCATCCACTGCCAGAAGAAGCTCACGCAGGAGCGGCGTCAGCTCAATGGCGTGATAGCGCGTGAAACGCGAGGCCTCGCCCAGGGCCGAAGGGTGGATGAACAGGGAGCGGTTGGCGCACGCCTCGGGCATGTACCATTCATGCTGCAAGCCCGGCGGAACCCATACCGCGCGCCATGCCTGGCCGAGAAAGTTCCCGAAGCTCGTGCTCATGACGATGCTGCCCGCTGAAACCCACGTCAGTTCCCCCCAGTCCGAGTGCACATGGTAGTCGCTCCAGGTGCCGGCATCCTGCCGTTTGTTGAACGCGTAGAGGTAACGGATTTCGTCCACAAAGCGCGGATCGTCGGCGCGCGGATTCCAGTAATGGCGGCGAATCGGCATGACGCCCTCCTCTGCACGCGGCGCCCGAAAACGCCGCGCGAAACGGTTTCGGTTCCCCCTCTCTAGAACTCATTTCATAATTCAGCCCAAAGGCTGAATTATGAAGATCATTCGCCAAAAAACGTGGTTTTTGGCCCATTCACGGCGCTTTTCGCGCCGCGCCAGACTCTCGTCCGGCGTTGGAAGCTTCTATTGAAATACATGAAACTTTCCGACTTTGTCTTTCTTTTTCCCAATTTGTCCTTTTGACGTTATTTTTTGTCCATTTTGCGCAAGAATATGTCGATATTATGCCCTACATTCGGTTCAAGGCGGATATTCCTGTTTTAGCTTCGCGGCATCATGCTGTTCTTTTTAATAAAAAAGAAGAGAAGGCTGCTCTCTTTCTCATCGCGTCCGGCAAGTTAAAAAAAGCGCAATTGCTCAAAAAGGACAGCGCGCTCCGCCCGTCATGCCGGCCCGACAACCGCGTCCCGCCATTTTCGGGCGCGCGTCACCGCAAGGAGCGGATTCCATGCTGGTTCGGAAAAAAACAGTTTTTGTCGGAGCGACTGTGGTCACTCTTTCGGACGCCCTGCCCGCCGCCGAAGCTGTCTGCGTGTCGGACGGGCGCATTGATTGCGTGGGTGGACGAGAGGAAATCCTCCGTTATGCGCAACAGGGAGAACACGAGGTTGTCGATCTCGGGGGCGGATTTCTGTACCCCGGCTTCATCGACACGCACAGTCACCTCTCCACCCTCAGCGAACGGCTTGAGCAGGTCGACTGTGGGCCGCAGCACGGATCTGTCGCCGCCGTCCTCAAACGCCTGGCCGCTGAAACGCGCAAGGACGACAGGGAATGGATCGTCGGCTACGGCTATGACGATTCGGCCATTTCCGACAAACGGCACCTGACCCGCCAGGATCTCGATTCCGTGGCCTCAGATCGCCCTGTTCTGGTGGTGCATATTTCCGCACACCTCGCCTACGCCAACTCCGCGGCGCTCGATCGCTTCGGCTACACGGCGGACACGAAAATGCAGGGCGGCGAAGTCGCTCTCGACGAAGACGGGCAGCCAAACGGGGTACTGTACGAAAACGCGGCGTTCGACGCTTTCGCCAGGATTCCCAAACCGTCCCTGGACGAGACCTGCGCCAGGCTGACGCGCGCGGTGAGCGAGTACAACAGGCAGGGTTTCACCACCTTTCAGGACGGCGGCGTGGGCTATGAAGGGGATGCGACGATCCTCATGAACGCCTACATGCGGCTGGCGCGCGAAGGGCGGCTCAACGCGCGCGCCTACCTTCAGATGACCTCCAACGAAATGGAACGGCTCATCGAACGCGGGCTGTGGGGATTCGGCGGGGATTATCTGCGCCTCGGCGGACTGAAGTATTTCACCGACGGTTCCATCCAGGGCTTCACTGCCGCCCTGCGCGAGGCGTACCATACCCGTCCGGACTTCCGGGGCGCTCTGCTCATGGATGAGAAGGAAATCGAGGAAACCATCGTCCGGCACCATTGTCTTGGCATTCAGGTGGCCGTGCACACCAATGGAGACGCCGCCTCCGAGGCGGTGATCCGCGCCTTCGAGAAGGCGTTCGCCCTTTCTCCGCGCAAGGATTTGCGGCACATGCTGATCCATGCCCAGCTCGTTTCCGACGAGCACCTGCAACGCATGAAAGCCTGCGGCGTCATCCCGACATTCTTTTCCCGCCACATCGAAGTATGGGGCGATCGGCACAAGGCCATCTACCTCGGTCCGGAGCGCGCCGCGCGCATGGACCCGGCAGGTTCCGCCGTGCGGCTCGGTATGCCCTTTGCGCTGCATGTGGATACTCCGGTGCTCCCCGTGACCGCGCTCGGCAGCATGCATGCGGCCGTCAACCGGGTGAGCGACGGCGGAGAGCTTCTGGGACCGGATCAGCGCATTTCCGCGCGCGACGCCCTGCTGGCCTATACGGCCAACGCGGCCCTGTGCTGCGGCGGCGAGCACGACAGGGGGCGTATCGAACCGGGGAGCTATGCCGACTTCGCCCTGCTTGACGCTGACCTTGAAGCGGTGGATCCGGCATCCCTCCGCGACGTCAGGGTCTTGCGCACCATTTGCGGCGGGCGCACCGTATATCAGGCATAAAAGGGGACAAGCCATGCGCGACTCACATCTTTTCCGCACCCTGGACGCTCTGGCCGCGTGCACCGAGCTTCCGGAGCCGGAACCGGCGGCCCCGGAACAACCGAACGCGCATTCCCTGGACGCCACACAGGCCGGCGGGGGAGTGACCCGTTTCTCCTGGTCCGAGGCGGACGCCGCGGCCCGGCGCTTTCTCATCGGGGAATTGACCGCGCTCGGCCTTGCTCCCTGGACGGACGGCGTGGGCAACCTGCACGCCCGACTGAAGGGAACAAGCGATCTTCCGGCCGTTCTGATGGGATCGCACCTCGACAGCGTGCGGCGCGGCGGCCGCCTGGATGGCGCTTTCGGCGTGGCCGCGGCCCTGGAAACGTTGCGCGCCTTCCGCCGTGAGGGCTTCACCCCGCGGCGGGATGTGGAGTTCATCGCCTTTGCCGAAGAAGAAGGATCCAATTTCGGCTGCACCTGCCTTGGCAGCAAGGCGATCTCCGGCCAGATTGACCTGGCCGGACTGCGGGAATTGCGCAACGCCGCCGGCCAAAACGCCGTGGAGGTTCTGACCGCCTTCGGCTTGCAGCCGGAGAACGTGCCGGAACAGCAGATCGATCCCGCAAGCGTGGGCGTTTTTCTCGAAGTCCACATCGAGCAGGGAGCGGCGCTCGAACGGGCGGGGATGCCGCTTGGCGTGGTGACGGCGATCTCCGCCATGCATCTGGATCGCATTACCCTTGGCGGGCATCAGGATCATGCGGCCAGCCCCATGCGGGGGCGGCGCGATCCGGCGGCGGGCTTTGCGGAATTCGCCTTCCGCATGGAAAGCCTGTGGCGGGAGGGGGATCTTCCGGAGGATTTTTCCTGCACGACAGGGAGCGTCCATTGCCTGCCGGATGTGGGCATCGCGGTCCCCCAAACCGTCACGTTCACGCTGGACACCCGCCATGTGTCGCCCGCCGTGCTGGCGGAAGGACGGGAGCGCATCCTCGCCCTGGCCCGCGCCGTAGCGACAGCGCGCGGGCTGAGAATGGACCATGTTCCATTGTCCGCCAGCGGCGGCACGCGCCTGTCGCCGGAAGCGGGCGAGGCATTCCGCGCCGCCGCCCGGCGGCATGGCGCGGAGACGCTTTCACTCGTCAGCGGCCCTGCCCATGATGCGGCGGCTCTGGGCAAAATCGTGCCGGCCGGGCTGCTGTTCGTGCCGAGCGCGGGCGGTTTCAGCCACTGCCCGCGGGAACACACCGAGCCGGAAGACCTTGCCCTGGGCGCAAAAGTGTTTCAGGACGCCGTGCGCGCCTTCGCGCAGGCGGATCACATGCCGCCGGCCCCGGCGGCCTGATCCGTCGGCCGTCTCGGCGGCGATGCGGCGTCCGCGCCCTTCAACCTTTTCTCCCGAACAGGGACGAACAAAGGATCTTCGCATGAAACGACTTCTCCTCCTGCTCTGCGCGCTTCTGCTCGCAGCTCCCCTCTCCCGGGCGCACGCGGCGGCCCAAATCCCGGTGATCGTCGCCTCTTCCGTGGACACGAGCGATCAGAACTACACCAACATCTTCTACAACAAGTTTGTGGAACTGGCCCAGAAATACTCGGACAACGCCTTCAACTTCCAGTTCTTCCCCAGTATGCAGCTCGGGGACGAACAGGAGACCGTGCGCGGCCTTCAGCTTGGCACCATCCACATCACCAACGTGGCCACCAACAACTACGCGCCCTTCGCCCCTTCCTGCGGCTGGGTGAACATGCCCTATCTTTTTGATTCGCTGGAAGAATTCCGCGCTCTGGTGGACGCCATGTGGGATCAGAACAACGAATGGGCCGTCAAGGAAGGCGGCGGCCGCCTGCTCTGCATCCTTGACGTGGGTTACCGCCAGTTGACCACCAACGCCAGGCACCCCGTGCGCAAGCTGGCCGACGCCAGGGGGATCAAAATCCGCACGCCGCAAAACGCGCTGATGGTCTCCACCTTCAAGGCCCTCGGGCTTGAACCCACGGCCGTTTCCTTTGCCGAAACCTTCAACGCCCTGCAACAGGGTGTGGTGGACGGGCAGGAAGGCTGCTTCAACAATGTGGTCACCCTGAAGTTCTATGAAGCGCAAAAATACGCCTCGCAGATCAACTACTCCGTGCACAGTTGCAACTTTGTCGCCAGCGAACGCTGGCTGCAAAGCCTGCCCGAACAGGCGCGCGAAGCGCTTGTCCGCGCCGGCAGGGAAGCCATGCTGTACGAACGCTCCAAGGTCGCGGAGATTCTGGCCGCGGACGACAAGCTGATGCGGGAACACGGCATGGAACTGCTCGGCGTGGTGGAAGATCTGCCGGAATGGGTACGCCTCGGCCGCACGGCCTGGCCCAAGTGCTATGACGTCATCGGCGACGGCGACGCCGCCAAGGGCAAGGCCATCATCGATCTCGTGCTGGCCAAAAAGGCCGAACTCGCCAAAAAATAGGCGCGACTGCCGGGCCTGCCCCGGCTTTCCCCCGCGGCGGGTCGAGGCCCGGCCCGCCGCAACCGTTTCAGCAACACGCCGCTTTTCAACGCCGCCTTTTCCGGGGGGAATATGAAATACCTTCACTGGCTTGATCAATGGGCTGAAGAATTCTGCGTCTCCGTCATGCTGGCCCTGCTCGTGCTTCTGCTCGGATCGGAAGTGTTTTCCCGCTTTCTGCTGGGCAAGTCGTTTTCCTGGATGGAAGAATTGTGCCGATACCTTTTCGTCTGGTCTTCCTATCTCGGCGTGGCCATTGCGGTGAAGCGCAAGGAGCAGCTCAGGATTCTCATCCTCATGAATCTTTTCGGCGCGCGCTTTCCCGGCCTGGTCAGGGTCTGCTATGTGCTGTCGGAGATCAGCTTCATCAGCTTTTGCGGCATCGTGTTCTGGTACAGCCTCAGCATGCTGGAAAACATGAGCCGCTTCAAGCAGGTTTCGGCCTCGCTCGAAATCGACGTCAAATACGCCTACCTGATCATTCCTCTCAGTATGGTGTTGACCATGTTCCGCACGGCGCAGGTGCTGTACCGCGATTACAGGAAAGGCTCGCTTCGCTTTGAAGCCGGGGAGGAATGATCCATGCTGCTTGTCGCTTCCTTCGTATTCTTCATGCTGCTCGGCGTACCGCTGTTCGGGGTCATCGGGCTGGCCTCCATCGTCTCCATGATCGGGATGCCCTTTCCCATGGAATTCATCCCGCAGAACCTGTACACGGGGATGGATCAGTTCCCGCTCATCGCCACCATCGGGTTTGTCATGGCCGGCTTTCTCATGGAGCCTGCCGGCATCACGGGCGAGATCATCGACGTGGCCAAAAAGACCGTCGGCAGTTTCACCGGCGGGCTTGCGATGGTGACCATTCTTGCCTGCATGATCTTCGCCGCGCTGAGCGGTTCCGGCCCCGCCACCACGGCCGCCATCGGCAGCATCATGATCCCCGGGATGATCAGCGCCGGCTACCGCAAGGACGACGCGGCGGCCGTCTCGGCCACCGGGGGCACGCTCGGCATTCTCATCCCCCCGAGCAACCCCATGATCATTTACGGCGTGGTGGCCAACACGTCCATTGCCGGACTGTTCATGGCCGGCTTCATCCCCGGCTTCGTGCTGACCACCTGCATGTGCCTGACCGCCTACGTCATCGCGAAAAAACGCGGCTATCAGGGCACGGGCGAAGCCTTTTCCCTCCTCGCGCTGGGCAAGGCGGTGTGGAACGGCAAATGGGCGCTGGCGACGCCGGTGATCATCCTCGGCGGCATTTATTGCGGCGTGTTCACGCCCACCGAGGCCGCCGAAGTGGGCGTGCTGTGGACGCTCTTTGTCGGCTTTTTCATCTACCGCAAGCTGACGTGGAAAAACATTTCCTCCGCGCTTGTGCGCACGTCGGCCTTTGCCGGATCAGCGACGATTCTTGTGGGCGTGTCCATGGCGTTTTCCCGCCTGCTGACGCTGTACCAGATCCCGCAATCGGTAGGGGCCTTCCTTGCTTCCATTTCCACGGATCCCACCGTCACCCTGCTGCTCATCGCCCTGTTCATCTTCCTGTGCGGCTTTGTGGCCGACACGCTGGCGATGGTGGTGGTGCTCGCCCCGGTGTTTTTGCCCATCACCAACGCGCTCGGCATTCACCCGATCCAGCTTGGCGTGCTTTTTGTGGTGTGCTGCGAAACCGGCTTCCTCACCCCGCCTTTCGGAGCCAACCTCTTCATCACCATGAAGATCACCGACGTGAAGCTGGAGGAAGTGGCCTTCAGGGCGCTGCCGTATCTGTGCACCATCTGGCTGCTGGTGTTCGTCATCGCCGTCTGGCCCGACTTTGTGATGTTCCTGCCGCGTCTGCTCATGTAACGAGATCTGCCCCAAACGACGGCTTTCGGCGTGTCCTCGCGCCCCGCGGACGCCGGGACACGCCGCCCAAAACCTCATTGCCGCGGATTCAAGGAGAAACCATGCACGCCCGCGCGTCTTTTCTGCCCACCCTCCTCATGCTGCTGGCCGTTCTCGTGGCCTGCCCCTCCACCGTCCGGGCGGCGGAGGCCGTCGAAAAACTGTCCAGCGCCTGGATGGGCGAATACGAAACCTTTATCGTCTGGCACGCCAAGCAGAAAGGCTGGGACAGGGAAGCCGGCTTTGATCTGGTCATGATGCCCTTTGAATCGGGCGCGAACATCGTGGACAGCCTTGCCGCCTACAACTGGGCCGTGGCCGGCTGCGGGGCCGTCCCCCTGCTCACCGAACAGCTTGGCGACTATCTGGAAATCATCGCCGTGGCCGATGACGAATCCCCGGCCAACGTCATTCTGGCGCGGGAGGGCAGTCCGCTTCTTGCCGCCGGAAACACGGACAGGGCCGGCCGCGCCGATGCGGTGAAAAAGGCCGAAATCCTCTGCCCCCGGGGAACCTCCGCGCACTACCTTGTCGGGGTCTGGCTGAAATCCCTCGGGCTTTCGGAAAAAGACGTCCGCCTCGTCAACATGGAACCCGGCGCGGCCCTGAGCGCCTTCAGGGGCGGCGTGGGCGACGCCGTGGCGCTGTGGGCGCCCCTGGCCTACGAAGCGGAAGCCGCCGGCTACAAGGTCGTCTCCACCTCGCGCGACTGCGGCATAACCCAGCTTGTTCTGCTGACGGCGAACAGGGAATTCGCTGCGGCGCATCCGGAAAAAATCCGCGCCTTCCTCGGCATGTACCTGCGCGCGGTTGACGAAATCAAAAAAATCCCCGAGGACGAGCTGACGGCGGAATACATCCGCTTCGCCAGGGAATGGACCGGATCGGATCTCGCGCCCGAAACGGCGCTCAAGGATTTGCAAAGCCACCTTGTCTACAATCTTGAGGAGCAGATCGCGCTCCTCGCCCCTCAGGGCGGCGTGCGCGCGACGCTTGACGATATCGCCGCCTTTCAAAGGGAGCACGGCGGAAGCGATCCGGCGCGGGCCACCGCCCTGAAAAACGGCCCGCAAGTCACGGACAGGTATTTGAAGATGCTGACCAGATAGGGTAGTCTGCTTTTGGGCAATACAAGAGCAAACTATCCAAAACAAGAGAGTGGGCCGTGCTGACGCTGGCGTTGGTGTCGCTTGTGGTAGGTTTTTTGTGTGGTTGCACAAGCATCGGGGGGATTCTGCTGATCCCGGCCATGGCCCTGTGTGGGGGCATCGGCCTGCGCGAAGCCATGGCGACGACGTTGTTCAGCTTTCTGGCCCCGTCCATTGTCGCCTCGTGGCTGCATTGGCGGAACGGAACCATTGACTGGCGCGTCGGCCTGCCCCTTGCCCTTGGCGCGGTGTGCTTCGGATCCCTTGGCGCGTTCGCCAAGGAACACATCGGCGTCTCTTTTCTGGGCGCCCTGCTGGCGGCGCTGATCATCGTGGCGGGGCTGAATGTTCTCTTTCCGTTGCGGGCCGGCCGCCTTGACGTGGCCGGCCGCGCGGAAACAACGCAGCGCGTCTTTCTCTTCACGCTCGGCGCGGCGGTAAGTTTCATGGCCGGGCTGACCGGCGCGGGCGGCCCGGTGCTCACGGTGCCGATCATGATCGGCACGGGCTTTTCGCCCCTCCTCGCCGTGGCTGTGGCCCAACCGTTTCAGGTGGTGGCGGCCGTGTCCGGGAGCGTGGGCAACGTCATCCTCGGTTCCGTCGACTACGGCCTGGCCCTAGCGGCGACTGTAACCCAAATCATCGGCATCGCGGCCGGCATTCGCATGGCCAGCCGGCTGAACACGGAACGCCTCAAAAGGCTCATTGCGCTGATGTGCATCGGCACGGGTCTGTACCTGCTGGCCCGCGGCGCGTAAAAATCCTTTTTCACATGCAGATGCCGGGAACACGCTGATGCGCGACACGCCACAACACGCAATCCGGCTGCTTGGGCCTTCTCCCTTTGTGCAGGGCGTTGCGCGCTGGGCGCTTGCCGGGGTATTGAGCTTCGCGGCGTGGCAGTTCCACCGCGTCGCGCCTCTGGCCGGGCTGGTGGGCGTGGGGCTGGCGCCCTTTGCGAACATGTATCTTTTTTTCCGGGGGCTGAGCCTGATGCACCGCGGCATCCTGCATTGGAAGACCTGTCGTGCGGCCAGGCGTCTGGGGCTTGCGCCGGGCTGGGGATCTTCCGGCGGGGGGTACCTGCTTGTGGATGAAGACCGGGGCATGTGGGTCGCCAACGGGGTTTCGGGCACGCTGGACACCCTTGCCGACGTGACGTGCCGGGTACGGGATCAGGCATTTGTCCTTGAACTGCGAGAGGCGAAAGACGCCGCCCCTGTAGTCGGCGTGGGCATGAACGACGCCGCGGAGCTTGAAGCCGTGGCCGCCCGTCTTGTCCGGTCCGCGGCCGAATATCGGAAAAGGCAGGCCGTCGCGCCGGACGCTCTTCCGAACTGATGCGGCCGGACTGAACAGCCCGGGGCGTGTTCCGGCACTTGAAGCGCGAACGCGCCCCTGCTTTACGCGATAAAAGGCCCGGCGGGACTTCGCCTCACCAGCCGCCTTCTTCAAATTCGTCAAGAATACGGAAGGAGCGCACCTGAACAAGGCGCTCGCCTTCGGCATCTTCCTGCACAAGGCCGTCCACTTCCACCTGCGCGCCGACTTCGTCGGCAAGATCCACGCCCGCTCCGCGCGGCATGACGCGATATTCGACGTCGCCTTCCCGCACCACAACGCGGGAATCTCCCCTTCCGGCAAACGGGGCGACGTCACCCCGGATTTTCATTGCTCTGGCCTGCATCTCACACCCTCCTTCGCGTCGATATCTCGAAAAGCAACGGCACTGTCAAGACAGCAGGTCAGTTTGAAATTCCGGGGGCTTCCCGCCCCCAAACCCCTCGGCGGGGGAATGACGCCCCCCGCACCCTCGGGAACGGGCTGGCGAGTTGCTCCAGACCGGCACATGCGAGACCTGAAGCATCAGCTCCCGGCGAAGCGCGCCCCGTCCCCTGTCAGGCGTCTTTCGGGGCTTCCGCTCATTCACGCGCCGCTTGACGCCAACGGTCATGCGGGTATCCTGCGCCCTGCCCACGCCTGAAAAAGGGAACGATCCATGACCACAGTCGAACACACGCCTTCCGACGCCGAAAAAGAAAAACGCCGGGCCGCTCTGGCCTCGATTTTCTGGGCGCTCCTGCTCACCTGCCTGAAACTCGGGGCCGGCCTCCACGCCAACAGCCTCGGCATTCTTTCCGAGGCGCTGCACAGCGGCCTTGATCTGGTCGCCGCCGGCATCACCTATCTGGCTGTGCGGGTGGCCTCCCGGCCGGCGGACAAGGCTCACCCCTACGGCTACGGCAAAATCGAAAACCTCTCCGCCCTTGCGGAAACAGCCCTGCTGCTTGTCACTTGCGGCTGGATCGCCCATGAAGCCGTGGAACGGCTTTTTTTTGCCGGGCCGCGGGTGAATCCTTCCTGGTGGGGCGTGGGGATCATCCTGCTTTCGTTGCTGGTGGACATCAACCGGGCGGCCATGCTCCGTCGCGTGGCCAAAAAACACAAGAGTCAGGCGCTGGAAGCGGACGCCCTGCATTTCACGACTGATATCTGGTCTTCGGCCGTCGTGCTGGTCGGCCTGCTCTGCGTTCAGGCAAGCGCCCTGCTGCCTGCCGCTCATCCCCTGAGCGCCGCCCTGCGCATGGCGGACGCGCTGGCCGCGCTCGGAGTGTCGGGCATCGTCGCGCTGGTGGGACTGCGCCTTTCGCGCCAGGCCGTCAGCGTGCTGCTTGACGGCGGCGGCAGGGAGCACGCGGAAGCCCTCGAACAGGCGCTGGCGCGGGAACTGCCGCTGTACGCGGTGCGCCATTTGCGCGTGCGGGAAAGCGGAGCGCACGTTTTCATGGATATCACCGTGGAAGCTCCGGCCACACTGCAATTGGACGCGGCCCACGACGTGACCCGGCTGGTGGAAGCCATTGCGCGCGATGTGGCTCCCGGAGCGGACGTGACCGTGCATGTGGAGCCGCACGCCGATACGGAAAGCTCCCCCCTTCAGACAGCCCGCGCCGTGGCCGCGGCGCACCGCCTTTCCATCCACAACATGGTCCTGTCCATGCAGGAAGACGGCCTGTGCATCCTTGTTCATGCGGAGGCCGCGCCCCTGCTCTCCCTGTCCGAGGCCCACGCCAGGGTGCACGCCTTTGAAACCGCGCTGGGCAAACGCCTGGGGAACGCGCGGATCGTCACGCACATAGAGCCGGAACATGCCGCGGCCGAAGCGCCGACAGCCCGCGGCTCGAACGAAGACGAGCGCCGGCGCATCAGTCAGGTTGTGGAAACCGTGCGCCGTCGCTTTCCGGCCGTCACCGCCGTGCACGACATGCGCGTCTTTCATCTCGGGGAAAGCCCGCACATCAGCTTTCGCTGTTGCCTGCCGGGGAAAATGAGCGTGGCCGAAGCCCACGCCGTGGCTTCAGCCCTGGAACGGGAACTCCGGGGCGCGCTTCCCGAGCTTGATCGCGTGCTCATTCATACGGATCCGGAAGAAACGCCGGACCCTGTGTAAGGCGTTCCGAACACGCGTCCGGCATTGACCGCGCACATCCATTCGCCCATGCCATGCGCGATCGCCTGTCCGCTCCCTACAACTCATTTCATGGGAATTATGAAATGACTTCTACGCAGAACCTTCACCCTGAAAAAGTTCTGTCAGGATCTCTTTTGCGAATGATTTCCAATGTATGCCAGAAATGGCGCGCAAATTCGGGGAAATTCCGTTCGGCCTGATCGAGCAGGGTTCTGTTCCCTTCTTCCTCATACAGCTTGAGGAAATTGAGGAAAACGGTATTGGCCATTGCTCCGAGACGCTGAAAATAGCGGTTCTGGAAATGTTCGTTGACCACCCGGTACATGAGCAGTTCCGCCATGCCGTGCTTCCGGCGATGTTCCAGGGCCGAAACGGTGGCCGTATAAAAGACGGCCTGCCGGTGTCGACGGTAGACGGACATCACCTCCGGCAAAAAACCGATCTTGCCCTTTTCGGCATGGAGCAGATGCCAGTACCAGTCGCTTGGATTCAGGTCGGGGCGGAACCATTGCGGCAGCCCGTCCGTGAACCGCCAGCGGTAGACCACGGAATTCGTCTGGATCATGTTCTCCTGCACGAGGTCGGCCAGATAGTATTCTTCGCGCACGCCGCGCGGCAGCAGGGCCAGCGGGGGATAGACATGGGGCGGCCGCCCGCCGCCTTCATGAACCACGCTGACCGGATGAAAGCACAGGCCGCAGTGCGGGCGGCGTTCCAGAAAGTCCACCTGCCTTTGCAGCTTGAGCGGATCGGTGAAATAGTCGTCCCCGTCGCACAGACTCGCATATTTTGTGCGGCAACGCAGAAACAGCCCCATGACGTTCTCGTAGAGGCGGTGTTGCGACAGGATCACCGGCCGGATGGAAGGATGCCGCTCCGCATACGCGGCCACTATGGCCGGGGTCTCGTCCGTCGAATGGTGATCAAGCACGATGTGCCGCACCGGAAACTCCGTGCGCTGGGCCAGCACGCTGTCCATGCATTCGGCAATGTACTTCTCATGATTGTACGTCATGGTCAGCACGGTCAGTTCCACGGGCGGAACAGGCTCGCCTATGGCCGCGCTTCCGGCCCTGCCGGCCTCTGGAGAAACCGGCGGCGCGACGGCTTCCGGAACGTCAAGCGCCGCGGCCAGCGCCCGCTGATCCGGCGTGAGCAACAAGGCATCATTCGCATAGCGTTGGCGCAAAGGCTCGCGCACGGCAGGGGGAAGCGCGGCGGCGAATGCCGCGACCCGCTCTCCGGACAACGGCTGGCTGTACAGGAATTCGGGCGAGGCTTCAGCCCGGGAAGCCAGCCAGTCCATACGATCCGGGCAATCCAGATCGCCGGACGAGAGATGCAAGAGGTCTTCCAGCGCGCGCAAATCGGCCGCGCCTTCCCGGATCAATTTCTGACGAAACGCCAACGGGCTGACCGGATCCGTTTCCCATTCCCGCTCCGTCGCCTTCAGGCAATCCATGAACAGACCCGCATCAAGTTCCGGCCAGGCGTTCTCGCGCACTTCCAGCGCCCGGCTGAGGCGTCGCCCCTCGCTGGAGTTCAAAAACAGCGGATGACGCGGCAGGTGTTCCGGCAGGCGGGGCGGCGGACAACCAAGGGCGGCAAAGAGACGTTGCGCCAAATCCTCGCACGGCGCGGCCGCGGGACTCTCCGAAAGATCGGTCAGCAGGGCGACGTTCGCCTCGCCCCATTCGCGGCGCGCATCCTCAAGCAGGAGCGACACCGCGCCGCAACGATCGACAAGCAGTTGCCCCACGTCCTCGCGGATCGGGCCGTTCATCTCCCGGTACCGCTGTTCCAGCACGCAGACCGGCCGCCCGACGACAAACACGGGGCGCACCTCGTGCCTGCCCCGATCAAGATGCTCCTGCAGCCAGCCCGTCAGAGCCTGATGCGCCGGCCGATGGAGAACGCATGACATGAGCAGCGCATCCCGACCCGCATCAAGCTGATCCTGCACTGTTTTCAACGCATGGATCAGATCCGGCGGGGCGGTTCCCTCTGGCGCAATGTTCCAGAACCTCGTATGCGAAGGGATCAGTTCGCAGGTCCAGGGCCGGAACGGCCCAAGGTCAATGCCGTGATCCGCCAGCAAGGCGCGGTTGGCGTGCACCGTTGCGAACAGCCAGGGCCGGGAAGGACTCAAATCGGTATAGAGCAGAAGCCGGGCCATACGCGGATTACGCCCTGCCTTGCGCGTGCCCGGCGTCAGCCCCGGAGGGTGCGGAATGCGCGCATCCGCCGGACGGACGGCCGGGGGCGAGAGTGAACACGGGCGGCGTGCCGTCTCCGCAACAACACGCGAGCAGCCGGACAAGGCCGTTGACGGCCGCTTCCAGTCGCCCCCCAAACGCGAACAGGCCATCCGCATGGCCGGCCGTGACAAAAACGCCCTGCTCCGCCGCCGGAGTGCGCAACAGTTCGGCCACGGCTTCGGCCATTTCCGGAGTGCCATAGGCGGCTGAGGCCGGCGTATGCGGCCAGCCCTCCCGCAACAGCGCGGCAAAAAGGCGGCTGTGGTGGATGTGCACCACAAAACGCGCCCGCGGATCGGCGGCGTAGATCGCGGCATGCGTCATGGCCTCGGAAGAGGGACGCGCCGGTCCGGACGAAACCACGCTGTTTCTTTCCGCATCACAGGCATGGACAAGGCTGTAGCCGGAGACGCCGAGCACGCGCGGCGCGCCCGTGCCGCTTCCGCTGATCACAAACTCGTCCCCGACGGATTCGGGCGAAGAAGACAGCCGCGCCGAAATGTTGCCGTACCCGATGCCCGAAGCGTTCACGCCGATAAGCCCCTGATCGTGCAGAAAGGTTCTGGCGGCGTCCAGTTCGGACACAAGGCGGGCGAGATCCTCGCGCGCGGGCAGCGGCCCGAAGGCATGGCGCGCGGCGTACTTGACGACGCCCTCGTCCTGCCCGGAGTCCTGCTTCCGCCCGGAACTTTCGTCCCCGGCCCGGACGGCGTTTTCCCGCCATTCCGGAAAAAGCTGAAGGATGCCTTCTTCCGAGGCAGGGCAAATGCCCCGTTCGCAGACAAGCCCGGTGATCAGTCGGGCGGGCGTGACATCAAACGCCCAGTTGCGCGCCGGCGTTCGATCGGGGCAGACGCGCACCTCAAGCGTCTCTCCGCCCTGACTCTGGCCCGAACAGTGACGAACTTCCTCCGGGTTGCGCTCCTCAATGGGAATTTCGGCCACGCCGTCTTCGAGCAAGGGGTCAAACGTGCTGGAAGGGAGCGCCACATAGAACGGCACGCCATTGTCCCTGGCGGCCAGCGCCTTGAGATAGGTGCCGATTTTATTGGCCGCATCTCCCCGGCGCGTCACGCGATCCGCGCCGACAAGCACAAGATCCGCCAATCCATGCTGCATCAAATGACCACATGCGTTATCCGCCACGAGCGTATGCGGCACTCCGTGCGCCGCCAGTTCCCAGGCGGTGAGCGCGGCCCCCTGATTGCGCGGCCGGGTTTCGCTCACCCAGACGTGCACGGGCACGCCTTCGGCAAAGGCCGCATAGACGGGAGCAAGCGCCGAACCGTAATCCACAAACGCAAGCCAGCCCGCATTGCAGTGGGTCAACACCCGCACAGGCTCCCCCGGAGCCTTGTTTGCGGCCATGCGCCGGATAAGCTCCTTGCCGTGCTCACCGATCCGGCGACAGAAGGCGGCATCCTCATCCGCAATGGCTTCCGCCTCCTGCCGCGCGGCGGCCGCCAGATCGGCCGGCGTCGGCTCGGGCAGGACGCCGGCGCGACGCGACAGCGCGGCAAGCTGACGCCGCACGGCACGCGCCAGGTTGCCGGCCGTGGGCCGGGTGGCAAGCAGGGCCGCCGCCGCGTCCTCCATCGCGGTCATGAACATCGCCGGAGAAAGCGCCGGCTGCGACTCCGCGACCGCTCTGGCGGCCACCCACATGCCGTAGCCTGCCGTCGCGCCGATAAGTCCCGCTCCGCGCACGGTCATGTCGCGAATGGCTTCGCAAACCTCCTCAAGGGAGGCAAGCGCGACGCTGTGGAAATGATGCGGCAATTTTCGCTGGTCAATCACCATGAGGCAATCGGAAGAATCAATCCATATCGTTCTGTACGCAAGGCCGTCGATGTTCATCGTGTGCCGGAACCTCATAAAAAAGAAAATGATTTCAATAGACAAATACAATTGCCCCACCCCGCTCCCGGTGTCAAGGCTTTGCCCGCGCGAGCGGACGCGCAGGCGGCGGAATGCCGCTTGATGCTGTGGCTACGGAGCTTTCGCGCAGGCGTGCCCGCCCTGCACGAAATCATGTCGGGAGATCGACAATTTCGCCGGAAAAGGGTATGAAAACAGTATCCATACATCATTTTTCACCGGGATATGGCATGAGTCCCGAAGCTGCCCCCCACTCCCCGGCCTGCCGCAAGACAGCCTCATGCGCGGAGGGCGGCATTGCAAGGCGCACAGTGGCGCGCGGCGTGATACAGGCTTCACCTGCTGTCTTGCGCCTTGCCGGCCGGAAAACGCCGGCTTTGCGCGGAGGGCGTTTTGACGGGGTCTGCCCCTAAATCTTTTCCAAAACAGACCGATTAAAACATCTGCGATTGAATCTGTCCATTTTCAATGGAAAAAGGCTCCAGGGAAAAAAGGCGCGGCCGTCGTCACGCCTGGGAGGTTCCATGATGAGCGATGTTTTTGTTGAAGAATTGATTTCTTCCGTGCCGGTTTTGCGATCTCTCCTCCAGCCCGACGTTGCGCCCGGGCGGTCACGGGAAGGAAGCGCCGGATTGGGCGAGCTTTCAACTGCCGTCTCCATGCGGGTTCGCCTTCTGGAAAACATGGACGCCCTCCTCTCCGGCGACGGGGAATTTGCCGAACCGGCTGGCCTGACGGGGGGAACCCGCCGTACTCCCTCCGATTCCGCACGGACGCCGCAGGAAACAGCCACCCTTGCGGAGGAAGACAGCGACGGTGAAAATGACGCCGCAACGCTTGCAGCCACGGTTGTCCCGCCTCAAATGCCGGAAGTCTTCCCCGCCATGAGCAGCGACGACGTTCGGATACGGCCTGCCGCATCCATTGAGTACCGGATCGTCGAACCGCCCCATTCGGGTCTCTTCTTCATACCGGAACGGAACGCGCTTGACCTCAGAGCCTAGTGCCATATACCATTGAATGCTTCGCATCCAATGTTGAGATCGCTTTGCCAAAACGTGGTTTTGGCTCGCTCACGGCGGCTCCGCCGCCACGTCAGGCTTTCGCCTGCCGGCTGGCGCTCCGAAACATTTCATGTTGCGGAGCGCCGGATCGTATCAGCTTTGGCGTTTTACAAACGCACAGTTCAAAAACACGCCCGCTTCGGTGTCAACCGCGCACACGGATTGCGCCTTCGCGGTGGCCGTACACTTGCCTGGAAGGCATTTCATAAGGAACAGAAACATGGCGACGAACGACAAATTGCCCGTGACCGAGGCGAACACCTACCAGTCGCCGCAACCCCGGCCGGGATTCATTGCCCGCCGCTGGCCCAGCCTGACCTTTTACACGAAACTGTTCTGGATTGTGTACAAGGCTGGCAGCAAGGCCAACTGGGATCGTTACGACGGCACGGCGTGGGCGCTCAGCAGCGAGGCGGTTCTGCGCCTCCTGGAACAGGTCGGTTGCCGCCTCGACGTGTCGGGCCTCGACGCCATCCGCGCCGTGGACGGCCCCTGTGTCTTTGTCGGCAATCACATGAGCACGCTCGAAACATTCGTCCTGCCCTGTTTCATCCAGCCCTGGTGCGACGTCACCTTTGTGGTCAAGCAAAGTCTGCTCAAGTACCCCCTGTTTGGGGAAGTTCTTCGCTCGCGCAACCCCATTGTGGTGGGGCGGGCCAACCCGCGCGAGGATCTCGCCGTCGTTCTCGGCAAGGGAAGCGAGCAACTGGCCGCCGGCACATCGATCATCGTTTTTCCGCAGAGCACCCGCTCGCCGGTCTTTGACCCGGCGCATTTCAACACCATCGGCGTCAAGCTGGCAAAGCGGGCCGGCGTTCCCGTAGTGCCCCTGGCCCTGAAAACCGACGCCTGGGCCAATGGAACCCGTTTCAAGGACTTCGGCCCCATCCATACCGATCGCACCGTGCGTTTCGCCTTTGGCGAACCGCTCTCCATCACCGGGCAGGGCAAGGAAGAACATCACCAGATCTGTTCCTTCATCACCAGCAAGATGGCCGAATGGGGAGCCGCCCCCGGCGCTGTGCCGCTCGAGGCACAGTAAAACCGTTCCGAACAATCACTGTAACCGCGCGCAGCTCCAGTGCGGCACATTCTTTCCGGTCGCCTGCACGCCCAAATATCAGATGAGAGACGGTCAACAGTGTAAAAAATAGTGGATTGCGCCAGTACAAAACATATAAGGATTCCCTGAAAACCAATTCTTGGAAATTTTTTGGAGCGGATGAACAATACAAAGGCTCCGAAAAGCTTCCGCAGGGGAATCATGATGAACAAGAAAGTTTCCAGCAAGGAAATGGCAAGTCAAGCTTCCGAGGTATTGCGCGATCCTGACGCCTCCGCCATCCAGAAATCGCTTGCGGCGTCTGTTCTCTCCCAGGCGTCAAAAGGAAAACAGACCGGCGCCGAGATGGAAAAAATCGCCTCCGAAGTCCTTCAGAACGACAGGTATGCCGAGAAGACGCAATCGCTTGCGGCCTCAGTGCTTTCACAGTCGAACAAGGAAAACGGCAAACCGAAACAATCCAAAACGTCCGCTTCCCCCAAAAAAGATTGAGCAAAAAGCTCAGGGGCAGCCCTCATGAAAATACCAGCCGCGAAAAGCCGTTTTTTCCGGCCGGCAAGGCAAACATTGGACGACGCTGTATTGGACATGCCGCAAGGTCAGTGTTGGCCTTGCAACGCCGCCGGACGAAAAAGGCGGCTTTGCAACAGGCGGGTTCATGAGGGCTGTCCCGGGGCGACTCGGGACCGGATGGGCGACGGCCGCGCCCCAACATGCGCAACAAGGCGAATGACATGGCGTACCCTCCTTTCAATCCCTGGCAAAACGCCCCCTTTGGACAAAACACCCCAGCAGGGGTTGATTCCCTGCACATGCAACAGCAGGCCATGTTGCAGCAACAGCAAATGCTGCTGGAGCAACAGCACAACAAGCTCCACGCCATGACCATGGCGCAAGATCTTGGACGGCTTGTCACGATGCGCCGCACCTCTCTGGGCCTCGGTCATGAGCAGTTGGCGGCCCTCAGCGGCATCAGCGCATATGAAATCATGCAGATTGAATCAGGAAACATGAACAGCATTTCCATGGAAAAATGCTTCATGGTCATGGCTGCATTGCGCCTCAACCTCAGCGCTTATGCAATATGATCCGCCATGTCTGAAACCCTTCATGTCTGGTATGAGAACTATCTCGCAGGAACATTGAAGCAAGTTGAACGCGGAGATGTTGTTTTTCAATATTCCGCACAGTGGCTGGCATATCCCGACAGATTTGCTGTTTCCCTGAGCCTTCCCCTGCAGGAAAGCGCTTTTTCAAGAGAACTTTCCACAGCTTTTTTTGATAACTATCTTCCCGAAGAACACTTGCGCGCAATAGTAGCAAAAGAGTATGGCCTGGAGTCTCACTCTACCTATGCATTGCTTAAAGTTCTTGGCGCTGAATGCGCCGGCGCGCTGTCAATTCTTCCTTCTGATGAAGAGAATAAAAAACACTCTCTGCAATATAAAGAACTTGTATCTGAAGATCTTATAAATTACATAGTAAATATTCCAAAATCTCCCTTACTTGGCGAAAATGATGAAGTACGCCTTTCGCTTGCCGGCGCGCAAAGCAAAGGCGCTTTGCGCATTACGCCTGAAATGAAATTTTATCTTCCCCAAAATGGATCTCCAAGCACGCATATTATAAAACCATCCAATTCAAGATATTCAAATTTGCCAGAAAACGAATTGTTCTGTATGGGGCTTGCCCACCAAATGGGTATGGATGTTCCTCGCTTCTTTTTATTGGAAACATTGCCAAAAGCTTTTGTCATAACCAGATATGACAGGGAAATATATAAAGATCACATCAAGCGTATTCATCAGGAAGATTTTTGTCAGGCGCTTGGTTTATCAAGCCAGCTCAAATACCAAAAGGATGGGAGAGGCGCAACATTACCTGACTGTTTTGCCCTTCTTCATCATTGTGAAAATCCGGAATTGGAAACCCAAAATCTTCTACAATGGGTTATATATAATATTTGTATTGGGAATTCTGACGCTCATGCAAAAAATATTTCTTTACTCTATAGTCAACAAAAACCTCATCTCGCACCATTTTATGATCTTGTAAGTACAGCCCCGTATCCTGGAATCAATCAAAAATTGGCAATGAAAATTGGAGACAGTAATGATGGAGACAGGATCTTTACAAGTAAATGGAAACAATTCGCTGACATGATCCATGTAGATTATGGATTCATCTGCGAGACAGGTCGATCTTTTGTAAAAAAACTTATTGATGAGATTGATTTCCAGTGCGAGCGTTATATTGCCCAATATTTATACTTTAAGGAATTAAATACTATTGTAGACACAATAAAACGCAGATCCGCCTTTTTGCTTGAACAGTGGAACTAGTGTCTACTTGCAAAAGTAGACACTACAAAATCCGTAAGGGTTTTGCGGCGG
>CAJUHZ010000033.1 GCA_910585945.1 uncultured Bilophila sp.
GGAACGTACAATTCCACGCAACGCCTGATCATTGATTCCGAATACCAGGCAATGGGCGCGGAGATCGACAGAATCGCCCGAGCAACGGATTTCAACGGCATCCATCTTCTGGACGGCTCGCTGGCCGGAGACCATGACGGAAGCGGCCTGAACGCCGTCGGAGCCATGAAGATACATTTCGGCACGGGGAATGCGAGCGCCGAAGATTATTACTATGTGGAGATGGGGGATTGCACGACTGGCGGTCTGGGTTTAAGGCAAAATCAAGGCGTTGGTAATTTGAGCGTTGCACAAGGTTGGATAAAAGAATCCATAATTGACATTACCACAAATAAAATTGTTCTTGATATTCCATACCGTGCTGCTGGTAATAATGGTTGTAATCTTGAAGGAATAGATTTCTATCAGCTGCCGTCAGGTTTAAAAAATGTCACAATTATATCAAATCAAGCATCAAGATTTCCAGTTCACAAACCACATGTCATGCTATTCCACAAGGATGGAACGCAACTTACTGGTCCACCTGTTCCAGATTCATATTATCCAACTTACTGGAGTCCAGTTTTCACACTAAATGGGCAAACTCATTCCTGTACTACAGAGCCTTGGTGGAATGGAGCAAATAATAATCAAGTTGAACTGGAAGGAAAAATTTCAGGAATATTTAATAATGATGCAGTTATAACAACAGATAAAGTTGTTTATCATAAGGATGAAAATATAAATTATAAAGGTATAAACGGGAAAATTATTCAAGGACTAACTGAGTTAAGAACAAAACCATTAGCAGCACCAGAAGAAATAATATTTATTGATGAAATAACAGAAGATGTTGTTTTTTTCATTGGGGGCCATGTAAATGAAATAGATGGATGCAATCATTATCAGTTGCGCATTGAAGCTGAAATGACAGAACAATTTATACGCCGTATTGGTGGAACTGGTAATCCTCCTGTTTTGCCAAAGGGAAACTTGATAGGGATAGAAACCCAGGAAAAAGCGCAGCAGGCTCTTGAGCGCATTGATACTGCCATTGTCGCAAAAGACACTATCCGCGCGCACCTTGGTGCGCTTCAGAATCGTCTTGAAAACACGATAAGCAATCTCTCCATTCAGGCCGAAAACCTGCAAGCCTCGGAATCGCGCATTTCCGACACTGACGTGGCCACGGAAATGACGGCCTTCGTCCGCAATCAGATCCTGACCGAATCCGCCACGGCCATGCTCAGTCAGGCGAACAGCTTCCCGCACATGCTGATGAATCTTCTTGGCTGACGTCTGAAATTTCGTTGAATCTGACCCGGGGCGGCCCTCATGAATCCGCCGGCTGCAAAGTTCTTTTTGCGTCCGGCGGCTTGCAATGGGGGTCTGGCCCTAAAGGATCTGGTCCGGCAGGCGTTCGTCGCGCGGGGCGCGGCGCGCGGCGGAAAACATGGCGTTGAGCGCCCTGGTGTATTCCGCCGTCAGTTCTTCCACGCTCTTGCGCGGCCCGCAGAGCCGGACGGAGAGAGGCGCGGGCGAGCCGGGGCGGTCCCCCTCCGGGGCAAGCCCCCAGGAGGGGCGGTAGCGCCGCACCAGGATCGGATTGACCGGGTGGATCCGCCAGGCCGGCGCTTGCAGCAGAATTTCCAGAAAATCCGGGTCCAGCGAGGAGCCGTACAGCAGCCGCAGGACGGCTTCGTGTTCCGGCGAGGCGGCAAGGGCGGGGCGCGCGTCAAAGACATGCCCGTTGCGTCCCGCGCCTTCGAGCAGGCCGAGCAGGCCGCTGGATCGCTCCTCCACATTCTCCCACGGCAGTTCCAGCAGGAAGAGGCGCAGATTTTCCATTTCCATCCGGTAGAGATCAAAACCGCGCAGATGCAGGGGCGTTTCGTCCCCGTTTTCACGCTGCACCGGAAACGCCACGCACGGGCCGCCGTAGGCGCTTGCCGCCGTCACGTCGCGGATGGCGGCAAGCGAGGCGTGGACGGCCTCCACCAGCCGGCGGCGTACAAGGGCGCTGCTTTCGTCCGCCGCATGGGGCTGACTGCCCGCGCCATGCGCGTCCGGCTCAAGGCGCGCGGTCAGGGCGGCGGTCAGGCTCTCGCGGCCGGCCTGCACGGCCTTGCGCGCCGCGCCGGCATGGATCAAATCGCCTTCCAGAATCAGGGTAAGAAGGCTTTCAAGGGCAACGGCCACGGTTTCCGCGTGTTCGTCGCCGAGCAGGCGCGCGAAGATCCGCCCGCGTTGCGCCAGGCCGGCAAGATGAACCAGCCGATCCTCACTCCCGGCCGGGCGGCCTTCGTCCGTCAGGATCGGCGTCTCGGCCCACCCGGCCAGACAGGCCGGCAGGTGCTTTCGCGCGTGGGCGCGCACCCGTGTTTCCAAAGTTGTATCACGCACCTGCCGCTTCCTCTGCTTTGCTCAAGGGGTATCCCGCCGTTCGCACTGTGCCGGGAAAAGCCGATCCGGTCAATCGTTTCGTGGCACGGCAGGCTCCGGCCTGTCCGCCGGCGGGCGCCATGCCTCCATGAAGGTGTTGATGCTTCCGCCGGTGTCCAGATGGCGGAGGAGCGCGCTGCCGAAGATCACGGCGTCGGGCCGGGCTTCAGGAGGGAGATCCGCAAGCTGGGCCGGCTCCCGCAGCCCGAAGCCGAGCGCCACCGGCAGGGGGAAGCTCTGCCGCGCCCGGATCAGCGTCGCCGTGACCTCGGGCGGCAGACCCTGCCGTTCGCCGGTTACCCCCAGCACGGAGACGACGTAGACATAGCCCTGCGACACGGCCGCGTATTCCCGCATCCGGTCCGGGCCGGTATTGGACGCGACAAGGGGGATCAGGGCGATGCCCCGCTTTTCCAGCGGCTCGCGGAACAGGGACGCTTCCTCCAGAGGGAGATCCGGCACGATGCAGCCGCTCACCCCGGCTTGCGCGGCTTCGGCCGCAAAGCGATCCACCCCGTATTGCAGGAAGGGATTGACGTAGCCCATGAGCACCAGCCCGGCGCGGAGCCGCCGTCCCTTCGCCGCCCGTTCACGCAGCAGGGCGAGAAGGCGGGCAAGGCTCATGCCGTCGGCCAGGGCGCGGACCGAAGCCGCTTCCACCACCGGGCCGTCAGCCACGGGATCGGAGAAGGGCACGCCGATTTCGATGATGTCCGCTCCGGCGGCGTCCAGTTCGTCAAGCACGGACTCAAAGCGATCCGGATCGGGAAAGCCGGCCGTAACAAAGGGAATGAGCGCCTGCCGCCCGGCGGCGTTCGCCTGCCGGATGCGTTTTTCCAGAGTATGCATGAGAATGTCCTTGCGTCAGGGGTTCAGCGGGCGTTTTCGACCCGGCGGATGATGTCCATATCCTTGTCGCCCCGGCCGGAGAGGTTGACCACCACGTCCGCGCCGGCCGGAAATTCGCCCGGATGCTCCAGCACCCAGGCCAGCGCGTGGGAGGATTCCAGCGCGGGCAGGATGCCTTCCTCGCGACACAGGGTCCGGAAGGCGTTCAGCGCCTCGCTGTCGGTGGCCAGGCCGTAGAAGACGCGCCCCGTGGCGTGCAGCCAGGCGTGTTCCGGCCCCACGCCGGGGTAATCCAGCCCGGCGGAAACGGAGTGGGAAGGCTGGATCTGCCCGTCCTCGTCCTGGAGCAGCATGGAATACTGGCCGTGCAGCACACCGGGGCGGCCGAGGTTGAGCGGGGCGGAATTGTAGCAGCCCGGCTCGCCCGTTCCCGCCGCTTCCACGCCCACAAGGCGCACGTCCGCATCCTCGAGAAAGGGGTGGAACATGCCGATCGCGTTGGACCCTCCGCCCACGCAGGCGACCACCGTGTGGGGCAGGCGGCCGGCGCGTTCCAGCATCCGGGCGCGGGTTTCCCGGCCGATCACGCTCTGGAAGTCGCGCACCAGAGTGGGGAAGGGGTGCGGGCCGGCGGCCGTGCCAAAGCAGTAATGCGTGTCCGCCTGGGCGGCGATCCAGTGGCGGAGGGCGGCGTTGATCGCGTCCTTGAGGGTGCGGCTTCCGCTCTCCACAGCCACGACTTCCGCCCCGAGCAGGCGCATCCGCCGCACGTTGGGTTCCTGCCGATCCACGTCTTCCGCGCCCATGTACACCGTGCAGGCAAGACCGAGGCGGGCGGCGGCCGCCGCCGTGGCCACGCCGTGCTGGCCTGCCCCGGTTTCCGCCACCAGGGCGCGCTTGCCCATGTGTCTGGCCAGCAGGGCCTGCCCGAGGGTGTTGTTGATCTTGTGCGCTCCGGTGTGCAGCAGATCTTCCCGTTTCAGCCAGATTCGGAATCCGAGCCGCGCCGAGAGGGAGGGGCAGAAGGTCAGGGGTGTTTCCCGCCCTGCGTAGGTGCGCAGCAGATCGTCCAGTTCGTTGCGGAACGTGTCCGTGGGAAGCGTGCCGCGCATGGCCTCTTCCAG
Organism: uncultured Bilophila sp.; assembly: GCA_910585945.1. Classification (GTDB taxonomy): domain Bacteria; phylum Desulfobacterota; class Desulfovibrionia; order Desulfovibrionales; family Desulfovibrionaceae; genus Bilophila. The sequence goes on from CAJUHZ010000033.1 coordinate 4,395, forward strand.
TTCGGCCAGCGGCGGCATGAGCAGTTCCGGCACGAACGCGCCGCCGAATTCGCCGAAGTAGCCTTTTTTCATGTGTGTTTCCTTGTGGTTTGCGTGTTGTCGGGTCAGCGGGAGCGGGATCTGCCCTTGCCGGTTTGGCGGGGCGCTGCCCCGCACCCCGCCGGGGGGCATGATGCCCCCCGGACCCCCTCAGTTGGGGACGCGAAACGCCGCTTCCGCCTTCCGCACGGCGTGCAGGAGCGCGCGGATTCTGGCCGGGTTTTTCCGGCCGGGGGCGTCCTCAACGCCGGAATTCACGTCCAGTCCGGCGAACATGGGGTTGCCGGCCAGGGCGGCGGCTGCGGCAGGGGCGTTTTCCGGGGTCAGGCCGCCGGCCAGCAGCCAGGGCCGGGGCGAGCGCAGGGCGATCAGGCCGCGCGGGTCCAGACGGCGGCCGCTGCCCCCGCCGCTTGTGCCGGCATCAAGAAGAAAGAGATCCGCCACTTCCGCGCAGCGATCCAGTTCGCGTTCCAGATCCGCGAGGCTGGCGTGCCGGGCGGGCCAGAACGTGCGGATCACGCCGATGCGCCGGCCGGCGCGTTGCCGGATCAGATCCCGCATTGCCGCTATCTCGTCCGGCTCCTGATCGCCGTGCAGCTGGATCAGATCGAGCCGGGCGGCTTCAACGGTTCGGGCCACTTCCTCCGGCTCCGCCCGCACAAGGACCCCGACGCGGGCCAGGCCGCGCGCGTCGAGCCGGCCGGCGGCCTCCGTCGAGACATGGCGGGGGCTGGCCGGGTGAAAGATGAAGCCGCAGAAGTCCGCGCCGGCGTGCATCCCGCTGTTTGGGCTGTTGTTTGCGCGGCCGGTCCGGTTGCCGTTTTCGGGGGCGTTGCCGGCCGCGTCCAGCGCGTCCTGATCGCGGATGCCGCAGATTTTGATCAGCGGGCGGGACATGATGTTCCTTCCCTGCCCGTTTGGGCCTTATTTGCTTGAGCCTTGTCCGGCGGGGTCTGGACGTCGGCGTCCAGAATCGCGCGCAGCGCCTCGCCGGGCCGGCCGCCCCGCATCAGCGCCGTGCCGAGGAGCACGGCGTCAAACCCGGCGTCGGCCGCGGCCGTGAGGTGTTCCCGCCGCTCCAGGCCGCTCGCCGCGATCCAGATCTCCTCCCGGCCGTTCGCGTCGTGGCGGAAGGCGTCGGCCAGGCGCAGGCAGGCCGCGCGATCCACGGCAAAGCTCTCCAGATCGCGCGCGTTGACCTGGATGATCCGGCTCCCTGCCGCGCGGGCCAGGGCCAGATCCGCCGCGTCAAAGACTTCCACCACCGCGTCAAGGCCAAAGCCTTCCGCCTCCTCCCGCAAGCGGCGCAGCAGTGCGACATCGGGTGTGAGGCGGACAATAAGCAGCAGGGCCGAGGCGGGTGTGGCCGCCGTCTCCGCTATCTGAAGCGGATGGAAGAGGAAGTCCTTGCGCAGGAGGGGGAGTCCGGCCATTCGGGCGAGAAAGGCCGGATCTCCGCGAAAGTACGCTTCTTCCGTGAGCACGGAGAGGCAGGCCGCGCCGCTCTCCGCATACTGGCGGGCCACGTCCTCGGGCAGAAGATCGGGCGCGATAGCCCCGGCCGAGGGCGAGGCCCGCTTGTACTCGGCGATCACCGCGGGCAGGCCGTCGGGGCGCGTCCGCAACGCCGCCCGGAAGGAAGGGCGCGGCCCCCTGAACGGGGCGGGCAGGCGACCGGCCGCGTTCAGGGCGGTCAGGCGGGCGATTTCTCCGGCCTTGGCCGTGCGGAAGCGTTGCAGGCCCTGGCCGTGCGGATCGGGCCGGATCGGCGTCCGGACAGCCCTGCCGGCAATGCCCGCGTCATGCGGATTCGGCGCTGTTTGCGCGCCCGTCTGTTCAGGCAGCATGGGCAAACCCCCGGCCGGCTCCGGCGGCCACGGCCTCGCGCGCCCTGGCCATGCACAGATCAAGCGAACCCTGCTCCAGCAGATAAAGACTCAGCCCCACGTTCAGGGCCAGCATCCGCCGCATGGGTTCGGGGCCTTCGCCGCACAGCAGCGCCCGGAGTACGGCCACGGCTTCTTCCCTGTCATGCACGGCCAGTTCCGCGGGTGTGCAGGGGGCAAAGCCGTAGTCCGCCGGGTTCAGCGGCAGGGGCGAGATCCGTCCGTCTTCCAGAAGGGAGATTGTGGCCGGACCGAGCGGGGTGAGTTCATCATATCCGCCCGCGCCGCAGACAATGGCCGCCTTGCGCAGGTGGGAATGGCGCAATGTTTCGGCAATGAGCGGCACAAGCTCCGGCCGCGCCACGCCCATGCACAGATGACTGGGCCGCGCCGGATTGATCATCGGGCCAAGCAGGTTGAACAGGGTGCGCAATCCCAGTTCCCGGCGCAGAGGCCCGACATTGGCGAAGGAGGGATGGAAGCGGGGGGCGAAGAGAAAGGCGAAGTGGCGCTCCCGCACCAGGGCAGGCACATCGGCCGGGGCGACGTCGAGCGGGATGCCAAGCCCTTCCAGGGCGTCGGCGCTGCCGCAGGCGGAGGAAACGGCCCGGTTGCCGTGCTTGATCACGTTGAAGCCGAGGCCGGCCAGGGTCAGGGCCGTGGCGGTGGAGCAGTTGAAGGAGGAGCGGCCGTCCCCGCCGGTGCCCACCACGTCGATGCACGCGCCTTCGATGCCGTCCACGCGCACGGCGCGGGCCAGGGCGGCGCGGGTGGCGTGGGCCAGTTCCAGCGCGCTTTCGCCCTTCATGCGAAGCCCCATGAGGAAGGCCCCGGCCTGGGCAGCGCTCATGCGGCCGTCAAGCAGCGCGGCAAAGCCGGCGGCGGCCATGTCCGCGCTCAGATCCTCGCGCCGGGCCAGGGTGTCGAGCAGGGCGCGCACGCTGGCCGCGCCGTCGCTGGCGGCCGGGAACAGGGCGTCGGGGAAGTTGGCGAGCAGGCGCAGACCGTCCGGCGTGAGGATGGATTCGGGGTGAAACTGGACCCCGGCCCAGGGGCGATCGTTGTAGCGCAGGGCCATGACTTCGCCTTCCGGCCCTCTGGCCGTCACGGTGAAGCGGGCGCTGGCGTTGTCTTCGCTCCGCACCACAAGGGAGTGGTAGCGGCCGACGCGCATGGGGTTGGGCAGGCCGGCGAACAGCCCCGCGCCGTCGTGCACGATTTCCGACGTCTTGCCGTGCATGATGCACGGTCCCACTTCCACGGGCGCGCCGGCGAAGCGCCCGAGCGCCTGATGCCCGAGGCAGACGCCGAGCACGGGCACGGCAGGATCGCGCCGGTCGAGCAGGGCAAGCAGATCGGGGCAGAGTCCTGCCTTGTCCGGATGCCCTGGCCCGGGCGAGAGGCAGACCATCTTCAGGGCCGGATCTTCGGCAAGGCGGAGCAGGGTCGGATCGTCGTTTCTCACCACCAGCGGATCGTGCCCGAGCTGCCGGAAAGCCTCCACCAGGTTGTAGGTGAACGAATCGTAGTTATCGACGAGCAGGAACATGGCTTTCTCCCGTGGCGTTTTCAAAAACCGCGCGCATGATGGCCGCCTTGTTGCAGCATTCTTTCCATTCGGCTTCGGGATCGGAATCAAAGACAAGTCCTCCGCCGGCCTGCCAGTTGAGCGTGCCGTCGCGTACCCACATGCTGCGAATGGTGATGCCCGTATCGAGGCTGACGCTGTCGTCGTCCAGCCCGAGCCAGCCGATGCAGCCCGCGTAGGGGCCGCGCGGCAGGCGCTCTTCTTCCGCGATGATCTCCATTGCCCGGATCTTGGGCGCGCCGCTCACCGTTCCGGCCGGGAAGGTCGCGGCCAGAACGTCCAGGGCGTCCAGCCCTTCCGCCAGCCGCGCCGTGATGCGCGAGGTCAGGTGCATGACGTGGGAGAAGCGTTCCACTTCCATGAGCCGTTCCACCCTGACCGATCCGGGGCGGGCGATGCGCCCCAGATCGTTGCGCCCGAGATCGACAAGCATGACGTGCTCGGCCTGTTCTTTCGGATCCTGCCGCAGTTCGGCGGCAAGTCCGGCGTCTTCGGCGTCGTCCCGGCCGCGCCGACGGGTGCCCGCGATGGGCGAAAGCAGGAGCCGTCCCTGCTCGCAGCGCACCATGACTTCCGGGGAGGAGCCGAACAGCGTGATTTCCGGCAGGCGCATGAAGAACATGTAGGGCGAGGCGTTGGCCCGACGCATGCGCCGGTAGAGGGCGAAGGCGTCCCCGCTGAACGGCGCGCTGAAGCGGGTGGACGGCACAACCTGAACGGCCTCGCCCTGGCGCAGCATTTCGCGCACGCGCGTCACGCGTTGCAGGTAGGCTTCATGCCCGGTGTGCGCCGTGATCGGCGCGGGTTGCGGCGGGCGCGCGGCGTCGGTGTCGCTCGGGGCGGGGGCGCAAGGGGCGGACCGCGCGGCGGGGGAGGAAAAATCCCGGTGTTCGCCCAGGCTGATCTGGCGCAGGCTGTGGTAGAGGTGATCAAAGATCAGCAGCGTGCCGGGCAGGACAAGGCAGGCTTCGGCCTGATCCGGCATGTCCGGGCGGGCGGCGGCCAGCTTCGGGTTGAACAACGCCGCGGTTTCATAGCCGAAGTAGCCATACAGGGCGCGGGTGATGGGCGGGAGATCCGCCTCCGGCGCGAGTTCCAGGCGGCGCATCACCGCGCGCACGCCGTCCGCAAAGGGCATGTCGGTGCAGTCCGCCAGGCTTTTCAGGCGCGGATCGCGGATGTCAAGGGCGAGGCGTCCGCCCCGGCAGGCGAGCGTCAGGGCGAAATCGCAGCCAAGCACGCTGTGCCGCCCCCAGCGGCCGTCCACTTCCGCGCTTTCCAGCAGAAAGGCTTCGCCCTGGCCGGCGACAGACAGGAAAAGGCTGATCGGCGTGTCTGTGTCCGAAATCAGGTGACGGACGCGTTGCGGCAGGGTGATGCGGGCGGGATCGGGCGTTTTTGCCGCGTCCGGGCGATTGCGATCCCCGGAGAAAGGGCGATCCGCGACGTTGCGGGATCGGGAAACGGAGGTCATTGGCGTTCTCCTGCTCCAGATTGTGCGTGGACCAAAAAAAGCCGCCCCTTCATGGAAGGGGCGGCGTGAAACGACAGCACATGACGCAGTCGCGGTATGACTCCGCGATCAGACCCCTTCCTCCCGGAACGCACGCCGCCAGCCACGCCACGCGGCGCAACCGGCGAACAGGGAAAGAGAAGAAGAGGCAACGAATCTCATGTACGGAATCCTTATCCCAAAAAGATGGAAACATTTTTAGGGAAAGTCCGTGGAAGCGTCAAGCAGAAAATTTTTGTGGGGCGCTGCCCCACGCCCCGCCGGGGGGAATGATTCCCCCCGGCCCCCTCGGTTTGGGTAAGGGCATGGCTTCCAGCAGGCGTGCCGCGCGCAGGCGGAACGTGTTTCCGATCCGTGCGCGACAGGGCAGGGAAAGAGCCGGGGGGGCAGGGGCATCATGCCCCTGCCGAGGGGTTTGGGGGAGAGCAGCCCCAACCTGTCGGCCTGGGAACGATTCGGGAATTGTCGTCCGATTGTTTTTGGGGCATAGACGGCTCATGCGCACATCTACCTCGGGTTTGCTCTGCGGCGTTTTTGCCGCTGTCGCCTACGGGCTGATGCCTCTTTGCGTGATCCCGCTCACCGGCAAGGGGATGACGGTGGAGACCATTCTCTTTTACCGTTTCTCTCTTGGCGGGCTGGCTCTGGCCGTGTGGATGTTCATCCGGCGCGAGCCGTTTCACGCTTCCTTGCCGGATCTCGGCATCCTTGCCGCGCTCAGCGTGCAGTACACCCTTGCCGCGCTCAGCGTGTTCGCCGGATATTTCTTTCTCCCGAGCGGGGTGGTGACCTCCATCCATTTTCTGTATCCGGTGGCCGTGGCAACGCTGATGATGATTTTTTTTGGAGAAAAGAAGTCACCGGCCACCTTTCTGGCCCTGGCTCTGGCCGTGGGCGGGGTGGCCCTTCTGTCTCTGGGGGAAGATTCGGGCGGGTCTGCCGTGGGCATCGGCATTGTGCTGTTTTCCGCCCTGGTGCTGGCCCTGTACCTTGTCGGCATGGATTGGGCCGGCAGGCGGCGCGCTCTGCACGGGCCGCGGATCTCGCTGTACGTCCTGCTGTTCGGTTCGCTCCCGTGCCTGATCGTTTCAGTCGCGATGGGGCGGTTCACGTTTTTCCCCGACGCCGAGGCGGCGTTCCTCGTGCTCGCCCTGGCGTTGCTCACGGCCACGCTCGCCATCAGGGCGTTCAACTACTCCATCCAGACCATCGGGCCGACCATGACGTCCATCATCGGAGCGATGGAGCCGCTCACTGCCGTGGTCATGGGCACAATCGCGTTCGGTGAGCCGCTGACCTTCGGGCTTGCGCTTGGCATCGGCCTTGTTCTGGCCGCCGTCGGCTGCGTCATGCTCGCGCCGCATCTTGCCCGGGGCGGAGATCATTAGGCAGCCCTCATTCGGACGCCTCGCGAAAAGCTGTTCTTGCGGCAGGCGGGGCGCGAAAAGATTCTCACGCTGCCGCGTCTTGACCTCGCCGCTGTCGCGCCTATCTCTTGGGTACGGCAGGCCGCGCGCCGCCCGACGGGTTTCCGCCGGGACGGCGAACGGCCGGGGCCAATGGCATAAGCCCCATCCTCCGCAACGCGCACGCACATGCCCTCCAAGCGAGTCCCCCCGGTCGATCCCCCTGACGGCCGGGGGGATTCTGTGGCATGATGCTTGCAGATTTCGACAAAACAGCAGAGGAGGGCACGAATGCACGTTCACGACATCAAGACCATCTGCAATCTCGGAACTGGAACCATGGGCTTCGGGACGGCCCTGCTTTTTGCCCTGAACGGCTATGCCGTCCGCATGTTCGGCCGATCCGCCGCGAGCGTGGAGCGCGGTTTCGCAAGCATCCGGGGCGCTCTGGACATGTACGGGAGAAACGGGCTTGTTCATGAGGCGGATATCCCCGCGATCCTTGGCCGCATCACGGGCTGCACCACGCTGGAGGACGCCGCGCGTGGCGCGGATTTTGTCATCGAATCCATTGCGGAACAGCTCGACGTCAAGCGTGAAGTCTGGACGCGCATTGAAGATCTGACCGGGCCGGAGACCATTTTCGCCACCAATACTTCCGGCCTCAGCCCTACGGCCATTGCCGCGTCGCTGAAGCGCCGGGAGCGTTTCGTCGTCGCCCATTTCTGGAATCCGCCGCATCTTGTGCCTCTGGTGGAGGTCGTGCCCGGCGAGGACACAGCGGCCGAAACCGTGGAAACGACATGGCGGCTCATGGAAGCGATCGGCAAGAAACCGGTGGCCCTGAAGCGGGAGGCTCTCGGCTTCATCGGCAACCGGCTCCAGCTCGCCCTGTTGCGCGAAGCCCTGTATATTGTCGAGCAGGGCATTGCCACGCCCGAGGCTGTGGACGCCACGGTCAGGTACAGCCTCGGGCGACGACTGGCGACAACCGGCCCCCTGGAATCCGCGGATCTGGGCGGGCTTGATATCTTTCATGCCATAGCGTCCTATCTGAATGCGGACCTGTGCGACGCGCGGGACCCCTCGCCCATCCTGAAACAGGCTGTGGCCGACAACACGCTGGGGGCCAAGACAGGGCGCGGCATTTACCCCTGGCCGGCGCAACGGCTGGCCGAAATCGGGCGCGCGCGCGAGGATAACCTCCTGGAGTGGTTGAAAAAGGACCGGGAAGACAGGGAGACGGCCGCACATGCGCCCCTGTGACAGGCGGGTTGATGACGTCGGTTCCTGAAGCCGACGCTGGAGGGAACTGTCTTTCGGCTTGTTGCGGGCGGGGGAATCCCCCGGCCCGCCAAGGAGAGGACATGGATATTGAGCGCTCCGTCAATTCTCTGCTGGAATCACTGCTGCCGGCACGGGAAGAGCGGCCGCCCATTCTGTTGACCGTTTTTGATTCCGTCGGGAAGCGCCTGTATCGCCGCCGGCTTGACGACGCCACGGCCGCAGGCTCCGCCGGGGTTCGTTCCGTGGATCCGTCGTCCGCTCCGGATTCGGTTCCGGAGCTGGAAGCGGAGGCGCGTTCTCTCCGGGCGGCTGACGTGGCCCTGCCCGATGAAGCGGAAGAGGACGGGGAAACGTGGGGCGCAACCCGCGACGGCTGCCCGTGGATTCGCATTGTTTCCCCCCTGCCCGACAAGCGCCGCGGCTCGATCGTCGCCGTGGATCTCGGCGGCGCGCCGCGGGAAGGGGGGCGGCTGATTCTTTCCCTGATCGCGCGGGCGGTGCGGCGGCATTTTCGTTCGCTGCACAGCCTGGAGGAAGCGCGGATCAAGGCCCGCTTCGACGAACGGATTGTCCGTTCCATACCTTCGGGTTTCATCGTCCTCCTGCCCGACACCACCATCATGCACGTCAACCCCGAGGGCGAGCGGATTCTCGGCTACAGTCCGGGGGAACTGATCGGCCGGCGGCTGGACACGGTGCTGACCACCAGATTGCGGGTGCTTGAAGTGTTCCGCACCGGAAAGCCAATCATTGATGAAGAAATGGTCATCCGCGTGGGGCAGCGCCCCATACGCATCATCAAGACGGCGGTAGCGGTGTTTGATGACGACGGCAACGTCATCGCCGTCATGGATCTTTTCAAGGAAATCAAGGAGGTGCACCGGCTCGTCACCCGCATGGCCGGCTCGCAGGTCCGGTACGTCTTCGAGGACATCATCCATCACAGGGATTCCGCAATGGCCGAAGCCGTGGAGATGGGGCGCGCCGCGGCGGCAAGTTCCCTCTCCGTGCTCATTACCGGCGAAAGCGGCACCGGCAAGGAATTGTTCGCTCAGGCCATTCACTCCGCAAGCGCCCGGAAGAAAGCGCCCTTTGTGGTCATCGACTGCGCCTCCATGCCGCGGGATCTTGTGGAAAGCGAGCTGTTCGGCTATGTGGAGGGCGCTTTTACCGGCGCGCTCAAGGGCGGCCGCCCCGGCAAGTTTGAACTGGCGGACGGGGGGACGGTTTTCCTCGACGAACTCGGAGAACTGCCTCTGGAACTTCAGTCCCGCCTGCTGCGGGTGCTCCAGTCGCGGCAGGTCACGCGGCTCGGCGGCAGTCAGCCGATTACGGTGGATATCCGGGTCATTGCGGCGACGAACCGCGATCTGCTTGAGCAAATCCGGACAAAGAGCTTTCGCGACGATCTGTATTACCGCCTCAATGTCCTCAGCATCCACATCCCCCCATTGCGCTCGCGCCCATGCGACATTCTGATGCTCGCCGGGCATTTTCTCCTGAAATACCAACAGATAATGAGCAGGGAAGGGCTTCGGTTCACGCCTGAGGCACTGCGGCTGCTCTCGGCTGCTCCCTGGCCGGGCAATGTGCGCGAACTGGAAAACACCGTGGCCCGTGCCGTGCAGATCTGCGGGACGGAAATCAGACCGGAAGATCTCATGCCCGGGCATACCTCCGCGCCGTTTTGTTTCATTCCTGCCGGAACCCCTGCCGGGGCTGACGCCCGAAATCTCCAGGGCGTTGCGGCTCAGGCTGCGGTCACGAGAGCGGGCGGAGCCGTGGAAGGGGCCTTGCCCGAGCGGAACGGTCTCGCGCGACTGCGTGCCCTGCAAAGCGAGTTTTATGTTTCGGCCGTGCTTGAGCACGGCGGGAATATCTCGGAAACAGCGCGTTTTCTCGGGGTAGCCCGAAGCACTATCTACAAGAAGATGCGCGCGCTCGGGCTGGATGCCACGCAGCTCCGCAACAATCATGCAAGCGATTGTATCTGTCTCCCTTCAAGCGATTGAGCAGGGTCAGCCCTCATTGCAACGTTGTTTGTAAAAATCCGTTTGTGCGTCCGACGGTGTTGCAAGACCCGCATTGACGCATGTTCAGGACGGCTTCGCCTGGTGTTTTCCCCTTTCCTTCATTCATTGCATGGTTCCCTCTGCACCGCGCCCCGGGCATGGTTTTCGGTTCGTCCCGGCGATGCGTTCGCCGCGCTGCTTGTTCGTTTCCTCACCCCGGATCCGGCCGGGCCGGCTCGGTTCTCGCATTGTGCAGCCTTTTGGCTACAGTATGTGTTTCCATTTTGCTACATGTAGCCGTTTCGCACCGTCCCGAAGCATCCCTTTCCACGGAAGCTGCCCTGAGCGTGCGGGCTGAGCCATGTTTTTTCGTATGCCCTTTTTGGAACAAGACTTGCTCCGGGGCGGATCGGAAGGGGGGATGACCCTCCCGGACAGTGCGGCAAGGTTATGCCCGGCTTGCAGAACAGCCGGCAGAGCGTCCGGTCCGGCCATCGGGACCGGGCGACAGGGGAGCGGCGTCATGCCGTTCGGAAAAACATGAAGAAACGCCAGGGAGGAAGCATCAGCATGTCCAAAATACACATTACCGCCGCCATTACCGGCGCTATCCACACGCCGACCCTTTCCGAACACCTGCCTGTCACCGAGCAGGAGATCATTGATCAGGCTGTGGGCGCGTGGGAAGCCGGCGCCGCCGTGGTGCACATCCACGCCCGCGATCCCAAGACGGGCAAGCCGTCCGTGGACAAGGAGACCCTCAAGACCATCGTCTCGGGCATCAAGGAACGCTGCGATGTGGTCATCTGCGTCACAACCGGAGCGGGCCTCGGCATGAGCATTGAAGAGCGCGTCTCCGGCGTGCCTCTGCTTCAGCCCGAAATCGCCTCCTGCAATGCGGGTTCGTTCAACTTCTACATCGCGCCGATAGCGGGCAAGCTGACCAATCCGAAATTCGACTGGGAATTGCCCTATGTGGAGAATACCGAGGATCTGGTGTTCAGCAACACCTTCCGCGGCATCTCCCAGTATGTGACCACGATGTACGAACATGGAACCCTGCCCGAGTTCGAAGTCTACGACGTGGGCATGATAAACAACATCAAATACCTGCGCGACAAGGGCGTCATCCGGGGCGTCATCTATATCCAGTTCGTCATGGGCATCATGGGGGGCCTGCCCGCCACCGTGGACAACCTCGCCTACATGAACAAGACCGCCCGCGAGTTGCTCGGGGAAGGAACCTACGTCTGGTCCTGCGCCGCCGCCGGGCGGAACCAGTTCAAGCTTGTGCCGGCCGCCATCGCCATGGGCGGGAACGCCCGCGTCGGCCTTGAGGACAACCTGTACCTCCGCCCCGGCGTGCTGGCGAAGAGCAACGCCGAGCAGGTTGAGCAGATCCGCAGGATCGCTGAACTCATGGGCTACGGCATCGACACGCCTGCCGAGGTTCGCCAGAAGCTGAAGCTGAAGGGCGGCGACAAGGTCAACTTCTGAAGCCGTCAGACCCGACCTCAAGCAAGGAAGGCGCCCATGATCAACAAGATATTGATGTTCTTCGTCAATCTGATGCAGAAATATCTGCCGGATCCTTTCACCATCGCCTGGCTGATCACTCTGGTGGTGTGCGCTCTGGCGCTCATCTTCACCCCGGCCACGCCGCTCGATCTCGCCAACTACTGGGGCAGTTCCTTCTTCGGCATCCTGTCGTTCGCCATGCAGATGGTCATGCTGCTCATCAGCGGTTACGCGCTGGCGTCGGCCCCGATCATCCGCAAGTGGCTGGCTCGCGTCGCCCTTGTTCCCAAGACGCCGCGCCAGGTCGTGCTCATGGTGGGCTTCATCTCGATGGGGCTTTTTTATCTGAACTGGGGCCTTGGCCTCATCGCCGCCGCATTTCTTGCCCGGGAAGTCGCCAGGGCGCATCCTCATGTGGATATGCGCGTCATCGTGGCCGCCGGCTTCTCGGGGATCATCATCACGCACGGCGGGCTTTCCGCTTCCATCCCGCTGCTCATCAACACGCCCGGGCATTTCCTGGAGAGCGAGATCGGCCTCATTCCCCTGAGTCAAACCATCTTCGGCGCGCAAAGCCTGTTCATCACCATTGCGCTCGCCGTCATCATTCCCTTTGTGTGCACGCTCATGCTGCCGAAGGAAGGGGCCATGGTTGCTGACCCGGCCCTGTTGAAGGAAACTCCGGACACGGCCGGTGAACCCGAAACGACGCAGATTGCGGACAAGCTCGACAACAGCCGGATTCTCAACTGGCTGCTGGTGGCGATGGGCGTCGCCTACGTCGCCCATTTGTGCTGGGAGGGCAAGTTCAGCCTCAACATCAATCTGCTGGTTTTCATTTTCATCATTCTCGGCATCGCCATGCACGGGAGTCTGATCCGCTACAGCCGGGCCTGCGCGCGGGGCGCGTCCACATGCAGCGGCATCATTCTGCAATTCCCCTTCTATGCCGGCATCATGGGCATCATGAACGGGAGCGGCCTTGTGGAACTCATTTCGCAACTGCTTCTGGCCCTGGCCAGCCCGCATACCTATGAGCTGTTCTGCTACCTCTCCTCGCTCATCATCAGCGTCTTCGTTCCCTCGGCGGGCGGACACTGGGTTGTGCAGGCGCCCTTCATGCTGCCCCCCGCGCATGAGCTTGGCGTGCCGATCTGGAAAGTCGCCATGGGCGTGGCCTGGGGCGAAAGCATCTGGAACGTGGTGTGTCCCTTCTGGGCGTTGCCTCTTCTGGCCATTGCAAAAATCAGCCTGCGTGACCTGATCGGGTTTACAGTCCTGCTGTTTATCGTGGGCAATCTGGTGGTGTTCGCCGGTTTCTGGATTTTCCCCGGCGTGTAGCCGTACCCCTGTTTCGTCATTGAAAGCGCCGTTCTTCCCGGTATGGATGCCGGAAGGAACGGCGCTTTTGCTCGCGCGCTGATCCGCGGCCGGCCGGAAAAGCCGGCCTTTCGCGGACAGCGTTTTAATGACGCCTGACCTTGGGCTAGGCGATCTTTTCAAACGCCGCGGCGGCCGCGCCGCAGATGGGGCACTTGTCCACCGGGCCTTCGTGCGTGTAGCCGCAGACCGAACAGACGTAATAATCGACGTTGGGCATGGCCGCGGGGTTTTCCAGAGCCTTCTTGTACAAATTGGCGTGGACTTCTTCCACCTTGTTGGCGAAGTCGAAATACCTGGCCACGGCGGCGTTGTTTTCCGCCTGGGCTTCCTTGATCATTTCGGGGTACATCTGGGTGAACTCGTGGGTTTCCCCGGCAATGGCGGCTTCAAGGTTGGCCTTGGTGTCCCCGATAAGCCCCGCGCTGCGAAGGTGGGCATGGGCATGAACCGTTTCGGCGGCGGCGGCGGCGCGGAAAAGCTTGGCGACCTGGGGCAGGCCTTCCTTGTCGGCCTGCTTGGCGAAGGCGAGATATTTGCGGTTGGCCTGGGATTCGCCGGCAAAGGCGGCCAGCAGGTTTTCCTGGGTCTTGCTCATGGGGGAGACTCCTTATAAAGTGAAAATATTAAATCAGGAACGATTCCTGTTTAATGAATCCCGGCTGGCTTGTAAAGCAAAATTTTTATCAGCCTCCCGCTTTATTTTCCCCTTGATGGCGGGGGTCACCCCTCGCGGACGGCAAAACGGCAAGAATGTGAATTTCAGCGCTAATAAGATCTAATAATGTATACTTATTGCCAATCGCCGGCGGCGCGCTCCCTGTTGCGCGCGAAATCGAGCGGAATGGGTGTTGACAGCGCGCGGGCATCCATGCTTATGGAAACAATACGTTCAGACCGTGTCGGGGCTGAACGGCTCGTAAACATTTTACCAAAGCTGTGCGTGTCCGGGGGAATGCGCCTATCCGGACGAGGAGGAGGCTGTATGGCTGAACAAAGCGGCGTTGTTACCGACAACGGACAGGCATCCTGGTCGGATTTGTGGAAAAAGGAAGATTACTGGGCCATCTGGCTCGGTTTTGCGATCCTGATCGCGGCCATTTTCATCTTCATCAACGGGCCGAAAGAAAATTTCCAGCAGCGCATTGATCAGGCGAACGCGATCATGAAGGCGGAGGCGGCGAAAGCCCCGTTCAAAACCATCGCGTATCTCGAAGCGCAGAGCGACAAAAAAGCCGCTGTGGGCACGAACCTTCCGGCGGCCAAGGCCATCAAGAACTTTATCGCCACGCCCGCGCGCTGGAGCAGCGATCCCCTTGGCGCGCTGTACCTGAGCCCGGCGGAAGCCGACGCGAAGAACGCGGCCAGCAAGGGGAAAGCCGACGAAGCCAAGGCCAGGGTCGCTGAAACCCTCGCCGCCGCCAAGCTGGCCGAAGGCGCGGCCGCCCTTGCCGAGTACAAGGACGCCAATCTGAACAAGATTGCGGAAGAAAGCATCGGCGCATGGGTCAAGGCGAAGGCCGAGGCGAGCAAGGCCGCCGCCACGGTCAAACCCCGGAACCTCTTTACGTCCCTGCCGCTCCTGATGGTGGCGTTCGGCGTCATGTTCGGCATCGGCGCGTTTTTCATGGGCAAGGATGTGCCCAAGTTCCTTATCGGTTTTGTCGGGCTGTTCATCGTGGCGGTGATCGCCATGCTCCTCGGCAACCAGTCCACCATGCGCTATTACGGGCTGGGCGTGGAACCCTGGGCCATCATCATCGGGATGCTCATCGCCAACACCGTGGGCACGCCCAAATGGATGAAGCCCGCTCTTGAAGTGGAATACTACATCAAGACAGGTCTTGTGCTGCTCGGCGCGGAAGTGCTCTTCGACAAGATCATCGCCATCGGCATCCCCGGCATTTTCGTGGCCTGGGTGGTGACGCCCATCGTGCTCATCAGCACGTTCATTTTCGGCCAGAAAGTGCTGAAGATCGCTTCCCCGACGTTGAACATCACCATTTCGGCCGACATGTCCGTGTGCGGCACCTCGGCGGCCATCGCCACCGCGGCGGCCTGCCGCGCCAAGAAAGAGGAACTGACCCTGGCCATTGGCCTGTCCATGACCTTTACGGCCATCATGATGGTGGCCCTGCCCGCCTTCATCAAGGCCATCGGCCTGCCCGAAGTGCTCGGCGGCGCGTGGATCGGCGGTACGGTGGACTCCACCGGCGCGGTTGCCGCGGCCGGGGCCGTTCTGGGCACCAAGGCCATGTATGTGGCGGCCACCATCAAGATGATCCAGAACGTGCTCATCGGCGTCACCGCCTTTGGCGTGGCCGTGTACTGGTGCACCAAGGTTGAAGTCACGGCCGGGCGCACCGTGGGCCTGATGGAAATCTGGAACCGCTTCCCCAAATTCGTTATCGGCTTTCTCATCGCTTCCATCGTGTTCTCGATGTACAGCGGTTCCCTGGGGTCGGATCTTGGTTCGGCCATGGTCAACAACGGCGTGATCAAGGGCATGGAAAGCGGTTTGCGCACCTGGTTCTTCGTGCTGGCCTTCACCGCTATCGGTCTGGCCACCAATTTCAAGGAACTCGCGCACTACTTCAAGGGCGGCAAGCCCCTCATCCTGTATGTCTGCGGCCAGAGCCTCAATCTGATGCTCACGCTGCTCATGGCGTACATCATGTTCTATGTGGTCTTCCCTGACATCACGGCCAAAATCTAAAGCCTGAACCGGGCCGGGGCGGAATGCCGCCCCGGCTTTTTTTCTTGCCGGTTCATGGCTTCGCGACTCGCATCCGATTCGTATCCGATTCGCACCAAGGGGACGCTCGCCATGTTTCAATCGCTTCCCCCGCGCGCGCGGGGTTTCGCCAAACTGGCTCTTGGCGTTTTCAGCATCTGGTTTATCCTCTGGGTGGCGACGCCGTTCTGGGTGTCGTTCAGCCCGCTGCATCAGCAGTTCGCTGCGGCGCAGGAGGAGCACGGCGTGCCTATTGGCGCACTGTATTACAACGACCTTCCTTTCATCAATGAAGCCGCCATGACGCTCAACGACACATGGCGGTACCTGCCGCGCGGCCCGAAGCCGGAAGCCGCGCGCTGACGGCGCGGCTGTCGGGAAGCTCCGCCCCTGAGCGCATCGCGGGGCGGATGCCGGACACACGGGCGGATGCCTTGGGAGGTGTGGGATGATCGTCAACGAGCGTCGGGCAGGGCTTCCCCTATTCCATGCGCAGCCGGTGCGGAGCAGAATCCATTCTCTCCTGAACGTGACATGCAGGAAGATGCTGCCGCGCAAGACGCGCGTCTCCCTCATTGAGTTTTTTGAGCGCCTGGTTTTTCCGAACGTCGTGGCGCTGAACGCGCAGTCCCCCGCCGGCTCCGTTGCGCCGGAGCGCGCCCCGGCTGACCTGTGGACGCGCGAGGTTCTCTGCCCTCCCGTTTCGGTCAGGCCGGCCCCCTTCCCCGGTTCGGATCTCTTGCCCGCCGCGTTTGCGGAGGAAACGACTTTCGGGGAATTCGCCGTCCTTGCCATCCCCGAAGGGGCACTGTGCGGCAACATCATCCTGGACAGGAACAATTGCCCTGTCCCCGGCCTGACGCTTGCGCGCATTGTATCGTCACAGTCCCGCCGGGACGCGACAATGCGAACCTTGCCGCCGCGGCGCATTGACGCGGATGTCGTCGCTGTCGGCAATACCTACCTGGATAATTATTTTCACTGGCTGCACGATATTGTCGCCGCGATTCTTTTCCTGCCGGATTACAGGGATCGTCTGTATTGCGGGCCGATCCGGCATCATTATCAGATGGAATGTCTTGAACTGCTGGGCATACGGCGGGATCAGGTGATCAACCTTTACCCCGGAGAGTGCTTGCGCTTCAATTCCGTATTGGCGTTCACCGCGCCGCAACAGGGGCATCCGGAACTTGTACGCCGGCTCTCCCGCCTTGAACAGGAAACGCGCACTACCCCGAAGCGCATCTATATCAGCCGTGAGGACGCAAAAAAGCGCCGCGCCATCAGCAATGAAGAAGAACTGAACGCCCTGCTTGAACGGCATGGCTTCATCAGGATATCGTTTTCCGAACTTCCGGTGAGGGAACAGATCGCGCACATGCGCGGCGCGGAAGCTGTCGTCATGCCGCAAGGCGCGGCGGTGACGAACATGGCGTTCTGTTCGCCGCATACAAAGGTGCTCGAACTGTATTCACCGAAATTTCTGATCACCCTCGGGCCGCTGTTTGCCAGAGCATTGGGGCATACGCGCTATCAGGCCGTGATCGGAGCGGAAGCCGATCCGGATCGGGAGGGGGCGACGGCGCATTTCAGGATGGATCTCGGGGCTGTTGAGGCGGCTCTGAAGGCGTTTTCACTGTAGGGCATCCACTACGGCTCCTGTCCTCTGCCTGCGTCAAAAAGACTTTTTATTCCGGTCAAGTGCCATACGAGTACATTCCCTTCACAAAAAGCCTTTTCCCTTGCGGAGAACAACATTTCTCGTAGTGTGACCACGCCGTAGTCAACACCTGCTGCAAGGCCGTTTTTGCGTCCGGCGGGGCTGCAAGGAGAACGCGCCCTTGCGGCATGTTCAATACAGCATCGCCCAATGGCTGTCTTGCCGGCTGAAACCTCCGGCTTTGGCAGTCGGCGCTTCAATGGACAGCGCCGGCTGGCGCGTTGACCACGCCGGCGCATGCGGGGCTGAAGGCGGCAGACCTTATGCCCTCCGGTTGTCCTCCCGGAGCGGTGCGGCCCCCTCCTGCGATTCAATTTCGCACAGCGTGCGATCCACTGCCGCCAGCAGGTCGTCCAGCAGGGAACGGAGATCGTCCCCCGTGTCGTTCCGGGCGAATTCTTCCACACAGCGCGCCAGATCCGCCAGCGTGTGCAGGGCGAGACCTTCCGCCGCCGCGGCAATCTGGCCCGCGCCGGCGATGACGGCATCCGCCGTGACCTCTGCCCGGCCTTGCAGGATCTGCCGCTTGCCGTCGTCCAGGACGCTGGCCAGATCAGCGATGCTCTGCTCGCCCGGCACGGCGACGCGTGCGTCCTGCGGCGTTGGGGAGAGCGACAGGGGGCATGTCGGGCGCACGCGTTCGGTCAAGAAGCCGGGTTCCGCCTGTGCCGCTTCCGGTTTGCCGGACCTGCCTGCATCTTGTGGGGTCAGGGACAAATTCGGCACATGGCGCAGCCAGTCGGCATCCTTCTCCCGGAACGGGATTTCCTGAGGCTGGGCTTGTGGGGGCTGGATGTGGGGGAGGTCAGCCGCCGCGTCATGAGGGGCGGGGGATACGCCTTCCATGCGGAGGGGCATTTCCAGATCTATGAGGTCGGGTTCGTCTTCAGACAGGCTGGAAGGCATGTCCGGGGGCACGTCCTGAGGCGCGCCCGGGAGAACAGCCGGAGAAGCATCCGGGAGGAGGTTGGGGACTTCCTGCCTGTCGGGCATTTCCGCCAGGTTGGCGCTTGCGGACGGAGCGTCTGTCCGGCTGCTGTTCGTCAGGGCGTTCTCGCGCTTGTCCGGGGCAGCGGCGGTGCGGTTTTCTTCATTCTCGCCAGAAGGCCGATCCGTTTCATCCGTTTCTGGAGCGGCAGGGCGCGGCCGGATAATGGGCATAGGCTCGCCCACCCATTCCACGGCATCCTCGGGAGCCGAAAAGACAAAGGGTTTGGGCGCGCGGCCCGCGGTTGCCGCGGGTGGCTGGTCCGGCCTGGCGACGGGCGCAGGTTTGACGATGGGGGTGGGATCGCCCACCCATTCCGGTCCGGCGTTCGGGTTTTGTTCCGGACTGGAAAGCGTCCCGGCAAGGGGCGAGGCTCCGGGCGACGTTCCGGGCGACGCGGCACGACGGCGGAACAGGATATCCTTCCAGGAGCGGCGCGGCTGGACCGGGCGTGGCGTTTCGTGCGGCTCGCGCGGCGAATCGGTTTGCTCGGCGCCCTCGGGGGCGGGCTGTGCCGGTGGTTCGGGCGCCGGAAGGGGGTCTGCCTTCGGCGCGTCGCCGGGGAGCGGCCGGGGCGTTTCTGCCGCTTGTGTCGGTTCGTCCGCCTCCCTGTGTTCCGGCGTCCTGTTCCAGAGCGGCCGCCATTCTGTCGTCCGGGGACGGGAGGCCGTTTCCGCTTCTTCGGCACGCACGTCGGCGGGGCGTTCTTCAGCCTTGGGCGCGTCCGGAACGGATACGGGAGCGGGCGTCGGGGCGGGCATGGGCGCGGGAGTAGCCGGAGCCGGGGGAGAAAGCGGCTCGTTTTCCTTCAGCGCCTCGCCTGCAGCCGGTATGAAGGGCCGCCCGCCGCTCCCCGTGGGCTGTGTGGCGATTGCGCCGCGCGGCGCGGGGCGTGAAGCCCCGTCGGGCCTGAGGACAGGGCGCGGAACCGGGCGCGGCGCGGGGTGCGGCGCTGTGCGGGCGTCCGGCCGGGGTGAGGTTTCTGTGGCCAGACCGGCGCGCATGTGACGGGGCACAGGGGCCAGACGCCGGGCAAGCAGGCGGAGATCCGTCCGCGAAACGGGCGTGCGCAAGACATGGGTGCAGCCGGCGCGGCGCAGGCGTTCGCTCTTGCCTTCATCTCCGGCAAGCGCAAGGATGGAAGCCAGGGGAACATTGTGCTCGCCCTCAAAAAAGCGGATGGCCGCCACGGATTGGACGACGTCCTCTTCGGGGATGTCGTCGTCGAAAATGAGCAGCGCGCCGGGAGAACGGGAATAGAGATTTTGCGCTTCTTCGGCGCTGCAAGATTCAAGCACTTCGTGCGGCAGTTCCTCCAGACAGCAGGCGAGCAGACGCCGGTTGGCCGGTGTGCGGCCGACCAGAATGATGCGCAGAGCGCCGGTGGAAAGCCCCTGCCCGGCGTCGTCAGGCGTGACCGAGCGGGGCGTTTCGGGCATCCCCGAAACGCTGGATGCGCTTGATATATTTAACGCGCCCCCGAGAGGGGTTCCGGATCCGTTCGGGGATGTTCCCACAGTGTCGGAGGCTCCGGCGATCCTTCCCGGCAGACGGGGCGGCAACCCGCCGGGGAGCCGTTCCGACGCGCTGGGCGAAGGGCGATCCGCCGCTCGTGCCGGGCCGGCCGCCGCATGGGGCAGGTGCGCCGCAAGGCGTATGCTGAACGAGACGGAAGTTCCTGCCGGCCCGCTTTCCATGCTGAGGGAACCGCCGCACAGGCCGACAAGCTCCCACGCGCGCACAAGAGCGAGCGGGTTCCTGTCCTGGGGCGGCGCTCCCGCTCCGGAATCGGTGATTGTGAAGAGGAGATGACCGGGGTCGGCGCTTTCTGGCACGCGCTGCACCCTGATATGGACAGCGCCCCGCTGCGTGGCGCGCACGGCGCTTTCCGCCAGCATGTACAGAACCTCGGCAAGCTTCTCCCGATCGCCTTCATATGCGCGGGGCAGGTATGGCGCGGTGAACCAGGAGAGCGCAAGGTTGCGGGCGTCCGCCTCCGCGGCCACGCTGTTGTGGGCTTTCAGCATCAGTTCCTGCAAGTCGAACGTGCCGGGGCGTCCGGGTTCGCTTTTGGGGAGACGCGCCGCGCGCCGAGTGTCCATGCCGGCTGGAGCATGAGGACTGACCGGAGTTTGGAAGCCGACTGGAGGATGAGGGGCGGGCGGAGTCTGAGGGCTGTCCTGAACAGGGCACGGATCCTGCCGCCATGCGGGGTCAAGCGGCAGGGGCGGCTCTTCCATTTCGGGCGTGAGGCTGAGCGGCTCGTCCACGGGGCGGGCAATCCGCGGGGGAACAGTGGCGGGCCGCATATCCAGGCGCGAGATCGCGGCGGACGGGCCGGCCTTCGTCCCGGCGTGCAATCTGCCTGTTTCCGTTTGCCGGAGTTCTTTGCGGACGCCGTGCCGGCCGTCATGCGAGAAGGATTTCGGGCCGTCCGGGCGGCGGGCGGGATCGGGCCGTTCTCCCTGCCCCGCACGGGCGTGGCGCGTTGCGTTTGCGCGGCGGGGGGCGCGCATGAACGCAAGGAGCAAGACGCTTGCAGCCAGTCCGGCCAGGGGGGCAAGACTCAGCCAGTCTCCCCGTTCGGGGCGCCCCAGCGTGTCAAAAAGCGCATCGGCCTGCGGCAGAAAGGCGGCCAGCCCGAGAAGCGGCGTGAGACACGCCAGCAGGAAGCGCCGCGCCGCGGGCAGGCGGGACATGCACGCGGCCAGCCCGGTGGGCAGAACAAGCAGAATCAGCAAGGGCCACAGCGGCAGATAGCGCACCGCCCACGTGTACCCCGGCATCAGCGGGACAAGCGTGAGCGGGATGCCGGGCAGGGCAAGCAAAATGAGTTGCATATCCAGATAGGGCGCGTGCTCGCGCGTCCGCATGAGACGCCGTCCCACATGCGGAAGGATAAGCAGGGCCACGCCGGGCGCAAGCAGGCCCGGCATTTCCCAGAGAGGGATCACGCCCATCGGGCAGGCGGGCAGGCCCCAGAAGGCATGGACCCCGACAGCCAGAGCGTACAGGGCCGCCCATAGCCGCCACTCTCGGCGCTCGGCCACGCCCCGCGCAAGGCAGAGCAGCGCCCCGACAGCCAGGGCCACAAGCAGACCGCGCGCGCCGGCAAATCCCTCCACTCCGTCCGCGCCGGCAAGCTGACGCACTACCGGAGCAAAGCCGGGGCCGGGCAGACCGGAGGTTCGGATATAGATTGTGGAAACCTGATTGGCATGGGAAGGCAAAGGGTAAAGCCCGGCCTGCGTCGGCGCGATCCGGACTCCTTCCGTCGCGCCGGCCGCAACCAGCCATACCTGGGGCCGCCCGGCGGTCTGCCGGAAAACGCGCGTGCTCAAATCAAGCGCAAGCGCGGGAGGGACCGCCCCATCGGGAGCGGCAGTGGGATCGCCCGCATCCGGCGCGTCTGCCGTGGGGCCGCTCGTCGCCGGCCCGCCGGAAGGCGCGATCTCGAAACGCAGCCAGAGTGTTCCGCTCTCGCGCGGCAGATGCTCCATCCGAATGTTGGGCCAGAAGGAAGGCCAGGGAGAAAAGGCGTTGCGCCTTGCCGGACGCAGAACATCGGCAAGCTCGCTTTGCTCGGAAGGAACCAGCAGCCAATACAGATCAGGACGCACAGCCGTTGTGCCGACAAGGGCGGGATCCAGCGGGCGGGCGGGACTTGCCCCCTGATCTGCCCTTGTGCTCTGTTCCGGGGGAGGGGGCGTGGTGATCGCCGCTCTTTCCGGCGCGGCGTGGGCAAGGGACAACGGAAGCGCCGCGCCGGCAAATGATGCGATTTCTGCCGGCACGCCGTGCGCGACCAGCAGGGACAGGGTCAGAAGAAAAGCGGTGAACGTCGCTCTCGGCCTGTGGCAACAAGCTGGAAAAAAAGGAATTTGCGGCATAAGCGTGAATTGGGATGGTTGGTGGGGCGGTCCCCTCATTTTTTTGTAAAATACGCTGCTTGCGCTTCAAGAGCAAGCCCTGTCCCCGGAGGGGATCCTTCAACCTCATACGATATAATATGTTGAAATACAAAAATATATTTTGATTCCTCAGTGGCCCGGCCGGGCGTGTCTGCCGGCGATGTTCAACCTTTTTCATATATTGATAGTATGTTTCTGATTGCACCGGTACGGCTGCAAGTGGGGGCGCGGCGCTCCTTTCGCGGCTCAAGTCGTGAATCAAGGGAGGCCGGCTTTTCGCACCTTGAAGGATGCATCCAAAAAGAGTTATATAATCCGTGGAATTATCATTTTCTGTCGCGTCTTTCTGAAAAAAGTTTCCCGAAAATGTTGACAGCGATGGAGAAGTGTCCTAGATACCCGC
>CAJUHZ010000034.1 GCA_910585945.1 uncultured Bilophila sp.
AATGTCTATGGTTTACGCAAGCTTATTTAGGATTTGTTTGTGAGATGGCCACTAGAAGTCCGTCAAGGCCGTGGCCCTGACGGACTTCGCCGCTACAGGAAGATCATCCTCGGGGGCTACCAGTTCAGGGTTGCCTTGAAGGCGTCGGCAAGTTCCTCCACAGGGACAGAGCAGAGGCCGGTGATATCAAGGTTGCCGTTGATTTGGCCGACTTCTCCGATTCTGGCGGCGCGCTCTCCCAGCAGCGTTTCAAAGGAGCCGGCGTGATCGGGACGAACTGAAACCAGCAGACGGCTGGCCGATTCGCTGTACAGCGTCGCCAGGGTGGAGATTTGTCCGCGCGTGGGCACGCTGTCCAGCCGCACTTGCGCACCGAGTCGGCCGCCGATGCACATTTCGGCCAGGGCCACGGCCAGCCCGCCGTCGGACAGGTCGTGACAGGCCGTGACCAGCCGCTGTTGCATGGCCTGGTGCAGGGCGCGGTAGGCGGCCAGCGCGCCTTCCGCATCCACCCGGGGAACCTCGCCGCCGTTCAGACCCAGCTCAGCCGCGATTTCCGAGCCGGCCAGTTCTTCAGACGTGCTCCCTACAAGATAAATAATGTCGCCG
Source organism: uncultured Bilophila sp. (assembly GCA_910585945.1). Classification (GTDB taxonomy): domain Bacteria; phylum Desulfobacterota; class Desulfovibrionia; order Desulfovibrionales; family Desulfovibrionaceae; genus Bilophila. Next base: position 610 of record CAJUHZ010000034.1, read on the forward strand.
GGCGTCTTGAAATCGGAACTGACGGCAAGGTTGACGTTGTCCACAACGCCGAGGACAGAAAAGAGCACAGTCGGCGGAATGGAGATCTTGACGCCGCCGCCCGTGTAATCGTTTTTCATGGAATCCTTGCCCGAGATGCAGGGCACGCCATAGGCCAGGCAGTACGAGGAAAGAGCCTTGCAGGCGCGCACAAGCTGGGCGAGCTTGTAGCGGCCGTCCGGCGTTTTTTCCGACTGAACAGGGTCGCACCAGCAGAAATTGTCCACCCCGGCCAAGCGATCCGGATCCGCACCCACAGCCACGGCGTTGCGCACACCTTCGTCAATGGCGTTGGCCATCATCCAGTAGGTGTCGTAGTCGCTGAATTTCGGGCAGATGCCGTGGCTTACCACAATGCCGGCTTCCGACTCCAGAATGGGGCGGAGCACGCCGGCGTCGGACGGGCCGTCGCGGAGCACGCCGGTCAGGGGCTTGATCACGCTCCCGCCGCGCACCTCGTGATCGTACTGACGCACAAGGTATTCCTTGCTGCAGATGTTCAGCCGGCCGAGCATTTTCTTGAGCAGCGCGCCGTGCTCCACCGGCGGCACATCCAGGCGGACCTCTCCGCTCCGGGCAGGGCGCTCCCAGATTGCCTCCAGTTCCATTTGCGGCACGCCGTCATGCATGAAGGCCATGTCCAGGCAGGCGACGGGCTTCTCCCCGTAGGAGACGCGGAACAGTCCGTCGTCCGTAAATTCACCGAGGGGGGTGGCTTCCACGTCCATGCGTTCGGCAAGCTTGAGGAATTCGGGCAGGCGGGCGGGCGGAACCGCCAGGGTCATGCGTTCCTGCGCTTCGGAAAGCAGGATTTCCCACGGGCGCAGGCCGTCGTATTTGAGAGGCGCGCGCGCGAGGTCAACGGTGCAGCCGTTGGTGTCTTCCGCCATTTCTCCGATGGAGGAGGAAAGGCCGCCGGCGCCGTTGTCGGTGATGGCGTTGTACAGGCCCATGTCCCGCGCGCGGATGATGAAATCGTACATCTTGCGCTGCGTGATGGGGTCCCCGATCTGCACGGCCGTGGCCGGGGATCCCTCGTGCAGTTCTTCGGAGGAAAAGGTGGCGCCGTGGATGCCGTCCTTGCCGATGCGCCCGCCCGCCATCACGATCACATCACCGACTTCAGCCTTTTTTTCGTACCCCTTGCGCGTTTCTCCCTGTCGTGTCCCCGGCACTTCGCGCGGGAGCAGGCCCACGGTGCCGCAGTACACCAGGGGTTTGCCGAGGAAGCGTTCGTCAAAGACGACTGAACCGTTGACGGTGGGCACGCCGGATTTGTTCCCGCCGTGCTCCACGCCCTCGCGCACCCCTTCAAAGACCCGGCGCGGATGGAGAAGACGGGGCGGCAGTTCTCCCGTGTGGAAGGGAGAGGCGAAGCAGAACACGTCGGTATTGCATACCAGTTCCGCGCCCATGCCTGTGCCCATAGGGTCGCGGTTGACGCCCACGATGCCCGTGAGCGCGCCCCCGTACGGGTCAAGAGCCGAGGGGCTGTTGTGCGTTTCCACCTTGATGCAGACGTCATGAGTGTCGTTGAAGGCGACGACGCCGGCGTTGTCCTTGAACACGGAGAGGCAGAAATCCTTTTCGCCCAGGCGCTCGCGAATGGCTTTTGTCGTGTTCTGAATATACGTCTTGTACAGGCTGTCGATGGGTTCCACAGTGCCTGCCTCACGATCCTCGTAGTGGATGCGAGCGGCGAAGATCTTGTGCTTGCAGTGTTCGGACCAGGTTTGCGCCAGGACTTCAAGTTCCGCGTCCGTGGGATCGGCGGGCAGTTGCAGGGCGCGGCGGCGCTCCGCCGTATCGGGGCGCATGAACCAGTCGCGGATCGCGCGCATTTCCGCAAGGCTCAGGGCCAGGGTATTGCGCCGGCTGACCTGCATGAGTTCCTCATCGTCCATGCGCGACAGGGGGGCCACGCCCACTTCGCTGTTCGCGGTTCCGGCGACGCGGGCCGCCCGTGCCGGGAAGCCCGGATCGGCTTCCCATTCGGCTCCGGATTTGATGGCGAAGCGCTGGATCAGCTCGTTGGCGAGCAGGTCTCGCGCCACCCGTTCGGCTTCTTCCCGGCTGATCGTCCCGCGCAGGCGGTATTGCGCCGCGGTATAAACAGCCAGTTTGTCCCTGTCGCCAAGACCGAGGACCAGGGCGGCCGTGTCGCGCGCGGTGCGCCCTTCGTTGTCCGTAACGCCGGGACGGTAGCCCACCTCGATGATCCAGTCCGCCCCGTCGGGAAGGAGCGGCAGGGGCGAGAGAGACGCGGTCTGGAGTACGGGATCGTGCAGCACGCTCTGATCGAGCAGAATTTTGATCTGGTCGGCTTCAAAGCCTTCCAGAGTAAATACCTTTACGATCCGTACGTCCTCGACGGGCAGGGAAAGGGCTTCCCGAATGGCGGCGGCCGTTTTTCTGCCGACAGTGTCGTCCAGGTAGGGGAAAAGACCTGCTTCAATACGAGTGAGCATGTGTGAACTCCATGACAGAAAAGTTCCCGAAAAGGCGTGGGCTACGCGCGCCTGTCCCGCACATGGGCGATGAAGGCTCCCAATGTTTCGCGCTCCGGAGAAGGGGGGAGACCTTCGGTCAGCCTGTCCAGCGCCTGCCTCGCCCGTTGCAGGTAGCTGTCTGCCAGGGCGCGCGCCTGTTCGTCGAAGCCGCGCGCCCGGATTGTCGTCACAACGGCGTTGACGGCTTCGTCTGTAAACGAGCGTTCATGGAACGCGCGGGCGAACACGGCCTGTTCTTCCGCGGCGAGAGAGGCATGGTAAAAGAAAAGCGGAGGCGTGAACTTGCCTTCGCGCACGTCCCCGCCCTCGGGTTTTCCCGTGCGTTCGGAGGGCGCGAAATCAAGCGCGTCGTCCACCATTTGAAAGGCGATGCCGAGGTTGAGGCCATAGTCGGCGGCCGCCCGGACGCGATCCGCCTCCGCGCCTGCCTTGAGCGCGCCGAATTCGCATGCGGCGCGGATCATCCAGGCTGTTTTGCCGGTGACGATTTCGAGATAGGTGGAAAGATCCGGGGCGATCTCGCCCTGGCGTTCGAGTTCCAGGATTTCTCCCCCTGCCGTCTGCGCGATTGCTTCGGCCGCGACGGCCGTAAGCCGGGCGTCTCCATAGGCTGCCACTGCGCTGTTGCCGCTGGCGAGCAGGGCGTCTCCGGCCAGGATGGTTTCCGTCACGCCGAAAACCCGGTGCGCGGCGGCCTGGCCGCGCCTCAGATCGGCGTTGTCCAGCACGTCGTCGTGCAGCAATGTCGCTGTATGGAAGAGTTCCACGGCGGCGGCGAGGGGGTAGATATCCGGCTCGCGATACCCGAGCAGACGGGCGACGAAAATGGTCAGAAGAGGGCGCAATCGTTTGCCGCCCTGCCCAAGCACATGGTGCGCCACAGGTTTCACCCAGACGGGCAAGGTGTTTGTGGCGTCGGCCAGGGCCGCCCGGATGCCGGGCTGCTCCTTACGAATGCGTGCGGCAAATGTGATCATGACGAAAGGGGATAGGGTTGCGAATGCCTTTTTCTTAGCCGCTCGCTTGCGGATACGCAAGCGCGTTTCCGCAATGGTCGGTTTTCCCGGGTCAGGGTTCGTAAAATCCGCAACCGCGCCGTCCGCGGGCCTTGACGTCGTAGAGCGCGCTGTCGGCGTCTCCGTACAGGCTGTCCGGAAAGCCTTTGGCGGAGAAAGCCACGCCGACGCTGAGCGAAACGGGAGGCAGGCCGTCGCAGGGGTTTTGCAGCGTCAGGTTTATGGCCTCAATCTTGTTTTTGATGATCAACTTCATCCGGGAGTCCGCTTCCGTCATGACCAGGGCAAATTCGTCGCCGCCGATTCGTATGGCGAAGTCTTCGGACCGGAAGCTGCTCTGCAGGAGCTGCGCCACCTTGCACAGGATTTTGTCCCCCATCTCGTGCCCGTGGCGATCGTTGACTTCCTTGAAATAGTCCACATCGATCAACAGCAGCGCCATGGGGTCCGCACGCCCCTTGAGCATCTGTTTCAATGAGTCGAAGGCGCTCCGGTTCAGAAGGCTGGTAAGCGGATCGTGCTCGGCCTTGTAGCGGAGCATCTGGTTGTTGGCCGCCTTGATTTCGTAGATGTCGTTGTATGTCAGGGCAAGGTGCTTGAATTCGTATGCTCCCGTGATCTTCAGCATCTTTTCTTCCTTGATGCACTGCATGTAGACTTGCAGAGGCTTGATGATAAGCACGATGATCATCAGGAAGATCAGGATATTCAGCAGGCAGAGGACAACGAGGACCACCCGCTGTTTCAGCAGGATGTCCCCCAGGGTTTTCGTGTCGTTCTGCTGCTTCTGCCTTGTTTCAAGGATGACGCTGTTGAGAAAGTAGGAGATATTGCCGGTGATCAGGTGTTTGGCGTTCTGATAGGCGCCGTCGAAGACCATGCTGCGGGCCAGGTCGATCTGCGCCCCCGCGTCCAGCGCCTTGTGCTCGGGCGACAGATTCGTCTCCCGCACGATCGGCGGAAACGCTTCCATGCTCTGTCCGCGCGCGACGGCCGCCAGCTTGATCGCGTAGATTTCCCGGGCCGTCAGACGGTTGGATTTCTCCAGCGCTTCCTCAAGGTAGGCGTACGTTTCCGGGGTGGTTTTGTGTTTCGGAAAGTTTTCAAGAGCCTTGTCCCGGCGGCGTGTCGTATGGATTTCCGTAAAGTAGTTGTCCGCATGTTCCTTGTTCAGGGTCTGGACGTAAAGGCGCACCTCGTCCGTCAGGTAGTCCGATCCCTTGTAGACAAGAGCCGCGTTTTTTTCACAGGCGATATAATCTTCTGTCGTTGCGACAAGATCCTGGTATTTCCCGGATATCTGCACTGTCGTGTACAGCACCAGCACGAACAGCACGCAGGAGGCGATCAGCATGATCACGTTGACGGTGCATATCCGCACGCCCTTGATATTTTTGCCGGGTTCTTTCATGGGCTTTTCTCCGTCGCCTGTCGTTCCGGACAGAATGTCGTTCTTCACACGATTCGCAAGAGGTTCACGCCGTCATGCCGGACATGCCGCGGGATCGTCCGCGAAATGTCCGGGCATGACTTTCGCGTGCGGGGCAGGGATCAGCCCATAACCCGGTAGCAGACGGCGGGGGCCAGGAGAAAATCGGCGCGGAGCATGTCGGCAATGGCGTCCCTGACGGCCTGGGCGCTGGCTTCGTGCGTCATGAGCACAAGGGGCACGCCGTTTTCGCTCCGTTCTTTCTGCATGGCCTGGGCAATGCTCACGCCGTGGTCGGCCAGCGCGCCGGAGAGATCGCGCAGGACGCCGGGATTGTCCTTCACCATGAAGCGGAGATAACAGGTGCTGCGGGCTTCGGCGGCGGGCTGAACGCTCGCGGGGGGCAGAACCTGCTGCACAAAACCGCTGTTGAGCAGATGAGCGCGCCGGGCGATGGAGACGATATCGCCAAGCACGGCGCTGGCCGTGGGCAGGCTCCCCGCGCCGGGGCCGTGCAGGAAGAGGGATCCCACCGCGTTCGCTTCGATGCGGATCGCGTTGAACGCGCCGCCCACCCTGGCGAGAAGGTAGGTGTGGTTGACCAGAGTGGGGAAGACGCCGGCCTCAACCTTGCCCTCTCCGGTAAGCCGCGCCCTGCCGAGGAGCTTCACGCGGTAGCCGAACTCCCGGGCAAAGTCGATATCCATGCGATCCAGATTGCGGATGCCCTGGACCGGCATGGACGTGTACGGGTAATCCAGCCCCCAGGCGAGGCGGACAAGCAGCACGAGTTTATGGGCGGTGTCAAAACCGTCAATATCCAGTGTGGGGTCCGCCTCCGCGTAGCCGTTTTCCTGCGCGCCGCGCAGGGCCGTCGCGAAGTCCATGCCCCGACTCGTCATTTCCGAAAGAATAAAATTGGACGTGCCGTTGAGAATGCCTTCAATCGACAGGATACGGTTGCCGGCCAGGCTGTCCTTCAGCGTCTGGACGACGGGGATGCCGCCGGCCACGCTGGCTTCGTACAGCAGGGCGGTTTTTTTCTCTCCCGCCTGTCTGAAAAGATCTGTCCCGTCTTCGGCCAGAAGCGCCTTGTTGGCGGTCACCACATGCTTGCCGTTGTCAAGACTGGCCGTAATGAGCTGCTTGGCTGTCGTGACGCCCCCCATCAGTTCGACGACGACATCAATATCGGGATCCCGGGCAAGCTCGGCGGGGTCGGTGGTCAGGCGCGTGCCCGCGGGGAGATCGCGCTCGCGCGAGGCGTCACGCACGGCAACGGTTTTGAGGCGGAATTCACAGCCGGAACGCTGACGCAGTTCCTCGGTGTTTTCCCGGAGCAGCCGGACAAGACCGCTGCCGACGGTCCCGAGGCCGGCAAGGCCGAGGGTGAGGGTGGGGCGCGTGTTCATGATCACTCCATGATTGATGGTCTGCCCGGACAGGTGACGAAAGAGCATGAGAAAGCGGCCGGACAGCCCAAAACTACTCCTTTGCAAGCCGGGGCAACAACCGTATAGTAGGGAGGCGGCTTCTGTAAAGCGTTGCCGTGAGAAAACGGGGCAGACGCATGAGCGTGTCAGCCCGTATGAACATTTTGAGCCGGGGAGCGCTGGCCGGAGCGGCCTGCGCTGACCCTGCGGGGAAACAACGGATGAATCGATTCGGCGATGCGCCGCTTTTTCTTGTTGGCCCGCGCGCGTGCGGCAAAACCACGCTGGCGCGGGAACTGGCGGCGCGGCTTGGCTGGAGCTCCACGGATACGGATCAGTGGTTGCTTGAGCGCACAGGGTCCAGCGTGGCCGATCTGGTCAGCGCGGAAGGCTGGGAGGGGTTTCGCCGGCGTGAGGCCGAGGCTCTGCGGGCCGTGGCGCGGACGCGCACCGTTGTGGCTACCGGCGGCGGCATGGTGCTCCTGCCGGAAAACCGCGCGTTCATGCGGAAAAGCGGGCCGGTTTTGTATCTGGAAGCGCCTGCCGCCGTCCTGTGCGAGCGGTTGCGGGCCGCGCCCGAGACGGAGCAGCGCCCGTCCCTGACCGGGCGGGGGCTTTTGGAAGAAGTGGACGCGATCCTGCGGGAACGCGCGCCGTTGTACCGACAAACCGCGCACCATATCGTGCGCGCCGATCAGCCGCTTTCGTCGCTTGTTGAGGCGGCGGCGCGGTTTCTGGAGCTGGCATGAGCGGGAGCACATTCGGACGGCTTTTTCGGCTGACGACTTTCGGGGAGTCCCACGGGGCGGGCCTTGGCGGCGTGGTGGACGGATGCCCGGCCGGCATCCCCCTGGAGGAAGCCGTTGTTCAGGCGGCGCTTGATCGGCGGCGTCCCGGCGGTCAGCAGGGGAGCGCGGGCACGACCCGCAAGGAGGCGGATGCCGTCCGACTGCTTTCCGGGGTCTTTGAGGGGGTGACCACCGGGACGCCGATCGGTTTTTTCATCGCCAACACGGATCAGCGCTCGCGCGACTACGGCCCTCTGGCCTCGGTGTGGCGGCCGGGACACGCGGACATGACGTACGACGCCAAATACGGCGTCCGAGACTATCGCGGGGGCGGCCGCTCCTCGGGGCGGGAGACCGCCGCACGCGTGGCCGGGGGCGCTGTGGCGGCCGCTCTGCTGGCCGCCGAGGGCATCCGCATCAGAGCTTGCACGTTGGAGATCGGCGGGATTGCCGCGCCCGGCGGCCCCGATTTTGATCCGGACGGCGCGGCGCTTCGCCCCTACTGCGCGCCGGATGCAGCCACTGCCGAAGCCTGGGAAGCGCGGATGCGCGAGGTGCGCGGCCAGGGCGACACGCTCGGGGGCCTGGTGCGGGTGGAGGCGCTGGGCGTCCCGGCCGGCCTCGGCGAGCCGGTGTTCGACAAGCTCGACGCCCTGCTTGCCCATGCGTTGATGAGCGTCGGCGCGGTCAAGGGCGTGGAAGTGGGCGACGGTTTTGCCGCGGCCCGCAGCCTCGGCAGTGTGAACAACGATCCCTTTTTGCCCCTGCCTTCCGAGGCCGGCCCGCATGACCGCCCGGATTCGCTTCCTGATCCCGATTCCGGGCAGTGTTTCGATTCAAGTCGGCAAAGCGCCGTCCAGGCTGGCGCGCCTGCCCCGGCGTCGCCCGGCTTCGTCATGCCTTCCAATCATTGCGGGGGCATTCTTGGCGGCATTTCCACGGGGCAGACAATCATCCTTACCGTGGCGATCAAGCCCATTCCCTCCATTGCCCTGGAACAGCAAAGCGTGGACAGGCAAGGCAGGGGCGTCAGTCTCCGCGTGGGGGGGCGGCACGACATTTGCGCCATACCCCGTGTGGTTCCCGTGCTGGAAGCCATGACCGCCCTGACGCTTGCGGACGCCCTGCTCATGCAGCGCCGGCGTCGCGCCGATTCGTCGCAGGCGGCCGCGCGGCCGCAGGGGCGGTAGGGATGTCCCAGCTCAAACTGCCGGGAACCGCTCCGGCCACGGATCGCGTCACCGTGCGCGGGACGCTGGAACGCGTCGTCTTCCATAACGAAGAAAACGGCTATACCGTCTTTCGTCTGCGTCCGGAAGGGCGGGATGATGTGGATGCGACGGCCGTGGTGGGGTATATGGCCAGCCCGCAGGTGGGCGCGCTTCTTCAGGTGTCGGGCCGCTGGGTGAACAATCCGCGTTTCGGTCGCCAGATTCAGATGGATGCGTTTGAAAGCGTGCTGCCCGCCACGGAAGAGGGGATACGCCTCTACCTTTCCTCCGGCCTGATCAAGGGCATCGGCAAGCGCATCGCCGAGCGCATCGTCACCGCATTCGGCACGGACACGCTCCGGATTTTCGACGAGGAACCCGAGCGCCTGTTGTCCGTTCAGGGCATCAGCCCGAAAAAGCTCGCCCAGATTCGGGAATGCTGGCAGGAGCATCAGGGCATCCGCGAGCTTGTGCAGTTTCTCCAGCCGCACGGCATCGGCATTGCGTTCGCCGTGCGCATCTACAAACAATACGGCGCGCGTTCTCTGGCGATTGTGCGCGAGAATCCTTACCGCCTGGCGATGGATGTGCATGGCGTCGGCTTTGTCACCGCCGACGCTCTGGCCGTAAAGCTCGGCTTTGAAAAGGATCATCCTCTTCGCGCGCAGGCGGGGACGCTGTACATGCTGCTCCAGCAGGTGGAGGACGGCCACGTCTATTTTCCGCGCAAGGATCTTGTCGAACTGACAAGCTCAAAGCTGGATATCGCCCCCGATCTCGTGCAGGCCGCCGTGGATCAGCTTGTGCTGGAAGAGCGGGCGGTATTGGAGGATCTGGACGGGGAGGAGGGGGTCTATCTCACCCGTTTTCACCATTACGAGTCCAAAATCGCCTTTTATCTGCAACGCATTCTCCGTTCGCCCAAGGCGGTGCGCTTCAGCAATGTGGATGCCGCCGTGGAGCGCGTGGTGGCCAGGCTCGGCATCGATCTGGCCGAGGAGCAGTTGAAAGCGGTGCGAACGGCCGCCACCGCGAAAATGATGGTGCTTACCGGCGGTCCGGGTACGGGCAAGACCACGATTCTCAATGCCATCATCCAGGTTTTTGCTGAAAACAAGGCCAAGATTCTGCTTGCCGCGCCCACCGGGCGGGCGGCCAAACGCATGTCCGAGGCAAGCGGGCGCGAAGCGCGCACCATTCATCGCCTGCTGGAATACAGCCCCAAGGAGGACGGCTTTGCCCGCAATGAGGACAACCCTCTGGCCTGCGGTCTTCTGGTTGTGGATGAAGCGTCCATGATGGACACGATGCTCGCCTATCACCTTTTGAAGGCCGCGCCGCTCGGGGCCACGGTGATCTTTGTGGGCGACATCCATCAGCTTCCGTCCGTGGGGCCGGGCAATGTGCTTGGCGATCTCATTGCTTCCGGGGCCATGCCGGTAGTGGAACTGGTGGAAGTTTTCCGCCAGGCGGCGGAAAGCGAGATCATCTGCAACGCCCACTGCATCAACAGGGGGGAGATCCCCAATCTTGCTTCCTCGCGTGACCGGCTCTCCGATTTTTACTTCATGCGGCAGGATGATCCGGAAAAAGTTGTCGAGATCATTGTGGATCTTGTAAAGAATCATATCCCGCGCCGTTTTCGTCTTGACCCTGTGGATGACGTGCAGGTGCTGACGCCCATGCACAAGGGCGCGGTGGGGGCGGCCAACCTGAACGCGCGACTGCAAAACGCGCTCAACCCGCGCGCCGAATCGCTCCAGCGGGGCGAGCGACTGTTCCGCCTGGGCGACAAGGTCATGCAGATCCGCAACAATTACGAGAAGGATATCTACAACGGCGATATCGGGCGCATCACCTTTGTTGACGACAAGGAAAAGAACCTGACGGTGCGCTTTGACGAACGCGCCGTCATGTATGCCTGGGAGGAACTGGACGAGATTGTCCCGGCCTACGCCATATCCATCCACAAGTCACAGGGATCGGAATACCCAGCTGTGGTGATCCCGGTCATGACCCAGCATTATGTTCTTCTCCAGCGCAACCTCATTTATACGGGCGTGACGCGCGGCAAGCGGCTGGTGGTGCTGGTCGGTGAAGCGCGGGCGCTGGCCATGGCCGTCAGGAACAACCGGATGCAGAAGCGCCATACCTGGCTGGCGCGTCGCCTGTCGGAAGCCGTGCCGGGGTAGAGTCAAGGCAGGCGTGCCGTGGTGCAATCCCCTGCCATGCTTTTTGTGGCCGCTCTCCGTTTGCTTTTCCCTCTTCGGCACGGGCGTCCGTTCTTGCGTCCGCCGAGCGTTTACCCACAATTTATTGGGAAAACGCTAACGTCGGTACGCGAGCGGGCCTTCGCGGTAAAAATCCCCACCCGAGGCGTCGCCCGCCACGATGAGCGGAAAATCTTCAACTTCCAGCAGCGCCAGAGCTTCAGGCCCGAGTTCCGGATATGCCAGCACTTCGTAGCGGTGAATCCGGCGCGAGAGCAATGCGCCGGCCCCTCCCGTGGCGGCGAAGTACACGGCCCCGTACCGCTGCATGGCGTCGAACACCGCGGGAGATCGGTTGCCCTTGCCGATCATGCCCGTGACGCCCTGTTCGAGCAGGCGCGGCGTGTAGGCGTCCATGCGTCCGGCTGTCGTCGGGCCGGCCGAGCCGATGGCCTGCCCCGGTTTGGCCGGACTGGGGCCGACGTAATAGATGATTTGATTCTGCAACGCCGTCGGCAGGGGTTCGCCGCGATCCAGCGTTTCCACCAGGCGCTTGTGCGCGGCGTCGCGCGCCGCCAGAATTGTCCCGGAAAGCAGCACCCGCTCTCCAATGTGCAGGCCGCGCGCGGTCTCATGCGTGAGGGGCGTGCGGATCCGAATGATGGTGTCGCCGGACATGACGTTCTCCGAATCAAAGAACCGCTTCCGCGTGACGGGCGGCGTGACAGTTGATGTTGACGGCCACGGGCAGGCTGGCGATGTGGGTAGGCCGCCATTCCACATTGACCTTGAACGCCGTGGTGTCTCCGCCAAGGCCCTGCGGGCCGACGCCAAGTCCGTTGAGCAGGCCAAGCAGCTCGTCTTCCAGGCGGGCATACCGCGGATCGGGGTTGCGGGAACGTACGGATCGCGCCGCCGCCCGCTTGGCGCACAGCGCGGCGACTTCCATATTGCCGCCGATGCCCACCCCGATCACCATCGGCGGGCAGGGACTGGATCCGGCCGCGCGAACCGTGTCCACGACAAAGCGTTTGACGCCCTCGATGCCGTCGGCGGGCACAAGCATGGCGAGCGCGCTTTTGTTTTCGCTGCCCGCGCCCTTGGGGGCAAGCGTCAGATGGATGCGATCGCCCGGCGTCAGTCGCGTATGGATGATCGCCGGGGTGTTGTCGCCGGTATTGGCGCGCTCAAAGAGGGGTTCCGCCACCACCGAGGCGCGCAGATATCCCTTGCCGTACCCCCGGGCCACGCCCTTGTGAACGGCTTCTTCAAAGTCGCCGTCGATCACATGAACGTCCTGCCCGATATCGGCGAAAACGACGGCCAGTCCTGTATCCTGGCACAGGGGCATGGATTCGGCAGCGGCGATATCCGCGTTTTCCACAAGCTGGCGCAGGACGTCCCGGCCAAGGGGCGATGTTTCCTGCCGGGCGCTGTGATCAAGCATTTCACGAAGATCGGAAGGAAGCCGGCAACAGGCCTCAACGGCCAGCCGGGCAACGGTCTCGACAATAAGGGAAGCTGAAATCTCGCGCATATCGTCCTCAGGCTCAGTTGAAAGCGTCGTCCCGCCGCTCGTCAGGGCAGGGGCACTATCCCCCCCATGCCCAGCCACGGCACGACGGCTGCAAGAAAAACGGCCAGGTAAATGACGCCGAACAGCAGGCCCAGGAACCAGAATTCACCGCGCCTGATATAGCCGGCGGAGAACCAGATCATGCCCTGTCCCGTGGCATAGGGAGTCAATACGCCGGAGAGGCCGACCAGCGCGGCGAGGAGAAAACCGAAGCGCGCGGCGTCAGCCGGCGTCATTCCGGCAAGGCTCGAACCGGCCGCAAGAAAAAGCGGGAGCAGCATGGCGGCGTATACGCCGCTTCCGGCCATGGCATAGCGTGAAAAGAAGAAGAGAACCGCAAGGGCGACAAGGTACATCATGGGCGTGAAGTCCTGCATGATGCGGACGTTCCGGTGCAGGCACCAGTCGAGAATGCCCATGTTGTCCAGGCCGGCCGTGAGCGAGAGCATGGCCCCCAGCCACAGCACAAGGTTCCACGCCCGCGCGTTGCCGATGACGTCTTCCCAGTCAAGGATGCCGCACACGACAAGCAGGCAGACCAGCGCAAGCGCCGTCGCCGGCGTGGCAAAGCCCAGGGGTTCCCCGATCACCCATGCCATCAGGGTGAGGGCAAGCAGGATCAGCAGCGTCAACTGGCGCATGGAATGCCTTGCGGACTGGAGGACTCGCCCGTCTTCCATATGGGGAAGCGTGTCGATCCGTTTCTGATCCGGGGGATACAGCCAGTAGGCGAGCAGGGGCGTTGCCGCCAGCAGCAACAACCCGCCCGGCGCAACGGCGATGAACCATGTGTGCCAGTCGGGAACCGGAAGGTTCGCCAGCTTGAGCATGTCAAGCGCGATAAGATTGGGAATGAACGCGGTGAGAAAAAGAGAACTGGCCACGCACGAACTGGCGAAAGCCACCCAGCTCAGATATGCGCCGATAGCCCGCGGGGAACGGGCCGGCCCGCTTCTGCACAGGGCGGGAATGCCCATGACCAGCGGCTGGACGACACCGCTCCGCGCCGTTGCCGAGGGAACGACAAGGGCGAGCAGGGTTTCGGTCAACGTCACCGCATACCCGAGACCAAGCGCGCTTTTGCCGAGGCAGCGCGTCAGGATATGGCCGATGCGCACCCCCAAGCCGGTTTTTTCAACCCCCGTTCCAATCATGGCGACAGAAAAGACAAGCCAGACAAGCGGGCTGGAAAAGCCGGAAAAGGCCCAGCGCAACGCTTCGGGAGCGGAATGGCTCAGGGGCGGTTCCGCCTCGGAACCCGGCGCTCCCACCCTCAGCAGGCTGGCCGCGAGAAGCCCGGCAAGCGTCACCACGGCGGCAGGGGCGGGGGCCAAAAGAAGACCGACGAAAACGGCCGCGAACAGGCCGGCATATATCCATGCCGAAGCCGAGAGGCCGTCCGGAGCGGGCAGAAACCAGGGGATCGCGGCCACAAGCAGACACGCCGCCCACCCGAGGGCGGCAATGCGGACTCCTTCTTTTTCCGTATGCGCCATAGACCTGTCCTTGTTGTGGGTCTGACAGCGTTCTTCGCCGTGCGTTTTCAGAGTCAGCCCTCATGAACCTGCCTGCTGCAAGGCCGGTTTTGCGTCCGGCGGCGTTGCAAGGCCAACGTGGACCTGCGCATGTTCAATACAGCTTCGCTCAATGTTTGCCCCTTGACGGCCGAAAAAACGGCTTTTCGCGGACGGCGTTTTTAATGGGGTCTGACCCTGCTTCCTGCACGATGAGGATGACCCGGAGCGGAATTCGTTCAAAAACGTCATTCGCAAAAAGCGCGGCCTTGCAGCAGGCGGGGTAATGACGTGACCCTAACACGGCGTGGCGGAGCGCACAAGGTGAAGCTCCGTCCCCGGCGGAACCGTCATCTTGCCCATCCTCCAAGGGAAAACATGAGGCGTCAGGACGGCGCATCGCTTCCGTTCATCGGCCGGGCCGCGGAGCGTGGGACGACAGGCCAGGGGGCAATTCTTACGGGAATCACTTCGGCCACAGCTTCCAGAGCCGCCCGGGCTTCCGCCCTCTGATGCGGCGAGAACACGACTTTAAGCACGCCTGTCTTTCGGTTCAGCACTGTGAAAAGAGCAAGATTGTCATAGCCTTCCAGTAAAAAGCGAAACATGTGGATCTGATCCGGGGCCGCCTGCACGAGGACGTGTTCGGATCGGGTCGCCGCCGGCAACATGAGAGGGCGGCGACGGCGGGCTGGTTTTTCCGATCTGTTCATGGCATATTACCCTTCACGCAGCGCGGGACAGACTGGATCCGCCTGCGGCGTATTGATATGCTTGTTCTTTTTCACGTTCCGTTTTCGGAACGGTTGCGAGGCCCGTCTTCATGAGTGACACGCCCCCCTTTCCAACCGATCCCTATGCCTCCTTTGGCGCGTTTCTGCGCGGCAAAGGGTTGCGAAACACTCCCCAGCGCAACAGGATTATTGAGGTTTTTCTTCAACAGAAAGGACATCTGACCATTGAGGATCTCTACGATCTGGTCCGGCACGAAGATCCTTCCCTCGGGCAGGCCACCGTATACCGGACGATGAAGCTGCTGTGCGGCGCGGGCCTTGCGCGCGAGCTGCGCTTTGGCGACGGCGTCGCCCGGTACGAACACGCCGGCAGCGCCCATCATGACCACCTCATCTGCGAACGTTGCGGCAAAAACATTGAAGTCGTGGACCCGGACATTGAGGCGTTGCAGGACGCTCTGGCCCGCAAGCACGGCTTTACGCCCACATCGCATCGGCTTTATCTGTACGGCATCTGTTCGGACTGCGCACAAGCGTAGCGTTCGTCTTTTTTACGCATGTTTCCCCTGCTCGGGCGATCCGCAATCGGAAGGATCGCCGTGCAGTTTTTCCAGAGCGTGCGGCAGGGCCGGGAGTACGGCCTCCAGATTTTCGCGCACCGCCTTGCGGCTCCCCGGCAGGGTGAGGACGATGGTTTTGCCGATGGTTCCGCTGACCGCGCGCGACAGGGCGGCCGTGGGCGTTTTGGCGAGGCTTGCCGTCATCATGGCCTGCTCGAAGCCGGGAAGCCGGCGGTCAAAAAGAGGGAGCAGGGCTTCCGGCGTGGCGTCGCGCGGCGAAAGCCCCGTGCCGCCGCTGGTCAGGACGAGATCGTATCCCTGGCCCAGACTCAGTTCCAGAACAAGCGCTCGCAGGGCATTGACGTCATCGGGGATCAGAAAGCCCTGCTCGTGATGCAGGGGCAGGCCGGCGCGCGTCAGTTCGGCCATGAGCGGGCCGCTTTCATCGTGGCGGAGGCCCGCCGCGCCCTTGTCGGACAGGGTGATCCAGGCCAGAGACCAGCTTGGCCTGCCGTCCGGGCCGGGCAACGGAGGCAGGATGGTGAAACAGCGGCGGCCGGCGGCGAGAGGGTGAAGCGTCCTGAGCAGCGGGCAGGGCCAGGTGTGGGGGGAAAAACGGCTTTCCCCATCGCCTTGCGGCGCTCTGGTCAGTGGCGGGCGTGGGAGCAGCAGGCGTCCGACCACGGTGAGCACGGCGTTTTGCCCGTCATCTCCTTTCCCGGCTTCCCTCCCGTTCTTCGCCGTCTTCCCCGTTTTCTCCATATGGAGCGTCCTGTCGGGGTACGCCGTCGGTTCGGCCGCGACAAGGCGCGTGCCCACCCGCCAGTCAGCGCCGCAATCTGGCAGGGGCAGGCAAGTCGTGTGCGTGACGAAGCCGGGGAGCGGCGGCAGGATATCCGGCGTGAGCGGGGCGACGCCGCCGGCGGGCAGGGCCGCGCACAGCACAATCCGGCCTGGCGCGGAAGCGGAAGAGAGGGGGGCGGTGTCGGCAGGCATGACGGTCTCCGGCGGGATGCTGCGGGATAGCGCGAAACGTGAGCCGTGCCGGGAGCGGCAGGCAGTGGGCCAGTTTGAAAATGGGGGTTGCCATGTGGGACGCTGTCCCACGCCCCGTCGGGGGCATGATGCCCCCCATGTGCCCCATGACGTCCTCGCCTCCGGATGCCGGCCTGGCGCAAAGCGCCAGCGGCCATTGGAGGTGTGCAGGAGAATCATTCCCCTGCCAAGGGGGGGGCGAGAAGCCCCCGGGAGTTCAAATCGGGCCGCTGCCGAGCGGCAGGGCGCTTTGCAAGCGGCGCAAGACTCGTATAGTATATCCTTCCTTTGCGCACAAGCGCGGCCCGGGGCGTCCCGGCAAAGCACTTTCCGGCAAGGAGACAGACATGACCTCGTTCACTCGCAGTGACGATCAAACCGGGCACCTGAAGACGCTCGGCACAGGACACATGCCCCGCCCCGAAGGGGGGCCGGGCGTTCACCTGCTCGAAACCTTTCCCAATCGTTTTCCCCACCGGCCCTACATCATCAGCCTGGCCTTTCCGGAATACACTTCGCTTTGCCCTGTGACGGGGCAGCCGGATTTCGGCGTCATCGTGGCGGAGTACATTCCGGCCGAGCTGTGTGTGGAGTCCAAAAGTTTCAAGCTCTACATGTTCGCGTACCGCGATCACCATTCCTTTATGGAAACCATCACCAATACGGTGCTGGAAGATCTGACGGAGGCGCTTGATCCTCTGTGGTGCCGGGTCAAGGGGCTTTTCAGCCCGCGGGGCGGCACGCATATCCATGTGTTTGCGGAGCATTTCGCGCCGCTTGCGGACGAGGAACGGCGGCTGGAAATCCGGAACATCGTTTCGGAGTGGAAGCGGGAAGCCGCGCCGCACGGCTGGGAGCGCTGAACATGCGCGCGCTGCTTGTCGATATCGGCAACACTTCCATGAAGCTGGGCGTGGCGGATGCCGAAACCGTCTTCGCCTCCTACACGCTCCCGACGGAAGGGGCGCAGAGCGGGGACGGCCTGGGCTTTCAGATCATGCGTGTTCTGGAGCACGCCGGCGTGCCCTTCCGGGGGAAGGATGCCCGTCTTGCCGCCTGTCTTGCAAGCTCCGTGGTTCCGCGCATGGATCCTCTGGTGCGCCATGCGTGCGAGCGGTACCTGGGACTTGCCCCGCTTTTCGTCCACCAGGATTTGCCCGTGCCTCTGGAAAATCGGTATGAGCGCCCTTCCGAGGTGGGGGCGGACCGGCTTGTCGCGGCATACGGGGCGCGGCGGCTTTTTCCGGAAAGCAGATCCGTGGTTTCCGTGGATTACGGCACAGCCACCACATTTGACTGCGTCACCGGACGTTCCTACCTGGGCGGGCTTATTTGCCCCGGCATCATGTCCTCGCTCGGGGCGCTGGCGACGCGGACGGCGCAGTTGCCCAAAATCGCGCTTGGCACGCAGGCGGACGCGCCCATTGTCTGCCGCAACACGGCGACCAGCCTGAGTCATGGCTTTCTCTTCGGTTTCGCGGCCATGACCGAAGGCTTGTGCGCGCGCTTGCGCGCAACCTTGCAGGGGCCGACAGCCTTTGTCGCCACCGGCGGCTTTGCGGCGGATGTGGCCCGCGTCACCTCATGTTTTGACCTGGTGCGGCCGGATCTCATTCTGGAAGGCTTGCGCCTGCTGTGGCAGAGCCGGGAGTGAAGCAGCCCGTTTTGAGGAAGAGTACGCCGCCCGGCGTGGGGCGGCCCCTACACTTGCCAGAGGCCGCGTCATTTGACAAATACCGGGGGCAATGAAATTCTGAAACGATCCCGTCCCGGCGGGAATGGGGGCAGCCCTGATGAATCCGCCCGCAAAAAAAAACGTCTTTTCGCGGACGGCGTCTTAATGGGATCCGACCCTGGCCCGCGCGCGGCGCGGAACTCTCACCCCTGGCCACATGCGGCAGGGCGCACGGAAGGAGCATACAGTATGAGCACGATAGCCTCGGTTTGGGCGCGCGAGATCCTTGATTCGCGCGGCAATCCTACCGTTGAAGTGGAAGTTTCCCTTGAATCCGGCCATGTGGGGCGGGCGGCCGTGCCGTCGGGCGCGTCCACCGGAACGCGGGAAGCTTTGGAACTGCGTGACGGCGACGCCGCCCGCTACGGGGGCAAGGGCGTGAGCAAGGCCGTCGGCAACGTCAACGGCGAAATTTCCGAAGCCGTGGTGGGGCTTGACGCTCTGCGGCAGGTTCAGGTGGACAACACGCTGCTCGATCTTGACGGAACCGACAACAAGAGCCGGCTGGGGGCCAACGCCATGCTGGGCGTCTCCCTGGCGACGGCCCGGGCCGCGGCCGAGTTTCTCGGGATGCCGCTGTATCAGTATCTTGGCGGCGTGAACGCCAAGGTGCTGCCCGTTCCCATGATGAACATCATCAACGGCGGGATGCACGCGCCGAACAATCTCGACATTCAGGAATTCATGATCATGCCCGTGGGGGCGAGATCCTTCCCGGACGGCCTCCGCATGGGCGCGGAAGTGTTCCACACCCTGAAAAAGCTGCTTGCCGCCGACGGTCATATCACCAGCGTCGGGGACGAGGGTGGCTTTGCTCCCAATCTCAAGAGCCATGACGAAGCGTTCCGCTACATCCTGAAAGCGATTGAAGAGAGCGGTTACAATCCCGGATCTGAAATCATGCTCGCCATTGACGCGGCCGCGTCCGAATTCCACAAGGACGGCAAGTATGTGATCAGCGAAGCCAAAGCGCCCCTGTCCTCTTCCGAAATGATCGACTGGCTCGGTGAATTCACGAGCAAGTACCCGCTCATTTCCATTGAGGACGGTCTGGCCGAAGGCGACTGGGAAGGCTGGCGGCAACTGACCGACAGGCTTGGCGACACCATTCAGCTTGTCGGAGACGACATTTTCGTGACCAACCCCGAAATTCTGGCCAGGGGCATTGAAGAAGGCGTGGGCAACGCCATCCTTGTCAAGCTCAACCAGATCGGCACGCTCACGGAAACCCTGGATACCATCGAAATGGCCAAGCAGGCCGCCTACGCCACGGTGATTTCCCACCGTTCGGGCGAAACGGAAGACAGCTTCATCGCTGATCTCGCCGTGGGCGTCAACGCGGGGCAGATCAAGACCGGCTCGCTGTCGCGCAGCGACCGTCTGGCCAAGTACAACCAGCTTTTGCGTATTGAGGAGGAGCTGGACGATACCGCCATGTACTACGGGCCGGTCATGGGGGCCAATTTCGCCTTCAATGAACCTGAAGACGCGTAGTTTTTCCCTGGGGGAAGGGGCGCCACGCCGCGTCGCCTTCCCCGCTTCCATGCAAAATGAAAATGACGTGTTCCGGTGAAGCGGCTGTCCCGCGCGTCTCGGTTTTTCTGCCTGTGCGCAATGGCGGCGCGCTCCTGGATCGGGCGCTGGCCTCGCTGAAGGCGCAGACGCTGGAAGATTGGGAGTGTGTGGCTGTTGACGACGGCTCGGAGGACGACACCTGGGCGCGCCTGCAAGCCTGGGCAGCCGCGGATCGGCGCTTCCGGCTGGCGCGCATCCCGCACGGCGGCATTGTGGCCGCCCTGCACGCCGCCCTTGCCGCTTCTTCTCCCACGCCCTACATCGCGCGGCTGGACGCGGACGACGAGTGCCACCCCGATCGCCTGGCCCGGCAGACGGCGTTTCTGGAGGCGCGGCCCGAGGTGGGGCTTGTCGGCTGCCGGGTGCGCTTCGGGGGCGATCCGTTGCTGGCGCACGGCTTCAAGCGTCATGTGGACTGGCTCAACAGCCTGCTCACGCCCGAGGCCATTTTTTTGGCCCGGTTCCGCGATTCGCCGCTGGCCCATCCCTCGACGCTGTTTCGGCGTTCTCTTGTCGTCGCGCACGGCTGGTACGCGGACGGCCCTTTCCCCGAAGATTACGAACTGTGGCTGCGCTGGCTGGATAGCGGAGCGCGCATGGCCAAGACGCCGGAAACGTTGCTCACCTGGAACGATCCGCCCGATCGCCTGACGCGCACGCACGACAATTACGCCGAAGAGGCGTTTACCCGCGTGCGCACGCGCTATCTGGCGCGGTGGCTGTTGCGTCGTTATGCCCTGCCGCAGGCCGGGGCGGCAGGCCGTGTGCCCGTGACGGTCTGGGGGGCCGGCCGCGTGAGCCGGCGGCGCGCCCTGCCCCTGGAGCGCTTCCGCATGTTGTATGGCGGCGCTCCGGCAGGCGCGGGATCGGAGCCCCGGGGGCAGGGACAAACCGCATTTTTTCCGCCGCATGTGGGCGGCGCGCGCGTTGCCGTACACCCTGGGTCCAATCAGGAAGGGCAGAGCGTGCGCATCACGGCCTGGATCGATATCGATCCCAGAAAGATCGGCAACCGCGTGGCCGGACGCCCGGTGTGCGGGCGTGAAGCCCTGCCGCCGCCCGGCGCGGGGATCATCCTTGTTTTTCTCTCCGCGTGGGGCGCGGGGGAGGAAGCGGCCGCCTGGCTGCTGGCGCGTGGCTACAGGGAGGGGAAGGATTTTCTGTTGTGCTCGTAGCCTTGAGTTGGGGGCTGCTCGCCCCCAAACCCCTCGGCAGGGGAATGATTCCCCTGCACCTCCAATGGCCGGCTGGCGCGTTGCGCCGCCGGCAACTGAGGGGTCCGGGGGCATCATGCCCCCGGCGGGGTGTGGGGCAGCGCCCCACATGGCGAGCCCCTCCTTTCAAACTGACCCATTGCCAGTCCCCCCTCACTCTTGACATCCGGACAGGAGTGCAGCAACCTGATTCGTTCTCTGGAAATGTTCCGTGACCTTCCCGTTAATCTGCTCCGAGGAGCCGTGTTCATGAGCGACTACAAAAAAACGCTGAATCTTCCCGCCACCTCCTTCCCCATGAAAGCGAACCTGACGCAGCGGGAGCCGGAAATGCTTCGCTGGTGGGAGGAGCACGACGCCTACGGGCAGATGCTCGCCGCTTCCGCCGCGAAGGGGGACGGCCGCTCCTTTCTGTTGCACGACGGCCCGCCCTATGCCAACGGAGACATTCACCTCGGCACCGCTCTGAACAAGATTCTCAAGGATATTGTGGTCAAGTCCCGCAACATTCAGGGCTTTCACTCTCCGTATGTGCCCGGATGGGATTGCCACGGCCTGCCCATTGAACTCAAGGTGGAGCAGCAGCTCGGTGAGAAAAAGCGCGAACTCCCCGCCTACGCCGTGCGCCGCCGCTGCCGCGACTACGCGGACAGGTTCATTGATATTCAGCGCAAGGAGTTCAAGCGCCTCGGCGTGTTTGGCGACTGGAACGATCCGTACAAGACGATGAAGCCGGCCTATGAAGCCGTCACCGCGGCGGAACTGGCGAATTTTGTGGAAAAGGGAAACGTCATCCGCAGCAAGAAGCCCATCTACTGGTGCTGCTCCTGCCGCACGGCTCTGGCCGAGGCGGAAGTGGAATATGCGGATCATGCTTCTTCATCCATTTATGTGGCGTTTCCCTTGCCGGATGAAGGACTGACCAGGGTGTTCCCGGAGGCGGATCCCGCACGGGCGAACATCGTCATCTGGACGACGACGCCCTGGACCCTGCCGAGCAACATGGCGGTGGCCGTGCACCCCGATTTTGAATATGTCCTGCTCGAAGCGGACGGCGCGCAATATCTGCTGGCCGCCGAACTGGCGGAAGCTTCGGCAAAGACTTTCGGGTGGGAAACGTGGCGCGCGATCGGGACGGCGACGGGGGCCGCTCTGGAAGGTCTGAAGGCGCGGCACCCGTTTTACGATCGCGATTCGCTCGTCATCCTTGGCGAGCATGTAACGCTTGACGCGGGAACAGGCGCGGTGCACACCGCGCCGGGGCATGGGCGCGAGGACTATGAAGTCGGCCTGAAGTATGGCCTTGACGTGTATTCGCCGCTGGACGACGAGGGGCGCTATCTTGAGAGCGTGCCCTTTTTCGCGGGCCTCAAGGTGCAGGAAGCGGACCCTGCCGTCATTGCCAAATTGAGGGAATGCGGCCGCCTTCTGGCCTCTCAGGACATTTCCCACTCCTACCCGCACTGCTGGCGCTGCAAGAAGCCGGTGATTTTCCGCGCTACAACCCAGTGGTTTGTGAGCATGGAGGCCAATGATCTGCGCGGTCGGGCGCTCAAGGCCATTCGCGGGGACGTGCGCTGGGTTCCCGCCTGGGGCGAGGAACGCATCTACAACATGATCGAATCCCGGCCGGACTGGTGCGTCTCGCGCCAAAGGCTGTGGGGCGTGCCCATCCTGGCCCTGTTGTGCGAGGATTGCGGCGAGGCCTGGAACGATCCGGCCTGGATGCGCGATATCGCCGCGCGCTTCGCCTCGCACCCCACGGGCTGCGACTACTGGTACCAGGCGGAGCTTGCCGATATCGTGCCGCATGGCCTGACCTGCCCGCATTGCGGCGGTTCCCGCTGGAAACGGGAGACGGATATTCTGGACGTCTGGTTCGACTCGGGCACCAGCTTCGCCGCGGTGATGGAACAGCGCCCCGAGCTTGGCTTCCCCGCCGATCTGTATCTGGAAGGATCGGATCAGCACCGCGGCTGGTTCCATTCCTCGCTGCTCGCCTCCATCGGCACGCGCGGCGTGCCGCCGTACCGCGCCGTGCTCACTCACGGTTATGTGGTGGACGGCGAAGGGCGGAAGATGTCGAAGTCCGTGGGGAACGTCGTCGCCCCGCAGGAAGTCATCGACAAGCACGGGGCCGAGGTGTTGCGGCTGTGGGTGTCGTCCGTGGACTATCGCGAGGATATCCGCATTTCCGATGAAATTCTGAACAGGCTGGTGGACGCATATCGGCGCATCCGCAACACCTGTCGGTATCTTCTCGGCAATATTGGGGATTTGACCCTGGCCGATCTGGTGGCCCCGGCGGATATGGACCCGCTGGATCGCTACGCTCTCGACGTGACGGCGCGGATGCACGCGCGCATTCAGTCCGCCTATGCGGAGTATGAGTTCCACAAGGTCTTTCACGGGCTGCACAATCTGTGCTCCACGGATCTTTCCGCCTTCTACCTGGATATTCTCAAGGATCGCCTGTATTCGTCCGCGCCGGCCAGTCTGGAGCGGCGCTCGGCGCAGAGCGCCCTGTACCACATCCTGCTCATGATCACCCAGAGCATGGCCCCGGTTCTGAGCTTTACGGCGGAAGAGACGTACCGGCATATTCCCGCCGCCCTGCACCCCGAAGCGGAGACAGTCTTTGCCCTGCCGCTGCTTGACGTCACGCCCTTCCTGCTGGACGAGGCGACGCGGGCCGACTGGGACACGCTGCTCGCGGTGCGCGCGGAAGTGACGCGGGCCATTGAGCCGTTGCGCAAGGCCGGCGTTGTGGGACACGCCCTTGACACCGATGTGACGATTTACGCGGGGGCCGATCTGTTGCGGCTGCTGGAGCGTATCGGTACGGATTTGCGCGCCGCGTTCATTGTTTCCTCGCTGCGTCTTGCGCCGCTGGACGAAGCTCCGGCCGAGGCCGTACGCCCCGATCAAAACGGGCGGAGCGACCTGGCTGTGGGGGCGGTCAAGGCGGCTGGGGAAAAATGCGAACGCTGCTGGATCTACAGCACCGAACTCGGGAAGAACGCCGCGCACCCGACGCTGTGCCCGCGGTGCGCCGCCGTCATGGCGGAACTGGAGCGGAAGTGAGCGGACGGAGCGACCCGCGGTACCGCATCCTGTTCGGGGCGGCGTGCGGCGTGGCCCTGCTTGATCAGCTCGTCAAGGCGTGGGTGACGGCCGTTCTTCCGTTGTATGGTTCCGTTTCCGTTGTGCCGGGTTTTTTTGATCTGGTGAACATCCGGAATCGGGGGGCGGCATTCGGCTTTTTGAACCGTTCGGATATCGAGTGGCAGTTCTGGCTGTTTCTGGCCGCTGCCGTGCTGGCTGGCGGGGTGATCCTGTGGCTGACCAGGGCGGCGGAGCGGGGCAGTCATCTGTTTGTGGCCGGGATGGGGCTTATCCTCGGCGGAGCGGCGGGCAATCTGCTTGATCGCATTCGCTTTCGCGCGGTGGTGGATTTTTTGGATTTCCATGTCGCGGGGTGGCATTGGCCGGCCTTCAACGTGGCGGATATCGCCATCTGTTGCGGCGCGTTCCTTGCCTGCTTCACTGTATTGCGGAGCGAGCGACGCGCGCGGAAGAGCGCCGTTTCGGCCGGAAAGACCGGGGAAGCGGCGCACAACGCGGGGGGGAAGCGAGCATGAGCCTTTTTGCCTTGCACTGGTGGCAGGCGGCCCTGCTCTTCCTGCCTGCCCTGCTCAATTTGTGGGGTATCTGGCATGCTTACTCGCATGACTTCCCCACTCCGGTCGAACGTTTGATGTGGATGATGGCGTGCGTGTTCGTGCCTGTGCTGGGGGGCCTTGCCTACCTTTTTTTCGGGCGACGGCGTGCCGGCGGAGCGCAGGCGCGGATTTGAGAAAACGGCGTCAGTGAAACAACGCATTTTCGGACGCCTCCGCCCGCGGGGCGGGGGCGATGTTCCGACGAACCAACAGCTTTGCAGGGTGGAATCATGAAAAAGCCCTTCCTTGTTTTCCCCGCATGTTTTCTTGGCGGGCTTCTTTGCCTTGGCGGCTGCGTCAACCAGAACCAGATCAACGCGATGCAGGCGCGCCTCGCCCAGCAGGAACAACAGATTCAGCAATTGAATTCGCAGTTGTCCGGCGTGCAGCCGGCGCAGGCCGACACCTGGGCGCAGGTGCAGTCGTTGCGGCAGGAGATGGGCGCGGTCAGGGGGCAGATTGACGACTTCAACAACGCCACCGCTCCCGCTGGCGGTCTTGCGGGTCTGGCTCAACGGGTGGCGCGGCACGACGAGGCGTTGCGCTCCCTGCAAACACAGTTTGCGCTGGATCTCCAGCTTGATCAGCCTGTCGCGGGCGGCATGGGGAACGGGTACAGCCAGTCCATGCCCGGCCAACCCATGCCCGGGCAGACGCCGGGCGCGTCAGGCGGGATCCCGCAACAGACGGGCGTTCCCTCGGCGGCCCCGACCGGCAGTCCCGCGGCCGGGCAAAGCGTGGCGGCCGCTCCCCAGCAGACGCAGCAGGGGCAAAAGGACACGGCCACGGCGCTGTATGATGCCGGCATCGCTTCCTTCAATGCCCGCAAGTATCAGGATGCGTTCAACGCCTTCCGCGATTTTACCGACACCTACCCGAAGCACCGCCTTGTTTCCAACGCATGGTTCTGGCGCGGGGAGAGCAATTTCCAGTTGAATAATTTTCCGGCCGCCGCACTTGATTACGAACAGGTGATTTCCAAGTATCCATCCAGCGGGAAGGCCGCCTCGGCCTATCTCAAGCAGGGCATGAGCTTCATCAAGACGAACAAGAAGGATGCGGCCAAGTTCCGCTTGGATGAACTGGTCAAGAAGTTCCCCAAGTCGCCCGAAGCGGCACGGGCAAAACAGTTGTTGACCACCTTGTAGGGGCGCGCTCGGCGTCAGCCGGAAAGACATGGCGCTGAGAAGTCATTCATTCCATATGAAAAGACTTCTAGTGTCTACTTGCAAAAGTAGACACTAGTGGCCATCTCACAAACAAATCCTAAATAAGCTTGCGTAAACCATAGACA
>CAJUHZ010000035.1 GCA_910585945.1 uncultured Bilophila sp.
GTTCCCCTTTCCTGGCAAGGGCCTACTGTCAGATCAAGTCGAGACTACCTCAATTCATAGCTTTTTCAAATTCTTTATTTTGTAAATTTGCAAGGCTAGATACAAAATTTGTCGTATTTTCAGAAGTTATACCTGAAAAATCAAGATGTTTATCTATATATTTATTGTAATCAAATGGAAACATTCTTATAAAATTATTTACACTGCCCTGTAAACATTCAAAACTTTTAATTATAGACTTTGTTTTTTCTTTATTTATAGTTTTATTTGTTTTATTTTTGATAAATTGATAAATTTTTTTAAATTCTTCTGTATTTTCTTCATGAAAACCTAGTGATTTATATGAAGGCATATAATTATTCATTGCCTTTACATCATCCACATCAATAGTTAAATGTATATCTTTTATATAATTTTCTGCATCAATGACAATATCTTTTTTCTTTTTTTCTTCAAAACCATACCTATTTAGTAGCAATAAATCTGAAAAAGCATGTAATATAATGCCTGGTGATGTATATTTTCTTTCTTCAAGTTCTTTTTTCATTGTTTCATAAAGATCCTCTACATCATTATCATTCATATGGGATAAATTCCATAATTGTAATGGAACAGGAATATCATCTTTATTTTTATTATAAATTGATGTGTTATAATTATTTATTAAATGTTCTTTTATAATAATACCTTTATAAAAAAATTCTTTTACAAAATCTAAAGAAAGTGATATATCTCTTGAAGATACTGTATATCTTTGAATATATTCATCTAATGATGACATTTTATTTTTTTATTTTATCTTTATTTGCATTTGTGTATTCTATAAATCCACTTTCATCAAGAATTAACTTTCTACTATTTATGCCAATAGAAAAAATACAAATATATTTTAACAAATTTGTCAAATATTCAGAATTTTTCTGTGCTGCATCTGAAAGACTGTGAAAAACTCTTGAAAATTCAGTGATAATTCTTTTTATATGTCTCAAGTTTTGATCCTGAGATAAATTGAAAATATCAATAATATTTTGTTTTTGATTTATAATAAATTTTTTAAGATTATCATTACTATTAGTATTTTTTATAATTTTTAGAGAAGAATTAAAGACACTTTCTATATCTGGTTCAATAGAAAGTGTCATACCGACAACTTTTTCCCGAAAATTTAAAAAAATTTTGTTGTGTTGCTCAGAAAGGTTGTTTTCACTACAGATCAAAATAACTTTTGCATCTGCTTCTTTAAGTAAATCACTTACATAACCAAGTACAATTTTTGGTGATAGCCGAGTACGTTCCAGATCATCCAAAACCACCACAAATTTTTTGGGGCGATGGCAACAAAGGTTTTTAAAAAAGTCCATACATGTCGAAATGTCATTAGATTTGACATTGACAGGTAAAATTGAGGATGCCCTTTCTAGGGCAAATCTTGCAAATCTTCCAAAAAAACGTGCTTTTTCAGAGTAAAAAATAGGATTCATTTGAGTCATGAGGGCCGCGTCTATTTCTTTGCTATCAGTAATACTGAAGAGACTCACATAGCAAAACGCAGGCTGATCCGAAGTTTTTTCACCATCTGGCTGATCCTGATCCACCTCTTTTTCGACTTGGCCCGGTTCCTTTGCTTTAGCATACTCAAGGTACTTCTCCACAAACCATGTTTTTCCACTTCCCCAATTGCCGGTAATCAAAGCAGCAAATTCGGGTTTTTCGAGCAAAAGATAGCTATCCAAGGCATCGGCGGTTGCCTGATTTTTTCCAAACTCAGACGACATACTTGTCACTCCAGTGTGATGCAGCATTTGGGTGTTTTTCATACGGTTATTATATATTTTTTCTCTTGAGTAGCAAACTTTTTGTTACGGGGTATTTTTCACAGGTTTGATTTGGTTACAGCAATCAGCCTCGTACACCCACAGCCCGCGTTTGCAGCCTTCTGGACGATAGGCGGGCAATGTACCGGAATTGACCAGATTGTAGAATTGCGTTTTGCCGCATCCAATAACACGGCACGCCTGCCGCCAGTTGAGCTTGCGCCCCTTGTCCTGGGGCGTTTCATGCCGCGCATCCATTCTTACCTCCTGAGATTCGCCAGCCGGTCGGCAATGGATGTTCCGCCGGAGTTTGGCAGGGGGCGGCGTTGGGGCTTTGGTTTTTCATCCCCCGGTCGCTGCCGGTGCCGGATATTGAGGATAAAGGCCAGGGCCAGCGCCATTGTCTCACAGTCCCAGTAGTGGTTGGGTTTGCCGTGGGGGTTGACCCATGCCTGTTTTTCGTCGTCCCACACTTCGGCGCACAGTTCGCGGGCGTACTGTTCCAGGGCGTCGCCCGTGTTGGCGTGGAGGTGGAACGCGCCGGGGTCGTCGGGGGCGATACTGAGCTTGTGCGCAAGGTCGGACTTGAAAAAGGTCGTGTCGCAACGCCAGAGGTTCAGGCCGCCGGGGATCTTCACCTTGTTGCCCCGCGCGTCGGGGAAGTATTCCTGCGGGGCCGGGGTGTAAGGCTGGGACAGGGAGCGCACACCCTGCCACGGGTAGACGCGCCCCCGGTGGCGGATGGCCCAGGAGTAGACTTCGCGCGTGCGGCCGCCCATCGCGTCAATCATGCAGGCCCGAACCTTGTATTTCAGGCCGTCCGGCGTTGCGTACTCGGAGTTCCACAGGATTTCATTCAGCGCCGAAAACGAGGGCGCGGCCCCGGCCTGGATCAGCCAGCTTTCCTCGGTATCGCCGTAGCCGAAGGCCCGGATGATGTAGCGGAAATAGCCTTTTTGTTCGTTGGCGCCCTGGGTGTCCACGCCGGCCAGCAGGCAGGCGACGCGCTCTTTGCCGTTCACCGCGCCGGGCACGGCACCGCGCGGACGGTCGTCGCACAGGGCCAATACTGCATCCTCGGAGCGCGTGGCGTGTTCCTCCTTCCACGGCTCGGCCTTGTACTGGTTTTGCAGATTTTTGAGGTCGTCCAGCTTGCCGGACTCCCGGTACTTGAGGGCGGCGGAAGCGACTTCCGACAGGCTGACGAAATAGGACAGCCAGGCCGGAATGTGGAAACCGAGCTTCACCGCCCTGTGCGCCGCAAGGTGCGCGGCAAGATCCAGGCCGCTGACCCGCTCGCGCCATTCGCCGCCGCGCACGGCGCGGTCGCGGTCGCCGTCGTCCCACACCGCGCCGCAATGCTCGCAGGGGTAGTACGCGAGGCGGCGGGTCAGAATTTCTTCCGCCGAAGGCTCCCGCTCCGTGCCCTTGTTCGGCCAGCCGATGCGCTCGAAATCCATGAGTTGCGCCATGCCGCAATGGGGACAGCGCACCCAGTAGTCAAAGCGCGCCCCGGCCTCCTGAGTGAGGGCCGTCCAGATCGGGCCGTCCTCCGTGGTCGGCGTGCTGATTTTGATGATGTGCCGGCGGGCGCGCCATGTGGTGGTGCGCTTTTCGGCCAGCACTTCGGAGGTGGCCTCGGTCTTCGGGTTCTTGTACTTGTCCAGTTCGTCCAGAATGAGCGTGCGGATGGGCTTGTTGCCCAGGCGGGAGACCGAGCCGGACCAGCCGAGATAGATCGGCATGTGCGTCAGGTTGACGCGCAGGGAGGACGCGTCGTCCCCGTAGCCGGTCATGTACTCGCGCAGGCGGGGCGAGCCGGTGATCATGGGGATGATGCGGTCTTTGGCGTTTTCGCGGGCGGTGATTTCGTCCGGGAAGACGTACATCACCGGGCCGGGGCTGCGGTCGATGCACCAGCCCACCACGTTGTGGCCGCATTCCGAGCCGCCGGTCTGCGGGCTTTTGCAGATGATTACGGTTTCCACGCCCGGCGTGCCGGCGGCGTCCATGATGCCGGTGAGGTAGGGCGTGAACAGGTTTTTCCACTTGCCCGGTATGCTGGACATTTCCACGATGCGGTGGCGCTCGGCCCACTGGCTGACCGGAATCGGTTTGCGCCGGCGCATGATCTTGCGTTCTCCTTTTGAAAAGCGAAACGGGATGGGGCCGCCGCCCGCCGTGATATGGGCGGCGACTTCGGCGGCGACAACAGGCGACAACCAGGGCGGCACGGACGTGGTGAGCGTCGCGCGCCGCGCCTGGTCGGGTTTGGGGACAGGGCAGAGGGCAAACTGGGTCATCCGGCCTCCGGTCTCATGCTTCGGCATCCTCCTGTTCGGGGGCGTCGGCTTGGGCCGCTTCAAACGCGACCTCGAACTCCATTTCCCGGCTGTACTCGTTCAGAGCTTCGTCCAGCAGGGCTTCCAGCTTTTCCACCAGAGCGGCCCCTTTTTTCGGGTTGCCGTCCACCAGGGCCACAAGGTCAAGGTGCTGGGCTTCAAAGGCGGTTTTCAGACCGGCGGACAGGGTGGCCGCCCGCGCCGCCAGTTCCAGATGCACCGCTGCCTTGCGCACGTACTCGCCTTCGCGCACGGCCTGGAGAAATTCCTCCTTGTCGGCCAACGCCTTGAGACGCCGGATTTCTTCCTCCTCCTTGCGGCGCTGCCGGTCGGCCGCTTTTTCGGCCACGATGTCCGGCGTGCCGGCCATTGGCAGGCTGGCCATGTAGCGATCCACGTCGCGCTGGCGGAATGTGCCGTCGGGCTGCTTTTTCAGACGGCCTTTCTTGATGTCGTCAAACAGCTTCGTCTTTTTCAGCTTGCGACCGTTTTCTTCTGCGTAGTTCAGAACCGCCCGGTAATCCTTGAAGTTCGTTGTTGCGTGCATGGCGCTCTCCAACATTTTGGAGGCGCGATCCAGCGCGGCGAGGTTCGCCTGTGAAGGGTCGGCAAGGGCGGCGCGCTTGGCGTTTTCCTTGGCGGTCAAGAGCACCCGCACGTCCGTGCTGGCGCTTTTGGCGAGCAAATCCTCCACGTTTTTGTCCGGCATGGTCACTCCGAAAACCCGCGTCCGACACTGGATCGCGGGGTTCAATCCCGGCCACGGCTTGGCATGGCTCCCTCCGTTGCTTTTTGAGTACGGAGGGAATAGGCTCACAAGTGGCGCTTGGTGGGCCTCATTCCCTCCAAGACCTGGGGACGACGGATGGTCTAGATCCGTTGCCCCCACCCTCATTTTTCAGAGCAGCGACGCCTGTTCAGGCCCCGTACCGCCCCATTCGGGTATGTCCCAATTCAGCTTTTCCCTGATGTACGCGGCCAGCACGCGGCGGTGACACTCGTTCGGGTCCGACTCGTAGCAGCACAGAATCGGGTCCGGCGTTTCGCGTTCGATTTCCTGCAAGTAGAGCCGCAGGCTGGATTCTGTCGGGAAACGGTCCTCCAGGTCACGCCGGTAGGCGGCCGCCCAATCCTCAGCTTTGGGATCCGACGGCGCGAGCTTGGGCGCGCGCGGCCCTGACCAGTAACGCGGAGGCCACTTGGCAATGCTGACCTTGCGGCCACGCGGGGCCTTGCCGCTGAAAAACGATGTCTGAATCATGCTGCCTCCTCAGAAGGGGACTTCGTCCACTTCGGTTTGTGTCGCGGGCGTCTCGTATGCCCCCAGACGTTCCGCGAGAAATTGCTCGAAAAAACGCTCTTCCACAGGGCCGCGCGGGGTATAGGCCAGAAGAAACTCAACCAGCGCGGATGTGCTCTCGAAACCATACCGCTCGGATACGATGTCCAGGGGACTGATGGTGGGGTCATGCGTCAAAAGGTTCGGCATGCGCTGATTGATCTCCCTGATGGTTTCCTTGCCGTGGTCATACAGAGCCGAGTCAATCCTGATCCGGTCCCACCAGATGTCGTCATAGAGCTTGTAGTGTTCGCGGGTCATTTCGCGGGCCATTTCCCGGCACTCTTTTTTGATGGCCCGTAATGTCTTCTTGTCGATGCTCACGGTTGACTCCTTGACTTTTGATGTCCGCGGAGCCAACCTTTTCCCTGCATGATGGTGGTCGGTTAACTCCGCCGCCGTTTTTCCCTCTGTGGGCGGCAAGTGGCATTGCCGCCCCTTTTCAGTTGTTCGATATGCCGGGCAGAACAAACTGTCCTTTTTGGATGGCTATTGAGAGCTGCGGCATTCCCGGCAGGACAAACTGATTGCCAAGCCCCCGGTGCCAGACGGTGCGCGGGCGGCTGTCCTGCCAGACAAGGCGCAGGGCTATGGCGAAATACAGTTTCGCGTTGCCGCCGAACCTTTGCGCTCCCTGCCGGGCCAGCGCCCAGGCGTCTTTCATGAGACGTGCGAGAAATGCACGGCGTGAAGTTTTCATGGCAGTGCTCTTTTTTGATGCAAGTTGTTGATTTCGCATAAGAAAACACTACCATAAAATTCTCCCATGTACAGTAAAAAATGCTGAAAAATCGCCTAGTTGTGAAATTTTTTCAGCCATTCGGCATAGGCTTCGGCAAGGCTCCACCTGCCTAATCTGCCGTAATAGTTAAGCCGGTATCCGCCGTGCTCGGAACCATCGAGCCGCTTGTGGAGCTTGTAGATGCCACGGTATTTCATGCTGACCGGATGCCGGGAAAAGGCTGTGGTTATGGCCCATGTCCAGTCTTCCGGTATTTTTTCCTCAAGCAGTCGTTTCACTTCATGCGACTGGATGAACATCAGCACCAGTTTGGAAAGACGGGGTTCTGCCTCACTCGGCACGGCCAGGTCGGACTGTTGATAGATTTGTCTGCCCGGCTCCGGCAGCGCCCATTCCGCATTGCCCTTGCCCAGCTTGAAATCCGCCTTGCCGATGATTTTTCTGTCCAGACAAAAGGCCACGGAGAGCACAAGGCTGACCAGAATATAGTCCACCCGCGCGGCCATGAACAATTCGTTCAGGCGTACCGTCTGATCGTGGGAGAGCAGTACGATGCCCGGCTCCTCATTTCCGGTCAGCTTCCTGTCGCTGGGAAAGATGGGGCCGGGAGAACGCGAGGTCATATAACTGCGGGTGACGATGGTCTTTCTGCTGTGTCCGGCATAGGCGTAGGTTATGCTTTTGCGGCCCTTGTGGACCACGGCTACCGGTTCGCCCAGAAGTTTCTCAATCTCCGGCAGAGGGCGCTCCATGATGATCATCCACTGGCGGAACGCCGTGATTTGCTCGTAAATCTCCACGTCCCTGAAGCTGATTTCCGTATAGTCCGGCGCGGCCCATGCGGCGGCGGCCGCGAGCATCCGTTCCTGGTTGATGTAGTCGCGGCTTCCGAAGGTGGGCGGCGCTATGAACACCGCATGGTCGAGGTCATGCTCACGCAGAAAGGCGGATGCGTCCCGGGGAATGTAGCCGAAGCCGTCCCCCCGGTTCAGGTGGGCGCGGTAGGCTTCCAGCTTGGTCAGCGTCTTTTCCATGAGCCGGGGCCAGTCGCGCCGGTAATT
Source organism: uncultured Bilophila sp. (assembly GCA_910585945.1). Taxonomy (GTDB): domain Bacteria; phylum Desulfobacterota; class Desulfovibrionia; order Desulfovibrionales; family Desulfovibrionaceae; genus Bilophila. The sequence continues at coordinate 7,299 of CAJUHZ010000035.1, forward strand.
CGCAAGGACGCGCCGATGCCAGGCATTTTTGTCCTGCCAGACCTGGCGCAAATCCAGCATGATGCTCACCGACGCGGCCAGATGGGCGGGGTCTGACAGGTCAAGAAAGCCGCGCAGATGCTCCGGGCAGTCCTCACGTTCGGCCACCTCCAGATGCTCTCCGGCCAGATACGCGCCCAGAGCCGAGGTGTAGAGCGTGATGTCGCAGCCTGTAATCCGGCCCTGATAGCCGCCGGAACGCAGCGCCGCCCCCACGGTGAAATTGCCCGCGCAGGGCAGGAGCACCGGCACGCTGATTTCATCGGTATACGCGGCCAGCACCTTGCGCAGCGGCCCGGCGATGGAACCAAGGAAGCTCATTGCGCGGCCTCCTTTTCCGCCAGCATGGCGGCTTCCGCAGCCTGCTTTTCAAGATAGTCCGCCGCAATCTCCATCAATCGCGTCATGGCCAGCGAGCTGTCGCGGATTTTCTCGGCGTGCTTCACGTCGTTGATGATCGCTATAAACGCCTCGTATTGGGCCGCCGGGCAGACATGCACCGCCGAACTCTTTTTGGCCGCGTCGGCCAGCATATCCAGTATTTCCGAAAGCTGTTCCTTCTCTCCATCCGTGAACATGAACGTGACCATGTGGGCCGGAACCTGCGGGGTGGAGAAGTTCACCAGTTCAACGTCGCCGAGTTCCTTGAGAGATTCGCTGTCAAGGCCGGAATAGAGCTTATCCTGTACCGATTCGATTTGCGCCCACAGGTTCGCCAGGATGCTCTGGTCATCCTCGCCCACCAGCGCGTTGTGTGAAAGCTGAATGGCGATGCGGCGGCTCTTGTCCAGTGCTTCCGTGATGACCAGCACGAGGATATGCGGGATACCCGCCTCAATGCTGGCCTGTACCCGGTGATTGCCGGACAGCACTTCCAGCCGTCCGTCCTCGTGGCGGTAGCAGAGGGGCACGCTGGAAAGGCGCTTGTCAGCCGCGATATTGTCCCGGAGCTGGCGGAAGGTTTCCCGCTTGAAGAAACGGGCATTGTCTTTCAGCAATGTCAGCGAGGCCGGAGGCGCAATCATCAGGCGCATTCCGTCACCGAACATTTCCCGGCTGATGGCTGCCAGTTCCTCATTGCGTTGTGCAAACGTGTTTTCACTCATCGTTACCCCCAGATATGCAACAGGTTTTGTGAGGTGATTTTCAGCGCCGGATGATCGGACATCCACCGCCAGAGTACGGGCGACGTGTTCTGAAAACTCCAAAAGGTTTCAAAGCGTTCGGAATTTTTGCGGCACCAGGTATAATCGCGTTCCCATGAGAAGCCCACGCTGTCGCCGTTTTCGTCACGGAACTTGACGAAGGCGGCAGGGATGCCCCGCCACAGCAGATAGGCGCGGGCCACGTCCAGGGGCAGCAGGTCAAGAGGCATGCCGGCGGGCAGAGCGGCTTGCAGGCGGCAGAGTTCGTCCGGCGTGAAGGCGTCTTCAGTGGCCCACGCCCAGGCCGGGGACTCCGCGCCGCTTTCCCCGCTGGTACGTATTTGCGTGGAGAGGCCCGCAGGGCCGCTTCCTTTCTCAAAAGAATCCATTTTTGGCGCAGCCCCTCCCCCCATGTGCAACGTACCAGACGGCAAAGTGTCCACATGTCCATTTTGGCAAATATCTTGTTGGGTTATCGTGTTCTGTGATACTATGCCCCCGTGGGGCGCCGACTCTTGGTCCGGCAGGGAAAGGGACGGAGGCAGGGCGGCCGCTACCCACTCCCGAATATCGACACCGAGCTTGCGGGCGTCGCCGGGGTCTTTGCCCTCTGGCGTGGGCCAGCGCAGAGCGGCGGGATAGGTCTGCTCCCAGAACTCCACGCCGTCCGCGCCGGGCGTGTCGTAGTCCAGGGCGATGCAGACCCGTACCGCCTCGCGGAGCCGGGCATCGGCGGATACGTCCGGCTTGCCGCGGTTGGTGCGCACGGCCAGCGCGCCGACAACGCCGCCCGTGGCGTGGTGGATGAGCATGGCGTCAAGCTCGGCCTCGGTCACGAAATAGGCGGCCAGCGGACCGGGGCGGGAGGAGCGGAGAAAGAGCGGCGCTTTGCACGAGCCTTCCAGCTCCAGATACTTGGGGGAGTGTTCGCCCAAATCTTCCTTGTGACGCCGGATGCGGAGATTCAGGACACGCCCGTCAGAGGCGAACGTGGGAATGACAATGCCGCGCGGGATGAACAGTTTGGTGCGGACCTTGCCGTCATCGCCGGTTTTCGGCTCCAGTCCCAGGGCGGAGCGGGAACGGTAACGGCCGGGGTATCTGGAGCTTTGGGCAGGCAGGTAGCCGATGTGGTAGGCCCGGACGGCGGCCTCGTCGATGCCGCGCGCGGCCAGCCAGTTCAAGGCGACGGGTTGATTCCAGATGTTCTCCTCCGCCTCGGCCAGCAGTTTGGCCGCGTAGGCGGACCACTGTTCGGACGGCTCCGGCCATTCCCGCGGCGTCCAGCGCGAGGCGTCAGCCCGCCGAGGTTCCGCCGGAGCGCGACGACGCCGGTAGGAGGGGCGTCCGCCCTCAATGCCCAACTCGGCCAGCGCGGCCTTGAAGTCGAGACCGTCAATTTTCATCAGATAAGCAATGGTGTCGCCGCTTTCGCCGCACTGGCGGCATGACCAGATGCCCGTGATGGTGTGCTTCGCGCAGGTTTCGCCCAGGCTTTCGGCGCGGTCCGGCCAGACCATGAAACGGTCGGACTTGCCCGCTTCCCCGCCGCACAGGGGACAGGGGCCGTTCCAGCCGTTGCCCTGACGCTTTACCGCCGCGCCAAAACGGGATTTATAGAGATTGAGGATATCTGTCCGCATCTGTCCGTTTCCTTTTTTTCTTATCTATTTATTTTATTAGAAGTTTTATGAATATGGACAGGTGGACAGATACGCGGCATAGTCCATGCGCACCTGTGCGCCTGTGCCTGTTGCGTGTGGAAACATGCCTGGAACCTGTCCATCTGTCCGTTTATCGTTTTATCCCATAATTTCATGTTGTTATGTCTCCTGTATGTGCGGACGCATGCGGACAGATCACTTGTCGGCCCGGTAATCGGCCAGAGCGTTTTCTCCCTCGGCGTTCAGGCGGATGCCCAAACGCCATGAGCCATTGCTGCGCTTGTAGGGAATGTCTTTCTTGTTCAGCATTTCAGAGAACTTCTTGGCGGAAATGCTGAAGCGTTTATCCCGGTTCCGCGCGTACCAGATGCAGAAGGCTTCATGCAGGTCTGTCGATGTGATGCGGGTTTTGTAGGCGTCGGGATTGTCCTGATGCGGCTCCTGCTCGCACCACTCGCTGATGAAGAGGCCCACGTCATCCCAGGACGCGCGCTGCTCGCGGGTCCACTCCTTCACCTTGTCCGGTATTTTCAGGCCGTCGCGCAGGTACTCCATGCTTCCCCGCACCATGCGGGCCAGCACGCCCCTGGCTTCGGCCTGAATTTTCTCGTCGAGGTTTTTGTCCGCCGGGCGCTCGTAGGGCTGTTCCGGGTTCTCCACAAAGGAGAGCGGCCACTTGAGCAGAATGGCGCGCGCCCAGAAGGCCGCGTCATCGGCCTTGGCCTTGGGCAATTCGTTGGTGGTCATGATGGGCAGGTGCGTTTGCAGCCAGGTGGTTTGCAGCTTGTCTTGCAGCCCCCGCGCCGTGATGTACCCGCCGCCGGTGAGTTTTTTCAGCTTGGCCAAGGCAAATCGCTGCCCCTCTTCGGCCTCGTTTATCCAGGCGATGCACATGCCGCGCAAGGAAAGCACGTCGGGCGAAGGGGCCGAGGAATTGCGGGTCTGCTGCATCTGGAGAAACATCTCCACCGGCACGTCGCCGGAGAGCGTCTGGCCGAGGACGTGCGTCACCAGCTTGATGAGCGTGTCCTTGCCGTTGCGGCCATGCTCACCCCAGAAGATCGTAAAGATGTGATCCCGTCGCTCGGTGATGAGGCCGTAGCCGAGCAGACGCCAGATGAAGTCCACAAGCTCCTGATCGCCGTCCATCGACGACAGCAAGAATTTGTTCGTCTCCGGGCAGGGATCGTCTTTCTCCATAAGCGCCGGGTCGTATTCGGTGACGATGGCGTTGAGGATGTATTCTTCCGGGCGGCCTGGTCGGAGTTCACCGGTGCGCAGGTCGATCACGCCGTTGGGACAGGCTTTGATGTAGTGCTGTTTGTCAATGTGCTTTGGCAATACAACCAGAGGATCACGGATACGGCGTGTCATCTGGAGGAGTTTTTCCTGCCCCGGAATATCACGCAGTAAGGTGACGCGGCGAAAGACGGCGTCGGCAATACTCTGGATTTTTGACTTTATATCTTTGTCTATCTCTTCATCTGCCTCCGTTTGCTTATTGTTTGCAAGATCGAGATACAGTTCACATACGTCCTCAATGCGCTGGAAAGCGGCGTCATAGTCGTCTTCAATCCAATGGTGTCCGCCCCATATGAGGAAACGTTCCCAATACTTGACATAAACAACTGTTCCTCTGTGCAAGCGGCAATACAGTTTTGCGTCGCCGACGCGGTTCTCATTGATGTAGCCTTGCAATTCATCATCGGAAATTTCGAGCTTTTCTATTGCTGCCGGCTTTGCTTTTGAGAGCTTGGCGGCGCGTGACTCAGCTTCCGTATGGCGGCGCTGTTGCACTTTGCGCACAAGATCGTCTTTTTTCTTGCTCATAAAGATAACCTATTGTTTTCTAAAGATAAAAATAGGAAACAAAAATAGGGCGAAAGAACGGACTCATTCCGTTTTTCCGCCCTTTCCGTTCCGCAGATCGCGGCCACGATGTGAGGAGGTTTGCCCGTTTGGCGGTGACAGGCCGGAAGGACCCGTGAGCAAAGAGGGGAGAAAAGTCGGGCATCAGGCACGGAACGGTCCGCAATGGACTATTCTGGCCAGCCGTGTCGTTTGTATGGGGGGTAAGGGGGAATAGCAGATTCCCCACTGGGGGAGAAAGGGGGGAGAAAGTCGATTGCAGAGAAAAAAATAAAGGGTCAGCAAACTCTCTTGGAGTTGCTAACCCTTTGATTTTCTTGTGGTGCCGAAGGGGAGACTCGAACTCCCACTCCCGAACGGGAACTAGACCCTGAACCTAGCGTGTCTACCAATTCCACCACTTCGGCGCGAAAAGAGAAGTATCTCAGAAGGCAGTCTTTGGCAAGCGTTTTTTTGCAAATGCAGAAAAAATTTTTTGCCTGTTCCGGCGTCTGTGGAGAAGACGCCGGAATATTTTGCTTTTACGCGTCTTCCTTGCTCTTCTGGTGTTCAGCGATCACTTTTTCCACAATCGGGGCGGGCGCTTCTTCGTAATGATCGAATTCCATGGTGAAGACCCCCTGTCCTCCGGTGAGGGAGCGCAAATCCGGGGCGTAGCGGAGGATTTCGCTCATGGGGACATGGGCCTTGATTTCGGTGATGCCGGCCTGGGAATCCGAGCCGAGCACCTTGCCGCGGCGTGAGGAAAGATCGCCGATCACGTCGCCCATGTGTTCGTCAGGCACGGACACGGACAACAGCACAATCGGTTCCAGGAGGACGGGCTTCAGGGTCTCCATCGCCTTTTTGAACGCAAGGGATCCGGCCACCTTGAAGGCCATTTCGGACGAGTCCACATTGTGGTAGCTCCCGTCATAGACGCGAACCTTGAAATCCACCACCGGGTAGCCGGCAATGAAACCACGGGCGGCTGATTCCTGAATGCCCTTGTCAATGGCGGGAATATAGGTACGCGGAATAGCGCCGCCCACAATGGCGTCCTCAAAGACATAGCCCGAACCGCGGGGCAGGCCTTCCATCTCGATCCAGCAGTCGCCAAACTGACCCCGGCCGCCGGTCTGTTTTTTATGCCGTCCTTGCGCCTGCACTTTGCCGCGCACGGTTTCGCGGTAGGGCACTTTGGGGGTTTTGAGCTGGATTTCAACTTTGTACCGCCGCCGCGCGCGCTCCACGGAAATTTCCACATGGAGCTGCCCCATACCCGAGAGCAGAATATCGCTCGTTTCCTCGTCGCGGGCCAGCTTCAGCATGATATCTTCATCCAGCAGCTTCTGGATGGCCGCGTACACCTTGTCTTCATCGCCTTTTTCCTTGGGAGCCAGGGCAAAGGTGATCAGTTGCGGGGGCAAGTCGGGCAGGGCAGGGATGAAAGGCGCTTTTTCATCGCACAGCGTGTCGCCGGTACGGGTATTCTTGAGCTTGGCCACAGCGACGATCGCTCCGGGGCCGAGCGTGTCCTTGCAAGGCGTTTGCGTTTTACCGACAAGGTACAGGAGGTTGCCCATGCGTTCCGTTTCGCCCGTGCGCATGTTCTTGAGAGAGGCGTCGCCACTGAGGCTGCCGGAGATGACCCGGACCATATTGAGCTGGCCGGCAAAGGGATCGGCAATGGTCTTGAACACGAAGCAACACGCGGGAGCCGCTTCGTCCGGGGCGCGCTCCGCTCCGTCTTCGCCAAGCAGGGCGGGGCGTTCCAGAGGGGAGGGGAAGAGCGACGCGATGGCGTCGAGCAGTTGCCGGCCGCCCTTGTTTTGCAGGGCCGCCCCCACGACGACCGGAACAAGATCGCCCTTGAGCACGCCCTTGCGCAGGCCGCTTGCCAACTCATCAGGACTCAGGGAACCTTCTTCCAGATATTTTTCCATGAGCTCTTCGTCGGATTCGGCGATGTTTTCCACCGTGGTGTCACGCAACAACGCGGCCTCGTCCTGGAGGGATTCGGGCACAAGCGCTTCGCTGACCGCGCCGTTTTCACCGAACATCAGGGCCTTGCCGGCCATGACGTCCACAACGCCGATCAGGTTTTCGCCTTCGACAATGGGCATATACAAGGTGACGGGCTTCAGTCCGGGCAGGGCGGAAAGGCCGTTGTAGGCCATGTTGAAGTCGGCCCTGTCGCGATCCAGCTTGTTGATGAAGACGATGGCTGGCAGGGAAGCGTTGCGCGCTTCCTTCCACAGGCGGCGGGTGAGCGGGCGCACGCCGTCCACCGCATCGATCACGAATACGGCCGCATCGACGCCGAGAAGCAGGTAGGGGATATCGCCGGTGAAATTGGCGTCGCCAGGAACGTCCACGAGGAAATGGCGGGCGCCGTTCCAGGGGAATGTCGCAAAGCCCGGCACGATGGATCCGCGGCGTTTGGTTTCCTCGGGTTCATAGTCCAGAGTGGTCGTCCCTTCCTCAATGGCTCCGAGGCGGTTGATGACGCCGCTCTGGAAAAGCAGCATTTCCGCCAGGGAGGTTTTGCCGCAACCGCCGGTACCGATAAGAGCATAGGTTCGCTGGGTTTCCAACGCCTTCGACATGGTCCTCTCCTGCTTGTAGAATATTTTGCTTTTGAAATTTGACAATTTCAAAAGCGGCGCTACCATCGCCTTACGGAAAAACGCGGTTTTCCGCTTGCTTGAAGCGGGGTCCGCAAAAGCGGCCGCCGAGTGTTTCATCATTCGTATGAAATGCTCAGGGGGACTCTCCCGCGGTGGGGGGCGCGCCTGGCGCTGTGGTGACCGCGCGGGCAAAGGCCCGGTAAAATCCCCCTGAATCAGGTTTCAGTATCTCATAGAGAGTCCTATCCCTGTCTGTCAAGGCCCATTGAAAAATGCGGATGGCTCGTGGTCGCGGCAGGCTGTCGCGTGCGTTGCGCATGATTTCACAGGGATCCGGGGGCATGCTGTGCCGTGGATCGGGTGTGGGACAGTCCAAAACGGCATTTCCCGCTCGGAGGTTCTGGGCTGGAATATATATTAAGGAGCAGTATGATGTTGATTGTGTACGCCGTGGCTGGCGTTCTTGTGCTGGTTTTTTTGATCCGCCGTTTTGTCCGGCATCGGCAAACGCTGGAGCAATACCGTGACGAAAGAGAGCGCCACGCCGAGAGCGTGCTGGCGTCTATCCGACATGAGAATGAATGTCTTGAGCCATCCGAGGCGCTTCAGCCTGTCCTGGCCGGACTGCGTGAGCTTGAGGAATTGAATCCGGAACTTCTCGCCTGTCGCGTGACGCAGGAAGAGGATACGGCGCGGATGCATGTGGCGTCGTCCCCGCCGCGCGTGCTTGAACTCGCCTGGCGGGTGCGCGAGGCTCGCCTTTCTTCCCTTGAGGGCGGCAGGATCTTGCAGGGGGGCGGCCATTGGGAAGTGACCGAAGGGCAGCATGTTTGGTCCTTTGCCGAACTCGCGGATTTGATGCGCTTTTTGGAAAACGTGCTGCGCGAGGCTGCTGTGACGCCGCTCAAGTCTGAACAACGCGACAATGAAGAAAGGGGGAATGAATAAGGCGGCGGTTCGCCCGGCGGGCCGCTTGCAAATCGGGGGCGAGAGGCATAAAAAACGCGCTTCGGCGTGAGCGCGGCTGTTTCGCGTTCCGCGCCATCCCGTCCGCTTCAACCACGAGGAGTTTTTTTTGAAGGACAACACGCGCAACGCCAACCTGCGGAATGTGGCCATCATCGCTCACGTTGACCACGGCAAGACCACGCTCGTGGATGCCCTGTTCCGACAGAGCGGCGTCTTTCGATCCGATCAGCGGGTTGACGACAGAGTCATGGACAGCATGGATTTGGAGCGTGAGCGCGGGATCACCATTTCGGCCAAGAATTGCGCGGTCACCTGGAACGGAGTGAAGATCAACATCATTGATACGCCTGGGCACGCCGATTTCGGCGGCGAGGTGGAGCGCGCCCTGTCCATGGCGGACGGGGCGATTCTCCTTGTGGACGCGGCGGAAGGGCCATTGCCGCAGACCCGTTTCGTTCTGCGCAAGGCGTTGAAGGCAGGGCTGAAGCTTATCGTCGTGGTCAACAAGATTGATCGCAAGGACGCCCGCGCTCAGGAAGTGCTGAACGAGGTCTATGATCTTTTTATCGATCTGGACGCCACGGAAGAACAGCTTGAATTCCCCGTGCTGTACGCCATTGGGCGAGAGGGCGTGGCCATGCGTCAGCCCGATGACGAGCGCAAGGATCTTTCCCCTCTGTTTGACACCATTCTGGAAGAAGTGCCCGGCCCTGTGCACGATCCGAACGAACCGTTCCAGATGCTTGTGTCGGATCTTGATTATTCGGAATACTTGGGGCGACTGGCCGTTGGGCGAGTTCTGCACGGCGCGGTGCGATCCAGGGACGCGCTTGTGTGCGTCGGTGAGAACGGCATTCCGGTTCCGTTGCGGGTGACCAAGCTGCAAGCCTACGCGGGTTTGCGTCTTGTGGACATGGAGGAAGCCTCCCCCGGCGATATTGTGGTTATCGCCGGCCTTGAGGACGTGGCCATTGGCGACACCATCTGCACCAGGGACGATGTGCGGGTTTTGCCTCGCCTGCGCGTGGACGAACCTACGGTGTCCATGCGCTTCACCATCAATTCCTCTCCCCTTGCAGGGCGCGAAGGCAAGATCGTGCAGTCGCGCAAGATTCGGGAGCGCCTGATCAAGGAAGCGCTGATCAATGTGGCCATTCGTGTGGAAGAGGGGGAAGAGACGGACACCTTCCTCGTCAAGGGTCGGGGCGAATTTCAGATGGCCATTCTGATCGAAACCATGCGACGCGAGGGCTTTGAACTGTGCGTGGGCCGGCCCGAGGTGATCCTCAAGGAAAAGGATGGCCAGACGCTGGAGCCGGTGGAACAGCTCTATGTGGATTGCGATGAAGCCTTCATGGGCGTGGTGACGGAAAAACTCGCTCAGCGCAAGGGGCGCATGGTCAATTGCGTGAACAACGGCTCCGGGCGGGTGCGTCTTGAATTTTCCGTGCCGTCGCGCGGGCTTATCGGCTACCGGGACGAATTTTTGACCGATACGAAGGGAACCGGCATCATGAATTCCCTTCTGGCCGGCTATGAACCGTGGCGCGGTGATTTTCCGAGCCGTTACTCCGGTTCGATCGTCTCCGATCGCGCCGGGAACGCCGTGGCCTATGCCCTCTTCAATCTGGAGCCGCGCGGTCAGCTTTTTGTCGTGCCGGGGGATCCTGTCTATGAGGGCATGATCGTCGGAGAGCACAATCGGGATAACGATATCGACGTCAATCCCACCAAGGAAAAGAAGTTGACCAACATGCGCGCCTCGGGTCACGACGAGGCCGTTGTGCTGACTCCGGTACGTCCGATGACCCTGGAGCGGGCGCTCCACTTTGTGCGTGAGGACGAACTGGTGGAAGTGACCCCGCTTTCCCTCCGCCTTCGCAAGGCCGAACTGAGCGCGCTCAAGCGCTATCAGACTCAGGGCAGAAAGAAGAGCGCGGCCAAGGCCTGAGTTTGGCGTCTGTCTGCACAATAAGCCCCTTCAAAACCTTCATATGGCTTTGAAGGGGCCTTCTTGTATTGATCCGGATGCAGAGAAAAGCGTCCCGGCGTCAACGCAGGGCCTTGAGGTACACGTCGGTAACGGCGTTCAGGCGCTGGAGCCGCGGGCGGTCTTCGTCCCGGACGCCTCCGATGCTTTCGTAAAAAGCGACAATGGCGGAAAGCCACTTTTGCAGCTCGCTCTTGCCGGCGGAGGCGTCGAACAGGGCCAGTTGCTCGTCAAGGGTGAAGACAGGATGGGCGCGCAGATCCCGCACGGCGTTTTCAGGCGTGAGCTTGCGCCCGGTCCATTCCTGGTAGAAGCGGATATAGTCCGGCGCGAGCGTTTCGGGCGGAGTGTCGCGCAAGCAGGCGACAGCCCGCAGGTACATCCTGAGAAAGGCTTCGATCTGTTCGGGATGCTGCACCGCATAGTCGTGGTTGGCGATGATGAGCACGGGCTGGGAAGCGCCGCAGTCGCGTGACAGGGCCGCCGCCTTGAAGCCCCTGGTTTCGGCTTCGTAGGTGAGCGGAGCCCACAGGGCGACCACGTCGGCAAGCCCGCCCGCAAACGCGCCGAGCGCCTGGGTGGAAGCCGTCTCCCGGATTCGGACTTCTTCTTCACTGAGGCCGAGGGCCTTGAGCCACATCGCCGTGGCGTAATGCGCCGAGGTTCCCCTGGGGCACAGGATTTCCCTGCCCCTGACGCTCTCCCTGTCGCCGTGGATATCGGGATGGGCGGGATTGGCCCCTCTTATGGCGAGGATTGGGCTGTCCGCGCGGACGTACAGGGCGTTGGCGGCGGATTCGTCATTGGCGACGGCGATGATGTCAATGCGTTCGCTCAGGGCGGCGGTTAGCGCCGGGACGGCTCCGCAGCCGGCCACAGCCCAGTCATAGGCCAGAGATCCCTCGACAATTGCCTTGCCGGAATCGAAACGCAGCATGGTGAGGGCGAGTCCGGCTTCCTTGTCCCACCCGTGCTGTTTGGCGTACCAGACGGCGAAGGTTTCATGCTCGCCGAGCCATGCCGTCTTCATGGGAACAGGTTCGGCAGCTCCGGCGGCGGAAGCGGAAAGCAAGGCCGCGGTCATGCAGACGGCTGCAAGAGTTTTTGCAAGTCCCATAGCTTCTCCGGGGGCGGGGCCCGCCGGGGGCCCCTTTTCGTTGTCAGTTGAACTTGTTTTCCTTCATGATCTCGCCGATGGTTTTCCACATGTTTTCGAGGACGGTCTGAAATTCCGCGGCAGGCAGGTAGTCCGCGGTCAGATCCGCCTTGGCGAACCTGGCTTGAACGTCGGGATCGGCGAGCGCTTCCTTCAGCAGGTTCTGCATGATTATGACGCGATCGTCAGGCACGCGGCGGGGCGCCACAAGGCCGTGCGAGGAGGGGAAGACGTATTCGGGTCCAAGCTGTTCGGCAAAGGTGGGCACATCCGGGAAATTGGGCAGGCGCTGCGGGCTGGATACGCCGATCATGGTGAAATCGCCGGATTCCACATAGGGGCGATGATTGGTGGTCACGCCGAAAGCGCTGGTGATATGGCGGCCGAGCAGGGCGGTAGAAACTTCATGCCCGCTGGTGTAGCTGACATGGGGGAGGTTCACGCCCGGAAACGCCTTGAGCAGGCGCGTCATGAACAGGCGTTGCGTGGAGAGCGCCCCATGCGTGGCGAAATTGACCTTGCCGGGGGCGGCCTTTGCGGCTTCCACGAGACCTGCGAGATCCTTGATGCCGGAGTCGCTGTTGACGGAGAGGCTCAGCCACATGACGGAGATCTGGGCCACGGCGCGGAAATCCTTCAGCGTGTAGCCGGTGTTCTTGATCTGCGGAGTGGTGGAAAAGGTTGAGATGGCCGGGAAGCCGAAGGTATAGCCGTCCGGCCGCGCCCTGGCCACGTCGAGCATGGCGGGAGCGCCCGCGCCGCCGGCCTTGCACACGATGTTCAGCGTGATGTTGTGTTTTGTCTGAAACCACTCGGCAAGAACGCGCGCGGCGATATCCACAGCCCCGCCGGGGCCGAACGGGATGATGATGGTGATCGGCCGGTCGGGGTAGGCGGCGAAGACGGCGGATGTTCCCGAGAACAGCAGGGTGCAGGCCAGCACGGCGCAGGTCAGAAATGTTTTCATAACGGACTCCTTCACATGAATGAGGTTGGCGCTCGTTTACAGAAGATCCGGGTTCACTCGCGGCGCGGGAGCAAACATTTCCGCCGCCTGAAGCGCGGCCAGAGCCGCAATTTTGCAGCGCGGGACAAGGGTGGACGGGATCATGTACTCCTCGGGCGAATGCAGGCCGGAGCCTTCGGGGCCCATGCTGCATACGGTGGGCACGCCAAGCACGCTGGCGGTATAGCCTGATTCCGCCGTTCCCCTGGAGCGCTCGGAATGAAGGGGGACGCCGATCGCGTCGCCCGCCTGCCGGACAAGCTCGAAGAAGCGTTGCACCCCGGCGGTGGGGAGCAGCGGCGGCAGGCGCACCCCTCCGCTCAGGTGCGACGACGTGCCGGGGATAGAGACTCTGGCGGCCTCGTCGCGCAGGGCTTGCGCGAGCCTGCGGCCTGTTTCCAGCGTCCTGAAGGTGATGTGGATGCGGGCCGCCGCGTGGGGGGCCACGGAGTTGGCCGAGGTCCCGCCGGTGATCAGCCCGGTGTTCACCGTGGTTTCATTGGGCAGGTCCACATGCTTGTCAAAGGCGAGGATCTTGTGGGCCAGTTCGAGAATGGCGGATGCGCCTTCCTCATAGCAGCGCCCGGCGTGGGCTGCCTTGCCCCTGATTTCAAGCAGCATGTGTCCGGAGCCTTTCCGTTCGAGCGTCACGCCCCCGCCCGGGTAGCCCGCTTCGGAACAGATGGCCGCAATGGCTCCGTTGAGCTGTTCTCCGAAAATGGGTGTGGAGGAGGGAGAGCCGAGTTCTTCGTCCGGCGAAAAGGTCAGCGTCATGGGGGCGCGGATCAGCCCGAGTTCCTTGAGCGCGCGGGCGACAAACATGTTCTGGACGATCCCGGCCTTCATGTCGGTGACGCCGGGGCCTGTGGCGCGGTCGGCTTCGCGGTCGAGCCGGAAGGGGCGCGCGGCCGCCGTGCCGGCGGGAAACACGGTGTCCATATGCGCGAGAAAGACGATGCCGGGTCCGGCCTCATGCGGGTGGGTGCGGGCTGTGAACACGTTGCCGAGCGTGGCCATCCAGGGTTCGTCGGCCGGAACGGGGGCCTTGGCGATCTTCTCGGTGCGGAATCCCGCGTCCCGCATCCAGGCGCAAATGGTTTCTCCCACGCGGTTGACGTGCTCCGCGTCGCTGGTGAAGGAATCCATGTTGACCAGCCGTTCCAGCAGAGCGAGCATTTCAGGTTCCTTGTCGGCGAACCAGGCGTCGATCCGTTCTTTCCACTGTGCGAGTTCCATGTCGGGCTCCTTTGTGGGGTTACGCGGCGGCCTTTCGGCCGGCGCGGAAGTCATCGACAAGAGGCTTGAGCAGCACGATCAGGCTGACGCCCAGAATGAGACAGGCTATCGGGCTTGTATAAAAGATGCTGTAATCGTTTTGGGAGATGCTCAGCGCGCGGCGGAAGTTCGATTCCACAATAGGTTCCAGGATCATGGCGAGCAGCAGGGGCGGTTGCGGAAAGTCGCATTTGATCATCAGATAGCCGACAGTGCCGAAGATGGCGACAATGAGCAGATCAAAGGTGGAATTGTTCACCGCATAGCCGCCGACAACGCACAGGGTGATCACGATGGGCATGAGCACCGAACCGGGTATGGCGATGATCCTGCCTGCGCCGCGCACCGCGAGCAGGCCGACGGCAAGCATGAGCAGGTTGGCGATGATGAAGGCGGCAAAGATGCCGTAGACCGTGACGGGATGCTCCACAAACAGAAGCGGGCCGGGGGTAAGGCCCTGGATCATCAGCGCGCCGAGCATGATGGCGGTGATGATGTCGCCAGGCACGCCGAGCGTCAGCAGAGGAATGAGCGCTCCGCCGCAGACGGCGTTGTTGGACGATTCGGTGGCGGCGATGCCTTCAAGACAGCCTTTGCCGTACATTTCCGGCGTCCTGGAGAAGCGTTTGGCTTCCGAATAGGCGAGGAACGATGCCGCTGAAACACCTGTGGCCGGGATGATGCCGATGAGCGTTCCAAAAAGGGATGAACGGAGGAAATTGACGGTATTTGACGTGAGATCCCGGAGCGAGAGGCCACGTTTTGAAACCGCGCCCTCCTTGAGCGAGACGCCCCGCGCCACGTCTTCAATGGTGACGAGCACTTGTGATACGGCGAAAAGCCCCACCAGCACGGGAACCAGCGACAAGCCGTTAAAGAGATTGGGATTGTCGAACGTGTTGCGCATGTCGCCGGTAACAGGGTCGATGCCGATGGTGGCAAGCAGCAGGCCGGCCAGCGCGGCGATAAGCCCCTTGAGCGCATTGCCCGAGGAAAGGGAAGCGACTACGGTCAGGCCGAATACGGCGACAGCGAAGTATTCCGGCGCGCCGAAGGTCATGGCGGCCCTGGCGAGCAGCGGAGCCACCGATACCAGGGTCAGGGCGCTGAGCGTGCCACCGATGAAGGAAGCCCAGGTGGCCATGTCCAGAGCGCGGCGGGATTCACCGCGCGCGGTCAGCGCCGGACCTTCGAGCATGGTTGCCGCGGCGGAGACTGTGCCCGGCGTGCCGACGAGAATGGCGGTGATGCAGCCTCCGTAAATAGCGCCGACATACATGCCGAGCAGCGCTGAAAAAGCCTCCACGGCGGGCATGCCGAAGGTCAGCGGAATGAGCAGGGCCACACCCATTGCGGCGGTCAGACCGGGCAGCGCTCCAAAGATGATGCCGAGCACGACGCCCATGAGATTGGCGAGCAGGGAACCTATGGAAATGGCGTTCATGATGCCGTCAAGAATATTCGCGAGCATATTCCCCCCAAGGTTTTACGGCGCTCCAGCCCTTCCCCGTGAGCCGGAACAGTTTTCGCGGAAGACTCGGTTGGCCGCGCCCCGTCACATGAAGGCGTATCTGGTTGCGCCGGGCCTCGTCCGATCGCGCCCGATCGCATTCGACCGGGTCCGCCTGTATCAGGGCAGCAGTACCTGGAAAAATCCGGAGAACACCCCCACCAGCGCGCTGGTAGTGATGGCCGCCACGGCCACGATTTCCACGGGCTTGCGTCGTCCGAGCAGCGGGAGCGCAATGAGCAGAAACAGGGCTGTGCTGATGCTGAACGCCCCGTTTGCGGCAAAGGGCGGGTTTTCCATGCTCAGGAAAAGATCGCCAAGCAGGGTGAGGGTGATGAGGTAGAGATAGAAAAGCCCGATGAAGAGCAGGATTTTTTTGAATACGCCGGCTTCCGGCCAGTAGCATTTGGGAGGGGCGTTGCGGACTCCCCGGACAATCAGGGCAAGGCTCAGGACGCACAACAGAACGAGGATGATTTTGGGAAAGGTTGCCGGGCCGATTGCCTCCATTCCGGCTTCGGGCAGTGAGCGGACGCTGTAGGCTCCGATTCCGCACAGGCCAAGCAGAATGATTCCGCTGGCGACGTCAGTGGGACTCTTCATCAATGCCTCCTCGTTGTTTCAGTGCTCATAGAGCGTTGAAGAGCATCCGCGCGCCCACGGCGACGAGCAGGACGGCAAAGCATTTCCTGAGCCGGGGCACGGGCAGGGCCTGCGCCAGCCGGGCGCCGAAAGGGACGGTGACCATGCTGAACACCACAATGCCGATCAACGCGGGCAGGTAGATGTAACCAAGGGACCAGGACGGCAGCCGGGGATCGCTCCATCCATTGACCAGATAGCCGAGACTGCCCGCAACGGCGATGGGAAAGCCGATGGCGGCCGAAGTGCCGATTGCCTTGCGCATGTCCACATTGTTCCAGATTAGAAAGGGAACGGAGAGCGTTCCGCCGCCGATGCCGACGATCCCTGACGTCAGGCCGATAGCGCCGCCCGCCGCGCTCATGCCGCCCAGCCCCGGCAGGTGACGCGAGGGCCTGGGTTTTTTGTTGCCGAGCATCTGGATTGCCACAAACATGAGGAACGCCACGAAGAAAATCTGGAGAAAGCGCGTGGGCAGGATGGAAGCCAGATACGTTCCACAGAGCGTGCCTGCCACAATGCCGGGCGCAATGGTCCGTACAGCTCTCCAATCAACGTTTCCGTTCCGGCTGTGCGCGCGGGCGCTGGAGATGGAGGTGAACACAATGCTGCTCATGGAGGTTCCAAGGGCCAGCAACATGATGAGGTCGGGCGGGATCTCCTGCCAGTTGAATGCGAACACGAGCATTGGCACGATGACGATGCCGCCCCCCACGCCAAGCAGGCCCGCAAGGATGCCGGCGACGGATCCAAGGGCACAGTAGATCAGCATGGAAACCAGCATGGCTAATCCCTTGCGGTGGCGAAAAGATGTTTTTGGACAACGTGGTCAATGTGCTCTTCGGTGGCCTTGCGGGCTTCTTCGGGCGACTGGCGTTCGAGCGCGTCGATGATTCGCAGATGGGACGTGATGGAAAACTGCCGCCATGCCGCGTCACGGAGATCAGGCGTGCGCCCGCCGGCGTACAGGGCGTTGAGCCGAATGATGGTTTCCACAAAAAGCCGGTTGCCGGCGCATTCGGCGAGCTGCTGGTGGAATTGCGCGTCGAGATCGCCGTCGTCCTGATCGTGAAGAAAGCGCCGTTGCTGGTCGCACGCGATGATCTTGAGCCGATCGAGTTGTTCCGGGGTGCGCCGGCGCGCGGCAAGCTCGGCAATGGCAGGTTCCACAATGCGACGGTATTCGTTCACATCGTCAAAGATCATGCCTTCGGAGTTCATGGCTTCAATGATGGCGTCCCGCAGGGGAGCCATGTCCGGCTCACGGACGTAGGTGCCGTCGCCGTGGCGACTTTCGAGAAGCCCTTTTTCCGCCAGCGTGCGGATGGCCTCGCGAATGCTGCTGCGAGAAACGCCGAATGATTCGGCAAGCGCGCGTTCAGGGGGCAGTTTGTCGCCGGCGCGGAATTGCCCTTCCGCCATGAACCGCTGCAGACGCTCCGAGAGTTTGTGGTAGCTGCGGCGGGGACGGATGGCGGTTTGATCGGTTTCAGGAGTGGGCATGTGGTCTTCCTTTAATTAGATTTGCAAGACCATTGTGCCCAATTTTATCATTTTGTCAACCAATAATACCAATAACAACCAATTATTCCCAGGCCATGCCCGGAGAGGGGAATCTCCTTGGAGCGTTTTCCCAATGAATTGTGGGCAAACGCCCGGCGGCCTCGAGAGCGGCCGCCTGTGCCGAACAAGCGGGCAAACCGTGTTTTGCCGCGCCTGCCCCGCTCCGCGGGGAAGTGACGGCAACGCCGCGATGGAAAAATGGATATTTTCAGTCGCAAAATGCTCTAGGCAGTGTCGTCATGAGTTGACTATATTTCAGTATACCCATAGATTCCACATGGAGGGTCTATGGATTCTGCACTGCATCGACATGATATTTCGGATCACGTCTGGAGTTTATTGGAACCTCTCCTCCCCGGCAGGAAAGGTGTCTGGGGAGGAAAGGCCAAAGATAACCGACTCTTTATCAATGCTGTTTTCTGGATCCTGCGCACAGGAGCACCCTGGCGAGATCTTCCTCCGGAATACGGAGACTGGAAAAATACCCATCGGCGATTTTGTCGTTGGCGTGACAAGGGAATATGGGAACATATTCTTTCACGTCTGATGGATATGCCCGATTTCGAGTGGCTGCTGATTGATTCCACCTACTGCAAGGTTCATCCCCATGCGGCGGGAGCACGAGGAGGCAATGAGGCCATAGGACGTACAAAAGGGGGCTTAACACCAAGATACATCTGGCCGTGGATGCGCATGGTATGCCGGTCAGAGTCATTGTTACAGAAGGCACCTGCGCGGATATTCGCCAGGCTTGCCCTCTTGTTGAAGGAATAAAGCCTGAAAATGTTATTGCTGACAGGGCATACAGCGCTCATTCCTTTCGCAACCATCTGGAGGGAGAGAAAATACAGGCTATTATTCCTCCTATTCAGCGGGGAAATCGTTCTCAAATAACCTATGACAAGCATTTATATAAAGTTCGTCATCTCATTGAGAATACGTTTCTGAACATCAAACAATGGCGAGCTATAGCAACACGATACGCGAAACGAGGATCTTCTTTTTTGGCAATAGTACAAGTTCGCTGTATTGCTCTATGGTGTAAAATCTTGTGACGACACTGCCTAGGGTCAGCCCTCATGAAACGCCGGCCGCAAAAAAGAGGCTTTTCGCGGCCGGCGTTTCATGAGGGC
>CAJUHZ010000036.1 GCA_910585945.1 uncultured Bilophila sp.
CCCGCTCGCGGGAGAGGGCCGTGCGGTAGGTTTGCAGGGCTTCGGAGACGGCCGCGCTCTGCTCGCTGACGTACTCGGCAAGGCTCTCCCGCGTGACGTCGCGCCCGGCCCTGAGCAGGGCGTCCACAACGTCGGACTGCGCGGAGCGGGTGGCGGCGTCGATCAGCACCCTGGGCGCGCCGGGGTCAATGCCGCCCGCCTGCACGTCGCGCGGCGGCGGGCCATATTCCTGAGGGATCACGATCATGAATGGCTCCTTGTTTCAGTGCCGCACACGGGTTTTGGACCAGCCTTGCAGAGCGCGGTCCCAGTATTTGGGAGCGGGAGAGCTTGCGCCGCCGAAGCCGCCGGCCGATCTGTACGCGCTGACCCCGGAAGCGAGGCCGGAAAGCCCGGCCGCAAGCAGGGACTGCCCCAGGTTCGAGACAGTGGATCCGTACCAGTCGGCCGCGTTCTCGAAATTGCGCGCGTTGGCCTCCTGCGCCCTGATGTTCTGGCGGGTCTCCCACGCGCTGACGTCCTTCTGATGAAGATTCAGCCCCACGTCCGCGGCGAAGCGATCGGCGTTGCCCCGGAGCAGCGCCGCCGAACTGCCGGTGGACAGATCCCTGTTCATGGCGCCGAGAGCCGCGATATTGCCGCTTTGCAGATCGGCATAGCTCCGACGCAGGGCCGAACGCTGGCGATCCAGGTTTTCCGCCTCGATCCGCCCCTTTTCCGCTGTGATCCCGGCCTGATTGCGGGCCGCCTGCGCGTTGGCCTCCATCTGCGCCTGCTGCGAGCGCGCCTGAATGTTGCGCTGCCGCGTCTGCGACAGGGAAGAAAGCGCCGAAAGCCCGCCCATCGTCAGGGCAAAGGTAGCCGCACCCATGTCAGAAACCTCCCTTGCCCGCGTGGGGCGACACATCAAGCGCCGTGAGCACGGCCAGAACCGTCAGGGGAGTGGCGCTGTTCACCTCCAGCACCAGCGGCGCTTCGTCAGACCAGCCGCCGCACAGATCAAGGGCCAGATCCGTGCCTTCACTGAACAGGGGCGCGGTCTGAAAGGCTCCGCCGCGGATATGGCGATCCGCCACGGGCGAGAGCCGGAGCGCCGTCCCGGCCGTACCCAGCCCGGCGCGGAAGGACATGCTGCGGTAGACCCTGATCCGCACCGCGCACACCTTGCGATTGCAGAGCAGACTTGATCCCTGTTGGGTCTGGATCTCCGGCGGATTGGGCGTCAGACGCGAGACATAGGGCAAGCCCACATGCACGGAAGACGCCGGCCGCCGCAGGCGAAGCTCCCCGGCGGGCGAAACCTTCAGGCCGTCCACCGTGCCGCCGTCGGCAAACACCCGCACGGTGCGCCCCGCAAGGTGGGAAAGCCCGGAAAACACGCTCTCGGGCGGGCCGAGATAGTTGAGCGCGCTGTCCAGGAAGTACGCTTCGGCCAGATCCTCGGCGTCGAAAAAGCTGTCCAGACGCTCCACGCACAGCCCGCATTCCCGCCGCGCCAGAAACCAGACCTGATCGTCCGGCGTGCCGGGCATGACGGCCACGTCGACAAAACGCCCGTCCGTGTCATGCCGGTGCCAGCCCATGACTTCCTGTTCCGGCATGTAGGTCAGGCCGGCGAGCATTCCGTCTCCGAGCACGCACCAGACCACCGAATACGGCTCCTGCTGGTAGGCCCAGGCCGTGACGCCGGCATCGCGCAACAAGTGGCGGGCGAGCAGGGTGATGTCCTGCCCGAGGTACTTGTCCGCGCTGTAGTTGTAGGCGTAGCCGCGCACGGCCTCGCCCCCGCGCTGGAGGTAGAGCACGCCCCCGCCCACGGAAAGGGCGGAAACGGCGTCATCCCCGCCGTTGGAGGTCTGCATCTGGAAACTGGCGTTGGCGGGCGTGAGGGCCACGCCCTCGCCGGCGGAAAGCGTCCACTCACTGCCCTCGGAACCGAAGGTGAGGGACTGCCTGTCGGGCTGGAGCCAGACGATCCGGTTGGCCTGCGCGGCCGCCAGGGTGACTTCGATGGCGTCATCGTCCTTGGGCGGGGTGGATGCGGCCAGATTTTCAAACTCTCCGGTACGGGAAAGCCAGATGGTCATGGGCCGCCGCGTCGTGGCCGCCCAGCCGAGCCGCTGCTGGTGGAAAAAGACCTGAGAGGGCCAGTCGCCCGGTTCCGCAAAGGGATTCCTGTGCTCGGGCGGGGTGTCTTCGGTATCCGCGCCGATGTTCTCGTCGTCAAAGGAGCACTCCGCCCCGGCCCTGCCGATGTAGCCGAACACGCCGTATTTTTTCTTGTACACCCGGTAGTAGGCCGCGCCGGGCACGGCCGTCCAGGTGATGCGGATGATGTAGCTCACGGAATTGAGCGCCTTGGCGGTGATGCTGGTTTCCGCGCTTGTGTTGGATTCCTGCCCGGTCTCCTCGTCCACGGCGGTGACGGCGTAGGTGTACTGCTTGGTGGAATCGTCCCCGTTGTAGTCCTTTTCCACAACCCGAAGGCTGACGCCGCCGGGCGCGGCCACGGCGGGCATGAAGGTCGGCTCGCTCCAGCGCCAGTCGTCGTCGGCATGGCGCGAAAGCCGGGCCGGCGCATGGCCGGGGTGCGCGAAATAGATCACGTCCGCCGACTGGGCAAAGCGGAGGCCGGGCAGATCTGCCGCGGCATAGGGCGAGGCGAACGTCCTCGGAATCCCTTGCTCGTCCGCCACCATCCGCCCGTCCGGAAGCCAGACGCGCATGACCCTGTCGCCAAATTCCAGCATCCGACCCTGAGTGGCGGAAAAGACAAAGGGAATGAGCCTGCCCCGTTCCCCCAGAGCCATGCCGAGAAAGCGCGTGCCGGGCCGGCGCGTCGCCCCGCCCTGCGGCATGGGCACAAAGTTTCGCATTTCGCGGCAGCCCGTGGCGTAGCGGGGCTGATCCACCCGCCCGCGCATGAGCGGGGTGATCTCCCCGCCGTTGAGCACGTTCTGAACATGATGCAGCGGCATCAGCACACCATCCTTGCGGCAAGAAAGGCCGAGCGAAAGGCGCGATCCGGCGCGAGCGCCAGATCGTTTTCCGTTCTGGCGCGGTCAAGCGCACGCTCGAAGAGTTCCAGATAGTCCCGCGCGCGGCCGCCGCCCTGCTGGACGTAGGCCGCGATTTCCACGGCCACGCGCCAGGCCAGGGCGTCGGCAAAGGCAGCGGGAAAGGCGGCGACCTGTCCGCTGACGTACCGAAGCGTGACGCCGCCCGCGCGGGTGTGCAGCGTCTCGCCCCCGCCTGTTCCGGAAAGGGCCCAGGCGATGCGCCGCCCGTCCTCCCCCAGAACCTCGACAATCCGCAGGCAGTCGGCCGGCAGGGACCAGGCGTGGCGCCAGCCCGGCGCGGCCGGCCCGGCCCTTTGCGCCAGTGCGGCGTGACGCACGGCGAAGTTCCACGGATGCAGGGCCAGACAGCAGCCCAGCGCGCGGTCATAGGCGGCCGCCGCGGTCTGCGCCGCCGGAGCGTCCTGAAAGGCGGCGGTGACGCCCTGCGCGCCCACGCGCATGAGGGCGGTGTTGATGATGCCGGTTTTGGTGTGACGCATGGGTCTCCTCCAGAATCAACCCGTCAGAATCAGCCCGGCGGGTCCGCAACATTGAGGCGGGGGCTGCCCCGCGCCTCCCGGCGCGGGGCGACAGATCATGCCATGACTTCCAGCGCCAGCGGGAACGCCGGCCAGGGTGTTTGCTCCTCCCCGCCGTCCCAGGGCGCGCCGTCCTGAGCGGGCAGATCCCGCAGGGTCTGGCGGTAGTTCACGAGAACCTGATCTTCCTCCTCCGTCAGGGGGTAGTCTCGCATCATCAGATAATCGGTTTCGGCAAGGCGCTGGTTGCGCGCCTCCCGCAGGCGGCGGGCGCGGGCCGCGACGCTGTTGTATTCGGCCAGACGGCCGGCCTCGGCTTCGGCCTCTTCGGCGGCGCGGGCCGCGTCCCAGTCTTCCCGAGTGATGTAGCCTTCGGGCTGTTCGTCCCACATTTCCGCATTGCCCGAGGGCGAATAGAAAACAGGCATTCGTGACCTCCCTATGCCGCGCTGATCGGGCTTTCGATGATGATACAGCCCTGTTTGCCGGCACTGCCGGCGCTGCCGGAAAACGTCTGTGACCGGGAGCTTGCGGTTGCCGTTGCGCCGGAACCGCCATTGCCTCCGTTCCCGTAAGGATTGTGGCTGGATATCGCGCCTGTTCCCGGCAGTCCGCCTGTGCAGTGGCCGCCGCTTGCAGTGGTGGTGACGCCAGAGCCTCCGTCCGTCGCGACAGATCCGTAGGACGTTCCGCCGGCGCCGCCGCCTCCGGCCGAGGGACCTCCTCCACAGTAACATGCCGGCGCATTCCTGGTTGACGTTCCAGCGCCGCCATTTCCTCCATTTCCGCCAGCTAATGCCGTAATGGAAGAGAATGTTGTGGCTCCGCCAGGCCCTCCAACAGTAAAAGCAATAGTTTTACCTTTGGTGAGAGACAACCGTTGCGTCACAACCTGACCCGCCCCGCCCCCACCTCCGCCGCCGCCCGAGGCTGCGCTGTAGCAAGAGACATCGCATGAGTTGCCCTCCGACGCGTTCACATAATACCCATATTTGGAAACTCCGTTTCCTCCGTTGCCTCCCTTCCCGCCGCCGCCGACGCAGGTGATTTTGTATTGTCCGGTCTCCGGCACGGTCCATGAGCCGGACGAGGTGAAGACAGTTCCATCTACAGCGGCGACTCCCATAAGCCGATCCCACGCTCTTTTGACGCCCTTGGGAGAGAGGGCCACGCCGTCGGCCGCCGACAGTTCCTCCTCGAAGTTGTCGACGATCCTGACGTGCCCGTACTGCGTGGGGTTCCCCCGGCCGTAGGCGTCGGCATCGGCGGAAGCGTGCGGGCCGAGCGAGAGCACGCCGGGGGTCTCTTCCTTCCCCTGTTCAGGGTTTTCGCCCTCTTCCGGATCCTCCGGGGAGGTTTCGGAGTCGCCTTCGGAAGCGTCCGCATCGGACGCGAGGCTGATTCCCGCGTCCTGCCCCGCAACATCTTCCGGATCCGCGTCGTCGGGCGCGGCAGGGGTGATGTTCAGCCCCGCGCCGATCCGCACGATGCCCGGCATGTCGCGGGTGGCCAGACTCAGGGCGATGGGCTTGCCCTCGGGGTCAAAGCGATCTTCAAGGGCTTTCACCCGCGCGGCGATGCCGGGGTCCGCCCCCCCGCCCGCGGGCAGGGGGACCGCCTTGCCGTTCACCATCTGAAAGGTTCGGCTGATTTCAGGCATCTTACGCTCCGGCGACAACGGTGAAGAAGGCCCCGTCCGGCAGATCGAGCGCGGCCACGGCCGCCTCGAAGCCTTCATCTTCGGGCGACGTTGTGACGTACGCGCCGTATCTGCCGCCCACGGCCTTGCCGTCGAACGTCAGGCCGGCGGCATCCGCGCCGAGCTTGTCGAGCACATCCGTGCGGTTGGCGTGCTCGTGGGTTTTGGCCACGGCCTGATCGATCTCCGTCGCGTCGACATCGGGCCTGCCCTGCACGTCGCCCCAGCTGACGACAAGATCCATGCTCTCGGCTTCCGCGGTTTTGACCCAGCCGGCGGCCGCGCTCTCGTAGATATACTTGGCCGCCCCGTGGTCCACGGTGGGATCGGCGCTGGCGTCCTTGACCCAGACCTGATCCCCGATCTTCATGCCGGAAAGCGCGTCCCGCCCCGCGATATCCTCCGCCACATGCGTCGTGCTCCGGCCGGCAAGCGAACCGGACAGGGCGGCCAGTTTGCTTTCAACGTCCGAACCGTCGGCGGTTTTGACCTGGGAAGCGCTCGTCTCCAGATGGATCTGCCGGGTGGAACCGTTGATGTTCTGGAGCAGGGGGGTGTTGACGATGGGAAACGCAGCCATGATGTTCTCCTTTTCTGTTTGTTCGTTGGTTGGTTACATGGTTTTCTGAAGCAGCTTGCGCCGCTTGCCGCACAGGGTTTCGCCGGGGGCCGGGATGTCGGGGATCTCCGGCGTGTCGGGATTATCCGGATCGCCTGGACCATCAGGGGATTCCGGCTTGTCCGGGGCTTCCGGATCGGGCGGACAGGGCGGGCATTCGAGCGCGCCGGCCAGCAGGAAGAAGCAATCCGCTTCCGGCGCGTCGTCGAGACTGTCCGCCGAGGTCAGGGGCAAGGCGCACAGGGCCGGCACAATCAGGGCGGAATCAAGGATGAGGAAGCCGGCTGGGGCGTCCTCCAGATCCGCCATGTCGCGCACGGTGAAGATGCCGCCCCGCCCGGCCAGACAGGCGACGGCCCGCGCCTTTTGCGCGGCGCGCTCGGCGTCGTCCGCCGCTTCCTCGGATCGATCGGCCTGCTCCGTGGCTTCCAGAGCCAGATTGCCGGCAATGCCGGCCTGGCGGCTGGCTTCATCCGCGGCCTGCCCCGCCCTGCCGGCCGCATCCAGCGCGGCGTCGCCCGCCGCCTTTGCCCGATCGGCTTCGCCCGCGGCGAGGCGGGCGCTTTCACGGGCGGCTTCTTCCGCCTCGCGCACGCCGCCCGCCACGTTGGACGCGACAACCCAGGCGTTGAGCCTGTCGCCGGCCGGGATGTCGATGAGCATCCGCACCGTGCGCGAAACCTCGTCCCGCGCGCCCACTTCCTCGAAGGCCGTGCCCCGGAAGAGTTCCACGCCTTCCCAGTTCAGGCGCAGGGCGGCCCGGCCCGCGAGGTAGACCACGGGAAGGAGCACTTCGCTCCCGGCCCTGACGGCCTCCGGCAGGGTCCAGGTGGCTTCCAGGTTCTCCACGCCCTGAGCCAGAGAGGCGATCTGCCCCGCCCGCCCGGCGGCCTCCTCGGCCCTGTCGGCTTCACGGCGCGATCTGTCCGCCTCGCCGTGGGCGCGCTCCACCTCCCGCTCGAAGGTCAGGATGTGGTCGGCGGCCAGACCGTCCAGGCGATTGGCCTGACTGTCGCCCTCCTCACGCAGTTCGCGCAGGGCCGCGGCCTTGATTTCCGCGGTTTCGGCGCTCGACGTTCTGGCCTCGCGCGCGCTTTGCGCCGCCTGAGCCGCGGCTTGCGCGGCGGCGTCCCCGGCCTCGAACAGGGCGAGGCCGCGCTCTTCCGGGCTTTGCTCCGACGCGGCCGGGACCGTGACGGCGCGATCCAGCCCGGCCTGCAACTGCTGGATCATCCGGACCTGCCGGTCGAGCTGGGTTTCCAGAGCCTGGGTGTCCACATCCGTTGTGGAGGAGAAATCCGCCTCCTGCGTGGCGGGCACGGCAGAGGCCACGGCCAGCATGGCCCCCACCGGCACGCGCCCGCCGCCCGGAGCGCGAACCAGCGTGACCTCGCCGCCGGAAGGCAGGACGGACACGACATAGTCCGCGCCGGGGGTCAGCGTTGTTTCCGTCCGCCCGTCCACGGAAACCGTCACGCGCACGTCTCCTTCGCCGTACACGGAAAACGGAAAGGGGAAGGACAGCACATCCGGGGTCACAACATAGCGGACGATGACGCCGGTTTCAGCGATCATGCGGACTCACTCCTTTATGCTTACCGGGCCAGACAGGTCAGAAACACATCCACGCCGCCTGTCAGCGCGCCTTCCAGATGCATTTTCACATGGTTGCGGCAATCCGGCAGAATCAGCCGCGCCAGCGCGGCCCCGTCCTCGAACTCTCCGGAAACCATGATCATGGGGCCGTCGCCCTTTGCCTCGAAAGGGCCGGCGGGATCGTCGCTTTCCAGAATGCTCATGCACAGATCGCTTGCCGAAACGCCCTGCCCGGCCGCGGCCAGCACGACGCACAGCGCCCCGTTGTGCGCGCCCACGGAAAGAGGATCGGTGTCGACGCCGCCCGCCCCCACAGCCAGATCGCGGGCAAAATACTGATCGTGCCAGCGGCTTTCCAGGCCGTAGCCGAAATGCGTGCTCATCACATGTCTCCTTGTGAATGGATGTTCCCGAGAGACGATCCCCAGGGCATGATCCCGGTGGGCGATCCATGCCCCGCCGGGCGCGGGGAACCCGCGCCGGGGATCGCGCCAGCGCGCGGCCCCGCTACACAGCGGCTTCCGTGCCGTCCGGCAGGTTGTAGGATCCCACAAGCTTCACCCCGTTGATGTCGCCGATGACGGTTTTCATGGACCCGTCGTTGATCGTCATTTGCAGGTATTCCTTCTTGATGGCGCTCATGGTTTTCTGAAGGATCTTGTGGTGGCCGAAAATGTAGGTGTTGCCGGCCGTGCCGCGCACCGCGGCGATGGCGTCCTCCAGCATGTCCAGGGTGGGCAGGTTGGCCGCGTTCACATTGGCGACGGCGAAAACCGAGCGCTCGGGCGCGAGGTTCTGCCAGCCAAAGCGCCCGCGGTACTCCACGCCGTAGCCGAGCACGCCCTCCTCGCTCCGCAAGTGGTAGAGGCTCCCCCCGTTGATGGGGGTAATGTCCACCAGCCGGCCCTGCGTGAAGCCCGTGGGATCGTAAATGCCGATGTTGGCTTCCTTGTCGAAGCGCACCACCATGACGGTGTAGGCGTCCTTCGCGGCCTTGCCCCGGACGACGAGTTTCTTGGCGAGCGCGGCCTTGCGCCAGTGATCGCGCCAGATGGCCAGCTCGGTGTCCATGCCCGCCTTGCCGAGAATGGCGGACTCGCGCCGGGCAAAGTACTGGGCCGCGCCGCCGAACTGATCGGCCTTGTCCTTGCTGACTTCCATTTCCCCGCCAAGCACGGAAACATAGGTCTGCCGCAGGTTGGCGTCGGCCTTCATGCTGGGCAGGGGCGCGCCAAGCTCGCCAAAGGCCGGCCCCTGAACGTTGGCGAGCACTTCTTCCACGTTCCACAGGCCGTGCGTGGCGGGAATCCATTTGAGCATGGCGAGAATGGGCGCTTCCTCGGTGAGAAAATCCACAAGCTCCGGCCGCTTGCGCGCCTTGTCCAGGGCGATTTCCCTGAGGGTTTGCGGGATCATGTCGGACATCGGCTACCTCCTGAACATGTTTTTGTAGGTTTCTTCCGCTGTTTCGCGGCCGTACGCGGCCGGGGCGGCCCTGCCGCCGGAGAGGGCGTCCTCCGAAAGGAGCGTGCCCACGGCGTGGAAGGCTTCCGCCAGCACGGGGTTGTTGTTCATGCCGCTGGCGGCCAGGGCTTCGGAGAGCCGCCCCTGCATACGCCTGTCCAGAGCGGTCACGGCCCTGAGCGCCGTGGCGCTGTTCTCCTCGAAGCGGCTTCCCCAGCGCCGCCGGAGTTCGGCCCTGCCGGCGGCCAGGGCCGCCTCCGCGATCTCGCTGTTGGCGCTGATCTGCCAATCCACAAGGGCTTGCGCCTGATCAGGGGTGATGCCCCTGTCCACGCAGAAGCGGCGAAAGTTTTCGGCCACGCCCTCGTCAACCCGCACGCCTTCGGGGTAGTGCAGATCCACATCCTCGGGCCGGAGCGCCGGGGTGTAGGCCAGGCCGCGTTCCAGGGCGCGGGCGGCGTCTTCCGCGCTGTCCACCTGCCCGAGTCTGTCGCTCCAGTCCGCGGGAAAGGCGTTGCGCCAGTCCGTGGGTGCGGTTGAGGCGGACGCGGTTTGGGCAGGCGCGAAGTCCGCCGCGCCGGGCAGTGCGGGACTCGCCCCGCCGCCCGAAGCTCCCGGCTCGCGCATCATGTCTTCAGTCATGTGCGTTCTCCTTCCTGTTCGGTTCCTGTTCTTCACGCGGGAACGTGATCCGCCGCGTCTCCGGTTCCATGCCGTCCGGACGGATATTCGAGCGTATGTCGCCGGGGCGCATGTCGATGCCGCGCAGTTCCGCCATGATCCGCAGGCAGGCGGGGGGATGGGCGCGCGCCGCGCGGTTGAGAATCCAGTCCGCCGCGTTGCGCAGGCGCATTTCGCTTTCCCGCGTCATGGGCGCGTCGGCCCCCAGCTCCCGCAGCAGGCGGAGAAAGACGCGCCGCCCCGCCTCCGTGCCGAGCACTTCCCCCAGATCCGCAAGCGCCTGACGCTCCTCACGTTCGCGCTCCCGGCGTCCGGCCTCCTGATCGCCCGGGGTTTTCATGCCGCTTCGCCTCCCTGTTCCGGTCCGGCTTCCGCCCCGGCGGCCTGCTCCGTGGACAGGAGTTCCCCGGCAAGCGAGCCTTGCGTCTTCACGTTGCCAAGGGCGACCATCTGCTGGAGCATCTGCGCTTGCGCGGCCTGTTGTTCCTGAGCCTGTCGGGCTTCGGCCCGTTCCTGCCGCAGGGCGGCCACCGCCTCGTCGGAACGGATCACCGAGGCCGGCACGCCAAGGCGTTGCGCAAGCTCGTCAATGGCCTGTTCAAAGTCGATCTTGTCGGCCGCCTCCGGCACGATCCCGAGCAGGGGGGCGGCCAGATCGAAGAGGTTCTGAATGGCGACGGCTCCGCTCTGCTCCAGCATCTGCGCCATGGGCGACTGGTAGGAGACGTTGAGCGAGGCAAAGGGCGAAAGCCCTTGCGGCGGCCGCGGCAGCAGCCCCGCCTCGTCGAGCAGACCGAAGATCCGTTCCAGCAGGGGCGAGAGCACGCGCGGCTCGTAGCCGGACACGGTAGGCCCCATCAGCTCCGCGCTCCGCCGGCGGCGATCCATGTATTCCGTCATGGTCATGCCGGCCGGGCGGGTTTCAAGACTCATGTTGGCGAAGACGTTGGCCATCATCACGTCTTCCAGCCGCATGGCGATTTGATCGATCTCCCGCTGCACATGCTGAATGGCCGGGCCGAAATTGACTTCGTACAGCGGCTTGAGCGCATCCCCCGCGCCAAAGCCGGAAGAAGGAATCAGCGCGCCGGCCGACGTGTCCACAAACGCCTTGAGCGGCCCCTGGGACACCAGGGGCGGGTCGATCATCTTTTCCACGCCCACGGCCTTGCGCATCTCCCAGCTCTCGATGCCCTTCTGATCGGCAAGCGCCTCGTCGCCGGGGCCGGCGCCATACACGCCGCGCGCCTCTTCCCACACCGTGAAAAAGAAGGGCATGGAGCGAAATCCGCTCTCGGCCAGAAAATCCGCGCCGTTTTCCTCGTACCACCACGAACCCCACGGCATGTTGCCGTGATCCTTGCGCTCGGGATCGCGCTCCGCGCGGCGTTGCGTGACATGCCGCACCGGAACCGGATCGTAGGGGCGGCTTTCCAGCTTTTCTCGCGCGATCCGGCTCAGTCTGTCCGCGCCGAAGCGATCCGCCAGTTCGCGCGGGGTCATGAGCAGACGCCGCGCCACAGCATCAAGGTTGCCGTCCGCATCCAGGGCGACGCAGTAGGTGCCGCAGGTCTGGCAAAAACAGCGGGCCACGGTGCGGGCGCTCTCCTCACACCCCAGAAGCGCGCAGCCAAAGGCCAGCAATTCCTTGTTGAAGGCGTGGATCGCCCGGTAGAAGCCGCCGGCGGCAAGCACGGCGCGCAAGAGGGCGTCCACGGCGTCCACATATTCGTTGCCGCCCGTGGCCTCACGATCCTCGCGCCGCAAAAAGGCATGGCGGAACCACGGCACGCTGGCCGGGGTCACGGCCTGGGTCATGCCCGCCGCGGCCTTGCGCAAGGCGCGGTTGGCCGCCGGGTTGAACAGGTTGGCCTCGCGCGGGTTTTCCGCATCCTCGCCCTGAAACAGCCCGCGCGAGGGCAGAATGAGCCGGCCTATTTCGCGCTGCCGGGCAAGCCGCGGCGCGCGCAGGCTCTCCAGATGGCTGACGAACTGCCTGATCTCTCCGAGATGCATGGCTCTACCTCGCCTGATTGTTGAGGCCCGAACGCCCCAGCAGGGACGATCCCGCAGCGTTCGCTCCGCTCGCGCCAAGCGGAGAGGTCAGCAGGGTGCCGCCCATCCGCCGCCGCTGGCGCAGTTTGCGTCTTTCCTCATCGCGCACGCCGGCCGCTTCGGCCTCCCGCTCCGCCTCGCGCGGCGCGGCCTCGGCCTCGTACACCACCGGCGCGGGCGCGGACGATCCTCCGCCGAAAATGGAAGAAACCACTCCACCCATATTCAAAACTCCTTTCCGTCGCCCGCCGGACTCCCGGCGGGGTTGCATCATTGCAAAAACGTGGCGATATCCTCACGCCGGAGCACCGCCAGCAGGCCGTCCCGACAGCGCGCGGGATCGCGCGAAGTGGGCATGTGGCAGGCGCGGGGCAGGCGGACGGGCGCGCCAAAGCCCCAGGCGCGGGCCGCGCGGGTCACGGGCTGGTAGCAGGCCGGCCATACGGCCAGCAGCGAGGCCAGGGGCAGTGTCGCAAAGAGATGGACAATGGCCTGCCGCCCGAGCGGCTCCCACTCCGGCCTTGCCGCGCGGAACACGCAGAAATGCACGCACCCGCACAGCCCCATGAGCGGATTCAGCCAGACAGCCCCGACCGGGAACCCATCCGTTCCCTCCACCCCGCCGTTCGCTTCGCCCGATCCGTCCGGATTGCCCGGGTTGTTCGATCTGCCCTGACTGCCCGATCCGGCCGATCTCGTCGGGGCATAGGCCAGCCAGCACAGCGCCCGGGCCGGGTCCACGCATTCCAGCCAGTCCGGCAGGGCGGGCGCGGCCCGGTTCCAGAGAATGGTTCGCTCCATGCCCTCGGCCCGCATGCGCTCAAAGGGCAGACGCCGCAGGGCCGGCGTGTCCGCCGCCGTGAAACGGTAGGTCACCATGCGCCCGCCTCCCTGCCCGATATGGGGCCGGACGTGTGGCCCGACATGGCGGCGGAAGCGCCGTAGGCGTATTTGAGGAAGTGTTCGCCCTGCCCCATGCCCGCCCGCCGCAGACGATCAAGCTCCCGCTCGACGGCGCTCCGGCCGTCCGCCGCGTCGGGAAACGGCACGCGCACGTCCGGATCCACGGCGCGGGAGAGACAGTCGAGCATGTCGTCGTGCGCGCAGACGGGGAATGTGCCGTATTCCTCTTCCACAAACTCCCGAGTGAAATCGCGGATGCGCCCCTCGCCGTCCCGAAAGGCGTCGTGCGCGGGCAGAAACAGCCGTTCCCGCTCGAACCAGGGGATCAGGCGGCGGATGCGGTCGCTCTTGGCCGTGGAGCCGCCAAGCTCGCGCAGGGTGAAATGGTAGTTGAGCCGCGTCATTTCACTGCGGATGTGCTCGATATCGGCCTGAAGGCCGTACCGCTCGTAGCCCACAAAGAGCGGATCGAATTCGCGCGCCAGGCGGAACACCGTTGCCGTGCGCTCGGTCAGGTTGAGCCGCGCCCGCTCGCCATGCACAAGATAGAGGCATTTGTCCGCATTCCAGCCCACAACGCAGAACACGCTGTAGTCGCTGCCTCTCTTCTTGCTCCCGGCCGGGTCCACCAGAATGGCGCGGTTCATGCTTCGCCACAGGTTTTCGGCGGGCCGCCAGTAGCGGAGCCATTCGGCGCGGAAGCCGTCGGCCTTGTCGGCCAGCGGATTTTGCAGCATCTGGCAGGCGAAGACGTACGGCCCCATGTCGCGGCGCTTTTCATTCAGCGCGGCGCGCGGAAGCAGCACGGGTTCGCCCTCGAACGTGCCGTCCGCCGTGGCCGGGCGCACCCGCGGAACCACGGAACCGGCGCGGATCAGTTCGGCATAGGTGTCGTTGGCGTGGTAGCGCGTGCCGATCATCCGCCTTGCCCCGCCGCGCGCGCCAAGATTGAGCGAGAGCCGCCAGGCTTCTGTCGTTTTGGCGATCTGCTCCGGCGTGCTCACCGATTCCAGGGTCACCACATCGTCATAAATCAGCAGATCGAAGTGCTTGCCCGTGGGCTGACCGTCCACCAGGCCCCAGGCTTCCACGGTGTTTTCCTTGGGGTTGTTCCCGCGCCGGACGACGATCCCGCCGTCCTCGCTCCAGGTGCGAGCCTCGCCTCTGGCAGGCGGCCGAATGTGCGGAAACAGTTCCTGCAAAAGCCGGTTCGTCTCGAATTCGCGCTTGATCTGACGCAGAAACGCCCTGGCCGCCGGCCGGGTATGGCTGAAAATCCCGACAGTGACGTCCGGATTGTTGAGGATGGTCTGAATCGTCAGGCCCACGGTGATGATGGTTGACTTGTAGTGCTCGCGCGCCCACAGATCGAGGCGGCCGTCCGGCTCCGCCTGTACCTCGCGGCAGCGGGCGAAACAGAAGTCATTGTCCATGTCCGTCCGGCCCATGCCGTTGACCAGCAGAAAGAACAGATCTCCGGCGCACAGCGCCCGCAGATCGTCGGGATGCGAGGCCGCGGCGTACACCGCCCCGGCCCGGACACGTTCGCTTTCGCCCGCGTTTTCGCCGTTCATGCCCCGGTTCTCCCTGTTCCGTCTGTTCCATTCGTTCATGCCGCGCCTCCCCTGCCCAGCCTTTCCAGCAGGCCGGCCACCACGGGCGTCACTTCGCGCCGCGCCTCCGGCGCACCGGCGTCGTCAGCTTCCGCCCTTTCCCTGAACAGGCCGAGGTGCTTGCCAAGAAGCTCCAGCGCCCTGACCTTGTCGTGCTTTTTGAGGCGGAGCGTTCCGCCGCTTCCTTCAGCCACTTCGGCCACGCCGGCGGCCTGTTCTTCCGTCAGGCTGGAGCTTTCCTTCAGCTCCAGCCCGTCCGGCCCCCACTCCATGAGATCGCGCGGGTCGGCAAAGGCGATGCGCGCCAGTTCCAGCACCACGCGATCGGCGTCGATTTCCGTGCGTCTGGCCCGCGCCGCCATGCCCGCTTCCACGGCGCGCGCCACGCCGGCGTCCGCCAGCAGCCGCGCGCCGATGGAGGACGCCGTTTTCGCGCTGTAGCCGGCGCGGATCGCCGCGCGAGTCGCGTTCAGATCCTTCAGGTACTCGGCCGCAAAGGCTTCGCGCCGGGGGGAGAGTTTCTTCCCCGCGTTTTCCGTGCGCATCAGACGATTCTCCTCACAACATCCGCTGGAATTGACCCGCGACGAAGGGATCACACGCCCATGCCGAACAGCGCGCTCACGGCCAGCATGACGTCCTTGAGCATGGACGGCGGCAGGGGCGTCTCCGGCCAGTAGGTGACGATGATCGGACGGGCCGCGACTTCCCAGGCGAACAGCAGGCAGAGCAGGTACATCATGAGCTTGCGCGGGGTCAGGCCCCCGTTGCTGGCGCGCTCCGTTTCGGCGTTGATGTCCAGATTTTTTTCCTGAAGCCGGGCGCGATCCGGCAAAATGCGGTCAAGCGCCCTGCTCCCCAGGCCAAGCAGCGAGGTCAGCCAGCCCATCACGCCGCCTCCCCGGCGGCCAGGCCGCCGATGAGCCGCCCCTCGTCCGCGCGCCGGCGGGCGTAACGGGTGAAGCCGGTTTGCAGTTCGCGCGAGGCCGCCGGCCAGTCGGCCGAGCAGAGCAGTCGCCAGGTTTTGGGGCAGCACGTCCTGCCCGCTCCCAACTGGTAAAACAGGCTGACGATCACCGCCTGCGCCTCGGGCGGACAGGCCGCAAAGGGCATGTCGGCGTCGGCGTCGTACAGCGCGGCGGCGCGGGCGATGTAGTCGGCGTGGACAGCGGCGTCCAGAACGTCGCACTCGGCGTCGGCAAGCGTCAGGGGTGCGGCGGTCAGGGCGGCCACGGCTTCATGCCGGCGCTTGCCCAGATACGGCCGGAAGCGCTCGCGGAACGCCCCGGCGAGATTCATGCGGCGCAGGTCGGCTTCCGCCTGCTGGCCAAGGTCAAGCCCCGTGCCCACGGTGACGCCGGACACGCCGATCACCTCGCCGTAACGGGCCGGGTCATAGGGCGACTCGCCCCGGAAATTGCGGCGGCTGCACGGGATGTAGGCAACAGTCTGCCGCGTCTCCCACTTGCCCAGAAAGTCGCGGATGCGATCAACGGCAATGTTCATGCACAACTCCTTGTTTGCAGCCCCAGTATACCCGTTCTGCTATGGAAAGTGTTTGTAATTTATTGAAATAATTGGTAAAAATTGGAAACAATCGGAAGAAGGTCTCAAGCGCGCGCCCCGGACGGCCCAGGCGTTCCGGCCGCTCCGGCGGCATGTCGCGCCGCGCCCGCCGGGGGAGCAAGCCGCCGCGCCATGCGCCGGGCCGCGTCCAGTTCATCCTGAAAGGCGTAAACGCCGCCGGACTTGCGCACCGGGTAGCCGCGCGAGAGAATGGTCTTGCGGGTCAAGCCCGTGTAGGCTTCAATGGCCTTCCAGCCGCACAAGATACGTTCCTGATCCATGTCCATCATCCTTTGAGTACTGAAGTTGTCACGATGCAGCCGCCCTGCCGGCGCTCCATGCGCGGGGCGGACCGACGCTCCCGCTCCGGCCCGATTCGATTGAATTCGATCGAATTCGATCCGATCTGATTCCGCCCCGAGCCTCAATCCGCATTCGCACGCTGATTCCGGACCGCTTCGGCCGGATCCGGCTCCAGTCCGGACCTGACGCGACGGGAGCGGAACACGCCCGCGATCCGGCGGACCTGCCGCCAGGGGCAGAAGCGTGTTCGCAAGCCCATTTTTATTCAAACGAAATATATTTGCAAGCATATTTTAATCGAATGAATGTTTGACAAGCGTTTGAGCAGGTAGCATAGTATTCATATGAAAAGTCTGACGGAAACAGCGAAAGAAATCTTGCAGGATTACGTGGACAAGGAACACGGCGGGGTACGAAGCCGGGCCGCACGGGCGCTCAATCTGTCGCACATGACGCTCAAGCAGTGGCTTGACGGGACAAGAACGCCCAATCTTGAGGCTCTTTCGCCCGTGTTCGCCCAGCTTGGGGTCTCGTTTTCCCGGCCGTCCGGAGAGGCGGGGCGCGAGGTCTGCTTTGTCAACGCCAAAATCGTCCCTGCCGGAGAGGGCCTTGCCCGTCCCGAGGCCGAGGATTACATCGCCGCGCCCCTGGTGGGCGAAGTCGGGGCCGGGCCGGGCTATGTCCCGCAGGAGGAAATCCGGAGCTGGTTTCTGGCGTACAAGCACCTGCCCGCCATACGCTACCGCCGCAATCTGATCGCAGTCGAAATCGGCAAGCATTCGTGCAGCATGCAGCCCACCCTGAACCCCGGCGACATCGTCCTGGTGGATCGCGACGACCGCAATGTGGAAAAGCCCGGCTTCATGATGCTGGTCATGGACCCGGACGGCGCGGGCATGATCAAGCGCGTCAGCGTGGAGAGCGTGGAGAGGGACTTCCGCCTCACGCTGTACAGCGACAACGCCATCAATTATCCGCCCGTGATGTACAGCCTGAAAAAGGACTATCTTGACGACTGGGATCGCGCCATTGTCGGCCGCGTCATCTGGGCCTGGAGCGACGTGCGCGAGAAGTGATCTCCGGGTTCCCGGATGGAGCGCGAGGCGCGTTTTTTACTCAATCCGGCTCATTGACTCAGTACGATCACCGGAAACGCGCGATATGGCGCGGCCGCCGCGCCGGAGTCCCCGCGCAAGACTTGACGAACGCCGGCAAGACGGTATGTGGTAGCAAGGTTTCGGACATGATCCCCGTTTTGCGATTGCGGAGAACGATACGGTTCTCCCCGACTGTCAGGCGGACAGCCCGGCGCGGCGACAAAGCCGCCGTGAGCGGGCCGGAAAACACGGTTTTCAGCAAAGCGATCTTCATGAATCGCCCGAAGGGCCATTTGTGAAGGCAGACAAGAGAGCGCGAGATGCTGCATCATTTGTTCCCCTTCCGCCCGGTCCGCACGGCCCTGCTGTGCCTGGTCACGGCCATTGCGTGCCTGATCGCGCCGCCCCTTTCGCCCGTCGCGCATGCGGATCAGACGCCGCCGTCCATCGCGCGAGAGGCGCTGCTTGAGATGGTGCGGGCCAATCCGGGCAAAATCGTCTTCATCAATTTCTTTGCGTCCTGGTGCCCTCCCTGCCGGGAAGAAATTCCGGAGCTTGTCGCCATACGCAAGGAATACCCCGAAACGGCGCTCGCCCTCATCGGCGTCGCGCTTGACGAGAATGCGGCACAGCTTGCGTCTTTCACGGCGTCCGCCGGCTTCAACTATCCGGTGTACCGGGCCGAGGCGGACGTGCCCGCTCTCTACGGCGTGATGTCCATTCCCCACAATGTGGTCTACGATACGCGGGGCCGGCTTGTCGTGAGTCAGGCGGGCATGGTGGACGCGGCCTCGTTGCGCGTCTTTCTTGACGCGGCGCTCGCGGAGGCGGCCAAAGGCGCGGCAGGGGACGCGGGAGGGGCGACGAAATGAGTTTCAGCGTGCGCAAGGCGCGCATGACGGACGTGCGGCCCATTCACAACCTGCTCACCACCTGCGCGGCGGATGGCCTGCTCCTGCCCCGCTCCCTGTCGCAACTGTACGGTCACCTGCGCGATTTCTATGTGGTGGAGGACGAATCCGGCGGCCTGGTTGGCTGCGCCGCGCTGTCCATCGTGTGGGAAAACATGGCCGAAGTGCGCTCCCTTGCCGTGGCGCACGATATCAGACGGCAGGGCTGCGGCCGGATGCTCGTTGAAGCCTGCATTGCGGAGGCCCGCGAACTGGCCATTCGCAAACTCTTCGCCCTGACGTACCAGCTCCCGTTCTTCCAGGCCCTGGGCTTCAGCCTGGTGGAAAAGGACGTGCTCCCGCAAAAGGTGTGGATGGACTGCATCCACTGCCCCAAATTCCCCGACTGCGACGAAAACGCCGTGCTCATGCACCTGTAACCGCCTTCACGAGTTTTTCCGTGCGCATTGCCCGACTCACCCCCCTGATTTCCGAAGCCCGGATCGCCGCGCGGCTGGACGAACTGGCCGCCGGCATCAACGAAGTCTACGCCGGCCAGCCCCTTGTCGCGGTCTGCGTGCTCAAGGGCGCGTTCATGTTCTTTTCCGATCTGGTCAAACGGCTGGACTGCCGGCCCGAACTCGACTTTGTGCGCCTCGCCAGCTACGGTCAGTCAACCTGCCGGAGCGAAAGCGTGACGTTTGCAAAAGACGTGGATCTCTCCCTGGAGGGAAAGCACGTCCTCATCGTAGAAGACATTGTGGACACGGGGCACAGCATGGACGCCCTGCTGCGCCGGCTGGCGACGCGCGGCGCGCTGAGCCTCCGCGTGGCCGCCCTGATCGACAAGCACGAACGCCGCGAGGTTCCCGTCCCGGTTCACTTCGCCGGATTCTCCTTGCCTGCCGGCTTTATCGTGGGGTATGGTCTGGATTACGCGGAACAATACCGGGAACTTCCCGCCCTGTATGAAGCTGAAACCGAAGACTGACCGGCCCCGGCCGTCTCTCGGCCCGATCTCCCCGCAAGTTCTTTCGCCCGGGCGTTGTGAAACGCCGTGGAGAATCGCATGATCGTCACCTGCCCCAATTGCGGCACCAAGTTCAACCTGCCCGAAGAAATGGCGCGTCCCGGCGCGAAACTGCGCTGTTCGGTATGCAAGCATGTGTTCAAAATGCCGGATGACGCCTTCCCCGTCGAAGAATCGCTGAACATGAACGTTCCCAAAAAGAACGCATACAGTTCCGATTTCGATTCGCCGTCTTCCCCCGCGCCGCGCAAGGAAAAGGCCAAACGCTCGCACAAGGGGCTTTTCATCACCCTGTTCCTGCTCGTGCTGGCCTCGGGCGCGGCCTACGGAATATGGAACCATACCACGTTGCTCGACAGCATGAAGGAACTCATGACGCCCGGGCCGGAACAGAACCCGACGGATCTCGTCCGCCTCATCGCCCTGAGGGGAGTGCGTCAGTACAACATCAACAATGAAAAGATCGGCAATATCTCCGTCATCGAAGGCAAGACCGTCAACGGCTTTCCCGAGCCGCGCGAGCTTATCCGGGTGGAAGCCTCGCTGTACGACGCGGCGGGCAACGTGCTGGTCTCCAAACAGCAGCTCGCGGGCACGTCCGTCTCCCTCTTCCAGCTTCAGGTGCTTGGCGAGCAGGAGCTTGAACAGGCCCTCGCCAACAAGATCGATATTCTGACCAACAACACCAATGTCGCGCCAGGGGCGGAAGTGCCGTTCATGGTCGTCTTCTACAACCCGCCGGACAACGCGGCCGAGTTTGGCGTCAAGGTCATTGACGCGCGCGTGCCCCCGGCCCGGAAGTAGGCCGGCAAAGCGGACGGCAGGCGAAAATCATGGCCAAACCGCGGGAAGTGTACACCTGCAGCGAGTGCGGCGCGCGCTTCCCGCAGTGGCGCGGGCAGTGCCCGACATGCAAAAGCTGGAACACGATCGACGCCGCGCCGGCCGTGCGGAACCCGGATCGCCGCCCTCCCGTCGGGACAGGCGGCGGCGGACGCCCCGTGCCCCTGGCCGAAGTGGATGTTCAGAACTGCCAGCCCTTCGGCACCGGCCTTGACGCGCTTGACCGGGTGCTCGGTCAGGGTCTTGTGCCGGGCGGGGCGCTGCTTGTCGGCGGCGAACCGGGCATCGGCAAATCCACCCTGCTCCTGCAAATGGCCGGCGCCGTGGCCGCGGCCGGCAAGCTGGCGATCTACGCCAGCGGCGAAGAATCCCTCCCGCAGATCAAAAGCCGGGCGGAACGCCTCGGCGTGCTGCACCCCAACCTGCTGGCCGTCTCCACCTCGCGCGCGGAAGACGTGATCTCCCTGCTCGTGCCGGGCTCCGCGCCGGATCTGATCATTCTCGATTCGGTCCAGACCATGACTTCCGACTCCGCCGAGGGTCTGCCCGGCAACGTCAGCCAGGTGCGGGCCGTGGCCACCGAAGTTGTGGACGCCTGCAAACGCTGCGCCGCCACGGCGGTTCTTGTCGGCCATGTGACCAAGGACGGCACGCTGGCCGGTCCCCGCCTGCTCGAACACATGGTGGACACCGTGATCTCTCTGGAAGGGGATCGCCGCCAGATGTTCCGCCTGCTCCGGGTGCTGAAAAACCGCTTCGGCCCCAACCAGGAATTGCTCGTGTTCCGCATGGTCCGGCAGGGTCTGGCCGTGGTGGACGACCCGGCCACCTATTTTCTCGGCGCGCGGGATCCTTCCCTGAGCGGCGCGGCCGTGGTCATGGCCGTGGACGGGCAACGCCCCTTCGCCGTGGAAGTGCAGGCGCTCGTCACCCGCAGTTACCTGGCCATCCCGCGCCGCACCGGGCTTGGCTTTGACGTGAACCGGCTGCACCTGCTCCTGGCCGTGCTCGAAAAACGCCTCAGACTCAATTTCGGCCAGGTGGATATCTACGCCAAGGTCGGCGGCGGCATGAAGCTCCAGGAACCGGGCATGGACCTCGCGCTTGTGGCGGCCACGCTTTCCTCTTTTTACGATGTGCCGCTTCCGGAACGGGCCGTGCTGTGGGGCGAAGTGGACCTCAACGGGCAAATCCGCCCCGTGGCCGGGCACGACGTGCGGCTCTCCCAGGCCCGCCGCCTTGGCTACGATCCCATCCTCTTCCCCGGCCGGCCGGCGGAAGGCGGCATCGAGACCGTAACCGCCCTGCAGGAAACGCTCTTCCGGCGCAACAAGAGTAAAGGATAAACATTCCTATTGCCTTTTTCCGCCACAGTCTTATTTTCAGGCGACAGCAAGCCGCGTCTTCGGCTCACGGCCGGGCATGGTCCCGGTCGCGGATACGCGGGGTTAACCACCTTCCGACAAAACACGAGCGCGATCATGAGCTATCCGGATGATGACGATCCCGCCCTCGGCGGCACGCCGGGCGTCCTGGTTGTGGAAAACGTCGAGGACCGCACGAAAGAGCCGCCCCTGTACGAGGTTCTGCTGCACAATGACGATTACACCACCATGGAATTCGTGGTGGAAATTCTCATGACCGTGTTCCGCAAGACAGAGGACGAAGCCACGGCCGTCATGCTGGCGGTTCACCAGAACGGAACCGGCGTCGCCGGCGTCTACCCCCGCGAGATCGCGGAAACCAAAGTGCACCATACCCGACACCTCGCCAGGGAGGCCGGGTATCCCCTGCGCTGCACCCTTCAGGAGGCGGGCGCATGATAGGAAAAAAACTGCAACGCGTTTTTGCCGCGGCCGTGACGGAAGTCAAACGGCGGCGGCATGAATACCTGACGCTTGAGCACATCCTCTACGGCATGGCCGTGGAAGAATCGGGCAAACGCCTCATCGAACAGTGCGGCGGAAGCACTGCCGTGCTCAAGCAGGCCCTCAATCACTTCTTCGACATGTATATGGAGCCGGTGGACGCCGCGCCCTCCGAAATCGTGCAGACTGTGGCCGTGCAGCGATCTCTGGAAAGCGCCCTGGCCCATATCCGCTCCGCCGGCAAGGAGCAGGTGGAAATAGGCGATCTGCTGGCCGCCATGCTGGAAGAAGACGACTCATGGGCGGCCTTCTACCTGCGCAAGCAGGGCATCACCCGCCTGCTTGTGCTCGAGCGCCTCTCCCACGGCGAAGGCGTGGAAGAAGGACAGGACGAAGCCGGCGCTTCCGGACGCGAAGGCGGCGAGGGCGGCGCGGCCAGGGATCCGCTCGCCCGCTACACCGTGGATCTGACGGAAAAGGCCCGCGCCGGAAACATCGACCCCCTTGTCGGGCGGGAAGCGGAACTGAACCGATCCATTGAAATTCTGGCCCGCCGGCGCAAGAACAATCCGCTCTATGTAGGCGAGCCGGGAACCGGCAAAACCGCCGTGGCCGAAGGTCTGGCCCTGCGCATCGCCAGCGGCGAGGTTCCGGAAGAATTCAGGGACGTCCGCCTCTTTTCCCTCGATCTGGGGGCCGTGCTGGCCGGGGCGCGCTACCGGGGCGACTTCGAGGGGCGGATCAAGGCCGTGGTGGCCGCTCTGGCGGAAATCCCCGGCGCAATCCTCTTTATCGACGAAATCCACACCATCGTGGGCGCGGGATCCACAAGCGGCGGCTCAATGGACGCCTCAAACCTGCTCAAGCCTGTTCTGGCCGAAGGCAAACTGCGCTGCATCGGCTCCACCACGCACGAGGAGTTCCGCAACCACTTTGAAAAGGATCGGGCGCTGGCCCGGCGTTTCCAGCGGGTGGACATTCGCGAGCCTTCCCCCGAGGAATGCGTGGCCATTCTGCGCGGCCTGCAAAGCCGGTACGAAGATCACCACAAGGTGCGCTACACCCAGTCCGCATTGCGCGCGGCCGTGGATCTCTCCACCCGGCATGTGCAGGATCGCCTTCTGCCCGACAAGGCCATCGACGTGATGGACGAAACCGGCGCGGCCGTGCGCCTGCGCCCCGGTTTCCGGCCGGGCGCTTCGGTGACCCGGGCGGATGTGGAAAAAATCGTCGCCCGCATGGCCGGCATCCCCGCCCGCAACGTGTCCGGCAAGGAACGCGATCGCCTTCGCACGCTCAAAAGCGATCTGGAAGCGAGCATTTACGGGCAGAACGAGGCTATCGACATCGTCACGCGCGCCATCATGCGCTCGCGCGCCGGCCTTGGGCGCACCAACCGGCCGGCCGGTTCCTTCCTCTTCTACGGCCCGACAGGCGTGGGCAAAACCGAACTGGCCCGGCAACTGGCCGAGCGCCTGAACGTGGCCTTCATCCGCTTCGACATGAGCGAATACATGGAGAAGCACGCGGTGTCGCGCCTTATCGGCGCGCCTCCGGGCTATGTGGGCTTCGATCAGGGCGGCCTGCTCACCGAGGCCGTGCGCAAGACGCCCTACGCCCTTGTGCTGCTGGATGAAGTGGAAAAGGCGCACCCCGACATCATGAACGTGCTGCTCCAGGTCATGGACTACGCCACGCTGACGGACAACACCGGGCGCAAGGCCGACTTCCGCAATGTCGTGCTGATCATGACCTCCAACGCCGGCGCGCGCGATATCGCCACCACGCCGATGGGTTTTCTCGACGGCGGAGCGGACGCGACCGGGGCCGCGAAACGGGGCCGCAAGGCTGTGGAAGCGGCCTTCACCCCCGAATTCCGCAACCGGCTCGACGCCCTTGTCCCCTTCAACGGGCTGACGCCCGATCTCATGGGCCGCATCGTGGACAAGGGGCTGGCCGACATGCGCAAGGGGCTGGCCGAAAAGCGGGTCACCCTCACGCTGACGGAAGAAGCTCGCGCCTGGCTGGCGCGCAAGGGCTACGACGCCGCCCTGGGCGCGCGTCCCCTGCAACGGCTGCTCCGCGAGGCGCTGGAAGATCCGCTGGCCGCGGAGGTGCTGTTCGGCCGGCTGGTCAAGGGAGGCGAAGTCATTGCCGACGCGCCCGAAGGCGAAGCCGCACGCCTGACCCTCCGCTTTGCCGCTGTTCAAACGAACCGCCCGGGCGAAAGCGAAAAGGAACCGGAGCCGGTGGATGCGGAGGCGGAGGATCTTTGAGTGTGTACAAACGGGACATGTTTTGGGGGCTGCTCGCCCCCAAACCCCTCGGCAGGGGAATGATTCCCCTGCACCCCC
>CAJUHZ010000037.1 GCA_910585945.1 uncultured Bilophila sp.
GACAAGAGGAGACATCAAAACGGAGCGAATGTCAGATCAAGTCTGAACTACTACAATTTATAATTTCCTGCAATGATTTCAAGAAATTTTCCTTCTCCTTGTCATCTACTTTTTCATCGAACTGAACGCTGTCTAAGGCCATCTTCATGGTATCCAGTTTTTTTCTCATAGCAACTACGCTTCTGGTTTCCCTGTTTTGTGCCTGTTTACTACCTTTTTCCTTGGGATTGCCGTCTGTTTTATCAGCAGAGTATTTTTTATGTAGCACTTCATAAGCTGCAATCTTTTCTTCTTCAGTTCCTTTACTGGCCGCAAGAGACTTCAACTTATTGAAAGGCACACAGCTATTTTTTCTCGCTTTATCCTGTATCTTTTTCGGAAGTTTGGTCAGAGAATTATACTCAACAACAATCGTTCTGGATCTGCCGATATGCTTGGCAACATCAGCATCCTTTGCCTCCGCTCCGAGCATCCTTTTTACGAGTGCCAAGGCGTCAGCCATTTCCATCGGGTTATAGCTGTTACGAGCTATGTTCCCCAAGATACCCACAAGCTGGTTATCACCGCTAACATAAATGGCCCGAATCGTCCTTACTTCTTCTGATGGTTCTGAAACAGCGGTTGTTTGCTCTACGAGCATGGTGCAGGCTCGCCAACGCCTTTCTCCGTCCACGATTTGATACTTTCCATCTTTGCCGGAAGTGACCAATATAGGTTGAATCAGGCCGTTCTCCTTGATTGATGCGGCAAGCGCTTCGAGTTCATCCGGCTTGAATTCCTTGCGGAGTTGGTTCTTATCCGGTTCGATTTGATCAAGAGGGATTCCGCGGACTTCGCTCTCGGGAAACACGGGGGCACTTTGGATTTCTTTGATCATGGTGTATCCTCCGACTACGATGGGTTATTATTTGAGGATCACTACAAAATTATTTTTCTATGTCAATAAAAAATATTTTTGCTTTGAATAAACTCTGAATACCAATTCAAACGTCCTGTTGTCCAATAAGTGACGGGAACAACTCATATATCGGAGGCATGATGATTTTTGAAACGACTGCTGATCAAATCACGCGTTTGGACCCTTCTCAA
Organism: uncultured Bilophila sp.; assembly: GCA_910585945.1. GTDB lineage: Bacteria > Desulfobacterota > Desulfovibrionia > Desulfovibrionales > Desulfovibrionaceae > Bilophila. The sequence goes on from CAJUHZ010000037.1 coordinate 1,090, forward strand.
CTTGTCAATTTGATGCGTAGATTAATCCATGCTGAGGCTGTAAAGACAGAGATACCTCTGTACAACGCGCATATTCCTGCACAGATAACAGTCGCTGATGGCGGAGAAGATGGTAGAATCAAGTGCGCTTGGTCAAGTCGTACCGGCAACACGAATTTTTTCCCATCTAATTTTGTTATATTTCAGGCCAAGGCTACTAGTCTGTCTGAATCTAAGGTACGAAAGGAAATTTTCAAAAAGGGAACAGGAACAAAAAAGAAGCCTGCTCAGCCTAGCGAGGCCATATCAAGCCTCCTTCTGCGAAATGGAAGCTATGTGTTGTTTACGAACCAAGCTTTAGTTGCACAGCGTATGACTACACTTAAAAATACGATAATAGAAGCTATTAAGGAAACAGGAGAAGATCCAAATAAACTCAATGCCATAGAGATATATGATGCAAATAAAATATCAACCTGGGTAAATTCACACCAAGCCATATCTCTGTGGCTGAATCAAGTCCTTAGAGAGAAGGACTACTCAAATTTTTTATCTTACGAGCACTGGGGAGACGTTTTTTCTGCTACTTCTCTTCCTTGGGTTGAAGATGAAGAACCTCGCTTTAAAGTAACTGGGGGGAGTCCTTATCCCTCTGAAGATGAAGAGAATATTTATTCTTTCAGCAAGGCTCGAGAATTAATCATATCACATCTTTCTGAACCGCAAGCTGTCCTACGAGTTTCGGGATCTTCAGGAATCGGAAAGTCTAGGTTTGTACATCAACTCTTTCAAAAAGATGATCTGGGAAGTAAGTTTTGCGTATCATCACTCATTTATTGCAATTATTGTGATGTTAAAGAAAAGGCAATGCAATTAGCTAACTCGATAGCACAAACTAGCTCTGACGTCATATTGATAGTTGATGAGTGTGGTGATGAGGCACATCGAAGGCTATCAGAGGTTTCAACAGCAATGAATGCAAAATTGCGTATTGTTACTATTGAAACAGAAACAGTTATTCAGCCAGACCAGCGGACCATGCTTGTAGCAGTGCAAAAGCTTTCAGCAAAATGTATTAATCAACTATATCCAGATCTGAATTTGGATTATCATAAAGACTTTATCGATGGTTCTCCAAGCATGGCTGTACTTGTTGGGACAGCGATTAAAGAAAAGGGTAATCCAATCACTAAAGTAAACGAGCTTGTAGAACGGATGATTTGGGGTAATAGGCCTCCTCATTTACCTGCTTTGCGATCTTTAGAGGTTTTATGCTTGTTTGGATTTCTGGGGTGCGATAAAGATAAATTTGCAGAAATGCAAGCTCTCGCAATGCCATTGGCAGAAGTCTCCCCAGAAACAATGTATAGGTATTTAGTTGAATTTATCCCCCGCGGACTCGTAGAGCAACTTGGCGATTATTTAAAAGCAAAACCTTTACCTTTAAGCCTTTGTTTAGCAGAGCAAGCGTTGCGCATGATGGCACCCACCATGCGTAGTTTTCTATGTGCAAATATATCACATGACTTATTATTTCGTCTTCTAAAGCAGATCAAATGGTTACATTACTCCAAATCGGCTCAAGATATTTCAAACACCCTCTTATCTGATTCATTTTTAGGAAATTTTAAAGAAATTACAGAGGGATTTGGTGCAATCGCAATTATGTATTTGGTAGAACTTACTCCAGAATTAGTCTTATCTACACTACAGCGAGTTCTTAATAATGTCTCACATGATGATCTGAAAACATTAACTCATTGCAGAAGAAATATTGTTTGGACACTGGAAAAATTATGCTTTCCTAGAGAGTATTTTATGCCAGCTTCCAAGTTATTGCTTAGACTCGCTGCTGCGGAAAATGGACCTAGTTTTGGGAATAATGCAACAGATATATTCAAACGACTATTTCATCTAGAGTTAAGTGGAACTGAAGCAGAGCCCACTTTACGATTGGCGATTTTAGATGAAAGTCTAAATTCGCAGCATACTCCAACTCAGGAAATAGGTATGCTTGCCTTAGATGCAATGCTTGAAATTTCCTGTTTTAGTCGGGTTGGTGGAATAGAACGATTGGGGTCAAGACAATTTTTGAAAGATTGGGCTCCTCAAAATAATACTGAAGTTCTAGCATACTACCGAGAAGCCCTACGACGTCTTACAAACATGGCTGAAAGCGAATATACCAATCTCGGGGATAGAGCAAGAGAGATATTGAGTAAACGGACAAGTGATCTCTTGCACTATTGTGATTTATTTGATGATCTATATAAATCTCTTTTACAAATCACTAAAAAACATGGCTCATGGCCGGAAGTCATCTACGCAATAAACTCCTGGCTCTATTATTATGGTGAAAAAGGACCAGACGGATATATAAATAAAGTACGTCAGCTATCAAAAATGCTTATGCCTTCAGATTTAATTGGACAGACTATATTTTTTACAAAAAACTATCAGATAGAAATACATAATCCTGATCAGCTATATTCTGAAGAGAATATTCACGAAGATTTTGAATATGCTAATCGTCAATCTATTAGTCTTGCTCAAGAAATTTCAAAAAACTTTGAACTTTCTATAGCAGTAACTAAACGACTGCTAGAAACAGATATAAAAAACCCCTATGTGTTTATGAGTGAGCTTGGACGAAATACATTAAAGGCAGAATCTATATTTGCTGAGATATGCATTTACATTGAGCAATTAGGACGACCAATAAATCAACAGGCTTTATCGGGGTTTATGGCAGGACTGTCAAAACAAAATAGTGAATTGGCGAATAAATGCCTAACATCAGCTTTGAAGTCCCCAACACTAAAAAGCTGTGCAATCGCTTTACTAAAGTCGGTTAAACATGAGTTGCGAAATATCCAAACCATTCTGGAACTTATAGAGTCAGGAGATATATCTCCTGAGGATTGTAGATTTTTAGCTTATGGACGTGGGTTAGACCATTTTTCTGAGAAAGAAATATTGGAACTCGTTCATCATCTTGAGAAATATGGCGAAGAGGGTCTTTCAAGTAGCATTGAGATAATTAAGCTCTATTTGCATGGTGGAAAGATCGAGGGAGAAGCTTTAGCCTGCTATATAAAAGAACTTTTGATAAAAAAATCCCTTTATTCCCTTGAGAAAGTAACTCCCTACGATATTTCAAGCTTATTTAAACATGTTGAACGTGCAGGATTTTGTGACGAGGATTATGCTAAGCAGCTCACTCAATGTTTCCTGGACGAACCTAATAGCTTCCTGCTCCAGATATATGACAAATTTGCAGGTGTCAAATATGAAATCTTTCAGAATCTAATTAAGAATTATGCATCTACAGTATGGTCTGAAATTAAAGATGCCTATGCAAATCCTAAAAAGAGAGTCTGGCTTAAATGTCTTTTTTCTGCACAGGATAATATTTCCGTATCTAGAGAAAGTGTTCTGATGCAACTTCCAAAGGAGTTATATATAAATTGGATATATGAAGTCGACATAGAGGAAAGACTTTCATTCATTTTATCTTGGGTTAACCCCATAGTTAAAAAAGATAGCTGCTTTTTTTGGCATCCTTTAGTATTGGAAGTTCTCAATAATCCTTGTATAACAACTAATACCCTTGATAGCTTGCTCCAGCGTGTAAAGCCAAGAAGCTGGGTAGGCTCAATAATCCCACACCTTAAAAAATATATTCCTCTAATCAAAGAGCTAAATAAACACCCTAATCCTATTGTTTCAGTTTGGACTCATAGTAGCATGGAGAAGATTAATAAGGAAATATCAATATGGCGTAAACGTGAGGAGGAAGAAAGATTATAGTTTATAGAAGATAATTAATTCTAACTCTTGTTTAAGGTAATTCTACTAAAGACAATCATTTCGGACATAAGTGCTTGATTCTCTCAGTGTTATGGCTTGAATTGACAGTCACACGTTATTATAAAATTGAATAACAGCCAAAAAAACATGGGGCATTTATTTGCTTCGCATCACCCTAGCCGCACTCGCAACCAACTCCACAAGCGCTTCCTGTCCGTCAGCAGGAAGCGTTTTCAATATGTCGGCTATGCTGGCTGCCCTCTCTTCCGTGGCTTCATCATTGGTACGAAACAAATAGGCCACAGTGCATTGCAGGTTGTCAGCGATGTTTTGCAAGCGACCCATCTTCGGCGCGATGCGTCCTTTCTCCATTCTTGCCATTGCATCCTGGCTGATCTCCAGTCGATCTGCCAGTTCTTTCTGACTGAGGCCAAGCCTCCGCCGCCTCTCGGATATATTTTCACCGACAATCACAGCCAGTTTATTTGTCGCCATAGAATCCTCTCGTGATTTTTTGCAGATGTGCATAATCTCACGAATAGGAATTCCCTTTAACTGATTAAAAATCTTATTAATCGACTTTTTAATCTTAATCATGTAAGCTACAACCGCATACCGCAGGAGGATAACGCCATACATGCGGGCTATACGCGCAGGATGCCTCTCTATCTGGTGGGGGTTGTTGCTTTTTTTGCTGTGCCTCACGGCATGGCCGAAATCGGACGCCGAAGCAGACACGTACTTCGAAGTGGCTTTCTCTCCGAATGGCGAGTCCCTCCAACTTATCTTGAGAGGCATCGCAGCCGCCGAAAAGGAAATACTGGTCGCCGGATATTCCTTCACCAGCAAACCCATAGCCGAAGCGTTGCTGGCAGCGCACAAGCGCGGAGTAACCGTGCTCGTGGTGGTGGACGCCAAAAGCAATACCGGCAGGTACACAGCGGCAAGCTTTCTCGCCAACCATGAAGTCCTTGTCAGAAGGAATAGCAACTATGCCATCATGCACCACAAATTTATGGTCATTGACGGCAAACATGTTCAGACCGGCAGTTTCAATTACAGCGCAGCCGCTGTCGTTCGGAATGCGGAGAATGTGCTTATGCTCTGCATATGTCCGGGCTTGCAGGAATATACGCGCGAGAATGGCAAAGGCTATGGGACGAAGCCATGCCGATGCCTCCGGCATATTAGCCTTTTGGGGAGGAATAGAGGATGAGGGTCATTGTGAAAAGCATCTGGGCATTATGCCTGCTATTGTCGTCCTGCCTGATAGCGCAGGCAGCGGAGCCGTTCCCATGCCGATTCGATTCGTACTTTGCCGGAGAACTGGAAAGCGCGGAGAAAAGGCCGGAGGGCTACCATATTGAGCTTCTGGCCGGTGGGGACAGCATGGAGTATCTCATCCCGCAGTCTGCCCCGGAATATTACGACGCAGCACAATTCGTTCAAAAAGCGCAGCAAGCAAGCATGCCACCGGAAGGCGCATTTCTGCTGAACAATAATACAATCTGTTGGTTCACACCTTTGTTCAGAGATGAAATTGTTGTGAAATCCCATAGGCGCGACGGGGATAGATACATTCTCTCCGTATGCACCGATGAAACATCAAATTGTTATACGTTACGGATTAGTGCAGGAAGTCCTCTGTTTATCAATGCTGAAAATATCATCAGCATAATGACTTCCGCTCCAACGGGAGTGGAATTCAATGACAAGTATGAAATTATGGGAACATACAAACTTGATGATTCCATGCAATCATACCAAAAAGCTCCTCCAAATAATTTAGGTGAACGATTTGGAGACAGAGTGCGAACCGATAATGAGAAATGGCGCAATCCGAGATACGGACTTTCATTCAAGGCCCATCAGCCGCAACCCCAAAGTTCCAATCCTCCGACCGCTGCCGCACCAACTGCAAACGTGGCTCCCATCCTTCTCTGGCACTCCAACACTGGTTGGGTGCAGGGGATGTGCTCGTATCAACTGACCTTTGACGGCCAAGGCGTTTTCTTTGAAAGCGCAACCGGTATTGAAAAGCTCTCTTTGTCGGTGGATGTCTTTGACGGCCAGGGGAACCGGCTGGCCTCCGATACCCTGCACACGGAACCTTTTGCGGACAGTGATGCGACACGCACCACAGTCAGTTATTGGGAGGGAGACTGCGAAGCCAAACGTATCGTTATCTGGAAGGCGGAAGCTGTTATTGACGGCGAGGTGGTGGATTTATTGAAAACAAACAGGCTGAGAATTGAAGACAGTCCTCTGAAAGAGGCTGTCAAACTCGCCATCAAGCAGTAATCAGGGAGGGAGTATGAGCGATACTGAAAACAGCAAACCGGGATGCTTGGCAGCAATTTTTGGCTTTTTGCTGCTTTTTTACACCATATACACACCTGTTTATTTTTTGATCCTCAATGACGAGGTTGACGCCGTACAGGAGGCGTCATTGCTCGACTTTCTTTTTACACCTCCCAAGCTCATGCTTGAAGCGGCAAATGCCAAAGGAAATCTCAAGGAACTTGACAGACTCATAGAAAATTGCCGCGACGATGTTAAAAAGAACATGAACATTGATATCGGTCAATCTTTTGAAGATGCCCTCGAAGATAATACTCGTATTACAAGGGTCAATTTTTATGAGGCTGGAAATCATGGTGCCGCTGCAAGAGTCATAACAGAATTTGATATACAGGATGTTGGCAGAGTAAAGATGGTCAGCCTCGTGGTTCCGCGCTCATTTTTTAAAATCGGACTGACACAGTTCGTTAAGATAGATACGCTGTCTCTCGATAATGAATGGGTAAGTAACCCGGAAGTCTTTATCGCAAAACATGTCTACGGGATAAATAATGAAAAGACGCTGAAATCAATGTCGGATATGCTCCGGCATATGCCGCGTTAGGAGAAACGATGAAAGCCTTGGCCGGCATTATCCTGCTTCTGATTATAGCAGGTTTAAGCGGATTTTTTGAATTGGCTGGTTTCATGATTCTATTGCTCTTTGTTGGCTGGCTTGCCAAGAAATGACTCCAAGCTGATATATGGAGAGATTAACCAATTTCAAAAATATATAATGCCTTGAAAGAGTACAGCTTTCATCAGCCCGCTGGCGCGTATTGCGTCGGCGGGTTTTGTCATTCTTTTTTGGAGGCATTATGGAACACACTTCCTATTGTTCAATGGAAATTACGGAACTCGCCAGAGCCATGCTCAAAGTGCAGGCAGATCTGCAACCGGCCCTCAAGGATCGGGAAAACACCTTTTCCCATTCACGCTACGCAACCCTCAACTCAGTTATGGACGCTTGCCGCGAAGCTCTCATCGGCAACGGCATCTGGCTTGCCCAATACCCTGTGCCTGTGGAAGCCGGGCATATGGGGCTTGTCACCAAGCTGACTCATGCCGAGAGCGGACAATGGCAATCGTCGCTCATGGTCATGCCCCTACCCAAGGCTGACCCGCAAGGCTACGGCAGTGCATTGACCTATGGCAGACGCTACGGCCTTTCGGCGTTGCTCGGCATAGTCACAGAGGACGATGACGACGGCATTGCGGCTGGGACGGATTCTATCGGGCAGACCAAACGGAAGCGTCAAACACGGCAAAAAGAGACTCCTCTCGCTACCGGAAACAAGCCAACGCTTGAAACAAAACCACAGCACCAATCTGGGGAGCATAGCCTTCTTGCAACCATGCCCAAGCTTGACGGCATCAGCTACAGCCTGACCACAACCCAGGACGGCAAAACCTGTATTGTGGCTTCAGGCAATACCGCCAACAAGAAACACATTCTCTCGCAAGCCGGTTTCAAATACAGCGAGCAGCGCAAAATCTGGTGGCGTTATGCAGAGGCCGCATGACGCCAACATCATCACATCCATAAAAGACTCGTTTCGCGCACACGAAGCGGGTCTTTCTTTTTTCGGAGGAATTCATGCACGAATTACTTTCTCTTTTGAAGCAGGGATTACAGGCTTCCGGCACCGCACGCACAACACACAGTCTGGGTGATCGAAGCAAGTATGTCGGTCTTTCTGATATCGGCAAGGCGGCTGACTGTCTGAGGGCCGCTGTAGCGGGCAAGGTGTGCCTGCCTGAAACGCCGGCAGTCCCCTCATGCTTTCCCGATACATTTCTGCGAACCCTGCGTATGCAACGCGGACACTGGTTTGAAAACGGCATTACCGAGGCATTTCACGCAACAGGCATACCGGTTTTGCATCAGATGGGCATTCATACCCGGCATCATCAGATTCCGATTATTGCGCATCTGGATTTGGTGCTTGTCACCGGCAACAACGCTCCCCGCGTGCAGGTTGTGGAGGTGAAAAGCTGCGAGCACATTCCCGATACGGCGTATGTCGCGCACGAGGTGCAGCTTGCCGGCCAAATCGGACTTCTGAATGTTCTCTGGAACCGGCCCTGCTTCATGGTCCAGCCCGGACCGCTCCGAACCTTCCCGGATTTGGTTCGGCACGCCTGCAATATTGTTTTGCCGGAGCAGGCGGAAAATATCGCCATCAAAGGCTCTATCCTGATGCTGTCCATGAATGATGTCAAAGTATTCGGTCCCTACACACCCAACAAGATCATGTTGGATGTCTGCCTGAATCTTGCGGAAAGCATCTGGCAAAACGCGGAACAGGTTCGCGACGGAAAACTGAATCTGAACCAGATTCCCACGGCCAAAGGCTGGCATCCACTCTGCGATTCCTGCGAATGGAATGCGGATTGTCCCCGATTTAATGGATTGACCGCGCCAGAGATGGAGCAAGATTTGCTTGCGCTGCAATCCCTCAAAGACACTCGGGACACGGCTGCAATTCGTATCCGGGAGATGGAAGACAAGATGAAACAAATCTTCTGGAGAATCGGCGCCGGCCGGGATTGGGTAAGTGCGGTCACCCACCGTTTCCGGGTGGGAATCTGCGAGGGCCGGAAGACCTTGGATAAGGACCGTCTGCTCACAGCACTCGCAACCTACCTGTCGGCGGATGAGTCGGAAGCAGTCATGCAGGCCGGATACAAAACCGGCGAGCCCTATGAACGGCTGTATGTCAGTCCTATCAATAAAAGCTTCTAAAAGGAGCCGTTATGTACTACCCCATTGATGAAAACTCTGCCCGCATAGCCCACAATATGAACAGCTTCTATGCCTTCCAGGAAGGCAAGGTTACTGAAGAATACCAGAAACTGGTTGATGCGGCAGCCGCGCTTGCCGTTGAAAAGAAAAACCGTGTCGATTCCATGTTTCATGCAAAAATCGACGCTCTTTTAGATGCGTACTCCCGAAAGCTTGCCGACTGGTATAACAAGGGCTTTGCCATTGAGAGCCGTTGCCCGTCGGTGATGGTAGCGGGTCCGAGTAATTTTCCCATCCGTAAAAAAGAGAAGCAGAACGCCGCACGGGACAAGCACATGCGGGACTATGAGAGGATCAAAGCTCTCTTGGCTAAAATAACCGCCACAGGGACAGGCAGCATACGTTCTGACGATCCGGCTGCTCTTGTGAAGCTGAAAAGAAAACTTGCCTCTCTGGAACAGAGTCATGCGGACATGAAGGCCGTCAACGCCTACTATCACAAGCACAAAACGCTTGATGGCTGCCCCGGCCTTACCGATGAAATGCGGCGCGCTTTGGAAAGATATGCGGACTTGGGATTCATTCCGACCTATCGCCTTTCCTACAACCTCGCGGAAATCAAGCGGGTGAAGCAACGCATTGCCGAACTTGAACGCCGTGCTGAAAATCCCTTTCAAGGCTGGACGTTTGACGGCGGCGAAGTGATTGCCAATGCCAAAGCGAATCGTCTGCAAATCATTTTTGCCGATAAACCCGATGAAGTGCTTCGCGGCCTGCTCAAAAAGCGCGGTTTCAAATGGTCGCCACGCTTCCATGTGTGGCAACGGCAACTAACCAGCAACGCCGTCCTTGCAGCAAAAGAGATTCTGACGGCGAATTAGCTGGCCGTGCGTATTGGAGAACTTCAGCTTCTGCGGCATTGATTTGCGGCGGTAAGAGGCAAGAGGCGGGGACTGTCTACTGATTCGAGTGCTCCGTTGGCGGCCATTGTCGTGCAGAATGCAGCACTGTCACAATTTGAACGGTTTCAGGAGTGGTGACATAAACCAAGATGTAGTTCTTGTGAACAATGAGTTCTCTGGTGCCCGGAATTCGTCCGGGTTTTCCTTTTTCCGGGAACAGTATCAGTCTGTCAGCAGTATCCCGTAACAGACTGTCCATATCCAAAGCGGCCTGAAGGTTGTCTTGGGCAATGTATTCCACAATTGCGTCCAGATCTTCTTCGGCAGGTTCAGACCAGACGAGGTTCATCAAGAGCGCACTCCATAGGCTGCAAGCAGGCGTTCGCGCCGGAGTCTGGAGCGTTCGTGCACCTCATCGTTGGAAAGAATTCTGCCTTCCTGGATGGCTTTGAGTCCTGCTTCCACCTTGGCTTTGAACCATTCCTCGTATTCAGCCTTTTCTCTGGCCGTCTGAACATACTCACGCATAAAGTCCCGAATGAGCTGGGCTCCAGTTCTGTCGCTGACCCTGGCGGCCTCTGTAAAGGCTTCTTTTAAATGGTCGTCCACCCGGATGGTAAAGGTTGATTCTCGCATATGCACCTCTTTTGTTGTGCATAAAAGTTATAACATACAACATGGAGTGTCAAGTTCGCTCTCAAGTAGGAGGAAATACATGGCAAGCCCCACAGATATTCTCGAAACCTCACGATTACCGATTTCGACGCCGGGACCGTGGTTAGCGGCACGCCTTCGGGCAAAATGGTCAAAGAATTCACAACTCCCATACCGTTTATTTCGGCTGTTGGTATGCTCGCGTGAATCTTGACAATTCCCAAAAACAAGATATTCCTAAAACAAGGAATCCTTGTTTTTCATTCCAAAAGGAGAGCCTATGCTCGCTAAAATTACCACAAAGAACCAGCTCACACTCCCAAAGGCTGTTATGCAGCAAGTCGGCAAACCGGAATATGTGGATGTCGCGCTTGAAAACGGACGCATCATTCTCACCCCCATGCAGGTGCAACCCGCTGACTCCGTGAGGAAAAAGCTGGCGGCACTCGGCATCACGGAACAGGATGTGGAGGATGCCGTCACCTGGAGCCGGGGGATACAGGCATGACGCCTGTTCGGGTCGTGCTGGACACCAACTGCCTGGTGTCCGCGCTCATCTTCTCACACGGAAAAGCCGGACAGTTACGCGCTGCATGGCAACGCGGAGACATTGTTCCCATCGTCTGCCGGGAAACCGTAACCGAGTTGATCCGTGTGCTTGGATACCCCAAGTTCAAGCTTGAGCAGGAGGATATTGAAAACTTGCTCGCGGATATACTTCCGTGGGCCGAAACTGTGGCAATAAACACCTTCCATGATGCTGTGGAGTTGCTGCGCGACAAGGATGATGCTGTTTTCATTCATCTTGCCCAAGCCTCAAGTGCGGTTTTTCTGGTTTCAGGAGATAAACACCTCTTGGAACTGCGTGACATATACCCAGAGTTGCATATTGTTTCGCTTACCGAATTTCTGGAACAAGTCGGTATAGACAGTTAAGCTTAATAAGCAAAGAATCTCATGTAACGGCACGTCCTTTTGGATGTGCCGTTTTCATTTTGGAGGAAAAATGGAAAACACCATCGCCATTCTGCGATCTCTTCAACTCGCAGCCTTCGACGCCGGGACTGTCTTCAGCGGCACGCCTTCGGGTAAACAGGTCAAGGGCTACGCGGCCCCGTCGCTGTTCACTCCGACTGTTGATCCCAATTACATCTTTCACGAGCAGAGCCGGGACATCGTGGTCTGGTTCATTGACGCATCTGATCCGCTCTATGTGTACGGGCCGACCGGCTGTGGCAAGACATCCGTCATCAAACAACTCGCGGCCAAGCTCAATTACCCGGTATTTGAAGTCACCGGCCACAGCCGATTGGAGTTTCCGGAACTCGTCGGCCATCACGTTGTACGCCAAGGGAACATGGCGTTTGAATACGGCCCGCTGGCTTTGGCGATGAAGTTCGGCGGCTTAGCCCTCATTAACGAGATAGACTTACTCGAACCATCCACAGCCGCAGGGTTAAACGGCATTCTTGACGGTCAGCCCTTGTGCATCCCGGAAAACGGCGGCGAGCTTGTCGTACCGCACCCCATGTTCCGGTTCGCGGCCACGGCCAACAGCAACGGCGGCAGCGATGAAACTGGCCTGTATCAAGGCGTGTTGCGTCAGAACCTTGCGCTCATGGATCGCTTTGTGCTTTGCGAAGTGACCTATCCCAAGCTGGAAGCCGAAGAATTATTGCTGGAAAAAACAGCTCCGCAACTCCCGGATGGTGTTCGCAAAAAGATGGTGGAATACGCCAATGAGGTCCGTCATCTGTTCATGGGAGAATCCGGCAACAGCTACAGCAGCGGCAGCATTGAAATCACCTTCAGCACCCGTTCCTTGCTGCGTTGGGCAGAGTTGACCATCCGGTATCAGCCTTTGGCGAATCAGGGTATCCAGCCGGTGGCCTACGCGCTCGACAGGGCCTTGGGATTCAGAGCCTGCAAAGAAACGCGAGCCATGTTGCATGAACTGGTGCAGCGCATTTTTCCTATCCAAAAGAAAAAAGATTCCAGCTTGGGGGAGTGATAGGGAGTCCGGCTGCTGAAGTTCTCCAAGATACCACGGCTCCCTTTAACACCATCAAGGCCACGGCTGATTTCCTTGCCAGTAAATTATCCCACGTCAACCCCTCCAGTCTTGTTCACTGTTCCACATGCCCAAAACTTACCTTGCGTCGAAACACGCCTTCTGGTGAGAAAATATGGATAGCTCACGCTTTTAAAGAAGGGCTGAATATCCATTGGAGCAAGTGGGGAACCAGAGGACGACAAAAAGTCATTTCCATCAATCAATGTGCCGGAAACAGTTCCGTGCTGGAAATGCAAAAACGTACCATCGAAAAGTTGAAGAAGGGGTACGAGGTACTTCTGCGCGAGAGCAGATTCCCATAAGGAGTTTCCAATGACCCAAGCTACAACCATCACAGTTCTTGACCATCTTGTTGTGGTCAATCTCGATATTCACATCTGGACAGCCCGAAAAAAGCTGGTTCCGCTTGACCTGGGGGGAGCGGAACTCCCACCCGAAGACCTGGCCTCACTCGGCAGTAAGCGCATCTGCAATCCCGAAGATTTGCGGACATTCGGCACTTTGAAAGCCCGTGCGGTCAATATGCTTGAACGCAACGGCATTCGTTTTCTGAGTGGATGGGCTGTGCCCGAGACGCGGATGGATGCCATTGGTATTGAACTTGCGGCGATCCGCGATGAATTCAACGCGTCCAAGGAAACCTTTCTGCAACGCTATGAGCAGTCCGTACAGGACTGGATTGCCAAGCATCCGCAATGGGGTAACATCATTGCCAATTCAATAGTCAGTGAAGAATACGTTCGTTCACGTATGGACTTCCGCTGGCAGATGTTCAAAGTACAAAGTCCGGATACCGCCGCAGGCGCGCTGAAAGACGATCTCCAGCACGATGTGGATACGCTCGGCACGACGCTCTTTGATGAAGTCGCCAAGGCGGCCGGCGAAGCCTGGCACCGCTGTTATGCCGGAAAAACCGAAATCACCCGCAAGGCGTTGTCACCTCTTAAATCCATCTATGACAAGCTCATGGGCCTGACCTTTGTGGAGCCACGAGTCGCGCCGGTTGCGGAACTGCTGGATACGGCTTTTCGCAGCATTCCCAAGCGTGGCGCGATTCAAGGCAGTATCCTGATCATGCTGCAAGGTCTGGTTTCACTTTTGCAAAACCCGCAAGCCCTGCTGGAACACGGTCAAATGATTTTGGAAGGACGAAAGAACCCGCGCAAGGTTCTGGAGTCCTTGTTCCTGGCCGAATGCGCCGTGCAGGCGGAGGCGGAAAGCGCGGCTGAATCGGCAGAAACCGAACAGGAGGAACCTTTATTTGATAACGCGGCCTTACCGCCGGTGATTGAGAGCTGCGGGTTATGGTAGCGGCCCAACGTATAAACCCGGGAGCCCTTTGAGCCGCAATGCTCAGAGGGCTTTCTTCACGATAGTTATCAAGATATATCTTGACATTTCATGAAAGACTGCCATCATCTGAATACAGGAGATTCCTATGCAACAGGCTCAAATAGAAAAAACAGCAAAGGTCAAGTTTGCCACCCAGGCCGACCCGGTTGTGCTGGCAACCCTGAAACGCCTTGCCGCCGATGAAGGCAGCCAGATACAAGCGTTGGTGGATGAAGCCTTGCGCGAGTATATTGAGCGCAAAACCAGCAATACTCCTCGCAGGCATGTTCTGGATTCGTTCAGAAACAGTATGGCGACATACAACAGCTTGTACAGAGAATTGGCGAAATGAGGGATTACCCGACCCTGCATGAAGTTCTGGCAATTCACGCTTTGTCCATAGAAACATACGGCGGTTCTGAAGGGGTCCGTGACCTTGGAGCAATCGAAGCAGCGTTGTTCCGACCGCAAAGCGGATATTACAATGACATCATTGAAGAGGCTGCCGCACTTATGGAAAGCCTGCTCATCAACCATCCGTTTGTTGATGGCAATAAGAGAACAGCCTTTGCGGTCTGTCATGTCTTTCTAGATATCAATGGCTACATCCTGCACGCTGACCCGAAATGGCTGTACAACAGGATACTTCCTGGCTTGAAGAAAAAGAAGGACGATTTCAAACAATAGTTCGCGATCTGCAAAGTTGTGTAGCAGAACGATAACCGTAAAAAAACAGTTATGCAAAAGACCTTCGAGGCAAACTCGGAGGTCTTTTATTTTGGAGTAATGTATGATCCAAAACACATTATCAAATCTCTCCCCTTGCTTGCGTCCATTCTTGGCCGCAAGTATGGGGTGCAGGTCCGCATTGGCGGCGATAAGGCGTTCACCAACGGCAATATCATTCAGTTGCCCAGCCTGCCTCTGGACTGCGATGACACCTTCCTCAATTTGGTACGGGGTCTGATTGACCATGAATCCGCGCACATCCGCGACACCGACTTTGACGCCTTGAGAGCAGCCAATCTGATTCCGTTGGAAAAGTTTATCGGGAACACCATTGAAGACTGGCGCGTTGAAAATGTTCTCTCAGCCGTCTACCCTGGCTGCCGTGAGAACTTTCAATGGCTCATCAGGAACTTCATCTTTCCAAAATCCAAGAAGCACAAGGAACACGCTTCTGATCCGGCCATGTTCATTCTGAAGTGGCTGCTCATCACCATTCGTTCCTGGGACGTGAAGGAACTGGGTAAAGAGAGGGATTGTCTGAAGGCTTCAGTGGAAATCCACTATCCCGGTCTAACCCATGAGCTGGAACCGGTTCTCCGGCTGATTCCCAAAAATTGTGCCGGTACTCTGGAAACATTGGGTTTTGCCTGTGAAATCGCAAATATCATCCGCAAGTACGCGCAACGTATAGAACAGCAACAGATGCAACAACCAAGTCCAACAGGAGAGGCAGTCTCCGACGCATCACAAGAAACATCACCGGCCCCATCCGAGCAGTCAGATGCCCAAACGGACCCGGCGAACGCTCTGCAAAGCCTGCAAAACATCCTTTCCGCAAGCGCTGACGACAGCATGTTCCCCGGCGATATGGGAGAGCAGCTCAAAAATGTTGTCACCAGCGCTTGCAACCAGCCTGGAGAGCGCCTTCAGGTAGCTGTGATAACCCGTAAACTGACGGGGCCGCTGACACAAACCGAGTTGGAAAAATCCCGTCAGAGCACCACGGCCTTGCGGACCAGGCTGCAAGCCTTGATGCAAAGTATACGTTCCGTCAGGAATCATAGCGGGTATGTGGGTGCGCTCAACACTCACAAACTGCATAGTCTGACAACAGGAAACACCAAAGTCTTTCTCCGCAAAGGCGAAAAAGTTGGAGTGAACGCAGCCGTTCATATCCTGATCGACAGCTCAGGTTCTATGGACGGTAGGATATGCTGCTCGCAAGCCAAGCGTGTTTCGCCGTGGCGTCGGCATTGCAGAGCATCACGGGCATCAGCGTCGGCGTCACTACGTTTCCGGGAGAACGAGGGGTGTATGACGCTTCTCAGCAAGCGCACTGGCAAACGGTTACGCCTATCCTGCGGCACGGAGAGAAGATGCACACCCGGTTCGCCATGTCGGGAGTCGGGAGTACCCCACTGGATGCCGCCTTGTGGTGGACCATGCAACAGCTTTATCCCATGCCGGAATCCCGCAAAATGATTCTCGTCATCACCGATGGGTGCCCGGACGATTCTCAGCTTGCCAAAACCACCATCACCGAGGCCGTGAAGTTGGGCCTTGAAGTCTACGGAATAGGCATCGTAAACACATCCATTTTGTCCCTTCTGCCCAATACCAGCAGTGTTATCAACAGCATCACCGAACTCGCTCCTTCCATGTTCGGGATGCTGCAACGCGCTCTCATCTCCACTCATCCGGCAAACTGATTTTCGTCCACAAATACAACTCGAAGCGGCAAGCCCTCCAGCTTGGCGCTGTTCTTTTCATCATTTAAGGAGATATTCGTGAAAGAACTCGTACCAGCCTGCCCACGCTGCAACACAAATAAATTTGTAGTCAGAGACAGAATCGCGGAAAAAGCCGGAACCCTTGTCGGAGGAACAATCGGAGCAGGCAGCGCCTATGCCGGGCTCAGTTCCGGCGCAACAGCGGGGGCCGCCATCGGCTCCTGCATTCCCATACTCGGCACAGCAGCCGGGGCAGGCATCGGAGCCTTGACCGGAACCTTGCTCGGCTTCCTGGCCGGAAGCGCTACCGGCAACGCCGTAGGCGAACGGATCGATGTGAAGATCCGTATGAAATACCGCTGCACTCGTTGCGGCAGTAGAATCCAGGGCTGAGAAACCTTAAACGAAAGGAGAAAAGATATGAGCAGGTTATTGTGGTTTGTGCTTGGCGGATTGGCGACAGCCCTCGGCGCGGGAGTTGCGGCGGCTATGCTGGACGGTGAATCGGAAGGTGATGCTTCGGATGAGACCGAAGAGGGACAGAAGGCCATAGAGTCACAAGACGATACGGAAGCCTCTGAAGCGTCAGCTTCATGATGAACACCCCGGAGCGGTCATACGCTCCGGGGCTGCTTACTATCAAAGTTTACCCCAGATAACCAACCCCACCAAACCGTGTCAAATAAAAGCCCTTGTCCGCGTCCGTGGATAGTTTCCACAAATCTCCAAACAATTTTTTTGACAGAACCCCACAGGAGCGATTATGCTCATGAAAACATCAATGCCCAGAACACCGCCGATAACTGGACGGCGTTCACCTGGATAAAGTTTTTGAAGAACACGCTTCTGGCAAGGATGCTTCCAGACCGGCACTGCAAATCTGCCTGGACTATGTTCGAGACGGCGACGTGCCCCACGTTCACTCCATTGACCGGCTAACCCGGAACCTCCAAGACTTGCTTTCCATCATCACTACCCTGAAAGAAAAGGGAGTTACGGTCATATTCCACAAGGAAAAGCTTGAATTCATGGGCAACGGCGCGGTAGGAAAAAGCGATGTCTTCCAAGAGCTTCAACTACACATTATCGCCGCAGTCGCTCAGTTTGAACGAGCGCTGATTCTGGAACGGCAACGGGAGGGGATCGTCATCGCCAAAAGAACCGGCAAGTATAAGAATGTCGGTAGGAAACCGAGCTTATCGGATGATCAGGTAGGCGAACTCCGCGTCAAACTTGCAAACGGAGCGAAGGTGTCGTCCCTGGCAAGAGAATATGGGGGTAAGCAGGCAGATCGCTTATAATCAACTAATCTATTTCTTTGTTACAGTACGATATTAAAAATATGGCGGGCATATGCAAAACTCCGCAAACTCTTCACTTCCATCAACAAAAGCAGTTGTTTATCAGCTTTGTGTCGCTCTTGAAAAATGCTTCTTGATGGATGAAGGTGAATCTATTTTTATTGAGCATTACGGTGATGTAACTTCAGAAAATGAGCAGGTCGAGGTTAAAAATTATACAGGAAACCTCACAGCTGGTCATGAGAATTTCTGGAAGACCATCTACAATTGGATGAGCCCTAGCTTTGATGCTGACAAATATTCAGTACTTGTACTTCACACGACGCAATCTATTGATCAAAGTTCACCATTATCAAGTTGGAATGAACTTACCACTCCAGAAAAGAAGGAAATTCTTCTCAAAATCAATAAATCACGTAAAGAACGTCACTACAAAGACCAAGATGACAATATTAAGATACCAAAAATATTAAAATACCAAAGAGAGATACTTTCTGCTGTTAATAAGGGTAAGTTGAATAATATACTGGGAAAATTTTTCATAGCGTCTAATTCGCCAGATTTACCCAAACTTTATTCTCGGATAAAAGGGAAATATTTAAAATGGACTTTGCGCAATAAAACTGACGACTGTATGGATTCCTTGCTTGGATTTATTGCCCAAGCAAAAAACTCAGACCAAAGTCAATGGGTTATCAACTATCAAGATTTTAGTAAAAAAGTACGTGAACTTAATGACGTTTATGGGCATGGAACTCTTATTTTTCCACGGCTAAAGGACAAAAATTTTTCAACAGATGAAATAAAAAATTGTAAGCCACTGTTATTCGTAAAAAAAATAGAAGAGATAGAGCATCACAGTGAGATCGAACCAGCAATAAGACATTACCTGGAGACTCAAAAAATTATTGAGCAAGAACTTAAAAAATATGAAAGCCCTCCGCATCGGCTAGATAATTTTTCTCAAGAATTACGAGATTCATTTGACAATAACTACCGAATTGCCTGTGCAAAATGTACTAAAGATGTGATATCATCCTCTCAAGACTTTTACAATGAGAGAATTCTTGAGCCAGCACCTGTATTCGATGGATATCAAAGTACACCGATTAATTTTAAAAATGGAATGCTCCACATTCAGATGGACGATGAAGAATTAGCAATGCAGTGGAAATTGAAGGGAAATAATGGATAGCATAAAAAATATTAGTATAATTTATAATAATCCATTTATATTTTCTCCTCTGTTTGTGGAATTCTATTCAAATATTCCGCAGAAAGAGAAGAACATCTTACTTTCCTATCTAGTCCTCCCACTAACACTATATCATCCATCTCAGTTAGCTATAAAAAATTCTCAAGCTGGATCGAGGAGTACAATATATTCAGTTTTTTCTGAGAGAAAAACCGAAGAACGAGTCTTTGGCCTTGAGGAGAGAATCAAAAGTTATAAATCACTTACTAATGATTCACTTCAATATGCGATAACAAGCGGTATGCTAGTCCTCAATGACAACTTATCAATTTCTGTAAAAAACTCAAAGATTGCTAATAAAAAATTGTGCCAAAAAGATGCTCTGATAGCTGCAAAAAAACTGGGCCTTCTTTTTGCTCAATATGACATACCAACATGCTATGGCATTCTTGGAGTAAAAGAAATATGAAAGCGTATGTTCGGCATATTGGCATTATCGATATCTATGGTAATACACATGGAGTAAGTTTTACTGAGGGTGTCAATGTTGTCACAGGAAAGTCATCCACAGGCAAAAGTGCCATATTGGATATCTTTGACTACTGTCTTGGCAGTTCAATTTTTACTCCTCCCAAGCATGGAGTTACAGCTGAATACGGCAGTTTATATTTTGTTGTTATCAATTTAGAGAGAAGCAGTCTGTTACTTGCACGCGGTAAAGATCTGAAAAAAGCCTTCTTGAAAGAAGACTTAGATTCAAAATTTGAACTTCTTGAAGATATTACAGAAGATTCTTTTGAAGATTCTGGTTTTCTTCCAATCAACATTTTTAGAAAAAATTTAGGCCGCTATTTTGGCTTAACTCTTACAACTACTGAAGAAAATAATGAATTAAGAAGCTTTCGAACTAACCAAACAAAACTCCCCTCACCGTCAGTGCGAAGCTTCTCCTCTTTTATCCTTCAGCAGCAAAACTTAATAGCTAATAAATTTGCTCTTTTTTATAGGTTTGAAGAGAAGGAAAAGAAAGATCAGGCAATAGAACATTTTAAGTATTTTGCCGGTTTTGTCACACCAGAGTACTACAGTCTCAAACAGAGAGAAAATGAGCTGAACGCAAAACATAGAGCATTGCTATTATCCATTAAAAAAATCACTGAGCAAGAGGAAAAATTTGAAAATGAGCTTAAAGATCTGCTGCGACAATATCGAGCGGCAAGTGGTAGCGAATTAAAAATAGGGAATATACATGCAATAACGTCTAATCCACACATAGCATTAGAGCGCCTACTTATTACACCTGTTCAAACGAACAGTGAATCTGAAGAATATAAAAAACTAAGAGCCGCCGAAGAAAGAGTTCTTGCATCTCAAGTTGCATCCTTGAGGAGGTCTCAAAACAAACTTTCAGATATAAGATCATCTATAAAGTTGACACAGGATATCTATCATCCAGAGCACCTTAAAGCTCTCCCTGAGTCACTTAAAATTGAAGAAAATAAATGTCCATTTTGTAATAGCCAAAATCCAAATATTTTAGAATCTGCAAACAAACTATCTGATGCAATCGATTGGCTTAATACAAAATTGAAACAATCCCACTACATGCGAGATTCATTAGAAGAAAGAAAAAATGAAATAATAAAAGAAATCAATGGAATAAAAGAAAAAATAAAATCTACAGAAGATTCAATAAAGAAAATCGATAAAGATACTGAGGACATTGCCAAACTTAAGACTCAATATGAAGTATCTTTAAAAATTAAGACACGAATTGAAATTTTACTTGAGAATGCTGTCGACAATGAACGCAAGCGTATTAATGAAGAACTAGTTCAAATTAATGCTGAAATAAAATCTATTAAGAAAACCCTTCATGAAAAATTTAACTTATATGAGAAAAAAAAGGAAGCTGAAGAGTTTATTAAAACTACAATGGACTCTATTGGTGTCAATTTTGATTTTGAAGAATTCTATAAGCCGTTAAATTTGCACTTTTCATTAGACACTTTTGATCTTTGGCACGAAACGGAAGACGGAATGCGAGTACTGCTTCGCTCAATGGGAAGCGGTGCCAACTGGCTCTCTAGCCATCTTACGTTATTCCTATCACTCCTAAAATATTTTTGTTCTTTGAAAGAGCGCTGTCGAATTCCTACAATTCTTCTTCTTGATCAACCTAGCCAAGTTTATTTTCCTCGGACAGATTATGGCGATGCTTTTAACGCGTATGAACTTTCTGAAAAAAGCTTAGAGAGTGAAGCGGTACTTGTGGACCATGACTTACAATCTGTGCAAAATATGTATACACAACTGGTCAATTTTTGTGAAGAAACTACCAAAGAAACGGGAATAACCCCTCAAATAATCGTCGCAGATCATGCAGATAATTTAACATTAGGCTCTGGTTTCAGCTTTGAGTCTTTAGTGCGAGCGCGCTGGCGCACACACTCCAAAGGCCTCGTTGATCTTGATAAGGTCACTAGCTCAAAGTGATAGTTTTTGCCTTATATAACACCTAAGTTGCTGATTACTTTACAATTTTAAATACAAGTTCAAGTCAAAATGAGACTCGAACTCTTATCATTTCAAGACCCGAACTCATGCGCTCAATTAGAGGATGAGCAGCCAAGCACCAGGAGTCGGATTGACTTTGGTCAATGCTTTTCTTATTCATAAGCTGACATTGCGCGGCGGGGTCAAAGGGGTCCAAACAGGGGTCCAAAGCGGCACCGCAGCAAAATATTTATCTAGTGTTTCTATGTAATTAGTCAGAGAGTGGGTCCGAAGGACTACCTCTCCCCTTCGGCACCAAGTAAGAATCCAATCAAGTCCCGCAAGGTTCAAAAAGCCTTGCGGGACTTGGCTTTTTGGGCAATGGTATGTCCAGCGAGGTGTCGTGGGAAACGGGGAGAACCAGCAAAAATGACGGTATTTGCAGCGGTATGAGCCGACATGGAGGAAACGAGGCCCGAAAAATACCGTCACCCTGCAACCCCTTGCCAGCAAAGGATTTTAGCCATGCCACTGACCGACACCATGCTCAGGAATTTGAAGTCCGACGGTACTCCGGCAAAACTGGCCGACTCTGAAGGCTTGTACCTCTACCTCTCCGCTTCCGGTGGAAAATTGTGGCGGATGGATTACCGCTATGCCGGAAAAAGAAAGACGCTCAGCTTTGGCGCGTATCCCGCCGTCTCCCTGAAAGACGCGCGCCGCAAGCGCGACAAGGCCAAGGAACTGCTTGCCAACGACATTGATCCCGGCGCTCAGAAAAAGGCCGCCAAGGAAGAAGCCGAAGCGGCGGCGCGTGAACAGGCGCTGACCTTCGCCGTTGTCGCTCAGGAATGGTTCGCCACCAAGCAGGATTCCTACGCGGCGGCCAATATCAAGAAAAAGCAATGGCTCATTTCCCTGCTCAATGAGCGGATTGGTGAAAAGCCCATCAGCAAGCTGGTGCCAACCGATATTCTGGGGGCAATCAGGCCGGTGGAAGCCGCGGGGCATTCGGTAACGGCGCATAAACTGGCCGAAACCGCCGGGCAGATATGCCGTTTTGCCCGTACCTGCGGCTATATCGTTTTCAACCCGGCTGACGGCCTCAAGGAAGTCCTCAAGCCAATCCAGACAAAGCATTACGCCACCATCACCGATCCCGCCGCTGTCGGCCATCTCCTGCGCTGCATAGACGAATACCAGGGCGGAGCCGTTGTCGGTTATGCGCTCAAGATACTGCCCTATCTGGCCTTGCGGAGCGCCGAGCTTCGTGGCAGCAGGTGGTCTGAGATTGATCTCGACAATGCGCTCTGGATTGTGCCAGCCGCCAGACAGGAAAACGTTAAAGACGGCGGCATGAAAACGCGCATTTCCCATGCCGTGTCATTGCCCACTCAGGCTGTCAGGTTGTTCCGCGAGTTGCGTCTGCTGACAGGCGCTGATGAACTGTGCTTTCCGGGACGACATTCAGCTTCGCAATGTATTTCGGATATGGCGCTTTTGAACGGTATCCGCCGAATGGGTTTCAGCAAGGAGGAAATGACCATCCACGGTTTCCGCGCCATGTTCTCCACTATCCTGAATGAAAAGAAACTGGAATGGGGCTTTGACGGCGACATCATTGAGGCCCAGCTTGCCCACAATGAGTAGAATGCCGTTCGCGGTGCTTACCATGCGTCGTACCTAGTGTCTAATTGCAAAAGTTTCGCGCATTATTTCTAAGTTGGCATCCCTTGA